>CAZFTS010000001.1:0-179315 GCA_964521685.1 uncultured Muribaculaceae bacterium
AGCGGATGAGGATGGACTTGCCCGGTATGTGAAGAGGTTTTTATAAGCCCGCAACCACTCACAACCAATCAGTAACAGATAAGGTTCTTGAGCAGACACAGCTTTTGCTGAGCTTTAGGCAAGGCGGTCAATTGCATTACCTCCCTTACACACATACCCGGGTTTTAAACCCCTTCATAATGCCAATTAATTGATCAATATTTTACTCACAATAACAACAGACCAGCTACCGCAGGGCTTTAGAAAATGCGGTGAATTGCTTCGCAGGATTTTCTTAGAAAAAATGCGTCTGTCTGAGCCCGAAGGGCGAGTCAGCATTTTTCATACACCTCTCAACCAATAAGATTGCCAAGTTCTTGCTAAACAACTGACTGAAAGCATATTCTCTCCGCGAGGCTGTATAATAAAAACCTCTTTACAATACCCGGGCATAATCAGCCGCAAGGAGCGAACCTGTGAGCGGATGAGGATGGACTTGCCCGGTATGTGAAGAGGTTTTTATAAGCCCGCAACATGCAGGAGCATGCTTTCAGTCAGTGGTGTTCAAGAACCTTGGCAAGGTTACTGCAGTCGGTTAAACGATTGCTGGACCTCGTCCCGCAACTCTGGCGGCAAACTTTTATCGGCAAGCAGGGTGTTAAGAGCTTTGACAATATCTGCTTTGCGGATACTCCAGTTGAACCAACCGAGTGCCTCTGCCAGGGTTACTCTTACCTTAAGGTCATCGGAAGAGTCCTGCAAAACCTCAAGAAGTTGGGTAACCTGTTTGTGGTTGTTGTAG
This sequence comes from uncultured Muribaculaceae bacterium, assembly GCA_964521685.1. Classification (GTDB taxonomy): domain Bacteria; phylum Bacteroidota; class Bacteroidia; order Bacteroidales; family UBA932; genus Bact-08. Next base: position 782 of record CAZFTS010000001.1, read on the forward strand.
TTTCTCAATGATCTTATGGCAGATATCCGCTTTTCGGGGGCGCTCTTTTTGTCCATTATTGTTGCAAGGGATACATCCTGTCTTTTAAACTCTCCGTTAAACATTTTGGTGAGATCACTGATGGTCTTCTCCGGATTGAGGAGGTTTGATCCTTTTGCCTGTTTGGCAATCTCTTCCAAAACCAAATTCTTGTCATACATCAGTAGGGAGTTCTGGGCAGCATACTGCACCCTTTGACTCTCGTTTGAGAAGAGGATGGTGTGAACAAGCGGTGATATCAGACGGTTGTCGCCGGAATAGCCGGCAAAACGGGCTGCATTCCTTCTGGTAAGTTCGTAAGGATCTTCAAGAGAAACCAGTAAGGCATCAACTAAATTATTGTCGGAGAGGTCAATCAACCTCTTAAGAGCCTGCATCCTTACAATATAGTGAGGACTCTCTTTCACATACTTTAAAAGCAGTGAGGAGTATCCCGGAGGCGGGTTCCTGGAGAGCTGTTTAAGCGCTATTGCTTTATAGTTTGGACTATTGAAAAGTTCGCCCGGATAGTTGACCAAATCTTTATCCGAAATGTTTTTGCCTGTCGTGTTACCTTCCAGAACTTGCAGCCAGTACCTGCTATCTTTAGACTTGAGAGCAAGATCCCGGTTAAGACGAACGCCGTCAGATGCTCTGTCGGCAGATGGGGAACCCGGTGTAAAGCGGTAGGTGGGGTCTCCTATCAGGTGTGACTCCAGTGTCTGTATCTCCTTTTGCCAGAAACCGATACGTGCACCTTCGGCAAGCATTCCAATGAGCTCCATTGACCATTTATCCTGCAGCACATTCACAGTATTACCCTGGGTTACGACTGTATTACCATCTGCAAAAATGTGATATCCGGCCACATAGCCCTTCTGATGAAACGAACCGTTATAGCAGGCATCAAATATTGAGACTCTCGACTGTGGTTTGACATCTTTAAGATCAGAGAGGCTAATGTTGATGTTTGCCTGCAGAGTTGAGTCTTCAAAACGGGAGATCTCTAAATTCCCGGCAGAGAAGAAATCCTCACTCAACCCGAGTTCCGAAATCATATCTTTCCGGTATTTTTCTGCCCGTTCACCTTTATAGCGACGGTAGGTGTTCCTCAGAGAGACACCCATTGCCTCCATTGGCCCGACAGGAGGTTTCACACCACTGTACCACGTTCCCTGAGGCGGAGCTACAGTTGATCCCTCTTTTGCAGGATTGTATCGAAGCATGTTGGGGGCAGGAAAATCGCCGTTGATATACTGGATATCAAATGCTCCATGTTCATGGAAGACAAACAGATCTGTCTCCACTCTTTGCATTTTTTCAAAAAGTTTGAACTTCATGTATGGATCCTGTCTGAAGTTGTAAAAAGCGTTCCCTTTCGAAGATTTAAAAGCCTCGGAAAACTGCTCTTTAATAGCAAATTGTTGATTTTGCCATACTGTCATACAATCGGAGTTGTATCCATGGCCATTGAAGAAGATTATGTTATCGGCATAGTTCTTCTCACTGTGTGCAAGGATAGCCTTCTTAAAAAATCTTCTGAGCAGCTCATAGGTATCCACACCGTAATCGGATGGGGGAAGCACTCTCGCCGAGTAAAATTCGCTTGCAATAGTCTGGGGAGAGCTCTCCTTTAGCTTGTAATAGAAATGGCGCGGATTCTCGGGATCCTGTTTAATGAATTCAAACTCAAGATCCAGATCATCATAGAAGCGGTCACTTGTAACAGATGCATCGGCCATAGGAAAATTGTCCTCATCCATTTTAAATGCAGTGGTTGCATGCTGGAAATTCCGAACCCTTGCAACAGGAATATCTCCGACAAAAACAGCACCTTCCAGAGGAGGACGTTTTTTGTAAATATCCTTAATTTCATTGCGCAACACCATGGGATCACTCCACTCACCAATGAGCATAATAACACCAAGCCCCTCGCACTCAAGTACCTTTTTGTACCCGTTAATCTCATTTGTGGCAGCATCGTAGCTCTGTTTATCTACCACAATAAGAAAACGTGTGTCAAACTTTCCGGAAGATTTAACAATGCGACTCTTCCCCGCTGACTCCGATACCATTAAAACAGATATCAGAGTGATAAATAAAAATATTACTCTCTTTTTCATATCATCCATCAATTATCGCATATATACTTCAAGCCGGCCTCTTGTCTTAATCACCTCATTCAGAAGCACAGGATCTACTCCCTGCATTGCCTCAATCTCCTTACAAGCAGATACAATCTCCTCTCTTTTGTGAGAGAGTGTGAACCAACCCAAAGCCTCGGCAAGCGCAACTCTCAATGTGGTCTCCTCGGAGTTATCTTTGAGAACCCTTAAAAGCTCTTCAACTTTGTTATGGTAGGTATTGTTTCTGAGCATTCTGACTGCCGAAAGACGCCCCTTAAGACTCTTCGATTTGTTTGTAATGTCGTTACTCATTGTAGATATGCTCTTTCTCGATTTGAGCCTCGAGTTGAAATCATTCCATACAGCCTCTTTAAGATCAAATGAGTTAGAATCATTTAACTGCCTCCTGAATTCGGTCTCAAGTTTATCCATATCAACCAAATCAAAAGAGAACATTGCATTGAACTGAACCCTTTCGTCCAGATAATCATTCAGAAATACCGAAGTAATTACCGGGATAAACTTATCCTTCCCTATTCTTCCCATAGAGAAGAGCGATTTTCTTCTGATAAACTCATAAGGATCGTAAACCGAACTCTCCAGCAATTTTTCAAATTTTTCACCGCCGTAAAACTGGAGCAGATGAAAACACTGGAGTCTTACAGTATAGAAGGCAGATGTAAAATAGGTATCGTAGAGCAGTTTATCCAGGCCCGTATAGTTAAGGTCAAAGAGTTTATGCAGGGCCAGGCCTTGCAGATCCGCCTCTTTTTCAAGTTTTAAAACTGAGAGCCAATACTCCGGCTCTTCTGAGGTTAAATCAATTGAAACAGGATGTGTTGGTTTAAACCTGAAGGTTGGATCGCCAATGATGTGTGATTCAAGAATGTTTACATTCTGCATCCACTGCCCGGTACTGAACCCGAGACCAAGCATCCCCATAAGGTCACAGGCCGATTTATCCTGGAGTACATTCACACTGTTGCCTATTGCAACCAGAGTTTTGCCTCCGCCGAATATATACTCACCGACAATAAAGGAGTCCTCACGGAAATCTCCGTTATAGCAGGCATCAAAAAGCACTACTCTCGCATTTGGTTTGATTTGCGGAATATCTTCAAGTACGATACCCATCCTCACCTCGTCAAGCGAATCTTTTTTAAGCTGCTCCGGATTGGAAACCCCGGCAAACCATGTAGAGTCAATCTGGTAACCCTCCATCCATTTCCGTTTCATCACCTCTCTTTTTGAAGTATCACTCTCTTTTCTCAAAGCTACTCTGAAAAGTGCCTTTGCAGCATCACTGTATTCCGATATCCCTTTGGCTTGAGGAATTCCGGTAAGATATTGCCTGTGAGGCATTCCATGCTCATGAAACAGCATCAGGTCCATCCCTTCGCGGCGCAGCTCCTCCGATACGATATCCTTCATATAGGGATACATATTAAAAAGAAGGAACTTCACAGAGTTCTTGTTTTTAAACGACTCCGGAAACTGCTCTCGGAGAGTGTGACCCTCCTCTCTCCATGCAGTAATACTGTTTGAGAATGAGCCATCTCCGGTATATGATGTGATAACATCCAGATAGTTCTCCTTTGCCCTTTCGGCGAAGAGCTTTTTAAAGTACTCCCTTATCTGTCTGTACCCCTCATCTCCCCCTCTGGTGGCTTTGATTCTTCCGCTGTAGATATCGCAGGATATTCTCTGCGGTGAGTCGCCTCTGAGTGAGTAGTAGTGAAACAGTGGTTTCACGCTATCCCTGCCCAGATAGTTGAATTTAAGGTCAAAGTCATCGTAAAATCTGTCGGACGGAACAGAGGAGTCCATCAAAGGAAACATCTCCTGGTCCATTTTAAAAGCAGAAGTAAAGTGCTGGGCATCTCTGATCATGGGTATTGGTATGTTTCCTATGAAAACTGTTCCCTCTAAACTGTTTTCAAGGTACATCCTGCGGAGTACATCCCTGATCTCCTGAGGATTTTCCCAATTCCCCGATAAAATAACTGCAGAGAGCCCCTCACTTTTAAGTACAGATCTGTAGGTCTCGATTTCGGCTTTGCATGCCGAATATGTGTCATTGTCAATAACAATGGCAAAACCCCTCTCTGCACCGAAAGATAGTGCAGAGAGTGATAGAGCCACAATAATGGTAATAAATATTTTTCTGAACATTACGGAGCAGTCTTTTAAAATGTAAATCCTACTCCTAAGGTGGTCTGGGTACGGTTACCTTCACCCTCAAGCGGATTATAGAGGTCGGCAGCAATCTTCAGGAACATTCCCGACTTGTTTGTCTTGCTGATGTTGGTAAAGTAGCTTATCTCCCCGCCTATTTTATAATAATCCTGTCTCAGATACTGCATATCAGGTGTCATAAATTCAGTTATAACAGGAGAGGTAGGATCGGCTCCTTTATAAATATAGTACCCGTTGATGTTGTTCTTGTAAACTACATCGGCACCAATCATAAACCTGTTGGCAAGTTTCGCCGGGATATTGAATTTTGCATTGATACCCAAATAGAGATTCTCAATTCTCATCTTCGATTTCGGAAGCAGATAGATGTCATCGTTATCTCTGTAGTTTGCAAAGACTCCTACCTTCCATGAGTACTCATGAGATGCCTTCCTGAAAAAGTCATATTTGAAGAGCATATCGGTCTGGTTGTAAGTAGAGCGGATACTGCTGTAAACATCTACCCATCTCTGAACCTCATAGGTGTTATCCAGAACCTGAACATACTCTATTCCATTCGATTTTGCACTGCTGTAAGAGAGCTCCAATCTATGGAAATTGTCGCATTTTTTTGTAACAACCAGCCCTGCAGACATTGTCTCCTCTCTTATGGTTCCCTCTTTCTTAGGTTTTGTAGGAGAGCTTATCACATCTTCAACTCTGAGCAGATAATTTCCTGTAAGTAAAAATCTTAAGTCAGAAATTGTGTACGAATACTGAATATCTCCGCCAAGGTTGTTCCCTTTGTAGGCAAATAATCCTAAAGACTGAAGACCGCCCACTACTGCCGAATAGAAGTTACCAAGACCTTTAATTACAAAAACATCCTGACTCTGCTGAGAATTACTGTTTGTTGTCCTGGTCTCCTCAACAAGGTTCTGATAAACCATGTTCAAACCAATCACATGTTTTCCGAAAGCTGCAGCAATTCCGGGTTTTACTGTTATTGTATAGTAGTTTCCTACCGATCTTGGGTCAATCTGCTTAGCACCGGTACTTGCAACATACTCTCCCTGAACTCCAACAGTATACTTATCCCAAAGTGGTTTACTGGCCACCTTCATCTCAAGTTTGTAGTTCTGTTTTTTCCAGTCACTTACATTCTTATCAACGGTATAGAAAGGCATTCCTCTCTCAGGGTTTATCATAGTGGTGTTGAAGAGGGTATTCCTTTGAGTTTCGTTGTTAAAAGAGAATCTTCCCCAGGCATATCCGCCCCCAAGGTTCAGACCTCCTTCGGTTGATACTCCAAGTAAGCTCTCCTTCTCTCCGTCATGATTTCTTTTGAAATCACCGTTCCTGACCCTGTAAATAAAGTCCAGATTGCTGTAATACTTAAGGTTGTCAAATGCAAGTCCGGCAGCATTGTTTGTGTTGAACCATAGTGATCCGGCCTTTAAAAGTTCTACCGATGCCGGCGAATTTTGTTTCGCCGCACTCTGGGCAACCGTAAATTGAGTGGTTAAAAGAGTCATTAATAGTGCTCCTGCCCAATATATATATTTAACTTTTCTCATTTTCATAGTGTTGAATTTGTTAAACATTATTTCCAAGTATTCCATGATGGGGCTTTTGCACCATATCTCCTGATAACCGGAGGGTTCATAACCTCAAAGTCCTCTGTACTGTTGTTGGTGTCATACAGAATCACTCTTCCGTCTCCCTTGGTCTCCTTAACTTTACGGGCAACACTCACAGAAAGGTAAGTACCACCTACAGTAGCAGCTCCTGCATCCAGCACGGCTGGCATCCGTTTTAACTGAACCTGGTTTGCATTACCAACCAGCTCCAAAGCATCCACAACCTCTTCAATCGGAATTTTATAGTTTTTGGTTGTACTACCCACCGGACTTACAAAATTATTCGGATCAATTGTCTGGGTCGGGAAGTAGATTACAAATGCACCCCCGAATACGGTTGTAAGCCATTGCGGCGTGGGTGACGGCCAGAATGCCATAAACATATTAATTGCAGGATTATCCTGAATCAAAGATGTTGTATTAACAAATGTTTCAAATTCTGCACTTAATAAATTTACCGGAGAGGTTGGATTAAGGTTCGCCTTTTTATGGTCATCGGCCATCTGAGCAATAATGATTGACTCTCCCGGATTCAGGAAGTAATCTGTATTTTTTGGTACCTGCCAGATAGTTGAGGCGTAAACAAAGTTTGCGGCATCGGTGCCGGGCCAAACAGGCAGATTGGCTGTTGCGGTAAGCGGATTTAGTATTGCAATACACAACCCTTTTACATTTTGTACGGTCTCGCTGTTGTTATATATTTCATAGAATTGATCTCTGAAATAAGAACCTCCTGTCGGAGTTTTTGATCCGCAATAGTAGACCTCCTTCATAACAAGGGCTCCCGATTTGGATGCTCCAAGGTTTACAGTTACCTGTTTATTATTTGTAACCAGGTCAACGTTAACAAGGTTACCACTGTAGTTGTATGTAAATCCATCCTGAGACTTCTCTGAGGAGAGTGTTATCGTATAAATCCCTGGGATTATATCGCTAACGGTTACAGTTCCGTTTAGAGTTAATGTTGCTGTCTTCTCAAACCTTTCGGCAAAGTTTACAAGCTTAACATTAATTGAATTGGGAACCGGGGCCGATCCCAGATTGAGGTTAGCTTTTACAACCACGCTTAGTGACTCAATCTCTCCTATTTTGGATGCCTCTTCGAACTGCTGGCACGATGCAGCGGTGAAAAGAGCCAAAATAGCTACTATTAATATTTTATAAATATTTTTCATCTCTGACATTTTTTAACTATTTAATTGTTAATGCCAATTCAAATCCGAAGAACATTGGGATGTTCAGTCGGGTGAATGAGCCCGGAGTACGTTTGCTTTCGTAAAGAGGCCTGCTGTTAAACATATTGTTTGCAAAGAAAGATGCCTTAAGATTCTCTCCAATCTCTTTGGTAAGGTTGAAGTTAATAAGAAGTATTGGGAAATGTTTTTCAGCAATGAATCGTGTTTCACTTTTGCTTGGGAACATGTAAGAAAATTCAGGATCGTTCTTCATTGCTGGATTAAAGGGCTTAACCTGCCCGTCCACTCTTGAGATATAAGATACAAACATTGTATCGTTTCCATAGTTGGTCCAGAATTTGTTTATCCAATTAACCTGTGCTGTAGCTGTTAAGACAAACCCGATAGATGGTATATTGTGAATAATCCTCAGGGTTGAAACGAATCTCTCACGTTCATCTTTTTCGTTACCTTCTTCATAGATACCGATGTTTTTCTCCACACTGTTGAGATTCTTTTCTGTCCCGAATGAGTTGGCGTTATTCCATTCTGTGTTTCTCATATAGGCTCCACTTAGAATAAATGATGTTCTAAGTGCATCTACCCTTCCAAAGTCAAAGTCAAACTCAATACCTCTGCTGTGCGCCCTGATAGTATTCATAGGAGTGGCATAACTTATGAATATTTTATTGGTAGTCTTCTCTTTGAGTTTTGGAATTGATCCGGGAACAGCCTCTCCCACCTCATACTGGGTGTAGTTAATCAATTTGAAATTCTCTGCTCTGAGGCCTAAATTGTAACCATTCATCAGGTTTTCGTTATAGGCTGTAATCGCAAATCTCATTTTGCCGAATTTGAAGTCAAGACCTATTTCACTCTTTTCATTTGAGGCAATTCTCAATGCCTTGTTCTCTGTGCTGAAAACTTTTGTTGAAGAGAGCAATAACTGTTCTGCAGCCGGAACCGATGAGCTGTTTAGAGTGTTAAAGTGTACAAAGTCGAAATATGCATTCTCAGGATAGAGATAGAGTGTTCCCGGAGCTTTTGCATTGATCCCGTATCCTCCTCTTATCCAAACCATTTCAGGAATCACCTCAAATGAAAGGTTTAAACGTGGAGTAATGATATTTTTACCGTTTATGTTATCGTACCTGATACCGGCCACTGCGGTTAACTCTCTTTCTCCCATACTCCAGGTAAAGTTCTCCTCGGCAAAAAGTCCAATTTGATTAATAAAAGGGATATCGGAGTATTTACGTGGTCTTGGTGATGAATTTGAAGCAGTTGCTACTCTATAGGGAGGATTTTTCAGGTCATAAACCTTTCCGTCTCCAATATTTCCGTCTGTGGTTAGGTTTGCTCCTACAACTATTCTGTTTGTAATATCGCCTATTCTCTTTGAAAATGTCGCATTAACCTTTGCGAAGAGGTTAATCTCCTTACCATAAATATCGTATCGGCTAAAGTATTCGTTTGGCAGATAGGTTGCATAATAACTGCTTTCGCTTGAAGGGATATTTGTAAGCTCGGTTCCGTTCATATGGTATACCTTCTGTCCGGGTCTGTTGCTTAAAACTGCTCCGTCGGTATTGGACATTGAGTATGCCGAAAATGCGTTACCCAAAAGCTCCTGGTTGAAAGAGTGTTTATCTCTGTAACTTGCAGATACCGTATATTTAAGGTTATTAAGCCAACCTTTATTAATATTCCAGGTACCATTGGTATTAAACCTGAGGCCAAGATCTTTTGCTCCTGTTTCAAGCTGTGTTCTCATATCATCCGGGTTTCTCTCTCTGGTATCTTTACCTAATGAAAGGTCGAAAGAGGTGTTTGATGTGAGGTTTTTAAATGTATTGGAATAGAGCGCTTTTGCAGTCAAACGCTGGTAATATGCATACGATTCGGTCTGCTCTGAGGTACTATATGCATAATCACCGCTTAAGTTTAGACTGCCTCTGTTCTCTCCCAGACTTATACCTTTGCTGACAGATGTCTGGTATATACTTGGGTCTGTTTTAAATCTTACAGTAAGCGGCTCTTTACCAGCTTTCGATCTAACAATTACAGCACCTGAAGTGAGATCTCCATATTCGGCAGATGGAATACCTCTGACAACTTCAACCGACTCAATATTATCTGTTGAAATAGATCTGATATCCAGTCCTGAGTTAGGAGATGAACCTCCTGCAACTACTCCTCCGCCTCCGTTTATTGATGGTGAAAGTGTCTGAAGATTTGAATTGTTTGAGAGTGGTGCACCATCGACAATGATTGCCGTTCCCATGCTATTCATGTTATAAGAAGCAGGTTTACTTTTGTCGTTTAGAATAGTTCTTATTGAAAAATTTTGCGCAGTGGAAAAATCTGAATTAGTAGTTACTCCTCCTGGCAGAAGTTGCATTATATCGGAAAGCGATCTTGCCTGAAGGTGGTCCATGGCCTGCCTTGAGATATTTGAAGCTGTGGCTTGTCCCGCCTTACTTTCGGTAGCAACCACCGTTACGTCATTCAGACGGAAAGAGCTGTATCTCATATGAAAAGTCAGCTGAGTAACACTACCGGACACAAGATTGAATGTGGTGTCAATCCCCTCCATGCCCAGAAACTGAATCTTTACATTCACCTTTCCGGGAGAGAGTCTTTCGAATATAAATTCCCCTTTGGATGTGGTGGTTACCACCGATCCCTGAGGCAGAACCTGAACTGTTGCAAACTCTACAGGGGTAGCTGTTGTCCCCTTTTCAAGTACAACACCTTTCAGCGTAGCATAATTTCCCTGACCTGTACTCTGTGCCGACAATCCGGTACAGAATCCAGTCATAAGAAACAACGCTGACACCAACAGAACGAGTTTTTTAACTCCTCTGCCAATAGTCTGGTTTTTGTGTCTCTTCATAGTTAAATTAAATTAATTGGGTTAGTATAAATTTGGTTAATTCTCTTTTAATTTGTCAATCTGTTGATAGTTCTTACCAACTCTTTTTTAACAACTTCGCTCTTTTCGGTCAATGATTGCTCTTTGCAAAAATCAATGATTTCATCTCTTTTGTATGAATTTGTATACCAGCCAAAAGCCTCGGAAAGAAGAGTTTTAAGATCGGCATCCTGAGACTCTTTAAAAAATCTGAACAGTGTATCCAGATAGGCTATACTGTTTGAATTTCTCAGTGAAGTGATTGTAAACCTTTTACTTTTAACAGCAACGGCCGGATCAAGAAGTTCTGAGAACTCTTTCTCATCTCCGTTAAGTACGTTTTCAAGCATTTTCCTCTCTTTTGCTCTGTTTAAGTACCACTGGCCGCTATTCATCTGAACATATTTTTCAAATGCGTCCAATGCCTCCTTTTTAGAATATACCTCGCACGCCCCTTTAAGCTGGAATTCCACCCTCTTGCTGGTTCCCGGTGCAAATCTTATCCGGAAGATATGTTCCAGTAGTTCAGGAGCGCAGTTTGTAGATGCCTCTTTTGCTGCCAATCTTCTTGTCAATTCGTAATTGTCGTACAATCCTGCCTTTATAGACTCCACTATAAGGTGGTTATACTTTTTGTTCAGAAGATAGAATGCCTCTAGTCTGACAGTTGGCCTGCTTTCGTTTTTTTGTATGGTTAGCAACTCTTCCGGAGAGATTTTTCCGATATTGAACAACATCTTCATTCCTAAAGATTTCACCTCAGGGTTTTCATTTTTCATCGCTTTTCTCCAAAGCTTTTCATCTCCCTTTTTTGTAACCATTGACTCGTCAATCCACTCCATCCCGGGTACCGATGAAATATAGCGATAAGTTGGGTCTCCTATCAGGTGTGATTCCAGAGTCATCTGCCCTTTGGCCCAGTTTCCGACACTAACTCCAAGATCGAGCAACCCTATCAATTGGTTTGTCCAGGTGTCCTGTAGTGTGTTTACCGAATTGGCTTTCAATACGATAGTCTTTCCTTCGCTAAAGATATAGTGGCCGCTTATATAGTCATCAAGATGAAATGAGCCGTTAAAACAGGCATCAACTATAACAACGGGAACATTTGGTTTGAATCCGTATGTATCCGGGATAAGAATGTCTGTTGAAGCATCTTCGATGCTATCTTTTTTCATAATCTCAGGGTTAAATGCATTCTCAACCCATGATTCCGGAACGGAATAATTATCAACATAATATCTCTTCGATTCCGTTGTGTCCTTTGCCGATCTTATCTTGCCTCTGAAGAATTTTTTTGTAAGGTCAAGCCAGATGTTTGGCATACTGGTAATTGGAGAACCGTTAAGTAGTTGCGCATCTTCCGAACCGTGATGGTGGAGAATTGCAAGTTGAAGATCCTCTCTTGAAAGTTCAGCCATAAGCCTGTATTTTACAAAGTCATCAAAAGTGTAATCTATGTAGTTAAGCTTGCCTTTACCCTCTCTGAATATTGCAAATTGCTGTGAAAGAGTCATTCTCTCATCGGCTCTCGCTACCATACAGTTTGAATTGTATCCGTGTCCCGCAAAATATGAGAGGTCTGTAATTCTCTTTTTGTTGCCCTTTTCAACAGCAGCCTTCTCAAGATACTCGCTTATGAGCTCATATTTTGTCTTCCCAGGTACCTTCGGAGGTTTGATTCTGGCTGTGTAGATATCACAGGTTATTGTATTGGGAGAGTCGTCGGCCAGATTATAGTAATGGTATAATGTATTAATCGAATCTCTTTTGAGATATTCGAACTTAAGATCAAAGTCATCGTAAAACCTGTCTGATGGAACCGATGATTGATCCCATGCCCTTCTTTGATCCATTTTAAATGCAGTGGTAAGGTGTTGTGCATTTCTTATCATTGGGACAGGAACCTCTCCGATTAAAACAGCCCCCTCCAGCCACTTCTCTTTATAAAGTTTATATAACTCCTTCTTCAAAGAGTCGGGAACGCCCCATCTATCTACAATCACAACCGGTGTCAAGCCATCGTTTTTAATTGATTCAGAATATGTTTTAATGGCAGATGCGCAATTTTCGAATGTTGTTTTATCTGTTATGATGGCAACAGATCTTTTTACAGGTGAGGCAAAAAGTGAACCGGCCTGTAGCACTAGGTATGTTATCAGTATTATTGAAAATCCTCTTTTCATCTTATTTAATTATTGAATATGTAAAACTATCCCCGCAAAACTGATTGCGAAAACATAAGGTAAACCGGGAGATGAGATTTCATCCCAATAGGTCAAATCATAAGATCAGCTGACGATTCAGCTCGAATATGTGAGTCGGGGGTTTTCGGAACAGAGCCTGGAATGTCTTAATTACAGGCCGTTGAATAGCAGTTATCCCCGGACAATACATATTCTGGGGAATAAGCAACGGGTTATCCGGAACAATTAAATCAATTAAACAACTTTGACTATCCTGATCGGTGTCAAGGAAGAAGAAGGATACTTTGCAACAATCATCTCTTTTGTGCTCTTTAACATCAAGATGGGCACCACAAATACAATGGTGCTCTTTTTGAGCCTTATGTTCGTGATGAGTACAGGAGCACTTTGAAACAATGCCAAAGAGTGAAATTTCCGATGAGTGATCACAGTGGCAGGAATACCTTCCGACACCCATCGTTGTAAACAGGTAGATGGAGACCGATACTGTCGAAAGTATGATATTTTTAACAACCACTTGTCAGGAAAAAATTGCCGTTTTGGCAAAAGTAATAAAAAAAAAGTTTAAAATTCAAACACTAAATAATCTTTCCCTGACCCTATTATTTTAGATGCTGAAACTCTTTCTTTTAATAAATCCGGCACCATTTGATTTTCGAAAAAAAGTGTTGCGATCCTTTTCCCTGTAGTTCTATCCCGGGTTACCCATATCCTGTATCTATCGATACCCGATACGATATTTTCCAGCTCTCCGAAAGAGTTCATTATGGCAAGCGGTCCTCTCAGATATTTGAGCACACCCGATTCGGGAGGGGCTATTCCGGTGACAAGCTCCGGTATTGTTACTGGAGTTTTATCTAAGTTTTGAGTATAGTGGCGGAGCAGTTCAACCGCCTCTTGTTTAACCCCATTGCAACTTTTTTCGTAAACAATTGATATATAATTACTGCCAATAACTGTCTGGAGCTGATTTTTTGAATGGCAGTCAAACCTGCCGATTGTATCCGTAACCACCGATGAAAAGGTATGCAGTGAGTAGATTCCGAATGCATCTTCTGGAGTTGGCATCAGGTATATCTCTACCGAATACTCCTCCCCTTTATATACAACTTCAAAAGCTTTCAACTCCTTAAAACCATACTCCAGATAGAGGTCACTACCTCCGTTCATAAATCCGTAAAGGGCACTCCCGGTGAATTTTCGCTCTCTCTTTACAACCGGCTCGTCAGAACTCTGAGTAAATGAAAATACGAACGACCCGGCCAATAACAGAAAAACAACTGTTGCAGATACTTTTTTAAACATCGGTTGAAAATTTAACATCAGATAATTTTCTCTATAATCTCAATTTTATCTCTGTCTCCTATACCTAACCTGAGCTCCTGAGCCATATCAATAAACCTGGATGCTTTTTGAGCATCTTCTTTCTGAATCCCCTTCTCAATTCTCTTTGCAATAATAACATCATGACCAACTCTGTCAACTGCAACCGGATCGGTACCAAGAAGAAGCATGTTGTAATTGCATATAAATTGCGGTTTGGCAGATGGACCGCCATCGTAACAACCGATAAGACCATCAACAATATTGAGCACAACTTTATCCCTTAACGGAGGGAAGGCACATACGTAAGCGCAGGTCTCATGCCATATTTTGTGCAGTCTGGAGGTATTTGTTATTGCACCGTACGAGAGGTTTTTAAGACAAAGGGTTGTTGTGGGACCTGCATTCTTAAGAATCGGCAGATTTATGATCTTTGTAACCTTTTCGGTACAGATCTTTGTAAAGTAGGAGTATTTACCCCCGTTTACCATGTAAGGAATTGTGTAGTCGTCATGCACCCCGTCAAGTTCGGCAAAGAAGTAGTGGTTTTTGTCTATTCTGCCTTCACTGTAGAGTTTTCCGGTTTCATCATAAAAGCCACCCTTTTCATCCTGGCACTCTGTTCCTGTAATAGTGATGCCGGGATAGTTCTCTTTTGTGTATCCGGTTTCGTGGAGTTGCATCTCCCTGCGGTCCCAGATGACAATATTTTCACGAGGAATTCCGGACTCCTCAAGCTGTTTTATAACCGATTTGGTAACGGCATGTGAGGTGGTAAGAAGTTTTCCGGCTACCGGGTTAACTTTGAGCCCTATAATATCTTTCGGCCCGACAAATTTTCTCCAGGCCTTTTTCAGGTTTTTCTCTCCGGTAAGTGCAAGCATAGAGGCCTTTAGCATTTGGTATGCTGCATCCTCCTGTGGTACCCCGTCAACTACCGACTTTTCGTCTATCGTTTTAATGACTTTTCCGGGGAATAGCCCGGGCATTGAGTTTTTTAATCGCGGAATTTTTACGGCATCTGCGATGTTTGTTTCAATCGTCTGCTCTGAGGTGAACAAAGGAGATCCCTCTGCCGCTTTCAGTACAGGATTTACTGCAATTGCAGCTCCCGTTGCAGAGAGATATTTAAAGAATTCTCTTCTTTTCATATTGGTTCTATTTTGAGTTTGTTTACAATCTTCTCAAAAACACCATCTTAAATGCTCCACTCTGACCCCTCTTTGGTATCTTTTATGGTTATTCCCAGCTCTGTCAGTTTATCTCTGATCTGGTCGCTCTTTGCATAATCCTTAGATGCCTTTGCCTCTCTTCTCATTTCGAGAACCATCTCAATCACACCGTTAATGATTTTATTATTCCCAGATTGTATGCTCTCGTCCCTAAGCCCCAGTACACCCGTAACTATATTCTCAAACAACCCGGCAAGAACTGTTTTGTCCCCTTCGGTTATTTTTATCTGCCCCTCTTTGGCAGAGTTGACGATTCTGACTGCATCAAACAGGTGTGCAATAGCAATAGGTGTGTTCATGTCGTCGCACAATGCCTCATAGATACCCTTTTCAATTGCTGCAATTTCGGGTGAGATCTCTCCGGCAACACTCTTTACTGCCGGAAGATCTTTGGCGGCCTGCAAAAGTCTTTTGAACCCCTTCTCGGCAGCTGCAAGGGCTTCGTTGCTGAAGTCCAGAGTACTGCGATAGTGTGCCTGCAAAATGAAGAACCTTATGGTCATCGGGGTATAGGCCTGGGTGAGAATAGCGTGGCTGCCTGTAAAGAGCTCCTCCAGGGTGATGAAATTTCCAAGTGATTTACCCATCTTCTGCCCATTTATGGTGATCATATTGTTGTGCATCCAGTATCTGACACCACCCTCTCCTCTTGCTGCAGTATTTTGTGCAAGTTCGCACTCATGGTGAGGGAAAAGCAGATCCATCCCTCCGCCGTGAATATCAAAATTGTTTCCGAGATATTTTGCACTCATTGCCGAACACTCCAGATGCCATCCCGGAAATCCGTCACTCCATGGCGATGGCCATCTCATAATGTGCTCAGGTGATGCCTTTTTCCAAAGAGCAAAATCGTATTGCGATCTCTTATCCTGCTGACCCTCCAGTGACCGTCCGGTGCTGCTCATCATATCTTCCAGCGACCTGCCCGATAGAGCTCCGTAGGGATACTTGCTGTTATAGCGCTCCACGTCGAAATATACCGAGCCGTTACTTTCGTAGGCAAATCCGTTCTCCAGAATTATATTTACCAGAGAAATCTGTTCGATAATGTGCCCCGATGCCCTTGGCTCAATGCTGGGTGGCAAGGTGTTGAGCAGCTTCATTGCTTCGTGATACCTTATTGTAAAGTGCTGAACGACCTCCATCGGCTCCAGCTGCTCTATCCTCGCTTTCTGAGCAATTTTATCCTCACCGCTATCTGCATCATTTTCGAGGTGCCCCACATCAGTGATATTTCTGACATATCTTACTTTATATCCAAGATGTCTGAATAATCTTACCAGTACATCATAAGTAATGGCAGGTCTTGCATGTCCCAAATGGGCATCACCGTAGACAGTGGGCCCGCATACATAGATTCCCGCCATTCCCTTAACAACCGGTTCAAACCTCTCTTTCTTCCTTTTGAGTGTGTTATAAATGTATAATTCTCTTTCCATAAGCTGAGTTACCGGAGTCAAGATGGACTCCGTTTAACACCCCAAAAATAGGTATAATTTTCTATTCCTCTATGCTGTCGGAGAGTTTTATGCTGTAGGCAACAATCTCGTAAGTCTGTTTTTCAACTCCGGCTTTGGTCTGGTACTGGACAGGTTTGATCCTGCCTGTTACAGAGAGGAAATCTCCCTTCTTAATTTTATTGAAATCGGGCATAGTTTTCCCTGCCCAGGCAACAATGTTGTGCCACACGGTCTCTTCCTGCATCTCCCCTTTTTTGTTTTTAAAACTCTCGTTGGTTGCCAGAGATACCCTCATTACTACAGACCCATCTTCAAAACTGTTGATTCTTGGATCAAATCCGACATTTCCCCTTACCTCGATTCTGTTTAATGATTTTTCCATAATGTATATTTTAAAATATTTACACTGCAAAATAAATTCATGCCCCCGGAGTTTTAGTTCAGAATCAGATATAAAAAATTCAGAAATGGATATTTATTTGCGAGTTAAGTGAATTATTAGCTACATTTGATGATTAATCAAGAGCGAAAATAAACCATTAAAATATTAATTACCAACACCATGAAAAAAATAATACCAATTTTGATCATTGTATTGATAGCTTTCACACTAACATCTTGTGTTGAGAGCTCAAAAAAATACAAAACGTTAGTCGCACAGTATGATTCACTTGCTGTTGCTAAAGACTCTACCAGCGCCGAACTCGAGAGAGTATTCGAAACTCTTAACGAAGTTGAAAACGGACTTAAATCGTTGCGTGAAGCTGAGAATATCTTTGCACTCCAGACACAACAGGGTAAGGAGCTTTCTCTCAGCTCTAGAGAGCAGATGAAATCGGATGTCTCTGCAATTGGAGAGGCAATAGCCGGATACAAAAAACAGATCGAAAAACTCAAAAATGATAACCGTATTCAATCTGCGCAATTTAAAAAGAGACTTGATGCTCTGACAGTTGAACTGGAAGAGAAGTCGGCGCTCATTGCTGATTTACAAAAGCAACTTGAAGAGAAGGATTCACAATTGAGAATTAAGACTCAGCAGATTGCTACACTGGATCAGGCTGTTTCAAATCTTCGCAGTGATGTATCAACTCTTACTCAGGAAAAACAGGTTCAGAAAGAGACAATAGCTACACAGGATCAACTTCTGAACACTGCGTTCTACATCATTGGAAGTAAAGATGATCTTATTGCAGCAAAGGTCCTGTCGAAAGGAGGTCTTTTCCGCTCGGCAAGAATCTCTTACGAAGCTGAACAGAGTGCTTTTGTGAAGATTGATATCCGAAATGTAAACTCGGTAAAACTTAATGCCAAAAAGGCAAAGGTTCTATCGGTTCACCCGGCAGGCACATACTCACTTGATTTGGATGAGAATGGATTCCAGGTTCTGAACATCTCATCTCCTGCAGCCTTCTGGGAGCAGACAAAATATCTGGTTGTCCAGATTCAATAAAAATATTAACCCTTTAAGGTTGCCGGATGATAAGAAATGCTCTGAAATCCGGCAACTTTTATATTAACCACCATACTATGAAACTAAAAGCCGGCACATTTTTTACCGTTATTACCGTTATTACGGCTTTATCGTGTAACAGCAATAATATGAAAAGCAATAACCCATTACTTGAAAAATCACTCCATCCATACGGAGCTCCAAATTTTGATAAGATAACTGAAGGAGATTACAAACCTGCCTTCATTCTCGCTATTGAAGAGGGTAAATTACAGATAGATTCAATCGCCAGCAATATTGATGAGCCAACATTTGAAAATACTATTGAAAAGCTGGAATATGCAGGAAGCAAACTTTCCGGAGTAAGTTCAATTTTCTTTAATCTGAACGAAGCGAATACAAGTGACACCATGCAGCAGATTGCACTTGAGGTCTCACCTCTGCTTACCGAGTACTCTAACGATATTATGCTCAATGAAAAACTCTTTGAAAGGGTTAAAGTTGTTTATGAAAAGCGAAACGATCTGCAACTGAATAAAGAGCAATTAAGATTAACCGAAGAGACCTTCAAAGGTTTTGCAAGAAACGGAGCAGGGCTCAAAGGAGAGGCGAGAGAAAAATTCAGGGAGATAAATAAAGAGCTTTCTCAACTTTCTTTAAAATTTGGTCAGAATGTTCTTGCTGCTACTAATAAGTTTACTCTTCACATAACCGACAGCACTCAGCTTGAGGGGCTTCCATCTTTTGTAAAAGAGGGGGCAGCATCGGAGGCTAAAGAGAGAAAACTGGAAGGTTGGGTATTCACACTCAATGCACCAAGTTACGGCCCGTTTATGCAATACTCCAATAAGAGGGAGTTGAGGGAAAGGATGTGGAGAGCCTATAACGGACGTTCTTTCAATGATGAATCCGACAACAGTGAAAATGTAAAACGAATTTCACAGTTAAGACTTCAGAGAGCCAATCTGCTTGGTTACCCCACTCATGCTCACTATGTTCTTGAGAACAACATGGCAGGCAACCCCGAAACAGTCAATAATTTTCTTAATGACCTTTTAGACAAAACAATGCCTTTTGCAAAAAAAGAGCTGGAGCAGATAAAGAAATATGCCGCAGGGAATGGCTTTAAGGGGGAGATAATGCCCTGGGATTTCGGCTTCTGGTCAGAAAAATATAAGAATGAAAAATATGCTATCAATGACGAACTTCTCAAACCATATTTCCGCCTTGAAAATGTAGAGAAGGCAATTTTCTCGCTTGCCGATTCACTTTACGGATTGAAATTTACTCAAAACAGTGCTATTCCTGTATACCATCCCGACGTTAAAGTTTTCGAAGTAAACGATAGCCAGGGCAAGTTTCTCTCATTGCTCTATGTAGATTACTTTCCGAGAGAGAGCAAAAGAGGTGGTGCCTGGATGACCTCTTTCAGAGAGCAGTCTGTAAGAGATGGTGAGGAGCTCAGACCATTTGTTTCGCTGGTGTGTAATTTTACCAAGCCAACTGCCACCACCCCATCTTTACTTACATTTTATGAATTCAACACACTGCTTCACGAATTCGGACATGCACTTCACGGAATGCTTGCTCAAGGAACATACCCTACCCTTACAGGTACAAATGTGGTAAGGGACTTCGTAGAGCTTCCTTCACAGATAATGGAGAACTGGGCAACCGAGAGCGAATTCCTCAAATCATTTGCAACTCAATATGAAACAGGAGAGGCCATACCACAGGAGCTAATTGATAAAATTATTGCTGCAAGAAACTATCTGAGTGGATACGGAAATGTAAGACAGCTCACATTCGGGATCAACGATATGGCGTGGCACTCAATCACAAAAGAGGACTCCATTAAGGATGTAGCCACATTTGAAAAGCAGGCAATAAGCAAAGCACAGATAATGCCGGTTGTAGATTCAGTTTGTATCTCCACATCATTCAGTCACATCTTCTCAGGTGGATACTCTGCGGGATACTACAGTTACAAATGGGCTGAGGTTCTTGAGGCAGATGCATTTTCTCTTTTCAGAGAGAGGGGAATCTTCAACAAAGAGGTTGCAAACTCATTCAGGGAAAATATCCTTTCAAAGGGAAACCTTGAAGATGCTGCCCAGCTTTACAGAAGATTCAGAGGTCGTGATCCAAGAGCTGACGCCCTGCTGGAGAAATTTGGAATGATAAGGAAATAAGGAAATTATATTCGATTTCCAGAGCCTCCTCACAATTTGTAATGTGAGGAGGCTTTTTTTATGAAAAAATCCAACAGAACTCTATTCTGTATGAGTTAAATGCACTTTCAATTTGTAATTTACATTCAGTTTTTTTGCTTAAAATTATTCCGTTTATTAAATAATTCCTACCTTGCAACCTTAATAAAACAGGGGATCTTTGAAATTTATATTACATTTTTCGTTTTTTGAAAAAACCAGAATTTGTTACAATTTGATAGTCAACAAAATTTAAAAACAATCAGAACCAACTTTTGTAATGAACACAAAATCGAAAGCTCTTACATTAGTGAAAATTTTAACGGCAATTATTATTTTCCTTACAACCTCCTCCAATCACGCCTTCTCACAGGAACAGACAAAAGAGGAGACAGAAACAAACGAAACAACAAAAGAGAAACAATCGGCACCGGCACAAATCAAGCCCTATTCCGATGTAGTTACATCAAAGGCAATTTCCCAGAAAGGGATGTTCGGAGTGCACCAGATTGGAGACAAGTATCTCTTTGAAATTCCTAAAAACCTCATAGGCAGGGAAGTCCTGCTTGTGGTCAGAACTGTTAAGACAGGGGGAGGAGCCGGTTACGGCGGAGAATCCCTGAGTGAAACCCTTTTCCGCTGGGATCTGTCAGGTAATAAAAAGAAGATATACCTGAGATCTCCCTACATTTACAATAGAGTTGACAAAGAGAGCGATCTCTATGCCTCATTTAAGAACTCTTTTGTTGAACCAATATTTTATTCATTCGACATCAAAGCATTCGGACCTGACTCATCTTATGTAATAGATGTAACCGAAATGTACGCCAAAGATGCTATCACATTCGGACTGTCCGAGATGAAAAAGAGCACTTTTTCCATTGGAACAATTGAAGATAACAAAAGCTATATAGGCTATATGAAGGCCTTCAATAACAACATTGAGTGCCGTTCTCAGAAGACATACAAAAGAGCCGGCAAACCAAGGGGAAGTTCCGAATCAAACGGCTTTGTGACCTTTGAAATAAACCACTCGATGCTGCTTCTTCCCGAAACACCAATGATGCCCAGAATTGCCGACGAGAGAATCGGGATGTTCACACAGGGCCAGACAGACTACTCTTACGACTACTTCAGAATTAAGGGCACTCAATATGTGAGGCGATGGAAACTGGAGCCCTCGGATATGGAAGCATACAAAAGAGGTGAGCTGGTTGAACCCAAAAATCCTATCGTATTTTATATAGATCCGGCAACTCCTAAAAAACTTGTTAAATATTTCAAACAGGGTATTGAAGATTGGCAGCCGGCATTTGAAGCAGCCGGTTTCAAAAATGCAATCCTTGCAAAAGATGTCCCATCCAAACAGGATGATCCCGACTGGGATGAAATGGATGCCAGATACTCAATGGTGAACTACCTTGCTTCCCAGGAGGAGAATGCCTACGGGCCTCATGTAGCCGATCCGAGATCGGGAGAGATAATTGAGGCACATGTATGTATATATCACAATCTTATGAAGTTGGTATCGAGTTGGTACAGAATTCAGACTGCCGGGTCAAATTCTCAGGCAAGAGTTCTCACCTTAAGCGATGAGGTAATGGGTGAACTCTACAGACAGGTTGTTTGCCA
Organism: uncultured Muribaculaceae bacterium; assembly: GCA_964521685.1. Classification (GTDB taxonomy): domain Bacteria; phylum Bacteroidota; class Bacteroidia; order Bacteroidales; family UBA932; genus Bact-08. The sequence continues at coordinate 22,347 of CAZFTS010000001.1, forward strand.
TGAAGTGGGTCACTCACTGGGGATGCCGCACAATTTTGCCGCAAGTTCGGCTATTCCGGTAGATTCTTTGAGATCAAAAACCTACACCGATAAATATGGCACTACAATGTCCATAATGGACTATGCCAGATACAACTACATTGCGCAGGAGGGAGATGGTGTGAAAAATTACATTCCTAAAGTAGGTCCATATGACAAATATGTCGTAAACTGGGCCTACAGAGTATTCCCCGATGTAAAAAAATCTGCCGATGAGATCCCTTATCTTGATAAAATCGTTGAGGAAAAGCGAGGAGACAGAACATATCTCTACATAAAACACGGAATGACCCAGAATGATCCGCGCGGGCAGGCCGAAGATCTTGGCGATGATGCAATAAAGGCCGGTGAGCTTGGTTTGAAGAATCTCAGATACGTTGTTGCTAATTTTGACAAATGGATTCTGGAACCCCGGGAAGATTTCAAACCGGTCAAGGATTTTTACGAAGAGATCCTTGCACAATGGAGACGGTATATGGGGCACGTTACAACCAGCATAGGCGGGATGTACGAGAATTATAAAAAACAGGCAGAAGATGGCGCCGTATACACCCCTGTTGAAAAGGAGAGACAGAAAAGGGCCTTCAGGTTTATTGCAGATAACGTCTTCGAGATGCCTCACTGGCTTGTGCGAAAAGATCTTATTTCAAAATTTGACGCATCGGGATCTTATGAGAGAAACCTTAGAGCAATGCAGGGTGGTTACATCAACGAGATGCTCTCTATGGCATCTCTCTCAAGGATGGTTGATGCCTCCTACAGTAATCCGGATAACTATTCGGTAGAGGAGCTGTTTTCAGATATCCGCGGCTCTATCTTTAAAGAGGTCTATAAAGGTGAACCCTTTGATGTGTACAAACGGAGTCTGCATAAAGTGTATATTGACAGGTTAAAGAGTATTGCTCCGAAGAATATCCTGACCGAGAAAAAATCTATGGGTATAAATATGATTTATCTGAATGACCTTCAGACTCTGGTATGGAATGAACTTAACACTCTTAAAAAAGATCTGGAGAGATGTGCCGGTAAATACCGGAAAGGCTCTCTTGACAGGGGCCATCTGGATATTCAGCTCGAAAATTTAAAAACAATTATAAACAGTTTAACTGTACAGACTAATGTAACCGAATCTTAAGTTTAATCTAATAACCAAATTATAAAACTTAATTAACTTAACTATGAAAAGGAAACTATTGGTATTTTTTCTATTCTGTATTGGGTTTGCAACAATTTTGCCGGCTCAGACAGCCAGAAAGCTATACTCAGTAAAGGGTTTCGTCTTTGAGAGCGAAACCGGGCTTCCAATTGAGATGGCTCTGATTAACCTTCCTGATCTTAACCTATGGGCAACAACCACATCAAATGGTATGTTCACCATAAACAAGGTAACGGCGGGAACGACAAAACTGGAGATAACCTGCCTGGGATTTCAGACACTTACTACCAGTATCACAATCGAAAAGGATCTGGATAGTCTTAAATTCAGGCTTAAAGAGGACAACCTCAAACTCCAGTCGGTGGTTGTGACAGCACAGGAGAACAAAAGCTCAATCAACACATCCACAAGGATGGACAGACAGGCAATTAACCACCTTCAGGTGATTAATCCTACTGACATTATGAGCTTGCTTCCAGGTGGTAAAACAGTAAATCCGGACCTTATGAAAGAGAGTATCTTCAATCTAAGGGGCGGTGATGGTAACGGCTCATTCGGAACAGCTGTTGAGGTCGACGGAGTAAGGCTATCATCTAACAGTGCACTTTCCGGAAGCAACGGAGTTGATACAAGGAACCTCTCTGCATCAAATTTCGAGTCAATTGAGGTAATCACCGGTGTCCCATCGGTTGAATACGGAGATATGACTTCGGGTCTGGTTGTAATTAAAACCAAAAGAGGACGCACACCATTTTCTGCAACTGTAACATTAAACCCTTCAACTAAACAAGTCTCTTTAAGTAAAGGATTTGATTTAAAGAAAGATCGCGGAGTAATAAATGTCAACGCCGAATATGCACATGCATTCGATGATCCGGTATCTCCTTACACTACCTATTTCCGAAACGGATATGGTATTAACTACACAAACACCCTGAACAGAGAGGGTAGACCGTTACAGTTGAATATCAATCTGGGAGGTTCAATAGGACGTCAGGATTCAAAAGCCGATCCGGATGCATACAAAGACACATGGTCATCAACAGCCGACAATGCAATCAGGTTTGGAGCTAGTGCAAACTGGCTTATTAACAGCAATTATATAACAAATATTGACTTCAATGTCAGTGCAAGCTATAAAGATGATCTCTATAAAACCAACAAGTATTATTCATATGCTACTTTACGTCCGATAGCAAATTCTCTTGTAGATGGGTACTATGAAACAAACTATATGCCTGCGCAGTTTTACAATCTTCAGACAACTGACAGCAAGGGTTTGAATTTTAGCGCTAACATTAAAGCGAACCTGAATAAGAGATATGGCGAAATACTAAATAAACTCAAAGTCGGGATTGGCTGGACCACCAGTGGAAATATCGGTGATGGTGTTGTTTATTCCGACAACCTCTATCCTGACGGTAAAAGACCAAGACCTTACTCAGATATCCCGTTTCTTCACAATATTAATGGTTATGTAGAGGATAATGCAATAATACCTATCGGAAAGACATCACTATCTCTCGTTGCAGGTATTCGTATCGAAGGAAACTACGTTAAAGATATGACATACAAAAATGCAGTTTCAGCATCACCAAGGTTCAACGGCAAATACACGATCATTGACAAAAGATCTGATGCAGGATTTCTGAGAAATCTGAGCATAAGAGGCGGATGGGGTATGATGGAAAAACTGCCTTCTCTTGCCGCCCTTTATCCAATGGATGATTATGATGACTTTATGGTTTATTCTAAAAACTACGGCACTCAGAATAAATATTTTTATGTTGCTAATACCAGGGTATTTAAAGATTATTTCAATCCAAATCTTAAATGGTCAAGAAGCCGTAATACCGAGGTTGGATTAGATGCCAATCTCGGGGGTGTTCAGATATCATTGGTTTATTATAATAATAAATCTAAAAATCCATACATAACAGAGACAACTCATATCCCGTATACATACAAAAAGAGTGATGAAAACTTCACCGTACCAAACAATCCTGAGTTCAGGATAGATAAAGTAACAGGAGATATTTATGTAAGAGATAAAGATAATCCGTCACTCGGAGAGGTAATGATTCCGACATCGGTTCGTGACACCACCTTTGTGCAGACAGGAATGCAGGCAAATGGAGAGCCAAGTACAAGACAGGGCGTTGAGTTAACAATGGATTTCGGAAAGATAGAAGCAATAAGAACTTCTTTCAGACTGGATGCCAGATACTCATACAGTAAAGAGGTTACTGAAAGATTAAACTCTTACTATCCAAAAAGGCCACACTCAACTCTTCCAGCCAACGCAGGTCGTTCATATGAATTTGCAGCATTTTTCCTTGGAGGAACAAACAATGTAACAACATATAATGGGATTTGGGGAGATGGATTAACCGCAAACCTTACAGCAACCACTCACATTCCGGAAATCCGGATGACAATTTCGTTGAGAATTGAGGGTACAATCTATGCAAGATCCCAGAAACTTTCATACTACAATGGTAAAGAGTGGGCATATCTGCTTGATGAAAATGGGAACAGGGTCAGTGGCAGTATATACAACCAGAAAGAGTACTACACAGGTGTATGGCCAGTTGCATATATGGGATTTGATGGTATTGCCAAACCGTTTACTCAGGCACAGGCCCAGGATCCGAGATTCTCATCTTTGATTGGAAAGGAGAATAATGTTTATACCTATGTTCAGGACGGTAACGGGGCCTATTTTATGTCCAACCTTAGCCTTACCAAAGAGATTGGAGACTTAGCCTCACTCTCGTTCTATGTGAATAACTTTACTAAAAGTAACCCATTTATTAAAAGTTGGGCGACAGGAAACACAATTGCAAGGAATATAGATTTTGCATATGGCGCAACTTTAAGAATTAAATTTTAATACTAACCGGATATGAAAAGAACTATATACATTTTACTAATTATAGCTTTTACCTCCCTGGTTTATTCATGTCAGCAAAAGCTGAATGAACTGGCAGGAGAGAATCCCTATTCGGAAGGAACCAAAAAGCTAAATATTACTCTGGTCTATCCACAAGGGTTTGAACATGAGAAAAAAGAGGGAGCCGTAATTAAAGTCCTCAATCCTAGCAATGGCGTTGAGTATAAGGTCCTCACAAACTCACAGGGTAAAGCTTCAATTGATTTGCAATTCGGGTTCTACCGTGTCTCAGTAAGTGACAAAGGAACTCCGGTGTCCGGTGCTATTCCAATTTTTAATCGTAGTATTGACCAGATTAGAATGATTGACACATTGAAAGGAGATCTGAACCTCAATGTTGATCTTGCACTCTCTTACGCAGGTCAATTGATTATTAAAGAGGTTTATTACAGAGGTTGTACCGGTCCGGATCTTAAAACATTCCAGTACGACAAGTATATATCCTTCTATAATAACAGCAGTGAAGTTGCCTATCTTGACAGTGTCTGCTTTGGAACAGTAGAGCCGTACAACGCCCCTTCAAATCCGTCACCATGGAGTTATACAAAGGATGGTCAAAAGGTGATTAGAGATACTGTTCCTATTATTGAGGCAATCTGGCAATTCCCGGGAACAGGGAAAAGCCATCCGCTTCAACCTGGAGAAGAGGTTGTGGTTGCATTAACCGCAGCAATTGATCATACTATTCTAAGGCCGATGTCTGTCAATCTGAACGTTCCTGGTTACTGGGTATGTTATAATCAGAGATATACAAATGCCAGCTACCACCCATCTCCAGGACCAAACCTGGCAAACCATTGGTTAGATCTGCTATGGAAAGAGGGTACAGCAACTGCATATCCATTCTCAAGTGTAAGTCCGGCTCCGGTAATATTCAGAATTCCGGAAATCGGGGCTCAGGCATATATAAACAACCCTGCAAACAGAAGTCGTAAACCTGGAACCACATCTGCTACAGAATATGTGATGATCCCGTCATCCTGGATACTTGACGGAGTAGAGTGTTTTGATGTCTCAACTAAAAACAAGAGACTTCCTGCCTCGATAGATGCAACATACTGCCTTATGAGCGATGCCGACAGGTATCTTGGAAGGACAATTCACAGAAAAATTGATCAGGAGGAGACTAACAAAGCAGGTGGAAGAGTTGTCTACATGGATACCAACAACTCTTCAAACGATTTTTATGTAAGAGAAAGTCAATCAATAAAGAATAAGTAAAATTCAGGACTATGAAAATGAAAAATAAATACATATATATCTTATTTGCACTCTTTCTTTGTCAGTTGACTCTAGTATCTTTCTCTTATGGTCAGACAAAGAAACAGGTTCCGGAAAAGTGTCTTTATCACTTTGACGATCTGCAAAGAAAACAAACGTGGGCAGACACCTACAATGCTGCCGGACTAAGTTTCGTGGACTTCAACAGCTCCTCATATATTGAAGCATATATGGGGAAAAACGATGGTGCTCTTGTAAAATTTAACGAATCTGATAATAGTTTTAATTTCGGTCTGAGAACCTCATCAATCAAAAAAATCAATAAAACAACTTTTTATGGGAAAATAGACTACAACAATTTCAGAGGTCAGAATATGGCATGGAGTGGTCAGATTTATCCCGAAAGGTATATGCAAACCGTTGCTGAGGATACGCCTGCAGAAAAGAGAAAAGAGAGTTATAAACTGGTAGGAGGAGTTTCTACCTTTCTGGCTAAGAATCTTATCTTCGGTGCTCAGATAAACTACGAAACTGCAAATCTTGCAAAGATGAAAGATCTGAGGCATGAAACAAAACTTCTCGACTTTGAATTCACCGGAGGTCTTATCTATAAAGCCGGGATGTTTAATGTCGGAGCCAACTACTATTACAGAAAATTTCATGAAAATGTTGAGTTCAAGAAAATTTCTGATGACGCTGTCCTTTATACCGGTTATGTTTTTAAGGGATTGTGGTTTGGAATGTTTGACACCTGGAATTTGGATGCCCTGAACCTTGCAGCAGCACTTCCTTTCTTAGATGAAATTAACGGAGGATCTGTTCAGGTTGAATTGATAAAAGGCAACTTCAGATTTCTCAATGAATTTACATATAAAACCCAGGCTGGCTATTCTGGTAAAGGTGCAGACAAAGCCTACTCACAATCGGATGCTTTGACATATGAGTATCGTGGGGTGGCACAATTGGAATCAGATGATATCAGACATTATCTGAGAGTTAATACAAACTATACCGAAGCCAATAATTTCGATAAAGTAACTAATCAGGAAAAAATTGGTGGATTGTACTTTACGATATATTACGGGCTAAATAAAACCTTCTCTAAAAAGAGTTTCAACCTCAATTCAGAGTATGAACTTGCTCTGGGTAAATACAAATGCAGCCCTGACTGGAACTTTAAAGCAGGTTACAGTTTCATGACACAAACATCTGTAAGTTCGCTTATCAACCCGTATTATTACTCTCAGGATATCAGGACAGCATCATATTACGGAAAGGTTAACAAAAACTTCATTCTTCAAAAAGGGATGATCGATCTCTCTGTGATGGGTGGTTACAGCTCCGGAAGCGGAATTAAGCTCAGACAATTGACAACCCCAAGTGCCTCCGAAATGATTCTTGAAGACATCGAACCGCAACTTGCAGTAAACATGTTAAACAGAGAGTATGAATTCCTCACTGCCGGCAAATTCAATGGCGAGGCCGGATTCAGATACTCAAAATTTGCTTCGACCAAAAACACTTCAGGTTCTATTTATATTGATGTTAAATACTCATTTATGAAAGCTAAAGATTTAAAATACCATACAGGAAATAACTCAGGTATATTCAGTATGGCAATCGGCTATTCGTTCTAGCAGCAACTCATCAAAATCAATTAAAAGAGGGTGTCAAAATAAATTGGCACCCTCTTTAATTGTAAGATTTTTTATAAATTGCTGCTGAAATGAATAGGTTATTTGAGGTCCATCTCTTTGAGCAGGTGGCCGGCTCCGGCGTATTTTTCTACTACCCAAAGAACGTAGCGGATATCAACGTTAACAGATTTGCAGTATCCTTCTACATAATAGACATCACCCGCCATAGACTCTCTGTTGCCGTCAAATGCAAGGCCTATGAGCTCTCCCTTTCCATTCAGAACAGCACTTCCGGAGTTTCCTCCCGTAATGTCGTTATCGGCCATGAAGTTTACATAGAGAACTCCCTTCTCTCCCCATCTGCCGTAATCACCGCTCAAAAGTAATTTGTCATACCCGGGCTTCACCCTGAATTCGTAATTGTTATTATCAATTTTCTCTACGATTCCTTTTGCTGCTGTCTGGTGATGGTAAACAACCGCATCCCGGGCTCTTATACCTCCTACCTCGCCGAATGTGAGCCTCATAGTGGAGTTGGCATCAGGATAGATGTTCTTCCCTTTTTCAAGTTGCATCTGATACATGGCCTTAACATAGAGCCCTCTGTCTTTTGATGGGTCAAGTCCTGCCTCTTTCAGAATATTATCCTCGGTTTTATTATACTGCAGAATCCCGATAGTCTTTACCACATCAATAACCGGGTCGTTTTCAATATCCTTTACGCTCCTCTTTTGAGCAAAAAACTTCTCCAGCCTTGAGATATCGGTAATAACACTATTGTCGTATATAAAATCGGCAAGATTATCTGTATTCCTTTTAAATCTCTCCAAAAGTTTAGTGAACGCCTCGTCATGGAATTTTACCGGAACCTCTTTAACAAAATACTTTAACATAACCTTAAAGAGCTCCCTGTCGGCATTTGCATCAAGCTCCTCATGTGTTTTTTTGGCAATTGAGAAGAAGTTCTGAATTTCGGCATCTTCGATTGAAAACTCCTCTTTTTTGGCTCTTGTCATTGTGTTTATAAGCCCATTAAACCTTTGACTTAAACCCACTAACTCAGAACCTCTCACCATTGACTCCCTGAAATACTCCCTGATTTTCACAATTCCGGCGGTTGCATCATAGGCCCTCTTCAGATTGTCAAGGACCTTACCATATTTCTCCACCCTATCCGGTCTGGCTTCAATCCACTTTTTGAGTTCTACCTCTCTGCTCTGCAACTCCTCAATCACATTAAATCGATCTATGCAGATATTTTCCCATTTAGCATAATCGGTATAGTTGCTGATTCCGAAATATTTGTCGGCGTATTTCAGCCTTACGGCATCGGACTGGTCCATATATTTTTTCCAAACCTCAAGCTTTGCCCTTCTTACGCCGCTTATTACCGGATTGAGAATCTCAAACTTCTCCTTAACCTCGAAAGATGAGGAGTATCTGTTGGTCCTGCCGGGATAGCCCAGTACCATTGTAAAATCATTTGGTTTCACCCCTTTTGTCGATACCGGAAGGTATCTCTTTGCAGCCATCGGAACATTATCTTTTGAATATGCAGCCGGTTTGCCGTCAGGAGCTGAATAGACTCTGTAAATTGCAAAATCACCCTTATGCTGAGGCCATCCCCAGTTGTCGGTCTCTCCGCCGAATGCTCCCACAGATACAGGAGGAGCTCCTGCAAGCCTTACATCACTGTATGTCTCATAGAAATAGAGATAATACTTGCTGCCTCTCCACATCGATGAAAGAGATTTTTCATAAGGAGAGCCCTCAAATTTCTTATCAATAACAGAGGAGACCCGGTTCATGAAAAAGAGCCCCCTCGGTCCTGCAGCATCCAGACTGTCAATTATTTTATTCACTAAATCAGTAACGTCCGAAACACCTCTCAAAAATGTTACGGACTTCCCTTTAATTGGTATCTCATCTTCTATTTTCATTGCCCAGAAGCCATCTTCCAGATAGTTCTTTTCAGGTGTACTCAAAGCGTGAATATCTCCGTATGCACAGTGGTGGTTGGTAATCATGAGTCCGTTTGGCGATATTATACTACCGCTGCAACTGCCACCATCCAGTGCAACTATTGCATCTGTCAAAGCAACTCCGTCCGGATTATAAATTTCGCCCGGTTTTAATTTGAGCCCTTTATTTTTCATCAACTCATAAAGCTGCTTGTCCAGAATATTTACCAGCCACATCCCTTCATCGGCCGATGCCCTGCTCCACAGTGTAAGCAAAACTAAAGTGACAGTAAAAAATTTCTTGAAATTTAAAAATTTATTCATATAAATAATTGTTATGTTATATTAACAAAATGATTGAATTACGGATAATTCTATCTGATATAAGTAAAAAACAGGAATAAAAGATAGCCTGTTGCCGTCATTTTAGGCTATATACTTAGCAAAATTAACTATTTTTGCCATAGAATGATTTTTTAAGGAAAAATAGTTTGTGATTTTCCGTCTTATCTTTAACGGTACGATAATTCGGAATGACATTTTATTTTTTAACGGCAATTACTTAACAAATTATAACAAACCTTTTTACAAAATCAGAAATTCTATCTAAAATGAAGAACTTGAAAAAAAACTGGTTCCGCCATTTAATACAGTGGGGAACTCTTGTCACGATCATCATCTTCCTGACAAAAATCTTTGGAAATGAGACAGCCGATCCGGAAGCATACTGTCCGTTCGGAGGAATCCAGACGTTAGGAACCTATCTTGTGGCAGGATCGATGGCTTGCAGCATGACAGCTACCCAAATCATGATGGGTGTTGTACTTGCACTGGGAGTAATTCTATTCAGCAAACTATTCTGCGGATATCTCTGTCCTTTGGGATGGGCAACAGAGTATCTGGCAAAGTTGCGCAAAAAACTAAAAATTAAAGAGATCGTAATTAACTACGGAACAGTTGCCGATAAGGCTCTTCGCCTTTTCAAATACGTTCTGCTATTCTGGATCTTCTACACAACAGTAACCAGCTCGGAGCTGTTCTGTAAAAACTTTGACCCTTATTATGCAGCAGCAACCGGATTCAAGGGAGAGCTTACCTTGTGGATGGCTCTTATTGCCCTTGGTCTGTTTATCGTTGGTAATATGTTTATCAAGATGTTCTGGTGCAAATATCTCTGCCCGCTCGGAGCATTGAGCAACATCTTCAAATATGCTATAACATTCGTAGTTCTGGTTGCAATATTCGCACTTGTTAACTATGCAGGTCTTGCCGTATCTTGGGTATATCTGCTTGGAGCAGCATCCCTGATTGGTTATCTGTGGGAGATTCTATACCTCGAGGTAAAGGTTTTCCCACTTCTGAAGGTTGTAAGATCGGAAGAGAAGTGTAATGATTGCGGACTTTGCGCAAAAAAATGCCCTTACGGTATTAATGTAGATAAAGTTGGTGCAGTTAAGAATGTAGATTGTAACCTTTGCGGCGAGTGTGTCGCCAGCTGTAACCAGGATGCTTTAACATTCGGCGGGAAGAAGAGTTTCCGCTGGTTGCCTGCAATCCTTACTGTGGTTCTCTTCGCAATTGCATTCTTCCTTGGAAGAACAATGGAGTTACCAACAATTGACATTAAATGGGGAGATGAGGCTAAGCACGAACAACTTGAGAAGTTCAGAGTTGAGGGTCTGCGTTCCGTAAAATGCTACGGAAGTTCTATGGCATTCTCTGCTACACTTAAAAAGATCCCCGGAGTTTATGGAGTTGCTACTTTTGTAAAACACTCTAATGTAGATATCTACTATCTCCCGGCTGAGGTTACCGAAGAGAAGATCCGTGAGATGATATATGTACCTTCAAAATTCAAAATTGCCACACCTCCTGTTGAGGCACAGCAGATTAAGGTGATAACAATCTTTACGGAAAAGATGTACGACAGGATGGATCCCAACTATCTTGGTCTCCAGTTCAGAAACACCGGAAAGGGTTATTATGGAATTGAGACCGAATACTCATGCCCGCTTACCGTAAGACTATACATGGATCTTAACGAACCGATTGATGAGAAATTCATGGAGACAATGGTTGAGATGAAAGAGCTCGAGATGCCTGTTCATGGTGGTGGAGTAAATATTGTGAAGGTTGATTTTGAGTACATAGGAATGGCAGAGGGAACAGATACTATCTCAAGGAGAGAGTTCCTGGAGAGACAATTCACCAAATTCTCTGTTCCTTTTAAAAAGAATCAGGAGAGCTGGGATGGAAAGAATGAAGCTGTTTACGAACTTGTATATCCTAACCTGGACAAACCGCTTATTACCAGAAATCTTCCTTACCTGTCAAACCACCTTTCACAGATTGAGGGTTTCCTTTCAATTGAGACAACACTCAACGAAAATGATGAATATTGCTTCAGAATAACCTATACTAAGGATAAACTGAATGACGATAAAATCTGGGAGGCACTCAACAAACCAAAATGGTCAATTAAGAACAAAGAGGGTGTAGTTGAGGAGGTTGATCCAAAATTCTCATTCGACACAAAGGGTGCAACAAAGATTGTTGAGAAAAAATAGAGCTTAACGAAAAAGAAAAACGGTGAGATCTCTGCTTTTACAAAAGCAGGGATCTTTACTGATTCTGTATTACAAATATTTAACGGCAAATAAATAGATGAAAAATTTATTAAAAATTTCTTCACTCCTCCTTCTGCTATTGGTTATTACACCATCGAGAGCCGACGAGGGGATGTGGCTTATCAATCTGCTTGACAAGAATCTTTCGGCAAAGATGAAAAAGTCGGGACTGAAAATTGATCCAAAAATTATCTACGATGAAAACATGGCATCGCTAAGTGATGCCGTTGTAGCACTTGATTTCGGTTGCACAGGAAGTATTATCTCAAATGAAGGGTTGCTAATTACCAACCACCACTGTGCTTACGGTGATATTCATGCTTTGAGTACTCCTGAAAAAAACTATCTGGAAGATGGTTTCTGGGCTATGAACAGAGATCAGGAGAAGTATATTCCAGGAAAATCTGTCTTCTTCCTGAGAAGGGTAATTGATGCAACCGATGAGGTAAAGGCCACTTCAGACTCTCTTAAAAAGGGTGGGTTACCATCCGGGATGAGAAAGATATCCTCAGTTATAGAGGGGGTTCACAACAAAAAGAGCGGCATGGAGACAATGTTGGTTCCAATGTGGAGAGGGTCAAAATATTATATCTTTTACTATGAGGTTTATACCGATATCCGCCTGGTTGGTGCTCCACCGGTTTCAATAGCTGCATACGGAGGCGACACAGACAACTGGGAGTGGCCTCAGCATAAGGGGGACTTTGCAATGTACCGGGTATATGGAGGAAAAGATGGTAAACCTGCAAAATTCTCTGCAGAAAATGTACCCATAACACCGAAAAAGGTTCTTACAATTTCGGCAAAAGGTGTTAAAGAGGGTGATTATACAATGGTAATAGGTTACCCAGGCAGGACAAACCGTTACAGCTCCTCTTTTGCAGTTTATGAGAAGGAGAAGATAACTAATCCAGTCTCTGTTAAAGTCAGAAAAGGAAAATTGCAGATAATGAAGAGCTTTATGGATCAGGACCCTGCAGTCAGACTTAAATATGCCGATCAGTATTTTAACATAAGTAACGTTCAGGAGCTTCTTGAAGGTGAGGTTATTAATTTCAGAAGATTTGGAGTTGTCAACATTAAAAAAGGTGAAGAGAGCGAGCTTCAGAAATGGATAGATAGTGATCCTGATCGCGCACAAAAATGGGGAACCCTTCTGAAAAAGATGGAGGATAGTTACTCAAAAACCGAAAAAATTGCACTGGCACGTAAATACTTCCAGGAGACAATGGTTTCGGGTCAGGGCTTCATTTTCATGGGCAACAGAACAAACTCTCTGAAAAATGCAAAGGAGAGGGATAAGATTGACACACTCAGAGTTGGATCTCCCGACCATAAAAACCTTATTAAGAACATTGAGAGCGGATATGAATCTTGTGATCTGAGAGTTGAGAAGGAGTTGATGAATTATCAGCTCAGAGAATTTTTAGGAAATGTACCGGAGGAGTATTGGGGCGAGTATATAACACGACTCTACAAAGAGTTTTACGGCGACAGCAAATTGATGACCAACTATGTTTTTGAAAACTCTATAATTCTGAATCCGGAGAAATTCAAAGCAACAGTATCAAAAGACCAACCCATGGATCTTTACATAAACGACCCTGTTTCACAACTATCCAGGTCGGCAAGAATTATGGAGTTCAACACAGCCGAAACCAATATCATGAAGGGAGAGAATATCTTTGATATGGAGGCATATTATGCAAGACTCATGTATCAGATGAATGAGGAAAAAGGGAAAGTTCAGTACCCCGATGCAAACTCAACTATGAGGCTCACATACGGAACGGTAGGTCCTATAAACCCTTCGGATGGAATTTACTACAGCTCTAAAAGCACAACTCAGGGATTCTTTGATAAATACAATCCAGATAACTATGAGTTCAACATTAAGCCTGAAGTATTGCAACTTCTTAAATCTAAAGATTGGGGCAGATGGGGCGAAAATGGCAAAATGTATGTCAACTTCCTCTCTGATAACGATATTACAGGAGGAAACTCAGGAAGTCCGGTAATGAATGCAAAGGGTGAACTTGTAGGATTGGCTTTCGACGGTAACAAAGAGTCGCTTGCCGGTGATGCATGGTTCCATCCTCAAATGAATAAGTGTGTAAACGTAGATATCAGATATGTGCTCTGGATCATCGAGAAGTATGCCAGGGCCGATCATCTGATCAAAGAGATGAATATTTCTTTTAAATAGAATATTATGAGACAAATAAATAAAATCGCCCTGCTATTCGCCACTGTGATATTTTCGGTGCAGTGCCTATATTCACAAAACATTGATCTATCTGCAAAACTGCCGACTGACAACAATTACAAAATTGGCAAACTGGAGAATGGGTTGACATATTACATCCGCAATGCAAAGAACCCTGCAGGAAGGGCAGAATTTTTCATTGTTCACAATGTGGGTTCCCTTCAGGAGAACGACAATCAGAGAGGGCTTGCCCACTTTCTGGAGCATATGGCCTTCAATGGTACAAAAAATTTCCCCAAAAAGCTCCTTTTGGAGTATTTTGCAGGAATAGGGGTTAAGTTTGGAGCAAACATAAATGCTTATACATCAATGGAGAGGACTGTATATAACATCTCCGCAGTTCCAGTTCAGAGAAGCATTGTAATTGACTCTGCACTCCTTGCACTCCATGACTGGTCACACTATATCTCCTGCGAACCGGCCGAGATTGAGGCCGAAAGAGGGGTTGTGAGAGAGGAGTGGCGTCGCGGAGATGACTCCAGAACCAGAATGATGAAGGGAATTATGAAGTTTGAACAGAGTGGTTCCAGGTTTGCCGAGAGGGATGTGATAGGTTTGCCCGAGATTATCAACAACTTTACCCGTGAAACTTTGGTAGATTACTACCACAAATGGTATCGCCCCGATTTACAGGCGGTAGTAGTTGTAGGAGATGTAGATGTTGCCGATATGGAGAAGAGAATAAAAGAGAGATTCTCTTCAATTCCTAAGGTTGAAAACGGTGCAGTAAGAGAGAGCTACTCTATCCCTGTAAACAAGAGACCTATAGTCGGTTACCACACCGATCCTGAAACCAAGGCATTATCGGTAAGAATGACCATCAGACAGCCTCACCTGCCGGTCGAAAAAAGGCACACTTCAGAGGCCCTCTATGTAGAACTTATTAAAAATATCTTTGCCGACATGTTCAAGGTGAGATGTACTGCTGCCTGTGAAGGCACAGACTCTCTTGCCAGAAATCTTATTCCTGTTTTCGGAAATATAAGTTACGCATCCGGTAGCTTCACAACCACAGCTCTGCCTTTCAGCAACAAAACAACCCTCAAAGCTCTGAAGGGTATTTTCAACGAAGTTGAGCGGGCAAGCCAGCAAGGATTTGAACAGGAGGAGTTTGACGCCTCAATTAAAAGGGTTAAAAAACAGTGGGAAGGGTACTATACACGGGTTAAAAACCCTAAAAACGAAGATTTCGTATCGGCTGCTGTTGAACACTTTACAAGAAATAACCCACTACTTGATATCGATAAATATTTTGAGTTGGCAAAAGATATTCTGAACAAGATCACACTCTCCGATGTAAACGCTTATGTTCCGAAAATTATAACTGACGAGAACCGGGTGATAATTTTTGCAGTGCCCGAGAGTGACAAGCAATACCTTCCAACCGAAAATGAGGTTCTTGCTCTCCTTGATGAGGTAAAGAGCAGCTCACTTGAAAAGTACACCCCTTCAGGTGACAAGGAGGTTGCAGTTAAAAATTTACCTGAAGCGGGTAAAATAATTAAATCAAGAGCTCTCACCTCTAAGGATTTGAACATAAAGTATGAGAAGCAACTCGACTCCGCTTACGAATGGATTCTTGACAATGGTGCCAGAATTATCTGGAAAGAGAGTTATGGTGACGATAAGAGCGTCCGGCTAAAAGCTTTCCGTCAGGGAGGATATGCTCTTCCGGGGAGTGTAATTGACACGAAGATTCTGGAGCAGTTCCTTTCGAGATTCTCTATTAACGGACTTAACAAGAACGAGCTGGGGAAATGGAACACCCGTAAAGGGATAATGCTCTCTCCGGGAATCGGATACAGAAGCAACGACTTTTCAGGTTCATTCAATGTAAAAGAGAGCGAAGACTTTTTCAAACTTCTTCACCTTTATTTTACCGATGTCTCTGTTGAAGAGCGTGATCTGAAAAACTTCAAAACTCAGATCCTTAAAAATCTGGCACTGGACAAGGGAGAGGTAAACAACTTCCGTGATTCTGTTACTAAACTCAGATATTCACAAAACCCGGCCTATGCACAATTTGATTCTGCTTTTGTAAACTCACTCAAGGCCGAACAGCTTATGAATCTCTACAAATCTCACTTTATGAATCCGTGGGGATACACCTTTGTCTTTACAGGTCCGATGGAAAATGAGAAGGGAAAAGAGCTGGTTATGAAATATCTCTCATCCTTAAAAGGGGTGAAGATCAAATCTCCTGAACCGCTATATAAAGAGCCGACAACAAGAGGCGGTGAGGTTGACCTCAGATACAAAGCCAAAAACATGTTGAGTACCAAGGCAGAGGTTACCCGCATCTATCACGGCAAAACTGAATACAATGCATATAATAACCTGATGGCTAAGTTTATCACCTACATTATGAGAGAGAGGTACATGAAATCTATCCGCGAAGAGCGTGGAGGAACTTACCATGTTGGCGTGAGTGGTGATATGATTAAATATCCGTCACCTATTTGCCGTTTTACAATTGAGTTTGATACCGATCCTGCTCTTGTAAAAGATTTGCTGGAGGTTGTTCAGTCCGAGATAGATAGATTTGCCGAAGGGGGACCAACTGAAAAAGAGATGAAGGAGACCAAACTCTATCTCTCCAAAGTTTATCAGGACAGAAAGGACTACACTCCATGGAACTCGATAATTGTAAACTCATTGCAGGGGGAGACAGATCTCTCGCTTGAGGAGAAAAACCTTCTTGGGCAGATGAACTCTGCTGCGATCCAAAAGTATGCAAAGCAGATTTTCGGAAATAAAAACAGGATGACCTTTGTTTTCGAGCCGGAAAACTAATTATGCAGTATCTTTGATTGTAAAATAAAATAAACACAGTGGTTATGAAAAAGATTATTTACGCTCTTTTAGCTCTCTCATTTGTTGTGAGCAGTTGCGGTCCTGCTATCTATTCTACCAGTGAAAAGGAGCAGAGAAAACAGGGTTTTGAAGTCAGAAAGGTTAATGAACACCGCACAGATTACAATAGGAGGAGAGGCGTTAACGGATCTCTTATATTCATTAAAGAGAACTCCAGATACAACAAGATTACAGTTGTAGTTGACGATAAAATAAGGTTTGATATGAGCAGTGACCGCTCTAAAAGAGATTCAAAGATGAGGCAACTCAGGTTAAAGCCAGGCCGTCATGACATTAAGATCTTTTTCAATGGTAAATTAGTAGACCAGAGAAGTTACAATGTTGTGCCAAACAGGGATATCCGAATCTCGTTATAGTTGATTTTTACCTGCTTTTTTTACAGACAATTCTGCCAAGAAAGCTAAATGCAAGCGTTAAAACGATAATCACAAAACCGGGCTCGGCGTACTGAATTTTCTGAGCCCACACAATCTGAAGAGTAGCAAGTGAAACCAGAGAGATTGCAGAGAGCACTCTCTCTGTTTTTTTCCATCCACTCCATGATGCCAATACCACAAGGAAAAAGAGCGGATTACACCAAAGCAGATTATAGTTGGAATATAGCTCCCGATGTTCGGTTATTGAAATAATCGTAAACAATACAACTCCCAAAAGAGAGATCAATAAAACGTAGAGGTTATCTGCCCACCCTGAACAACCTCTCTTTAAAAAGAGTGCAACAACAGCAATTAGCAGCAGTATAAGAATAGCAACCGGAGTAGTAATAAAATTCAAAAAACCCCCGCTCTTGTCGCTCTTTTGATTATCCTGTATTACCGTAATATCTTCTTTTACAAAAGCCTCTGTCCCGTTTTTGCTCTTTGCAAGAACAGAGTAGAGATTCTCCGGTAAGAACATACTTTGTCTAAGGTCAATCTCGTTGTCAAGTCCTGAGCCCAGAATTAAATTAATCCCGAATTTTGTCCATCCGCTTATATATGTGTTAATGAGCTCCCTGTCGGTAACGTTTGCACTTTGGGCAAGAAGCTCTTTGTTTGTGTCAGTTACTGAATAGATAATATCCCTTAACTCTGAGGTGCAGTTTTTATAAAGAAAGCTGTAGAGGTAGTATCTGTTTTCCGGTTGATAGAGAAATTCAAGCTTAGAAACAATCATATCGTTCTGCTCATCATTGAGGTTAAGAACCTGCTCTTTTACCCCTCTCTCCTCCCACTTGTACTGCTCAATAAAGCCTGGCATAGTCTGAATTCCCAGCATATACTTCAGCTGTCCCTTCATGAATTTGGTGTAAAAATTTGGTGTGTTAAAATCAAAGAGACCAAAATTGAAGACCAGATCTTTCCCGTTTTCCGGATAATAGAGTCTTAACGCACTGTGGCCGAAAATTGAGTAGAGCTCATTTCCGGAGGAGCATGTTAGCAGAGATATTCTTGGTCTTTGAACCGGCTCTTGAGCTCTCAGAAAAGTGAGAGATAATAACATCAGAGCTACAAATAGGGGTCGTTTCATCTATCTTAAAATATATGTTGGTTTTTTTCTGTGACCTGTCGCTTTTTCAAATGAGTATGCGCACTCAATCAGTACCGGCTCGCTCCAACCCCTACCGAAGAATGAGATTCCCACCGGTAATCCATCAATAAAACCCATTGGCAGAGTGATTGATGGATAGCCTGAAATTGCTGCATATGACGAGCTTCCTCCCATAAACTTATCTCCGTTGGTAAGATCACTCTTCCAGGCAGGAGAGCCAGTCGGAGCAATTAATGCATCCAGATTATTTTCGTTCATCACTTTGTCTATCCCATCCTCTCTGGTTGCTTTTTGCATCCTCTCAAGCATCTGCTTATATTCAGGAGAGTCCAGATCTCCCTTTTCGTTTGCCGTATAGAGAAGTTGCTGGTCGAAATATCTTAGCTCCACGGAATCTCTCTTATTGAACTCAATGAGCTCTTCCAGATTTTTAACCGGAGCTTTTTCCCCAAGTGATGTAAAATATTTGTTAAGACCATCTTTAAATTCGTACAATAACACCTGAAATGAGGCTGCTCCTGAACCTGCAGGCAAAGGAAAATCAATATCAACCACCTCTGCTCCAGCCTCTTTAATGCTCAAAACAGCCCTCTCCATAAGAGAATCAACCCTGTGATGATAGCCTGAGACGCTCTTAATACGTCCTATCCGTTTTCCTTTGAGCCCGTCTGTTTTAAGAAACTGGGTATAATCACCGTAAAATTTTGCATCCGGCACAAGTGTTTTTGAATCAGTCGAATCTGCCCCCGTGAGCACTCCCAGTGCAATTGCGACATCCTCAACATACCTACCCATCGGTCCCGGAGTATCCTGGGTAAAGGAGATTGGTATGATTCCGGAACGGCTAATCAACCCGACAGTAGGCTTAATCCCCACAATACCATTATTGTTCGAGGGGCAAACTATACTCCCGTTTGTCTCTGTCCCGATTGCCACGGCACAGAGGTTCGCCGAAACCGAAACACCGGAACCCGAACTGGATCCGCATGGATTTCTATCCAGAAAATATGGGTTTTTAGTCTGGCCTCCCACTCCGCTCCATCCGCTGGAAGAGAATTTCGACCTGAAATTGGCCCATTCGCTCAGGTTGGATTTTGCAATTATTACAGCACCGGCATCCCTGAGCATCTTTGCCACACGGCTATCCTTTGGTGCAAAGGAGTTCCTCAGTACAGTAGCACCTGCAGTGGTAGCCATCTTGTCGTAGGTGTCAATGTTATCTTTCAGTATTACGGGAATCCCGTGCATGGGGCCTCTCACCCTTCCCTCTGCAAGCTCTTTGTCCAGAGTTTTAGCGATCTCAACAGCATCGGGATTCACAACAATTACCGAGTTTAAAGCCGGACCGGCATTGTCTATTTTTTCAATTCTGAGCAGATAGTCTCTTACAACCTTTTCAATTGTAAGGCTGCCGTCAAGGTATCCCTTCTGAAGTTGTGAGATGGTAATCTCTTCCAGATAGGATGCAGGATTTTCATATGTTGCCCCCTTTTTCACACACCCGGAAACTGTGACAACAAGCACTAATATCAAGAGTAAGTGTCTCATATTGATTTAGGTTAGTTTATTATTTCCCCTGTCTCCATCTTGACAGGAGTGATTGAGTCTCGGGGAATATTCCCCTTTTTTTGGTTCTGATATCTTCAGTAACAAAAAACACCCCCGGGTCAAACTCTGTGAGTATCTTCTCCACTTTTCCGGTCATCTTTCTCTCAACCACTGTCTCAATTATATCTATATCACCCAGTGAGCCTGTCGCATGTATCTGTGTTGCTCCGAAATTTTTTGCGTTCAATAACATAACCAGCTCTTTTCCATCTTTTTTTGTGTAGATGCGATAAAGCAGCACTCCGAAAGCAATTCGCTGTTCGATAAGGATTCCTACAAAGTTTCCGGTTGCATATCCTCCTGCATACGAGAGGTATGCAATAGTATCGTTTGCTCTGGAGAAGATCTCCGAGATGATTACAATCCAGATGAGAACCTCAAAAAACCCTATTACGGGTGCAATATACTTCTCCCCTTTTGAGACAAAGATTATCCTTAACGTTCCGAGTGAAACGTCGACTATTCTTCCAAAAAAAATCACGAATGGAAGCAACCATGGGTACTGATCAAGAAATTCAAACATTTTTTACAAGTTTAAAGGCGCCCCCTAAGTTAGCAATAATATCGGAGGCAATAAGCGACTCCTCTCCTGCTACACCTTCTGCAATATCTCCTGCCAGGCCGTGAAGGTATACTCCGGCAAGGGCGGACTCTTTGGGTGTGTATCCCTGCGCCAGGAGGGCCAGAATTACCCCTGTGAGCACATCGCCGCTACCCGCAGTTGCCATTCCGGGATTGCCTGTAGAGTTGAACCACAACTCTCCATCCGGTGTGGAGACAGTTGTGAAAGCACCTTTAAGTACAACAAAAACATTGTGTTGTGATGAAAACTCCAATTGCTTCTTAATGGCCTCATATGAATCACTCCAATCTCCTGCCAGTCTCCGGAATTCTCCCGGGTGCGGGGTAAGAATTGAGTTTGCCGGTATTCTGTCTTTCAGCTCTTTATTGCCGGCAATAATATTAATGGCATCTGCGTCAATCACAATAGGATATTTAACTGAAGCGAAAAGACTCTCTGTAAGATTTACTGAATTACATGAGGTACCAAGACCGGGACCAATTGCCGCAGCACTGAATTTTTCAATTGGCAAAACCATATCCGGGTAGTAGCTGTATATATTGCAGATAGCCTCCGGGACAGATATCTGCATAATCTGAAACAACTCATCCGGGACAAATGTGGTTAGCAACCCCACGCCCGATCTTAAAGAACTCCTGGCTGATAGCACCGCGGCTCCTGCCATTCCGGGAGAACCTGCTATCAGAAGGGCATGTCCGTAATCCCCTTTGTGCGAATGTTTGTGACGCTTTTTAAGAATCTCACAAATGACATCACTGTCAATCATGTACTGCTTCGTCTCAAGAGAATCGCTCATCTTCGTATCGAGCCCTATGTTTAAGATCTCCCACTCCCCCGTAAAGGCATAGCTCTCCTTCAAGAAAAAGGATAACTTTGGAAACCCGAGAGTAAGGGTATGGTTTGCTTTAACGATTGAATCTGACTCCTCTTTAAGCGGTTCATCGCACCTCATTCCACTAGGGATATCAATTGAGATCGTGAAGGCCCGCGAACCGTTAATTGCATTAATAACATCTTTATAGAGACCTGCCGGCGCACCTGTGAGACCGCTCCCGAATATTCCGTCTATAATGAGACAATCCTGTGTAAGTGAAGGTATATCGGAGCTATGCCGGATAATTCCGGGCTTAGTTTTTGTGCAGATGGTGAAGTCAGACAGAAGTTTTTCCCTTGTTTCTGAAAATTTCTCATCCCGGTTAGCCGGTTCAATTAAGTATAGTTCACAGCTAACCCCTCTTCCATTCAGTAATGTAGCTACGGCAATTGCATCATTACCGTTATTGCCTCTTCCTGCAAAAATGAAAATTTTTGAGTTGTGCTTTATGAATTTACTGCTCAGTTGGTCAACAATTTCATTTGCAACCCTTTTTACCAGCATATACTCACTAATATTCTGGTTTATTAAAGTAGCAGAATCAATCTCTTTGATCTGACTTGTGGAAAAGATCTTCATACTTACTGCCTTATGAGAGTATAATAGGCCGAATTCAGAGTCTCGATCTTCTGTTTTCTGTTATCAAGGATGTGTATCTTATCATTCTCCAGTTTGTAATATTTTGCATCACCGTTTATATACTTAATAGTGATTACATTGCCATCCAGAGTAAACTTGCCGGATTCACTTACCGGTTTAATTTTTGAATCAATAAAATCCATATTGATTATATAAGTAGAGTCCTTTTTTAATATTAGGGTTGTTCTTATTCCCGGGATTCCGGGATTCTGAATAATTCCGTAATACTCTCCGGCAAAATTCTCTACTCTTACCTCCTCTTTAACTTCGGGATAATCGGGCATCTTACCGGCCTCTCTTATCCAGTCACACCCTTGAAGAACAAGGCTAACAGAGAGTATCAGAATTAAAGATCTCATTATTTATGGGCAAGATACGACCCTATAACACTTAATAAAATATCCTTACTGACAGGTTTGGTAAGATAATCTGTACAACCGGCACTTAATGCCTTCTCCCTGTCTCCGTCTAGTGCAAAGGCTGTGAGAGCTATTACCGGAATGTCAAGATTGAGACGCCTTATTTCACGAGTTGCCTCGTAACCATCCATTATGGGCATCTTGATATCCATCAGGATGAGATCAACTAACGGGTTGTTTTTAAACAGATCTACTGCCTCGGCACCGTTTTTTGCGTGAATTATATTAATATTCTGATGCCTGACTACCAATTTTACATATTCTGCATTGGCGAAATCATCTTCGGCAAGGAGTAGTTTATAATTTTCCCCTTTCTGCGCTTTCTCATTAAAAAAATTATCAGGCATAACTGTTCTCTTTTACAATCCAATCAATGGATAAAAACCATTGTAAAGATAAAAATAATTATTTACAAATTAGTACGTACCGAAAATCGGAGACAACTACCTTCCTGAAGATTTGGTTCAGCCCATATTCTACCTCCCAGAATTGTTACGTATGCCTTTGAAATAGAGAGGCCAAGGCCTGCTCCCTGATATCCCATCTTCACAACATTTTCGGCCTTGACAAACCTGTCGAAAATATGGTCTATCCGCTCCGGAGGAATTCCTATTCCTGTATCTCTTACAAAAAATTCAATGATCTCCCCCTTTTTTATACACCCATACTCAACATATCCATTTTCGGTAAATTTCAGCGCATTTTTTATAAGATGTGATAAAATTGCTGTCAACTTCTCCTCATCGGAGCTTATAACAGGATTATCCAGTCCCGGACACTCAATTCTGATAAGCTTCACCCCCTTATCAAGAGCCTGTTGTTCAAAGATATAAAACAGATGATCCATCATAAGTTGAACATCCACACTGGAAAGGTTTACCTTTATCTCTCCCGTTTCAAGTCTGGATATTGCCACCAGATCGTTGATTAGAAGCAACATCCTCTCACTGCTCTTCTCAATTATCTTTATATAATCATCCTGCTGTTCTCCGGTTAATCCGGGAGTCTTGAGCAATTCTGAAAATCCCAGAATTCCATTCATGGGGGTTCTTATCTCATGGCTTACATTCTCGAGAAATGCCGATTTAAGCTTGTCGCTCTCCATAGCCCTTTTCTGAGCCTCCCTTAATTTAACCAGGTGTCTTTTTATAAAAACGAAAAAGAAAATGCCGGTAATGATAACATAAAACCACCCTTTGAAAGTTTGAAGATGTATTACTTTATCTTTATCATCAACGATTATTTCCAGCAGCATATCTGAAAAGAGAATCCACATACAGCCCAGGATCAGATAAACAGCTGTAATAATATATTCGAACTCTATTTTTTTTCGAAAATTCATTAAATATTTCAAATAAAGCGGTCACAAAACCAGCGTATGAATTTAAGAATAATTTTAATAATCTCTAAACATTAATGACCGCTTTTGGTTATTCTTTTAAATGAAATTCAATTTGTAAGATGGCTGCAAAAAAAGTCCGGAATTTATTTGAAATGCGGAGGGATTATAATCCTGCTCCATTGGATATCTCTGAGATGGATACCAATCCCTTTATTCAGTTTTCAAAATGGTTTGAAGAGGCAATCCTGTCTGAGAGACATGAGGCAAACGCAATGATTTTATCGACTGTAAACAGCAATTTGGAGCCATCTTCCAGAGTAGTGCTTCTGAAAAGTTTTTCTCCGGATGGGTTTGTTTTCTTCACCAACTACGCAAGCAGGAAAGGAGATGATATTTCAGGAAACAACAGGGTTGCAATTCTCTTTTTCTGGCCCGGTTCTATGCGACAGATCCGGATAGAGGGTGCGGCAGAGAGGTGTGATCCCACACTGTCCGACGAATATTTTAACTCCCGTCCTGTTGAAAACAGAGCATCTTCGGCTTTGTCAAAACAGAGTAAGCCACTTCCGGATAGAAACCAGTTTGATGACGAGATTTCAAACCTGATAAAAAGTGGTAACCCCGTAAAACGTCCAGTTAATTGGGGAGGCTATATCGTTAAACCATCACGCTTTGAATTCTGGCAGGGAGGCTCCGGCCGTTCTCACGACAGATTTCAATATGACAAATCTGAGAATGACAACTGGGATATTGCAAGACTCTATCCCTGAACATTGATACTAGCCACGAAGAGATATCTCTGCCAGTGATAATTTGTTCTTTATAATTATATCTTTATCAACTAACTCTATAAGATTATCTTTTTCAAATGTTTTTATGATTTTAACTGCGCTTTCGACAGTAATGCCGGCGAAGTCTGCGATATCCTGTCTGGTGAGCAAAGAGTAGAGATCTGTATGAGAGCTTTTAATGCTGTCCAGATATAACAAGGCATCTGCAATTCTTCCATTCATCTGTTTGAATTGTATCCCCTTTAATTTTGAATAGAGCGTCGAATTGTGCTCATAGTCCCGTTTTATAATATTTACCCCAAAATCCCCGTCTCTTTTAATAACCGAGAGAATTACCTCTCTCTCAACAAGAAAAACATGGCAATCTGTCAATGCCATCACCGAATATTCAAATTTATTAAGTGCAAACAGTGTTGAGATCCCTATGAATTCTCCCGGAGTTACAATAGCTAAGTTGAGATTTTTACCTGACTGACCTTCAACATATTTTTTGCACAATCCGTTGACTACAAAAAGAATGTATGAAGCAAATGCCCCCTGTTTCGTAAGAGAATCACCTCTCCGGAACAGAACCTGTGTCTTTGTTGACTTAATAAGCTCAAGTTCGTTTTTTGAGAGCATTTTAAAACATGGTGCGCTTATATCGCACACAAATTCTTCTTCCTGTTCACCGATACTCTTCATAATTGAGAATTTTATCTGAAAACAAAGTTAATCTAAAACAATAAAAAAGTTATTCAATTTCAATTATCGGGTTATTCACAAAGGCATTTGATTTAAAAGGAGATATTTAATGCAACACTACCTTTGCAACATCATAAAATTAACAATTAAAATTATTAAAGACTATGTTATACACAAATCTGAATCATATTGAGAGCGCAGGACAATATTCACAAATATTGAACGAAAACGAAAATGTAATGATAATCTGCGGCAGGATGGGACCTATGTGCATTCCAGTATATGGAATTGCAGAAGAGCTTGAAAAAGAGTATAAACATGTGAAATTCTACGATTTTGAATTTGACAATCCGGATTCATATGTAATTCGCAACCTACCTGAAGTAAGAGGTTTCATGGGGATCCCTTTCACAATCTACTATAAAAACGGAAAGGTTGTTAAAGCAACTTCCAGTATCCAGACAAGAGATATGATCACCACCATACTGGATAAAGAATTTGGTTCTCCGGTTAAATAAAAAAGCTAAGTCATGAGTACAAATCATTATGATGTAATAATTATAGGTGGAGGAGCTGCCGGTCTGACTGCCGGAATCTATCTTTCAAGAGCAAAAGTGAATACTTTGATTCTGAACGAAGGTACTGCCGGGGGGCAGATGGTTCTGACTCATGAAATTGCCAACTATCCCGGAGTAGAGAGCATTAGTGGTTATCAGCTTTCAAATATTATGAGAAAGCAGGCGATCTCTTTCGGTTGCACTATAAAATCCAGCATTTCAGTTAAAGATGTAGATTTTAATAACGAGATAAAGAGTGTTATACTATCCGATAATACATCCTATACGGCCGATGCCGTAATTGTAGCTACCGGGGGGCGTTCCAGAACATTGGGTGTACCTGGGGAGGATAAACTGAAAGGGCGTGGTATCTCCTACTGTGCAACTTGTGACGGAGATTTCTTCACAGGAAAAGAGATTGTGGTAGTGGGTGGAGGTAACTCCGCACTTGAAGAGGCTGTATCCCTCACAAAGTATGCAACAAAAGTTACTGTAATTCATCAATTCGACCATTTTCAAGCCTTTGAACATGCAATAGCGGAGGCAAAAAATAACCCGAAGATCAATTTTATAATGGAATCGACAGTTAGTGCATTCTATGGTGAGGAGAGAGTTGAAAGTATTGATATTAAAAACCTTAAAACGGGTGGAATATCCAATTTCAGAACAGACGGTGCATTTATTTTCATTGGATATGTCCCTAACACAGAAAAACTTACCGGTAAAATCGAACTTAATGGGAGGGGAGAGATTGAGGTCAAACAGGATATGTCCACCGGCATAAAAGGAGTTTTTGCTGCAGGTGACTGTATTGCCAAACGTTACAGGCAGGTAACAACAGCTGTAAGCGATGGTACCATTGCAGCATTAAGTGCATCCGATTTTATTAACGAAGTAAAGAAACAAATCAAAGGCTAATCTGTTAATAAATGAATTCAATGAAAAGTGCCGATTATTAACCAAAATTAATCTAAGTATGAAGAAGAATGTTGGAACTACAGACAAATGGATCAGAATAATTATTGCTCTGATTATTGTCGCACTCTATTTTGCAAATGTAATTTCGGGAACTCTGGCAATTGTTTTACTTATAGTTGCCGGTATGTTTATAATTACTGGTTTTGTAGGCTTTTGCGGATTATACACTCTGTTCGGGATCAGTACCTGCAAGAAAAAGTAGGTCAGATATTGATAAATAAAGCCGGTTGCACATTTTTATAAAGCTTGCAGCCGGTTTGTTATTTATTATTTGCTAGTGGAATAGTAAAATAAAATGTACTGCCTGCACCCGGCTCAGAGTTTAACCACACCTCTCCTCCTAGCATTTTTACATAGGCTTTAACAATTGACAGTCCCAGGCCTGATCCCTCATGTGGTCTTTTCAGTTCAAGATCAGCCTGTACAAATCTTTCAAATACAGCATGCTGTCTTTCCGGTGAGATCCCGATACCTGTATCTTTAACATAAAAATACATTAAATTCTCTTTGACGTAATTACCAAATTCAATTAAACCATTATCGGTAAATTTTATAGCGTTCTTAATCAAATTTGTAAGGATTCCGTCCAGTATATACTTATCTGAAAAGACGGTATGGTAATTTGGGTTGTCATATTTTTTAAGGATCAGGCTATTGCCCTTCATTTGAGCCTGCTTTACAAAAAATTCATACTGAAAATCGAGAATTGAAGAAATGCTTACCTTGTCTAAAGATACCGGACGCTGTCCCGACTCAATTTTTGAGATCTCAATTATATCATTTATTGTTGTAAGCAACCTCTCTCCGCTTTTATTAATAATATCAAAATAGTAATCTCTGTCACCGGTGCTTATCTCGCCCTCACTCATCAGCTGCAGAAATCCCATTATTCCATTCATCGGAGTTCTTATCTCATGACTCATATTTGCCAGAAATGCCGATTTCAGGCGGTCGCTCTCTTCTGCCTTCTCCTTGGATATAATAAGGTTTTTAATCATCTCTGCCCGCTGGAACACAATGGCAATCTCTCTCGCTATCATCTCAAGTAACCTCACGCTACTCTTATCGTATGCATTGCTCTGAGTGTAACTCTGCAATACCATTACTCCAATTATCTTGTTTTCAATCCATAACGGGACACCAAGCCAGCTTTTAGAAGGAGATCCAACAATATTAATCTTATATTTTTTTATATAATTATCTATATCATTTTCATTCAATAATAGTGTCCTGCCCTCTTTTAACACATAACCGGAGAGTGATTCGCAGGCATCCCACTCTTTTATATTATCTCTCTCGTCAATTCCTGCTAATTCTCTGAATCTGTTTTTCTCCGAATCGTAAAGTGCAACAAAGAAATTGGAAACATCAAGAATTTTACCTAACTGTTCTCTCACTGTTCCAAACAGATCTTCAGGCCCGGATGCTGTTATTGAACAGCTGGTTATCTCATATAAGATCTGTTGAACCTTCTCATCTTTCTTTCGTTGTGATATATCTGTGAAAGTTACAACTGCTCCAAGTGTTTTTCCCTCTCTGATAATAGGATAAGACCAATATTCTGCCGGAAAAGATGATCCGTCTTTTCTCCATAAAACCTCATCATCGACATGGTCTCCCTCGTTTTTCAGAAAAGCTTTGAATATTTTGCAATCCTCCTGCAGAAATGGTGATCCGTCATTATGAGAGTAGTGTATAAGATTGTGCATATTTTTACCGATAAGCTCCTCCTCCCGGTTAAATCCTAACATTCTCAACGAAGCCTTATTACAAAAAATACAGTCACCATTTTTATCCAACCCGTAAATCCCCTCGGCTGCAGAATCAAATATCAGCCTCAGCCTCTCTTCACTCTCTATTAACTCTTTTTCTATAAGCTTCTTAGCCGTGATATCCTTTACTAGTACCAATCGGGCATCTCTTTTTTCATATACAATCATGTGAGATAAAATCTCTACATAGACCAGTTCTCCCGATTTTTTCACATGACGCCACTCCCCGGCAGAATTGATCAGATCACTTGTAGTAGCAATATCTTCAAGTAGAAGTTTAACATCCTCTTCAGGTTTGATATCCTTGAGAGTCATCTTCAGAAACTCCTCTTTTGTATAGCCGTAGATTTGAATAGCTGCCGAGTTTACCTCAAGAAAAGCCAATGTATCCAGATCATAAATCCACATTGGTTGGGGGTTGTTTTCAAATAGATACCGGTATTTCTTTTCACTGGTAACCAACTCTTTTTGAGAGTTTACAACCTCAAGCCTTATCTGTTTATTTTCTAAAGCCTGTCTAACTGCAGGGCCAAGTCTCTTAATGTACTCTTTTATAACATAATCGGCAGCCCCGGCTTTCATACACTCAACGGCTGTGTCTTCATTCATTGATCCGGTATGAATTATGAACGGAATCTCGGGATGTAATTTTAATGTTATTTTTAAAGCGTCCAATCCGGTGAAAGATGGCATCTGGTAATCGGAAACTATAAGGTCCGGTTTAAAACTCTTAAGTTCTTCCAAAAAATCTGCCTCAGTTTCGACCCTCGTAAAAACGGCACCCGGAACAAATTTAAGAATCTCCCTCTGAGCAAGAGCAGCATCGGTAGGAAGATCCTCTAAAATCAATATTTTAACATTTTCATCCATTTTCTGAAAATTGACTGATTTTTATTTTGGAGACTCATTCACCAATAACCAGTATAATCCAAGATTACTTATCGCAGAAACAAAATCGTCGAAATCAACTGGTTTCACCACATATGAATTTGCTCCAAGTTCGTATGCTGTTTTAATATCCGGATCCTCTTTTGACGATGTAACTACCACTACCGGCAATTTTTTTGTATCAGGATGGTTTTTAACCTCTTTCAGGACCTCCAGTCCGCTCACTTTTGGAAGTTTGAGATCCAGAAAGACAACTTTTAACGGATTATTAGGTTTGCGATCTTCAAATTTACCCTTACAAAAAATAAAATCCAAAGCCTCCTCTCCATCTTCGGCTACAAACAGATTATTTGCAAGGTTCTGCTTTTTTAATGCCCTTATCGTAAGTTCGGCATCGTTCGGATTGTCTTCTACAATGAGAATATCCACAGGATCATAGCTTTTCATATCTTGTAGTTTTACAAATTTTAATTTACCGGCAGAGAGAAAGAAAACGCAGCTCCTTTTCCAACCTCTCCCTCAGCCCAGACCTCGCCTCCATGACGGTGTATTACCCTCTGGACAATTGCAAGCCCCACACCCGTGCCCTCAAAATCCTGAATCGAATGAAGCCTCTGGAAAACACCAAACATCTTTCTGTAATACCTCATATCAAACCCAACTCCGTTATCTTTAATGCAATATATTAAATATTTTTCATTTAATACGCAATTAATTTCAATTTGGGAAAACTCATTTTTCGACGAGAATTTAATTGCATTGGAGATAAGGTTTACCCATACCTGTCTGAGCATGGTTGCATCTCCATATGCAAAAGGTAAATTATCAATAGAAAAAGAGATTCTCTTGCGCATTTCGGGTGTTGTAAGTTCATGATATACAGAATTTGCCATAGTGCCCATATCTACCTCCGATTTTTGAATTTCAGCTCTGCTTAACCTTG
Source organism: uncultured Muribaculaceae bacterium (assembly GCA_964521685.1). GTDB lineage: Bacteria > Bacteroidota > Bacteroidia > Bacteroidales > UBA932 > Bact-08. The sequence goes on from CAZFTS010000001.1 coordinate 52,689, forward strand.
AAAATGAGAGCAGATCATCAATTAGCTGCCCCATTTTATGGGTATTGTCTCTGATAATTTTACAAACTCTTAATCCATCTTCGCCCAGACTGTCTGAGTGATCTTCCGTCAGAATCCGTGTAAATCCATCAATCGCCCTGATTGGTGCTCTAAGATCATGCGATACAGAGTAACTGAATGCTTCAAGTTCCCTGTTGGCAGATTCCAGTTGGGCTGTTCTCTCTTTAACTCTGTTTTCCAAATCATTCATCAGCTCTATGTTTTGCAGAGATATTGCGGCAGCATCGGCAAGTGTCTGCAAAAGCTGAACCTCGTTAGAGGTTGGTGAGTAATTTTTATCCCAATAGCTGCAGAAGGCTGCTTTTGGATTCTCCGAAAAAATTGGTAATGCTGCAAGGCTCCTGATGTATGTCGGTTTATAGAGTTCCAGGGGGATTCGGGAGTCTTTGTATATGTCTTCAATAAAAGCCGGCTCCTTATTTAACATTACCCAGCCGGTTATACATTGTTTCAAAGGAAATCTGCCCCCTTTCCATAACGGCTCCCGGGAGTCCTCTTCAATATAAAAACAGAAATCACCATCTTTTTTAACAAATGCCGATCCATTTGCATTTGCAAGTATTCTGGCCGCCGATGCAACAATTTTATATACCTCCGGCTCAGTATATGCCGTTGAAAGCTCTTTAATAACAGTTACAAGCTTAAATAACTGATCGTTAAGCCTCTCTTTTTCGCTCTCCACCTCTTTTCTTTTGGTTATCACCTCGGAATAGAGAATCATCCCTCCTATTGATCCATCGGTGGAGTACCACGGACGACACTCCCACCTGTTGTACTCCATCTTCCCGCTCTCCCTTATGAATGAGTCCTCATCTGCAGATATAGTCTCTCCCTCAAGAACCCTTTTATGAACCTCTTTCCACCTTTCAGGAATCTCCGGAAATATCTCGTAATGGCTCTTGCCAATAACATTTTTTTCGGTAATCCCGTAATCATTCAGAAACCTTTCGCTTACAAAAATATATCTGAGCTCTTTGTCCATTACCCCAATGGCATTAGGGTCATATTTAATAATATACTGCATAAGCTCCTGCCACCCTTTTGTCTCTTTCTGTGCCATTGCCCTGTTTCTTTCCATTATATTCAGTGAGACCAGAAACCTCCAGATAAAGACTATCAGAAATACTATCAGTAAAATTGTTCCGATATAGATTACTGCAATTGTGCTTAAATGTGAATTCTTATTAAAGATCAGACTTACCCATATAGGGAAGACCGATATTAATAGTGAGAGCGGGATAAGTCTTCTGGCTAGGTGGCCGCCAATCGTGTCGTATGTTGTAATCTCCAGGATTCCTCTTGATGGCCGCAAAAAGATTAGTCCAATGCTTAAAATAAAAAACGAAACGGATGTGTTGAGAGCCATCTTTGTTATTCCCGACATACTGTACAACTCAGAAGATCCGTAAAGATATCCTAAAAGGGGTAAAAGACTAAGAAGAAAGAGAAATACCGATAATACCTGAGCTACTATTATATACTTTTCAACGCCTTTTTTGTAAAGAATAATTGCTGTTGAGCATATTATAAACCCTCCGGCAGTGTAGATTGACATTCTGCCCGGAGAGGAGGTATGAGCGGCATTAGGAATATCTTTAAAGAACAATTCATCTATAAAGAGGTTAACTCCCAGAACGTATAGTAGAACGGTAATGACTCCAATTGCTAAAATGGTATAAATCATGAAATTCACAATACTATCTAAAAGAGTTTTTCTCCGGTAATTAATGAGGTACAACATTGACAGACCAACTAAAAGGAAAGATACAGCAGTATTGAACTTCATAGAGACACTTCCGGGGCTGAAGGTCTTCAGATACTCATTACCGGAAAACCATCCCACAAGCGCAAGTGATGAAATTAAAATGACCAAAACAACAGAAAAGGCAGAAACCCACCTGTTAATCTTAAAAAGGTAGAGTGTCAGATTTTTCATTTTATTTAATTTTTAGCCAGATGCCGTCTTATTGTGTCAATCAACAATTTTTTATTGACGGGCTTTAGCACATAATCATCACATCCAGAATTAAGGGCAATCTTTTTATCAACAGAAAGGGCATTAACGGTTACGGCAATTATTTTAACCTTTTTGTTGAATTGTCTTATTCTCTTAGCTGCATCCAGACCATCCATCAAAGGCATTCTTAAATCCATCAGAACAATTGAGATATCCGGGTTATCCCTCATCATACAAACCGCCTCTTCACCATTCCAGGCATGCAAAATTGAAAAATCAGGACTTTCCAAAGATTTCTCCATCAATTTGAATGATGCTTCATCATCTTCAGCAATCATAATTTTATGTGAATGTGAGAATTCCTTTGATGAATATTTACTATGCAATATTTGCTCGTTTAACATTAAAGGATTATAAGGTACAGAAAAGTAGAAAGTGCTTCCAATACCCTCTTCTGACTCAACCCATACTTTGCCATTCAGTAAATCGGCATATGCTTTTACGATTGATAAGCCCAATCCTGATCCTTCATGTGGCCTTTTATAGTCGAGGTCAGCCTGTACGAACCTGTCAAAAATTGCCTCCTGTCTGTTCTTTGAAATCCCTGTCCCGGTATCTCTTACATAAAAGATAAGTGTATTATCTTTAAGTGAGGTTCCAAATTCTATCTCTCCGTGGCTGGTAAATTTAACAGCATTCTTTATAAGGTTGGTTAGTATACCATCGAGAATGTGCTGGTCGCATAAAACCACCTCTGACACATCGGGACTACATTTCATTGAAAGTGATATACTCTTCTCTTCGGTCTGCTTTTTGAAGAAGTTGTAGTGAAAGTTCAGAATCTCTTTTATATTCACCTCTCCATAAACAACATTCAGCTGACCCGACTCTATTTTTGAGATCTCAATAATATCATTTATTGTACTTAACAGCCTCTCTCCGCTTTTATTGATAATGTCAAAATAATACTGTCTGTCGTCACTTGTAAGATCAACATCATTCAGCAGTTGCAAGAATCCCATGATTCCATTCATAGGGGTTCTTATTTCGTGACTCATATTTGCCAGGAATGCCGATTTTAATCTGTCACTCTCGATTGCCCTCTCTTTTGCCTCAATCAGATTAGTGATCATTTCGTAACGTTGTATTACTATTGAGAGTTCATGGGCAATCATCTCCATCATCCTCAGTGTTTTCATGTCATATGCCGATGGGTTGGTATAACTCTGCAAAACCATTGCACCAAATGTCTCACTCTCAAGTTTCAACGGAACTCCCATCCAGCATTCACATTCCGAACCCAGAAGAGATATTCCCATTGCCATTGAAAAATCTGCAATATCCTTTTTATTCATTAAAATTGAGCGTCCGGTTCTGACGACCTGCCCTGAAAGAGATTTACCGGTGCTCCACTTTGTAAAGTCATCCTTATCATCAATAAAAATAATTTTGTGAAGCATCTCATTCTCTTTATCATATCTTGCAACAAAAAAGTTACCGGCATCAATCACCCGACTTAGTTTTGCTCTGATAACATTCAGCAACTCTTCAAGATTTTTTGCGTTAGCAGAGGCACTTGCTATTTCATACAGTATCTGCTGAATGTTCTCATCACTCTTCCTCAGTGTAACGTCTCTTGCAACGCCAAACATAATACTCTCCTCTTTGTACGGATACGAATTCCAGGAGAGCCATTTATATGACCCATCTTTACACAAATACCTGTTTTCAAACTGATATATCTCCTCTCCCCCTATAATCTGGGATTTAACATTCAGTGTAGCATTTCTGTCCTCAGAACAGACAAATTCTATCCAGGGTTTTGACATCAGCTCCTCTTTACTCCAGCCAAGTTCACGCTCCCATGATGGATTAAGCTCTTTAAAATATCCGTCAAACCCGGCTATGCAAATCATGTCCAGCACATGATTGAAAATCTTCTCGCTGGTTTTTAGTTTTTTCTCGTATTTAATCTTTTCGGTAATATCCTCTATAACAACAGCGAACTCATTAATTCTGTTACGAAAGGCAACAACTCTGTAATGTTTTCCCAACTCCCCTGAATAGCTCTCAAACATTTCTGGTTTTCCTGTAAGTGCAACCCTGCCGTACCTCTCAATCCAGAATGGCTCAGTACCCGGCAATACCTCAAGAACACTTCGTCCTATTAATTCATCCCTTTTAAGTCCGGTCAGCTTTTCAAAGCTAGGGTTCATGTCAATAAAACTGTAATCACAGGGTACACCCTCTTTATCTAGTATAATTTTGTGAATAGCAACACCCTGCTGCATCTCATTCACAAGAGTTCTGAATTTTTCTTCACTTGCCCTAAGCTCGCTCTCTGCTCTCCTCTTCTCTTTAAGCTCGTTTTCCAGTGCCTGAGTCCTTTTTTTTACCAACTCTTCAAGTCTGGCCTTCTCATCTTTTCTGTTATCGTTTGCCTGCTTTATCTTTAACATCGCCTTCACTTGAGCAATCAACTCCGTCTCATCTATAGGCTTAGACAAAAACGCCTCTGCCCCACTCTCCAACGCCTTGATTCTGTTCTGTCGTGTCTCCTTGAGCGCTGTCAGAAAGACAACAGGGATATCTCCTGTTCTTGAATCACTTTTCAGGTAGCTGCAAACATCGAAACCATCCATCCCCGGCATAACAATATCCAGAAGGATAACATCAGGTCTCTCTTCACAGGCAATTTCAATCCCTTTCTGTCCTGTTCGTGCCGTAAGAACACGAATATCCGGGAAAGAGTCCCTGATGATCGCATTAAGGGTGATGAGATTGTCCTCTATATCGTCTATTGCCAGGATTGTTGCCATTATATTTTTTATTAAATGTCTGATTTTGATTTTTTAACCAGGTCAGATATTGCGTTGAGCAGATCCTCTTTTCTTATGTTTCCTTTTCTGATAAGTTGCTGAACATTATTGTGTTTCAGGAATGACAACTCCTCTCTGCTAAGATATTTTGCTGTTAGTATCAATACAGGAAGTCTGGAGGTACTCTCCATCCCGCGAATTCGTCTCAAAACCTCGAATCCATCCATTTCCGGCATCATCAGATCTAGTATGACAGCATCCGGAATCTTTTGACCTATTTTATCAAGAGCCTCCCCTCCGTTATGTGCAATCTCCACACTGTAACCCTGCTCCTCAAGGATATCTCTGAGTTGAATTATACTGGCATCTGTGTCCTCTACCACGAGTAGTGATGAGTTAACAACTTCCTGGTTTATATTGTTATATGAGAATCTTTGAATTTGGGATTCCATAACAATATCCTTCTCAATATCAATCTCTTCATCACTAAAATAGTCAACCGGAATATCAACAATAAAGAGAGAACCCTCACCCGGTTTACTCTTTACATGTATATCGGCGCCGATAAGGGTTGCACTCTTTTTGGCAATAGCCAGGCCAAGTCCCGAGCCCCCGAATTTTTTAGTATTACCACTATCTTCCTGTCTGAACTCATCAAAAATAAAAGGGAGATGCTCTTTCGATATTCCAATACCGCTATCCTGTACCGATACCCTTACAAACTCTCCTCTAAGTTCGGTTTTAACGACTACTTCACCTCTCTCTGTAAACTTTACGGCATTAGAGATAATATTCAGAATAATGTGTCTGCATTTGTTGTAATCACTTGTTAATCCGAGTTTCGACTCACTTATTAACAATTTAAAGGAGATATTTTTCTGATTTGCCAAAGGCTGGACTATTTCGGATATTTCGTTAACAAGGTCGTTTACATCAAAAGAGTAAAGCCTGATTTCGACCCGTCCCGATTCAATTCTCGCAATATCCAGAATATCGTTTATCAAATCCAGAAGCTGTCTCCCGTTTTTTGTAATAATATCAAGATATCCGAACTCCTCCTGCGGTATTTTGTTATCCAATCTTCTGGAGAGTACCCCGGACAAAGCTATAATAGAATTGAGAGGTGTTCTTAGTTCATGACTCATATTAGAGAGAAAACTGGTTTTAAGGCGGCTGGCCTCATCAAGCTGTCGCTTCTGAACCTCAAGCTCCCTGTTTTGCTCGGTTAGCTCGTTTGTCATCTGAGTCAACTCATCCTTTTGTGTCTCAAGCTCAGTATTCTGCTGCTCAAGAATAGCAGATATTTTCACGATCTTCCGGTAAGCCAGTATACCTCCCATTCTGGCATTAATTATATCGGAAATCCTGTTGATGAGTATTACTGAATCCTTGGTAAATGAAGAGAGTGTACAGAGTGAAATTACCCCGATTACCTCATCATCCACAACGACCGGTATTGTAATAATTTCGCTTGGTTTGAATTTCCCGCTTACCGCAGAAAAAGAGTAGACGCTCTTCTCAGAAATATCTCTGATGTGCTGTACCTTCCTGGATGAGACTGCCAAACCGGCTTCACCTTCGTGGCTTTTCGCCGAAAATTGGCCTATACCCTTATTTTCCAGCCCAATTGACTCAAATAGTTCATAATATGTCTTTTCTCCATTAAGCAGGTAAACAGCACCCATTTGAGACTCTGTATTTAAAATCAGATTTTTTAGCAGAGAGTGACAAAAAAGATGTGCATCTTCATGAGTTAACATATCATTAGACAGAGACGAGATTTTTTCTGTTATTTTTTTCTCATTATCAATATTTTCGGCCAGTTCATTATACGATTCGGAGAGGTATCCGAACTCATTATCCGATTTAAAACTACTCCTGGAGCCTGTATCTCCCTCCCGGAATAGTTTTGTCGCTTTTGTAAGCTCATTGAGTGGCTGCTTTATATTCTTAATTAAAAGATATATGATTACAAAAGAGAAGATGAAAATAACCAGAACAAGCACTATAAGCTTTATATTAAGTGCTTTGCTTAGTGTGATTGATTTTGAATAAAGCTCATCTCCTTTGTTTCCTGCAAAGTCTTCAACTTTTTTCATATGGGCAGAAATCATGTCAACATACCTTCCCCCCTCACCCTCTCTTTTCGTTCTCTCAAATGCCTCATGTTTTCTTCCTGAATTCAATAATCTTATTGTCTCCTCTCTGACTGAATTCCATTTAACAAAACAAGAATGAACACTGTCAATCTCAGCTTCCGGACCCAGATATTGTGAGTAAAGAATCTCAATCTGTTTAAATGCATCACTTTTAAATAACTCAATCTCTGTTTTAATCTTTTCAATCTCATTTGTATCTGTCATCATCACAAGGTCTTTCATCCCCCGGTGTATCAATAATATGTCCGAACCTAAAGCGCCAAGGGCTCTCCTTACCTGAAATGGATGGTTATAGAATCTTGTCAGTTCGTCTGCGATTTGCCTGGTGTGTCTGTAAGAGGTAAAACTGAGAACAACCCCGCATATAAGAATGATCCCGAAACCCAGCTTTAATTGAGTCCCTATTTTTATGTCGTTTAGTTTCATTACCTTTCCAATATGTAATTAAATAATAATGTTGGTTTGTCTGAATATTCCGGTATTAGAAGCTACCTCTGAAAAGTCATTCTCTTTCATGAATGCCCTCTCTGTCTCTCCTGTAATAAGATATGTCTCCTTTGAGAAGCATCTTGACAATCTGTTTAAAATCGTTTTTCTGCAAGCTTGTTTATAATAAAAAAGGATATTGCAACACATTACAATATCAAAGTTACCAAAAATACTCACAGGCGGACAAAACTCATCACCCTCAAGCAAATTAAAAACAGAAAAATCTACCCGTTCTCTTATTCCGCTGGAAATTTGATAATTGTCCCCAATGCTAAAAAAATATTTTTGCATAAAATTTAACGGGACATTCCCCATAGAGAGAGGTGTAAAGACGCCTTGTTTAGCGCTGTTAACCTCCCGTTCATTTATGTCGGTAGCTATAATTCTGTATTGAATCTTATCTTTAAGTTTAAATGTCAGCTCTTCACAAAGCATTGCAAGTGAATAGGGCTCCTGTCCGTTTGAACATGCTGCCGACCAGATTCTGATCTCCTTCTCTTTTTTTGCAAGTTTCTGACTTATTATCCCCGGTAATAAAACATACTCAAGATAGGAGAATGTGAGTTTATTTCTGAAAAATTCACTGTAATTAATGTTCAGGGAGTTGAAAAAAGCCTCTGCTTCATTGGTATCACTGAGAAGAAGTTCGCTGTAGCTATAGTAGTCCTGGCATTTATTTGAAATGATTCTTTTCTCAATGGAGTTCAATAAAAATCCATTCTCAAATTTTGAGATATCAACACCGTACAGATCTCCGATCTCAAGTATGATCTTATTTAGCCACTGTTCCATAGATATTTCAAGACACTTTTGTGCAGGCTGCTATTAATCCTGACTATTCAGCCTATAAAAGTACTAAAAAAAGTTAATATTTACAGAATATTAAGATATTCAATATCTTCAATAGTTATCTCATTTACATTGGTAGTATGGCAACGGAAAACATCTGTGTCTTTCAGTCCGGATCCGGTAAGCATAATAACAACTTTTGCCACATTTGAAATCAACCCTTTTTCCCTTAGTTTTTTAACGGCGCTTAACGATGTTGCCGATGCCGGTTCTACAAAAAAACCTGACTCTGCCAATCTTCGTTGCGACTCCAGAATCTCATCCTCAGTAACACTCTCTGCAAGCCATCCGTACCTGTACGCTTTATCGATCAACTCATCTCCCCCCTGAGGATTTCCGGAAGTAATTGCCTCTGCAATAGTATGGAATCCGGAAAATGGGATTACACTCCCGAGCCCCTGCTTGATTGCCGAAACTATTGGGCTGTTATTCTGAGCCTGAACAATTATCATCCGCGGAAGCTTCCCAATTATTCCGGCATCAAAAAGCTCTTTATAACCTTTGAATATTCCTCTGATATGTCCGCAGGCCGACGTTGGTACGGCAATGTAATCAGGAACGGAATCATAGTCTCCCCCCATCTGCTCATACATCTCAAATGCAGTCATTTTATACCCTTCTGTCCTGAAGGGGCCATTGCCAGAGACAATTCTCAAGCTCAGTTTTCCGGCAAGGGATAGTATCTTTTTCTTCATTTCGGAATAGTCGGGAGCGATTACCTTTATCACCTTTGCCCCATGAATACCCATTGCCATTATCTTTCCGGCAGGCGTATAGTGAGGGACAAATACCACAACCTTAATTCCCGCTTTTGCACCATATGCGGCAATCGAATTCCCCATGTTTCCCGTTGAAATTGTAGCTGTTATCTCTTCTCCCAATTCTGAAGACAAAGCAACACAGGCTAGCGAACCTCTGTCTTTAAAGCTCCATGTCGGATTTTGAGTCTCATTTTTAAGCATCAGATTTGAGATACCGGTAAACCCGGTAAGCTTTCCATCTGCCTTTAGAAGAGGAGTGTTGCCCTCTCCGAGAGAGAATCTGTCCAGAGTGCTTTCGAACGGTAGAAAATCGTAAAATCTCTCATAAAAAGAGTCTCCACATCTTATCCCGGGTCTGTCTATATTATTCATTACCACCTCCAGAGACTCTCCATCGGGAGTAAACTCTTCTAATATATCAAACGGATATTCCACTCCGGTAACAGTGGATTTAAGCATTACTCCTCTCTTCATTCTTCTAACATTTTAAACAGATGTAACCCCGGGAACAGCTTCTCAAATTTACTAATATTTGAAAAATTAAAGTTAATATTGTACTGAAATTGAAAGCTGCAGTTTGTTAATAAAACCTTTTTTCAACTACCGCATCTTTATCTGGGTGCTTTTGGCTCTTGCCGTTATTATGGGAGGGGTCTCGCTTGTTGTTGCCTATACATATAAACTTCAGAAAAAGACCGAACTCTATATTGAGTTGTCCCGGATAAGCGTTAATGAAGCAAAGGAGATGGAGAGTGAACTTACAGCCATTAAGGGTCTCACATCTGCATACATTGTAAATAAGTCAAACCGTTGGTTGGATTCGCTTAAAAAAAGGCAGACAACCTTCCTTTATCACCTCGAGAGGGCAAGGGTAAGGGCCAATACACCCGAAGAGGTCACTCTTATCCAGCAGATGTCCGCACTCTTCTCAAACTATGAGCAGAATGTTCTCAATGCCGTAACCAACTACAGAAAGGGGGATGTGAATACCGCCAATGCTCTGCTGGTCCATTCGAGCCAGAATCTTCTCACAACAATTCAGCAAAAGAGCACCGAGTTCATGACAATAAACAAGAAAGCGGAGATATTTCACGAATCTGTAATTACAAAGACAAATGTCATAATTCTGAGAATCCTCATATTTCTGGGATTCGGGGGGATCGCTGCAGGATTTCTGCTCGGATGGCTTATCTGGAGGATGCTCTTCTCTCCTATAACAAGGCTTATTCTGCAGGTAAGGGGTGTGTCAGGAGAGGCGGTATTCGAACAACTTAAATTACCGCGCGGGGGAGAGCTTGACGAACTGGGAGAGCGGATTAAGGATTTGATCGAAAGAATCAATAAAGCCAATGAAGATCTCTCTAAGAATAAGGAACTATTACAATATTCAAACAAATTTGCCAATCTGGGGAAAATAGCACCAACGATTGCTCATGAGATAAGAAACCCTCTGGCAGCAATAAAGATGCTTGTCTATTCAATCCGGGAAGAGGCATCTTTACCCCCGGAGCTAAAAGAGGATTTCGATATAATTACTCGCGAAATAGACAGAATAGACAACTTCACCAAAGATTTTCTGAGATTTGCAAAACCATCAGATCCTGTTCTTAATCAGATGAATCCGTCCGAATCCCTTAATGAAGTTGTTAAACTGCTTAAACCTAGACTTATTAAGAACAATATCAACCTCTCCAATAATGTTGCCCGGAACAGATGGGAGGTTATGGCAGATGCCGGCCAGCTCAAACAGGTATATATGAATATAATATTAAATGCAATAGAGGTTATGCCCGAAGGAGGGGAACTGGTTATAGATGGCGAAAAAGTTGTTGAAAATGATATTTTCGGAGATGGGAAAAGACGGAAGTTCCTCAGAATTGATTTTAGCGACACCGGTCCCGGAATACCGGAGGCAATTCTTAAGACGGTTTTTGAACCCTTTATCAAGGGGAGCGATATGGGCGTGGGAATAGGATTGTCTATCTCCCAAAGCATTGCAAATTCACATGGTGGATGGATTAAAGCAGAAAACAGATCAAAAGGAGATGGGGCAATATTCCGGTTTTATCTCCCTTTGATAAATTAATTTAAACTTTTGAAAAGGATGTTCAGATTGCTTATCGTAGATGATGAACAGAGTGTAAGATACTCATTCAGAAAATTATTCAACTCTTCACAGTTTAGTTTTACCGAGGCAGGCAATGCGCAGGAGGCAATAGAATCTTTCAACAAAGAGAGACCTCACCTTGTAATACTTGATATTGAAATGCCCGGAAAAGATGGCATTCAGGTTCTGAAAGAGCTTAAGGATATATCGCCTGAAACTCCGGTAATAATAATTACTGCATATGGTTCCGGAGACAGGGTTATAAAGGCTATGAAGTACGGAGCCTATGAATATATTGAGAAGCCGTTCGACATTCCAAGGCTTATGGCCGTTGTTGAAGAGGCACTTAAAAGCACAGAAATACAGCAGACCGAGCAAGCGTCAAAGGTAAACTCAAGAGTCTCCTTAAGGGATAATTCAGATGATACATTGGTCGGTGAAAGCACGGCAATAAAGGAGGTCTTTAAGCTTATAGGCAGAGTTGCAACCAGCGATGCAAGTATTTTGATAGTTGGGGAGAGCGGTACCGGCAAAGAGCTCGTTGCCAGGGCTATTCACAAATACAGCGAAAGACAGTCCAGACCATTTATAGCAATAAACTGTGCCGCAATACCCGAAACTCTCCTTGAAAGCGAACTGTTCGGCCATGAGAAGGGCTCCTTTACAGGAGCAGACAAACAAAAAGCGGGAAAATTCGAAGAGGCTGATGGAGGAACTCTGTTTCTTGATGAGATAGGAGATATGAGCCTCTCGCTGCAGGCCAAATTACTCAGAGTGCTTCAGGAGGGAACCCTTGAAAGAATAGGCAGTTCCAAATCAATAAAAGTTGATGCGAGAATTGTGGCAGCCACTAACAGAAATCTTGAGAACGACATTATAAGTAAGAATTTCAGGGAGGACCTCTATTACAGACTTAAGGTGATAACAATATCCCTTCCACCCCTGAGAATGAGAAAAGACGATATCCCGCTCCTTACCCACCATTTTCTAAAAAAACACTCCAGAGGGCTAAAAAGCGAGAATATCTCTATAAACCCCAATGCAATGAAAATGCTTATGGAGTACCCATGGCCGGGAAATATACGAGAGTTGGAAAACCTTATAAAAAGAGCTGTAATTCTGGCAAAAGGGAACGTTATAAACCCAGAACTTCTGTTTGAAGGGACAGAAAAGAGTGATATTCCGGTTGTCAGTAAAACAGGACGCCTTACAAATTACCTAACACAGCAGATAATTTCAAAAGATGGAGAGGTTTACAAACTCGTACTTGAAGAGATAGAAAAAGATCTGATAGAGTGGGCAATGAACAAAACCGGAGGAAATCAGCTTCAGGCAGCTAAACTATTAGGAATATCAAGAGTTATGCTTCATGATCGTCTGGAGAGGTTTCAGTTAAAATAAGTGTAAATTTTTTTTACACATTGCATTTTTTTTTAACACATTAAACTTTTCCAAAAAAATAAAATTTCATCCTATTATCTGACAATTAGGTATTTGCTTAGTTTACCAAATATTATTCCTCTCTCGTCATTTTACATCCACCTTTCCAACGCGCTTAATATCTGTATTTTAGCGAGTTTGGCACAACATTTGGTTATCATGTGTGTGTTCAATTCAGGGTTCTCAATTAATAAATAATTAAAACAAAACAAAAATGAAAAAAATTACTTTCCTTTCAGCTCTTGTACTTATGGTGGTACTAGCTACCGGTTGTGCAAAATTGCCTCAGGCAGAACTTGATGCAGCTACTGCAGCTCTTGATTCAGCAAAAGTTGTTGAAGCTAACCGTTACCTTGCAACTGAGTTCAACGCACTTCAGGATTCACTTAACGCAGCAAACGTTGAGATCGAAGCTCAGAAATCAAAATTCTTCATCACTCGCAGCTACAAAGCAGTAACTGAGAAACTTGTGAAAATCACTGCCGATGTTGAAGGTCTGAAAGCAAGAACTGAGGAGCGCAAAATTCAGGTTCGCACAGAGGTTCAGGACACTCTTGTAGTTCTTAACAACCTTATCGTTGAAGTTAAAGGTTTGCTTACAAAAGCTCCAAGAGGTAAAGAAGGTAAAGCTGCTCTCGAGGCAATCCAGAATGACATCACTGTTATTGAGGCTACCGTTACTGAGATCAACACTCTTATCACAAATGGTGACTACCTGACAGCTCAGGACAAAACTAACGCTTCAAAAGCTAAAGCTGAAGCTATCAAAGAAGAACTTACAGCTGCTATCAGCAAAACTAAAAGACGCTAATTAAACAGAACTGATATTTATTTTTCAGTTTATCTTTAAATGCATACTTTTGTAAAGCCCTTAATTATTTAAGGGCTTTACTTTAATATTATAGAAATGGCTTTTCGCAGATTCAGAAAAAGGAGATTGATTTATTTTATCGGAGTTCCACTTTTAGTAGTTGCCCTCGCATTTGTCGCTTTAACACTCTTTTCCCAGAAACCTCCTACAGAGAAGATAGAACTTGCACGAAAAGCAATTGCCGACGCCATTAAGGATCAGGCAGAAATTTACGCCCCCGAGCAGCTTGCCATTGCACAAAAAAAATGGCAGAGCGCGATGGACGAGTGGAAACTCAACAACGAGAAAAACGCAATCCTTAGAAACTATTCCAAGACAATAGTATATGCCGATCTTGCAATAAAAACTGCTGCAGAGGCAAAAGAGGATGCAATCAAAAGAAAACAGGAGCTCACAATTGAGATTCAGGCAGGGATTAAACTGCTTAAAGAGAGTGTAGACTACATTGAACAGGCAACAGGGAAACTACCGCTCAACCACAATATCAGAAAGAGATTGACCCCTTTCATCATGAAGCTGAACGAGCTTGAATCGGCATATGAGAGAGAGGATCTGCTCTCTGCCAAAAAGACGATTGAGACAATAAAAACCAATATTGAAGCGCTTAAAAGACAGACTACAAATGTATTAAATGAATACTTCGAAAATTATCCGCGTTGGGTAAGACTGGATCAGGAGATGAAACAGTGGTCAAAGAATACAGGGGGAGTAAGTCTGGTTGTAGATAAGTTTTCAAAAAGATGTATCGTTTATAAAGCCGGAAAGGTTCTTAAGGAGTACGAAGTTGAACTGGGGCTTAATTGGCTTGGTGACAAAATACAACGGGGAGATAAAGCGACTCCGGAGGGAAAATATTCAATCACGGCCAAAAAAAGTGGCAGCAAAACGATCTATCATAAGGCACTTTTGATTAACTTTCCTAATGAAGAAGATAAAAGAAGATTCAGTGAAATGAAATCCAGAGGGATGTTGTCAAGAAACGCACATATAGGAGGTTTGATTGAAATACATGGAGGCGGAGGAAAGGGGATAGACTGGACGGATGGTTGTGTTGCTCTGGAAAACAGAGACATGGACTCTCTCTTTGCAGTTTGCAGCGTTGGCACCCCTGTAGCAATTGTCGGGTCGCTGACGCCTATGGACAAAATTTTCAATCTTGAAGATGTTAAATAACTAAAGAGTTGATTTATGGAGAACGGAGATCGGTTAACTGAACAGGATAAAAAAAGAGGATCCGGATTAAGATTCTTTATCTATACACTAATGATACTGGTATCTGCCGGTTTGGTGTTTTTTCTATATCTGAGATCCGGGTCACTAAAGGAGATAGCATTTAAATTCTACAGCTATAAGGACCCATTGGGTGCTTTGGCGCAAAAGGATTCTGCACAATTGTCAAAACAACTGGCTACAACCGAAAAAAGAATTGCCTCTCTTCAAAAGAAAATAACAAATCTGCTCCCTGTCGGTCCCTACATGATTATAAATACAACAAAAAACACATTTGTTCTCAGAACCAGAAAGGAGATTATCAGAGAGGGTGTTTGTTCGACCGGCAGTTACATTCTTCTGGATGCAGGTGAGGGAAAGCAGTGGATGTTTAAAACACCTAAAGGCCAGTTCAAAATTCTGAGTAAGATAGTTGATCCTGTCTGGATTAAACCTGACTGGGCATTTGTGGAGGAGAGTCTGCCTGTTCCGCCGAGAAACCATCCTGACAGATACGAATACGGAACTTTGGGCGATTATGCACTTGCACTTGGCGATGGCTATCTGATTCACGGCACACTTTACCAGCGATTTCTGGGGCTGCCTGTGACTCATGGTTGCATACGTCTGGGAGATGATGACCTTGAGGTGGTCTATAAGAATCTTGAGATTGGCTCCAGGGTATATATCTATTAATCATTGCCGCTATGAATAATACAGAAAAAGAGAAGAGAAAATTTCCTTTAAAGGCAATTATAACATTTACAAGCTTCCTCCTTTTACTTACAGTGGCCTCGTTCATAATATTTGGTCTCTATCCTGTAAAAAGAGAGGTGACAAATATTTCCGGCTATATAGAGAACCAATCTGAAAACATTAGAGGTAAACTTCCTTCAGATATTAAAAACATGATATCGGAAGTGCGTGAAAAGGAGCATTTGGCTGCATTTCTGAATACAACCCTCAAACTTTCCAAAGGGGATTCTATTGCCTTTTTTATAGATCTGAAGGATAGCCTGGCAATTCTCTCATATAAGGGAGTCTCGCTATTTCAGACAAAAATCTCCCGTATTGTAATTAATTCAGGATTGAAGAAGCTCCCTATTTTCTTCAGGGATAGCCTTTATTCTGGACCTATGGAGGTGAAAGAGGAGATGTCAAGTATCGAAAAATTCCCGGTTGTCGTAAAAAAAGCCCCAAAAGATACTATTGAAGCAAATATGGCATCGGCAGCTCCGGCTCCTCCAACACAAAATGATGTATTTATTGCCTTCTGGTTTGACAACAACCTCATTATACAAATGAATCAGCAAGAAGAGGAGCTTGTTGGGACTAAAAAAGAATACAAAAGATATAAACGGGATTTGGCAGGATGGATTCGCGCTAAAAACAGAAAAGCACTCCTTAACAAGGAGGAGAGAGGGTATATTTACCATCTGACCATTGAGGTACCCCGCGACGATGCCCGCTCAATTTACAGGGCGCTTCCTCTTAAACCTGCTGTCGTAGTTCGTTACTAACTATGGATACTATTGTAGAATTATATTCAGGAGATCTCTGGGAGTGCGAACTAATTAAGACACTTTTAGATGACAGAGAGATTGACTCATTTCTAAGGAATGATATAAGAGCTGCATACGGGCCATTGGGCTCTCTGTCACAATCGGTAAGAATAATGGTAAGAGACTCCGATCTTGCATCAGGCATGGAGGTTGTAAGTGAATTTCTTGAAAACAGAAAAAAATAGATGGGACGAATAAAGTTTTTTATAACTCTGCTCCTGTTCTGTATGCAGATATCGCTTTACGGACAGAACACTGTTGTTGATTCCCTTCAACGAGAACTTGGTAATCTGAATATTAAGGACACCTCTTACATCAATCTTGTCAATAAGATAGCAGAGGGTCTGGTGGTATCAAATCCCAATCGGTCACTTGAATTTACTGCCATTTCGGAGAGGCTTTCAGATTCACTCGGCTTCCTCAGAGGTAAGGCCGTAAGTTTATTGATCACCGGGAAAAGCTACAGAGAAAAATATGAATACCAAAAGTCACTTGATATATTCAAAAGATCAATTAACACATATCAAAAGATAGGTGATAAGTGGGCAATCGGGGTCTGCCGTTATGAGATGGCATTTGACTATTTTTATATGGGTGATTTCCCTAAAGCAATAGAGTATTTCTACGACAGTCGTAATATCGGTCTCGATTTCGACAATAAAAGACATGTTGTAAACTGTCTTAAAATGATGGGAATTATTTACAGAATGCAGGGAAACTTCCCTAAGGCTGTCGAAGATCTTCAAAACGCCCTTCTCGTTGCAGAACTTATTGATGAAAAGCTATTTATTGCAGATGTGTGCAATGAACTTGGTATTGTCTATTTTAAGCAAAGTAACCGGGAGATGGCATCTGCCAGCTTTGAGAGGGCAAGAAGCATTTACGAAGATACAGGGGAGAAGGAGAAACTGGGTTCGCTTTACAACAATCTTGGACTGATTTCGGAAGAGGAGAATAAACAGGATGAGGCACTTGCCCTTTTCAAACAAGCGCTAGAAATATCTTTACATACAGGAAATAAGTTCGAAAGGCAGGAGTTCCTGAACAATATCGGGAACATTTATAAAAAACAGGGCAAATATCAGGCAGCTCTCGAACAATTTAAAAATTCGGTTGAGATCTCAAATGAGGTAGGAAGTAAAAACCTGATTAGTGCGGCCTATCTTAGTATTGGTGAAGTCCATCTTAAACAGGGAAATCTGGCACCTGCTAGTGAATATACGCTAAGATCCCTCGATATTTCAAGAGAGATGAGGTTTCTTGAACTTCAGCGAAAAGCATATGAGCAACTTTCCGACATAAGCTTACTCAGGGGTGATCACAAAAGATCCCTGGAGTATTATAAAGATTTCAAAAGACTAAATGACAGCATCTTCAATGATGAGACCAAAAAAAGGTCAATTGCTCTTGAATTTGAATATAAATATGAAAAGGAGAAACAAGCCGAAACTCTTGCCAGACAGGAGCAGGAGTTGAAAGATGCCGAACAGAAAAAAAGAGAGCGTCTGTTGCTCTACTCTACGATTGGCGGATTGATACTTGTCACCTCTCTTCTTATTGTGGCCCTTTACTACTATTTTGATAAACGCAGAACAAATCTGGAGCTGGTGAAACAGAAGAGAGAGATAGAAGAGAAGTCAAAAGAGTTGGTTACTCTCAATGCAACAAAGGATAAGCTCTTTTCAATAATTGTCTACGATTTAAGGGATCCGTTCAATAACATAATGAATCTCTCAAGTCTCCTGGCCAGAGAGACCGCAAACCTGGATCCTGAGGTTCTCACAAATTTTCTGGAGTCAATAAACACATCGGCTAACTATGCTTATGAACTTCTGAGTAACCTCATAGACTGGGCCAGTTCGCAAACCAACAAAATTGCATCGTCACAAGAGAAGACCTCAATCAAAAGTATATTTCTGATGGCTAACGATAACATAGAGCGGATAGCTAAAAACAAAGAGATAAAGCTCAATTATACTTCTGAAGATATTGAGGTTACTGTTGATAAAAACATGGTCAACACTATACTCCGGAACCTCATAAAAAATGCCGTTAAATACAGTTATCGTGGCGGTGAGGTTATAATTGAAGGATATGAAGATGATGATATGCTTCACATATCTGTAACAGACCACGGAGTTGGAATTGAAAAAGAGAGATTGGAAAAAATCTTCAATATCGAGGAGAAGACTAACACTCCTGGTACGGAGGATGAGTCAGGATCCGGACTTGGTCTGCTGCTCTGCAAAGAGTTCGTTGAGAGAATGGGAGGAAAAATTTACGCCCAAAGCGAGCCCGGGAAAGGAAGTAAATTCACCTTTTCCATTCCTATTGTCTGAGATACTCTTCAAGAAATTGCTCAACCTCTATTTCAGTTAGTTTTCTTTTAAGTATCATCCCTTTTGAATCTACTAAAATATATTGCGGAACATATGTAATCTGGTAAAGATCTCTGGGAGCACTGCTCCAGTATCTGAGGTCTGAAACATGAATCCATGGAAGCTTATCTTCATTAATTGCCTGTAACCATTTATCTTTTGAACTGTCAAAAGAGACAGCCAGAATCTCCAGCCCCTTCGGTTTGAATCTTTCATAAATTGATCTCATTTGAGGATGAACCTCCCTGCATGGTGCACACCAGCTTGCCCAGAAATCCAGAATTGTAATTCGGTTCGCCTGATAAATATCAGAGAACTTTACGATTATACTGTCTTTATCCGGAATTGTGAAATCGGGAGCCTGCATGCCAGGCTGAAGAAGTTTAAGCTGAGATAAAGCAGAAATTATGATCTCAATATCACCATTGTTTGTAAAATCTTCTGAAGTGAGGAATTTTTCAAGTCGCCGCTCAGTCTCATCGACAGGTAATACATCTACATTTTTAACCAGATACTTCAGGGTATAAAATGAAAGCGGATACTCATCCATCAGCTGTTTCTGGAATTTAATCATATCTGCCTGGATTTTGCTGAAAATCGCAGCTATTTCAGCTTTTCTCTCTTTGGTTGTTGATTTATTCTGAAATTCAATATTAAGTTCATTGAATTTATACTTTTCGGCTATCTCCCTCTCTTTCTGTTTTTCCCTGTTTTTAATGCTCTGATTTTCACCTCCGGAGACTACTGCATCATTCAGGTTTTTGTCCAATGAAGCCGAAATTGTAAAATTGTCATTTTCAAGAAAAATCTGGGTATACGCACTTGAACCCTCTACCATTAGAAAGAATAGATCCGGACTCTCAACCTTGCCCTCAAATACAAACCTCCCTTTCTCAATAGCGACAGTGTCTGTAACAGACATATCAC
Organism: uncultured Muribaculaceae bacterium; assembly: GCA_964521685.1. GTDB lineage: Bacteria > Bacteroidota > Bacteroidia > Bacteroidales > UBA932 > Bact-08. The sequence continues at coordinate 72,277 of CAZFTS010000001.1, forward strand.
TGTTAAACAAGTATACTGTACCTGAATCTATCGGCGAGAGGTCACTTAAAATTGACCCTTTAACCACATAACCATTTTTAGCCATGCATCCGGCAAGAACAGATGAAAAAGCACAAACACAAAACTTAACCAATAACCGATTCATCTTTTAATAAATAGTGTTTCAAGCTTGCAATATACCCAAATTTTCCTTATTTTACTTTACCTGTTTCTACTTTAAATAGTGTTTAAGTCCCGATTCCAGAAACTCTCTGTATCTCTCAATGTTTTCGTCATATGAATAGGGTTTGCCCAACGGAATTCCCTCGTTATCAAGTAATACATAGAAAGGCTGAGCGTTTGAACCAAATTTATATCTCTGAAGATAGCTCCATTTATCACCTTTGTTTCTGAGCTTTCTCTCTGAGCCATTTTCATTAATTGTAATTATCTCTTTAAGTGGGCTTTTATCATCTACAAAGAGTGTCACCAGAACATATTTCTCATTAATAATTTGACTAATTGATTTATCTGTCCAGACTGCTGCCTCCATTTTCCTGCAATTAACACATCCGTACCCAGTAAAGTCCAGCATAACCGGTTTTCCTGTAATTTTTGCAAGCTCCATTCCTCTCTCATAATCGTTTTGCTTTGCATGGACCTGATTATCATAAATATTCCATGTTTGGGTATACATTGGAGGAGCAAAAGCACTTACCATTCTGCAAGGCGCTCCCCATAACCCCGGAATCATATAAGCAGCAAGGGTGATAGATGTTATCCCTGTTGCTATCCTTATAATCCCGATTTTCTCCCTCCCTTTTGAGAAGAGTCTCACACCACCCAGCATATAAAATCCCATAGTCCCAGCCAGTAATATCCATATAATGAGAAATACCTCCCTGTTAAGGATTCCCCAACCATAAGCCAGATCGGCAACCGATAGAAATTTAAAGGCAAAGGCTATCTCAACAAAGCCTAAAAAGATTTTTAATGTAGTCATCCAGCTTCCCGACTTAGGGACATTATTCAGCCATGACGGGAAAAGCGCAAAAAATGTAAATGGAAGGGCAAGGGCCAGAGCAAAGCCAAACATACCTATCGCAGGACCAATTATATTTCCTAAAGTTGACATCTCAACCAGTAAAAAACCTATTATTGGTCCTGTGCAGGAAAATGAGACAAGTGCAAGTGTAAAGGCCATTAAGAAAATGCTCAGGAATCCTTTAGTTATTTCTGCTTTATGATCTATACCGGTAGACCATTTTGATGGTAAGGTCAACTCAAACAGTCCCAGAAATGAGAGTCCGAAAATCATGAGAAGAAGAAAGAAAAGAATATTAAATATTGCATTAGTGGACATCGCATTAAGTGCACTTGCACCAAACAGGGCAGTAATAATCATTCCCAATGATAAATAGATGATTATAATGGACAATCCGTATATAATAGCATCCTTTATACCTTTTTTACGATTTGCTCCTCTTTTTAGAAAGAAGCTTACAGTCATCGGAATTATTGGCCAAACGCATGGGGTGAAAAGAGCAAGCAATCCACCGGCAAATCCCATCAGAAAGATGTAAATCCAGGTATGATTTTTTGTGGAAGTAATACCTCCAAACTCTTCAAGTTTATCTTTAACGGGTTTCCATAGTGGTCCGAAATCTGCACCCGTAACTCCTGTTGCAACCCTCTCTGCTACAGAAACATTTTTCCCGTAATATGCAAAATCAAAATCTGTGGGAGGCAGACAATTTTCGTTATTACAGGCACTGTAGTTTAAGGAACCCTTAATAATATAATTATCTTCATCTGTAATTTCAAATTTCTGGATAAAGGTTCCCCTTTTGTCAAAAAATTTAAGTTTCATTTTAAAGACATTATCATACTCTTCAATCTCCCCTCTCCCCGGTTTCAAGCTTCCAGTTACTTTTGCTCCGGATATGGAATCTATTGTTAATATGGCCGATGAAGGGCCTCCTGAAGGTTGTTCTGTTGAGTAGATATGCCAGCCGTCTGCAGTAGCACCGGTGAATATAACCTCTGCCTTTCCGGCAGAGGTTCTGTTCATTTCCGATTTGAATTTTACAGGAGATTGTATCTGTGCGTAAGCTGTAATGGCTATCACATTTAAGAGAGACAATACTCCGAATAACTTTCTCATTTTATGGCATCAATTCGTTTAACTTGTTAATAAGCGCCTCTCCCCTGAGATTTTCTTCTATTACAACACCCTTGTCATTTACAAGATATGTGGTAGGAATAAGTTTAACCTTATACAGAGTGGAGATATCTGTTTTATCGAGGAAATTTGGCCATGGCAGCCTCTCTTCGTCTAACGCCTTTTTCCAGTCTTCAACGTTTTTATCTGTAGAGATACTCACAATATCAAAACCTTTTGAGGAGAATGTTTCATATGCCTTTTTAAAGTTAGGGATCTCATTCCGGCAAGGTTTGCACCAGGATGCCCAGAAATCAATCAAAACATACTTTTTCCCCTCAAGAAGATTTGCGAGTGAGAGATCTTTTCCATCATTATTTGTCACTGTAAATTCAGGAGCCGGTTTATCTTTCAACCCTTCCGGGAAAAGCTCTTCGAATACAATCTTACCGTAATAACTCCCCTTTGCCTCGTCCGAGAACTGATTCCACCAGGCCTCCTGCTCTTTGGTAAAGTAACTCATCTGGGTAAGCATCATGAAAGGGCCCCACCATGAATTTGCGTCGTCAAGCACCATTTTACTGATTGTCTTTGAAACAGTGTCAAAGAAGTTCTTCTCATCCTGTTCAAATTTTTTCCACTCATCACTATTGTAAAGCTCTGCAAGGAGCTTCTGGTCCTTATCTTTTCTTGCAGCAGAGACCTTGTCTAAAATCTCTTGGTTATTAACATGATAGTCCTGATATAGTTTATCCAGACCATCTCTTGCAGAGATTTTTTGCAGATAAAGTTCATGTGATGGGCTTCCGCTTACTGTGATATCACTAAAAGAGCAGCTCTTTCTGCCTTCGTTTTCATTAATTGTAGCCTTTCCATTAACAATAATCTCAGAATTATCCACCATGAGTGTAATCATACCGTAGCTATTGTCTCCGGATACAGATATTCTGAATAATCTTGGCTCTTCCAGCTCTCCTTCAAATATAAATTTACCTTCTGAAACAGTTGCCATTGCTATGCTCTTCTCATTTTTATGTGTAGCCGCTGGAAAGAGCTCCAAAACAGTTCCTTCGCTCAGACCCTCAATTTGGCATACTATTTTGTAACCTGAGTGTGATTTTGAGCATGCAAAAAGCGAAATTACCAGAATCAGATTTAAAAGTTTAACTATTTTCTTTATCATAATATTTTTCTTATACCGTTATAATTATTCATATATTCTTCCTACCATTACATTTTGATTGTCATGCTTTTAATCTTACCAAAACCTGTCTTGACCGATGGATTTGAAAGGTGTGGCGCAAACATAGATGTCCAGTATGTCCTTATTGCTCCTGAGGTAGGGTCTACCTCATACTCTCTGAGACTGCCTTCATTCTTTGATGTATTCCATATTGCAATCCACAATACGCATCCTTGTGTTGGGAATCCTCCTGCAGGCATCTGATAAAGACATGTTACCTCCTCATCGGCAGCGCATCTGTAGATGTCAACCTGTTTAGTTTGTCCGCTTGTATATGAGAATGAATAGACTGCTTTATCTGTTGCATAGAAAAAAGCACTCCCGGCGGTTGAAGAGGCAAAATACTTCGCCTGTGAGATACCTTCACAACCGGCAAGACTTACCTTTGATCCTCCCCCTACCGAAAGATCTCCATCATCAACAACATTATAATAATTAATGACATAGAGAGAATCCAATCCATTATTTCTCATAATATTGTATACCTGCCCGCCATTTGCCTCGAGAATAGCAACCGGTGTAGATCTCATATTATTAACATTAATAAATGCTCCGGGAACTGTTGGTTTGAATTCGCTGATTGCGGTTGCCTGCGGAAAGTATGGTCTGAAAGCTTTTGATGTAATATCAAAAATAACCTGATCGGAATTTATTGCTCCGACAGTCGGGTTATATGTGGTTCTTGTCATCTTTGACATAAATGGCGCTGCATTGTAGCTTCCTGCAACCGGTGCCGAGAATTTCATATCATTTGCTTTGTTTGTATACATCACGTGGAGTTTACCGTCATTAATTATAAACTCACAACTGTTTGTGTACATAACGGCCTGAGGGTTGTATGCAGGAGTGCTGTAGAACATTGTCCCAAAGTTATCCATTAACTGAAGGCCGTTTACATTAAGTCTTTTACCCTGTTGCTCAGTGAATGCATAGTAGTAAGTCCTTCCATAGCTGATGAATTTCGGTTTACCCTGCATCAACTCACCATGCAGCGTGCTGTAATATTTTGGTGTAAAATGATCACCTCCAATAATAAGCGCTCTTGCCGAACCATATAACTCAATATCAGAATTACCATTGTACTCCGATAAAATATACAATCCTGACTTGGTCCCCTTACTTGGGATATTCAAATAAAACCAGAAAAAAGACTTCATTCCGGTCTCCGGGTCTCTTACAACAAACTGCATATTATAAACCCCCGGATTTCCGTTTACATCCCAGTTAAGTTCATGAGATTTGCTAATTGTGTCTGCCTGAGGGTATACAATCGAATTACCACTTTGTACTGGGCCGTAGCTGTATGGATAGGTAATCCAGTAATATTCAAGCTTTGATATATCTTTTGTATAGGTTACGTTTGGCTTTAATTTCAGATTTTTACCAATCTCTACACTGTTCAGTGCGAGACGGTTTGGCATTCCGATAGTGTCAATCTTTATATCTGAAACAGAAGTATATTCGTAATTGCCCTGATCTACATAGCATGAGCTACAGGCAAGCATTGCTGCCAGCAATACAAAAACAGAGTATATTTTAAAATTTCTCATCTTTTTAATTTTTAAAATGTTACAAATTGTCCGTTCTCATCTTTAAGTGGATTTCCCGGATTTGCCGCATTATATGCATCAAGAGCATTTCTGAGAATTATTTTATAGTTCATGAGTTGCGCCCAGGACATTGTTGTGGTGTTAAACTCGGTAATACCTGTATTATTGATCATAAACCTGTATTTAACCAAACTGAATGTCCCGAAGAATGTCTCCAGATCACTCCAGTTTTTAGGCATTGAAAGAATATCGTTCCACTTAATAAGCAGATGGTCTCTCTCACTTACTCCAATTTGAAAATCAGGACTCTGCTGAACTTCAATAAAGAGTCGAACAGTTTTTTGCTGCAGATCTGAAGTTCTGTTTAAAAGCACAGGAAAAGTGGCTGTAAATGAGTTTGCAGGTATTGTAACCTGTGCAGGGCAGGAGTACTGGTTTGATGCAGCAGTTGTTTTTAGTGCGTTAACTCCAATTTTCACAATCCTGTCTTTATCTGATGCAAATCCCATTACGTGGATTTTGATCTCCATCTCAACCTGGTTCACTCCCGATGGTGTGGTTATGAATGAAAACTCCAGTGAATCTGTTTTAACTGCCCATTTCTCAGGGCCCTCAAGTCTTACTCTGGCAACATCCTGATAGTAAAATCCCTCCTTTTCGCATGATGAAAAGAGTAAGAGAGACAAGATGAAGCTAAATACGAATATTGTATATTTTTTCATACTATTTTATATTAATCTGTTAGTAATTAAGATTATTGTCTTTGCCCGAACTCAACTTCATTATCCGGCATAGGGAGGACATATATATTATCGTTAGCCACTACTCCTGCCCCCTCAATTGATGGAAGATTTAACCTTTTGTAGTAGAAGAAAAGCTGACCTTCGCCAAGAAACTCCTTTCTGTACTCTTTAAATATCTCATTCTTTACCTCATCTGCAGTTAATGTTGCAGGAAGCGGGAAGTCTCCAAGCTTTCTGTAACTTCTTACAGTATTTAAAAGCGTAATTGCTCTAGCCTTATCTGAATCTTTAAGAACTTCTGCTGCAATATAATAAGCTTCCGATTTTCTTAGTATAGGGAATATATTATTATGCGGACCATTCTCATATTGCCAGAACTTTGAGAAATAACGGTTGGCACCATCATACTGGAAACATTTAATCATTCTGTAGTCATTACCGTAACCCTTGCTTGTTTTTTCATAGATTGCATCGGCCTTTGTATCACTTGGTGAGAGACTGTTAATCCCTGCAAGAGATGTGAATGAATATTTAATAATATCATTCATATTGTTTATTCTGAGCTGGAAAACATGTTCTGTCGTATAGAGTCTGTTAACCTCATATTCATAAGTTGTCTCCAGAGCGGTATAGTGTGTCCAGAAAAGTGCGCTGTTGGTTGTAAGTTCACTCTCTTTGATTATCTCTTCGGCATGTTTTAACGCATTCTGTTTGTCTCCTTTATAGAGGTATACTCTTGCAAGTGTCAACTCAGCAGCAAAGTAGTTGAAATAGCTTCTTCTTGAAGAGTGATTGTATGGAGTTGCCGATGCAAAAAGAGAGTCTGCTTTCAGTAGATTAACTGACTTTTCAAGATCGGCTATTATCAGATCCATAGTTTGTGAAACTGTGGTCTGAGGGGTGATTTTTGGTGCATATTCCGTAACATATGGAATTGCAGGTGCCGATGGGTTACTTGAATAACTTGGTGCAAAAATCCTTAACATATCAAAATGCAGGAATGCTCTAAGGCCGAGGGCTTCGCCCTGAATAACCCTGTAGTTGTTTCCGCTAAAAATCGTCGAATCTGCTTTGGATATATTTTCCAGTAATACATTCAGATTCGCTATGCAATTGTAAGTGTCCGACCAAATCGCATCCTTTTTTGACTTAGTTGACGCCTCCTCATAATTGTATTGTGAGGCATAAAAATAGGATGTATTATTTGAGTTGAGGTCATAATTCTGAGCAAGAACCTCCATCAGTCCGAAAGTCATCTCTCTGCCGTACATGTTTGTCCCGCACATTTTTGTATAAACACCCGTGAGCTGATCTATATAACCGCTCTCTCTGTTAAAATGAAGATTTACCGGGATTTCAGATTTAGGTCTAACATCCAGAAATTTTTCACAGGATGTCAACAGAACTGTCATCAGGACAAAGAGAATTGCCTGCTTCGTGTTTGTATATTTATATAACTTTTTCATGATAATGTCTTTAATGATTTAAAATGCTGCCTGAATTGAAAAAGTAAAGTTCCTGGCAAAAGGATAACTTGTACCCCTTTCTACCTTCACAGTAGAGAATGTAAAGAGGTCATTTGCATAGAACTGAATTTTTAATCTCTCCAAAAATGAGTTCTTAACAATCCTGCTGTCACGGAAATCATATGATAAGTTTACTGAAGAGAGTGTCAGAACATTATAATCCTCAACAAATCTTGACGTTGGCTTTGTATAGGTTAAATCCCTGATTGATTTGTAAAGTGCATAATCTCCCGGAACCTGCCATCTGTCGGTAAACACTCTGCGATCTACATTGTATTTAATATCTGCGTTCTCTACTTTATTAACAAGAGTCGAGTTGTAAATCTGTCCTCCCAATCTGTATCCGAAAGAAAAGTTGATCCCAATGTTTCTGATCTCGGCACTTAGTCCGAAGTTTCCGTTAAACTTAGGTAAAAGATCGCCGCAAACCACCTGGTCGGCAGTGTCATATATATAGGTTACCTCTCCGTTTTTCTTCACAAAGATCTCTTTTCCGTTTGCTGGATCAATTCCTAAAGACCTTACAGCCCATATAGCATTTAGTGATTGTCCCTCTACATACCTTACCGATGGTGTAGTTAGCAGAGCCTTTCCGCCCTGAGAATCTGTCTGATCCTTAATTGCATCCTGATCGTCGTTGAATTTTTTCAAAGATTCAGATATCTTATTGATTTTGTTAACGTTATTTGCTATTGAAGCATAAATATTCAAAAAGCTTCTTGATTTTTTATCCTCATATACTTTATAGCTTAAATAACCCTCAAACCCTTTGTTTACAGTCTCTCCAAGATTTTCTCTGTACGTGCCGAAACCGGTTGATTGTGGAACGGTAACATCTGTAAGCATACTTGTGGTTGTTGCAGTATAGATATCAAACCTTCCTGTTAATCTGTTTTTAAACATAGTTATGTCAAGACCGGCATTCTGGTCATATTTCTTTTGCCACTGGAGATTGGGGTTAGCCAAGCTTACCAGATAAGATCCTATATTTCCAAAATATGAGGTTGTAGTATAATACTTTACTGTTGCCAGTGCCTGATATGTGCTGAATCCCTGAGATCCGGTATAGCCTGTGGAAACTCTTAATTTTAGTCTGTTAATCACTTTGTTGTTTTTAAGGAAGGCCTCTTCATGCACATTCCATCCACCTCCCAGTGACCAGAAAGATCCCCATCTGTTGTTGGCTCCGAACTCCGATGACCCTGTAATTCTGTAGTTTGCATCAAACAGATATCTGTTATCATATGCATAGTTTGCCGAAACAATCCCGCCTAATGAGCGTGAGATACTTTCTGAGCCACCCGGCTTGCCATTTTTTCTATATTGAGTTGCAAAAATTATATGATCCATGTTGTCATTTGGAAATCCCTCTGCCTCAACATAAGAATTATCATTTGAATATGTAGCCATATTCCATTGTCCGTTCAGAAAAAGAACACTTTTGCCAAAAGATAGTGAGTAATTTACACCCAAGTCGCTGCTGAAATTTGTTGATTTCCCGTTTCCTTGCATATAGTAGCCTTTTCTGTAAATATCCTCTCCCGTATAATTTACAAAAGATGTGTGGCTTGCCGGTTTAAAATTATCACTTGAAGAGAGTTTGCTTGAGAACCCTAATCTTCCGGTAAGCTTGAGTGTCTTATTTACTGCCCACTCAGCATAAAAATTGTTTGTAATGTCGGTATATCCTGAGAGATCCTTAGTGTTTATCATTGAGTTCCAAATTGGATTCGTCTGTGACTCAACATTCCCGGACATTGCAGTATAGTTATAGCTTTTGATTAACTGACCCGATTCGTTGTAGATCCGGCTATATGGATTCATCATCGCATAAGTACTGAAACTTCCCCAGGGAGACTCATTTGCAGTGTTATGGGTTATAGAAAGTTTATTTCTGAAGATAAAGTCTTTCAGTCTGTATGAGAGGGTCAAACCACCTGAAAAGGTATTTCTGTCAGATCCTTTCATTACTCCGTTTATACTGTTAAAAGAGAGGTCTATTCCATATAACATATACTTATCGCCTCCCTCAAGGTAAAGAGCGTGTTTATGTCCTATTCCGGTTCTTACAGGTTGTGCCAGCCAGTCTGTGTTCACACCTGCCAGTACCTCTTTAAGTATTTCGTTGTATCTTTTTTGACGTGTAATCCTTAAGTCTACTCTATCTGAGTCAAATAATCCTGCAAGTCTCTCGATCTCGATTTTTTCTGCTGCGTTTGCAAGATCATAACTTGTAAGATCGGGTGCTTCAATAACTGCCGATCCGTTGTAGCTTATTTTCATTCTTCCGGATTCAGGCCTTCTGGTTTCCATTACAATGACACCGTTTGCCGCTTTAGATCCGTAAATTGCCTTAGCTGTTGCATCTTTCAATAAAGTTATACTCTCAACCAGGTTCATATCCAGGTCAATAATCTTTGTAAGGCTTGTTTCAAAACCATCAAGGATAAAGAGAGGCTGGTTCGGGTTGTTCTGATACTCGCCTTTTAAATCTGGGAATGCCGACTGACCTCTCATTTGAAGGTTTGGAGCAGCATTCGGATTTGAACCCGAAACCAGATTGTCCAGTTGGATAAAAGAGGGATCCAGATTTTTAAGACTCTGAACAATATTCTGATTACCTACCTGAAGAAGAGTCTCCTTTTTTACTGTTGATACAGCGCCGGTATATGAGTTGGCTTTTCTGGTAAACATCCCTGTTACAACCACCTCGTCCAATGTCTGCGCCCCTGTCTTAAGCTTAACTGCATACTCTTTACTCTCTGTGAGAACCACTACCTGTGTCTCAAATCCCAGAAAAGCCACCTCAATCTCCAGGGTATTACCCGGAATTGTAAGTGAAAAGTGACCCTGAATATCTGACATTACTCCAACTACAGATTGTTCCTTTGTAACTCTCTTCTGAGCCACATACGCTCCGGGTAGCGGCTCTCCGTTTTCATCGGTAACAATTCCTGAGATAGTTCTCGACCTCTGTCCCTGTTGCTGGGCTAACAAAGATTGGGAACTGATCAAAAATCCAACCAATACAAGTTGAATAATTAAAAAGAATTTTTGTTTCATAATTATTATTTAGGTTAAAATCCGGACGCAATTTAACCTATATAAAAATACGCATTCGGCAATTGCCGAATCAGGAAGAGAATTCCTGAACTTTTTTTCTGTAAAGTGAAGGGGTCATTCCGACAGATGTTTGAAAAAGCTTATAAAATGTTGACATGGAGTTAAAACCAAGATCTATCGCAATCGCTTTCAGGGGAGTATTATCTGAAGGGTCAGAGAGGATTCTGATTGCCTCTTTTATTCTGAACGAATTTATATACTGAGGTACCGTCATCCCGGTCCTCTCATTGATGGCTTGTGAAAGATATGTCCTGTTTGTACCTAGTTTATCTGCAATCTTCTCCTTTGTAAGGTCGGGATCTCTGTATAGATACTCGTCGCTCATCACACTTTCGATGTTACGGAAAATATCCTCCATCTTATCCTCTTTTAATGAGGATACACAATATTTATCAGCCTCAGGACACTCCGATTTGATACATTTAAGTTGTTCCCTTAAGTCGTCTTCCCGTTTTATTGACTCTTTATTACTAAGAATGATTCTGCGATAAAGTCTGTTTTTATGTACATATAAAATATACAAGTACACTGAAACAGTTATTGTAATCAACAGAATTATAAGCAGATACTGCTGTTTACGGGCTTTGTTTATCAACTCAAGCTTTACCTGTTTCGCCTCATTCTCTTTTCTTTCAGTATCGAACTGAACTTTTAACTCATTTATTGAACGTTCACTCTCTTCGTTAAAGAATCTGGTTGTCTCTTCGTGATATCTTTTAAAAAACTCCAGCGATCTTTCAAAATTATATATCCCGGAATAACTTATACTTAAAGACTCATATAGTTGTTTAATGAATATATTGTTATGCTCTTCAATACTGATTTTAATACCATCTTGCAAAAGCGGGATTGCCTCGTTAAAGCGCTTCTGAGATATAAGCAATTTCCCGAAATTAAGATAGAGGTTTGCTTTCGAAGATGTCTGTGCAGCATATATAAATTTAAGTGCCTCTCTGAAGTATTTTTCGGCCTGACCGGTCTCTCCTGTCTCTGCAAGGATCTCCCCGTATACATTATATATATTGGTTTGATCGTTATATTCGTTTTTCTGAAGTATAAATTCTGCCTCTTTTATATATTTAAAAGCCTCATCATATTTTTTTACAACCATGTACATTCTGGCCGAATTAACTGCACCCCACAGAATAAGAAATGGATCACTGACGCTGTGTCCGTAGTCATAACACTCCTGAGCATACTTTAGGCCATCTCCCTCTCCTTTGAGATAGTAGACCCCAGCGATGTTGCATAAAAGAATATTGTAAAGTCTTTTGAAATTTGCCCTTTTTGCCGATTCAACTCCATGAAAAAAGTATCTGATTGATCCGTTATAATCGGAATCGACATTAGATGCAAAAAGGCCCAATCCATTATAAACAGAAGAGAGTATTGAGTCATTCTTTATAAAGGTAGCTTGTCTTAACGCTTGATTAAGATACATTCTGGAAACGTCAATCTGATTTGTCATAAGATAAGCCTGTCCCAGATAGGTGTTTGCATATGCTCTGTACCTCATGTTATTGTTTTTATCTCCCAGAGTTTTCAACTGAACAGCATATGATATCACCTTCTGGAAATCTTCTGTACTGAGATAAAATGCAGCAAGATTTCTTAATACCTCTCCATTATTCTCCTCCTGAAGATAACATGCAAATTTCTTGTTGATAGCATCAACCACATCTCTGTCCTGCCCTCCCAGGAATGAGGGAAAAAGCATAAATATCAGGATGCTTAAGGTAAAATTTTTTATTTTTTCATGACGACCCATCTGCACAAATATAGAAAACTATTTGAATAAAGTCTATTCAACGACCTCCTGTCAAACCCTTATAATCGTGGCAATCATAAAAATAAAATCTTCTCTGCTCCTCGCCGGCTCTGTTCTTAAGAATAAGAGAGTCCTTGATTGTTACTGAGCTGAAGTATGGGGCAAGAATCTGTTCAACAGTTCCCTCGGCGCTCCTTTTTCTCCTGAATCGGTCAGTTGTCACATAAATTGCATCTTTTCCGGTAAGGTGGCTCAGGTTTTGATCGTCAAGAGCAAACTGGAAGGCACTTTTCTCAACAACATTACCTGCATATATATGCTCATCCATGTAGAAATTGAGGACTGCCGACACTTTATAAGAGTTATCTGAAAATATAAAGCTGTCAGGGCTCTTCTGTTTAACCTCTTCAACCTTTTGAACCAGCTTTTCCCATCCCCACCAGGTATCATCGGAATTTACCTTAACCGGCATCCAGATCAGTTCAACCGCAATTGCAATATGAAACAGAACAGAAAGAAAGGTCTGCCATCTGATTAGCTTATCGCTTTTTAAATACAAAACAGTCAATACCGTAGCCGATAAATAAACCGGCATTATCCAGTTGATTTTCACCCAGTAAATAAATGATATACCTGTAAATAGAAATAACATCGGAAGAGCAAAACAGGCTGAATAGAGCAGATAGTTTTCTATCTTCTCTTTTTTAAACCAGCTTATTACCAGTTTGTATCCAGCAATAAATATTGAAAACAGAAAAATTGGAAGCGCCAGAAAGAGCTGGGAGCCAAGATATCCTGCAAAAAGCTTCGGTCTGAACTGAAAGGTGGTCATCTCTGTTGCCCTTTGTGCAGATTGGTACTCAAATGAGATAAAGTCGTTCTGAATATTCCAGATAACCACAGGAGATATCGCCGCAGCAAATGCAAGCAGATAGCCTGCAAAGCTAAAGGATATCAACTTTTTCCTGTGTTCTTTTGAAAGAAGCAGGAACAAAAACATCCCGGCTGGCAGAAAGATTCCGGTATACTTACTGTCAAATGCAAAACCGGACATCAGCCCTGCAAGAATCCAATAGTACCATTTATCTGTATTTACAGCTTTATAACCGATAAGAAGAGATAGCGACCAGAAGAAGAGCAGCGGCACGTCAGGTGTACTGTTAATACTTAAAACAGTTACAAATGGAGCAGTTAGCAGAAGAGTCAGCGCCCTGGCGGTTTGTTGTTGTGATAAAAACGGTTTTACGAAAAGGTAGAGAAACCAGAGGGTAAAAGATGTTATAATAAAGTCTGCAATATGAAGTGTGACAACCGATTTACCAAACAATGTGATAAATAATTTTATCATGTAGGCTACCATTGGCGGATGGTCAAAGTAGGATAGATCAAGATTATCTGAATAGTATGTATAGTAGGCATCCTGAGGCATCAGCCCCATTGCAAAGACTGCAATCAATCTTAAAATTGTGAACCCGGCCAGAATGAGCCAGAATTCACTTTTAAATTCCTTTATTCTCATATGAGCAAAGTTAGGTAAAACAACGGTTTTAAGAAGTAATCCAAAGCTGCTTCCCAATTAATTATTAAATTTATAGGCGAAAACAAAATATTTAATTTCATAGATAAGCGTCTTTTAAACATAAATTTATGGAGATTTTCAAACAAATAACAGCTAACGGAATAATATTGAAAGAATATCCCTTCATTAAAGAATTGGCAATGGAAGCATATTTACTAGAGAATGGAGATATTCTAAAGTTGGATAAAACCAATTTTGATAGTGTGTCTGTACTCGATGAAGAAATTGCTCTCAAACAAGGTCAGAAATGTGGCGATGGAAGAATTGATATGCTAGTTAAGTATTCTGATGAGTATTTAGGAATAGTTGAATTAAAGTTAAATGAGATTAATGAGCAAAGTCTACTGCAATTGGAAAGTTATTTAGATCAACGTAATCAAATACTTATAATGAACTCGAATTATTGGGAAGGCGAGTCCGAGCCAAAATGGATTGGTGTTCTTGTTGGAAATGAGATTTCGTCAAGTTTAAGAGAAAAATTACTTAACGGTTATGTTTACAAAGAGAATATCCCGATTGCAGGAATGACTATCCGCAGATTCCGAAGTCCAAATAATGAAATCTTCGTTGTTACTGATATATTTTTCAAGTTCAAATACAGAAGTAAGGACTTTTCAAAATTTAGATTTAATGGCGTTTCATATAATAAAGGGAAAGTTGTTAATGCAGTAATTAAAAAGTTGGTTGAAGATAGACCACAAATAACATTTCCCGAGTTAAAACAAATATTCCCCGATAAAATACAAGGAAGTATGGGGGTTTTCGATTTAAAAGAAAAAGCTGAAGAGATTTTCGAACGTACAAACAGGATCAGATATTACATTAAGCCTGATGAAACTATTCAACTTGCCGATAATGTTATAATAAGTACTTCTAATCAGTGGAATCCTGATAATATAAAGACATTTATAGAACAAGCAAAAAGAGAAAATTATAATATTGAAGTGGAATAAATATATGAGTAAAAAAGAGAGAATAACCGTACAGGGCACTGAAATAACAGTTATTTCAGAGAAAAATAACGATTATATTTGTCTTACTGATATGGTAAAAGGTCAAGAAGGTGAAGACCATATCCGCAACTGGATGCGCAATCGCAATACCCTTGAGTTTCTCGGTGCTTGGGAGATGTTGTACAACCCATCATTTAAAGGTGTCGAATTCGACACCTTTTTGCACGAGGCTGGGGCAAACCGTTTTAATATGACACCCCGCAAATGGATTGAGACGACTGATGCTATCGGAATAATTTCCCAAGCAGGGCGAAACGGAGGAACTTACGCCCATAAAGATATTGCATTTGAGTTCGGTTCGTGGCTAAGTCCTGTTTTTAAACTCTATTTAATTACTGAATATCAGAGGCTTAAAGAAACAGAAAACAATCCGATGCTTGGAGAATGGAATGTAAAGCGGGTGCTTAGTAAAGTCAATTATACGCTTCATACAGACGCCGTCCGTGATTTTATCGTTCCAAAAATTGATGTTGTGAGTGAGAAAGCATATGCCTATGCAGACGAAGCCGATATGTTGAACCTCGCTTTATGGTCTTGTACATCAAAGCAATGGCGAGAAGCAAATCCCGAATATGCAAAGAAAGGTTTGAATATACGCGATACGGCAAGTATAAACGAATTGGTTGTATTAGCAAATCTTGAATCATTCAATGCAGAACTTTTGAAACGTAAAATGGACAAATATACTCGATACGCATGTCTGCAAGAAATGGCAGAGAGGCAACTGACACGCCTCAGTGCCATAGACGCTGAAAAAGGATTTCGGAAGTTAGAAGCAAAAAACATGAATAAATGAGTGCAAACATTAGCTTCAAAGAAACTGTCTCCTGTTATATTAAAACGATGAAAATCTAAAATAAAATGCTGGTTTTGGGTGCTTTTTTATAACTTTGTTATGTAACAATATAAATATACACAGTAATGAAAAAAACAGTTTTAGCAATTATTATCATGCTTTTTGCAGGGGTTACCTTTGCACAGAATCAGGTTAACAAACTTCAGTTTAATGCCGGTGTCGGCTTCTCTTCCTGGGGTCTTCCTGTATATGTTGGAGCCGATTTTGGGGTTCATAAGGACATTACTGTTGGAGGTGAGCTTAGTTTCAGAACAAGATCGAACTATGGATCGGTGATTGGAATATCTGCCAACGGAAACTACCACTTTAACACAATTTTAAACATCCCTTCTCCATGGGATTTCTATGCCGGACTAAATGTTGGCTACATGATCTGGAATTATGATAACAGCTATGTAGGCGCACACGCTTCCGGTTTAGGTATTGCCGGTCAGATAGGTGGTCGCTATTTCTTTAACGACAAGCTGGGACTAAACATTGAATTTGGAGGCGGTAATGCATTTAGCGGGGGCAAGATTGGTATTACGTATGTTATCAAATAGATAACCCAAGACTTAAACGCAGTCCGAGAGTGCTGCCCCTATCGCGGTAGCATACTCGGCGTCCTGCGGAAAATCGAACCTGATATCGTAGAGGGTGGAGATCTCCTCCAGAATACCTCTCCCTATCAGGTTTTTGCTTCCGTTACCGGTAACCATCACAGATGAAGCACCTCTGCTCTTGGCAGCAAAGACAGAGATCACCCCTATCACCTGAAAAACCATATTGATAATTCCGAGGGCCATATCCTCCTTTTGTGCAGTATCAAGCATTTTACCAAAATTTGATGCGGTCGATTTACCGCTCAAAAAGCTAATCCCCGAATCGGAGATATCTTCAATCAAAAGATCTACCTTTGAGATATCTCCCCTCCCTGCCATCTCCAGAATATGTTCAAAATCAGTTGCATTTAAAAGCTCTTTCGAAAGTCCCGTGATTGTTCCCCCGCCTACACCGGTACCTCCAAGGTGTGTAATCTTATCGCAGGTCGCTTCAATTACAGAGGTTCCCGTTCCGATATTGGCAATTATAACACTCTCTTTTTTAGAGAGGAACATCCCCCCAATTCCAATAGCACTTATCTCGTCAATCTTCCTGGTTGGGATTCCGAAGATCTCATTCTTAATGCTTATGGCGCCGGCACCGGTGATTATAATTTTTTCGACATTTGAAATAGCAATATTGCTCTCTACAATTATCTTTCCCAATGCTCCCGTTGCCGATGTTATTGCATCATAAGCTTTGGTCTTAACCGTTTTAACAACCTTACCACCATCGACCGCAACAGCCTTGGTAGTTGTACTTCCAATATCTATTCCAATAATCATAATCCATCAAAATAAGTTAAACACCCGGAATCCAGGCCAAAAGTCTGAGCGGAGATCCGCTTCCGCCTTTTATTTTCATTGGAGCGGCAACAATATAACTCCCTAAAGCAGGTAAAAGTTCCAGATTGGCAATATTTTCATATACAGTAATATTCCCGGCACACAATACCCTGTGTGCAAGGAAATCCTTAGACTGCCCATGGTCTATACTTGGAGTGTCTATGCCTACAGCTTTAACCAACCTCTCTTTAATGAGCCAATTTGCAGCCTCCTCTCCCAAACCCGGGAAATGAAGCTCTGCAACCCCCTCTGTGCCGGACTTCTCCGTTCCGGTATATTTTAATTTATCTCCCCAATATTTCCCGTAACCTGTCTTTAGCAGAACGATTGCTCCCTCAGGAATCTCACCGAATTTCTCTTCCCATTTCTGGAAGTCCTGCGAAGTTATAATATAGTCCCTGTTTGCAGATGAACTATCTGAAACATCAATAACTACTGCTGATCCGGTTAGCTCATCTGCCGGAATCATCTCTACTGAACGTCCCCCCTGAGCAAAATGAAGAGGTGCATCGAAATGGGTGCCTCCATGCTCCTCGGCAGAATATTTAAATGAGGAGTAAAAATAGCCTTTGTCATTAATCCCGTAAAATACTGTATCATGCTTAAAAGTGACGTTGGTAGGCCAGTAGACGGTGCTCTCCTCAAAGCTCCATGTCAGATCTACCCACCTCCCCGACTCTAACAATTGAGCAATATGCACCTCTTTTTTGTTGCAGGAGAGGACGCCCAGTATTGCAAATAAAATGAAAAGCTTTCTCATGATATATATTTAAAATTTATATCAAATCTAATCAATATTCCGGGATATTGACCACTATATAGTTCCAGCAGATATTCTCTCTACACATTACAATCCATGACACACCCTCTTCGTAACTCCTTTTTTCAATTATAGATTCAGAGGCTTCAATTAAGTCAGTAAAAAGGGAGGTGTTAAGCAAAGAATCTATTCTGGCTAATCTCTTCATGTTAGATTCAAAAGATTTTAAGAGAGTCTTTTTATTCATATTTTCCACATAGTCGTTTGCCGATATATCCGTCAGCATGGAACATGATAGAAATATAATTACAATTAAAACCGGGATTATTTTTTGAGCCACTTTTTTCATCTCAATTTTTTATAACTGTTTTTCGGATTTTACACAAAATTCACATCTGCCACCATTCCATAATGTTTCTGAAACCTCAAGCTTGTAAGATGGCAACATTGCTTCGAGCATTGATCTCAAAGGGTTTATACAGTACAGGTCGCAAGGAGCAGGGGTGTTCATTTTCTTTGAAATTGCACACAGAAGACAACTTTTTCCAATTGCCGAATAACCTTTGCCATTTGATTCTACCTCCCAGTTTATACATCCGAATATATCCGAGAATTTTCTGAAAAGCTCTTCGGGATTCGAAATCTCCAGTTGCTTGAGTTGTCCCGCAGCAGCCAAACTCTGTTGGTTTAGCTTTCTCTGAGTTACATTCTTGAGAACACCCTCCTGTTCGTATTGGTAAACAGTATCAGCTAGAACTCCGGCATAAAACAACTGTAGTAATTTGTTCTCTTTTGTCATAAATTGAAAATTTTAATTTGTAAAAAATTTTGTTGTAAATTACACTGCAAAAGTATTCTTACCGGCTTTAACCCTAAATAGTGATTTATCATCAATTTTATGTGGAATTCAATCGAAGAGGCAAAAAACAAACTTAAACAGATATCTGATTCTCAAACATGTACTGCAACCCAAGAGGATTATGCCAACTTTGAGCAGAATAAAAAATTTCTGCTCAGGATTGCAGAGGTTGAAAATAGTTCGCTAACTGTTCTCGATTTGTATAAGAAGAATTACTTGCTGGTTTGTTACAGATTTAACAATATTATAGGTTATTCCAGGACAGATGATTTCCGAAACAGCAGGCAACGACCCGCCTCAAAGGAAGCTTATAAACATAAAAACGGGGAAGCTACATGTTTTTGAAGAGGATAAATCAGAGACAACCTCCGATAAGCTTCTTACAACAAGAGAACTCGAGATTCTAGGTTTAATTTCGCAGGGACTGGCAAGCAAAGAGATCTCCGAAAGGTTATTTATAAGTGTGAATACTGTTAACAATCACAGACAAAATATCCTGTCCAAAACCAAATCTGAGAATAGTGCACAGGCTCTCATTTATGCAAAAAAAATCGGAATTGTTTAGATTACCCTCTACCCTATTTGTATTCAGAGCAGTTATAATCAATAGATTTCAGAACAAACTCCCCGTAACAAAAATCCTCCTGTGGTTTTCTGTAAATGAGCCTTGCTTTAGAAGGGAGATGGTATCCATTAATATCTGAATATGAGTCAACCGGAGTCAGCCAAGGAAAATTCAGATACTCCTTACCGTCGGTTGTCTCAAACCTGTCGTTGCTTATAAAGTTAATCAACTCCCCTTTTTCGTTGAAATAGAGCGTTGCTCCAATTGTGATATCTCCGTTTGTAAACTTCGCCTCAACCGTAAACTCATCAATCTCATTCCACGTTATCCTTTTATCAATCAAAGAGGCAGGAGCCATAAAACACATGTCATTAAAAACAGTAACAGTCTCACCCTGATTCATCTCAACCCCTTTGGCATCTACGACCGTAAACAGTCCCAGAAGTTTAATCCTCATAATTGCAACGCCATCTTTATAAAGATGAACACCAACAGCCGGTACCCCCATCTTTTTAGCAACAATATAAAAAAGTCTGGTTGGAGAGTTGAAGAAATTGTATTGTACTGATTTCAATTGCATATAGGGATCAGATGATTTTGAGCGGATTCCTCCCTCAAACTCTGCTCTGAAATTAGTCAGATATGGCTTACCCACAGCCCCCGAAAGAGTTATATACCTCCTGACGGCCTGCGGCAAGTCAGAAAGATCGGACTCAGTCAGAATCTCCTTTGAAGTTTGCTCCTGATTAGCCAGAGCCTCCTTTACCGAACGCTTAAATATTGCTTTCATATCTGATGTTTTTATAACAACAAAAGTAAAAAATTAGTATATTATTTAGGGTATGGAACCCGGCTAATCGTTATTAATTTAAATAGACAAAAAATGGATCAGATAATTATCAGATTTCTGACAAATGAAAGCACTCTGCAGGAGAGCGAAACCTTGTTAAACTGGATTGAGCAATCGGAAGAAAACAGATTATATTTCATTAATATACAGAAGATTTTTGTGGCCGCAAAAGTTAATGCCGGACTATCACGGCAAGAAAAACGAGAGGCCGGTCAGATGTGGATGAACATTGTAAGAAAAGCCGGAATCGGAATTTCACCAATCAGAAGAGAGAGGAGGCTGAAACGATTCTATCTGGGTAGTGCTGCTGCTGCAATATTGCTGCTGCTAACTCTGGCAATTAATAATTATCTGGGAGAGGGATATTTTTCAGATAAATATAATACCTCCTCCGTCACTATAATAAAGCCGGGTGACCCCACCCTTGTGCTCTCTGACGGCAGCGAAATTCCGATCTCTAAATTGACTGCAGAGATTAGTGATGCAGGAGCCAGAATCTCCAGGGATGCAACCAACGGTTTGGAGTATGAGGCAGCTGCGGTTAAGGCAGATGCAGCATATAACACAATTAAGATTCCTACCGCAACCACCTATATGTTAAAACTGAGTGACGGAACCAAAGTATGGTTAAACTCTGAGAGTGAACTTACCTACCCCGTTACTTTTACCCAAAAAGAGAGAAGAGTGATTTTGAAAGGTGAAGCCTATTTTGAGGTCTCAAAAATGGCAGATAAAACTCCATTCATTGTAGAATCAGCAAATTTCGAAACTCATGTTCTGGGAACCTGTTTTAACGTTAGTTGCTACTCCGATAATACTAATCAACATGTAACTCTGACAGAAGGAAGCGTCAGAGTGGGAATAAAGAATAATCAGATGCTGCTCACAGTTGGTGACCAGCTCCGCTTTAATCAGCAGAACGGATCTATCCTTAAAGAACAGGTTAACACCAGCGAGTTCACATCATGGATCGATGGCCAGACATGGTTCAACAACACACCTCTTAATGAGCTCGTTATAATGATTAAGAGATTCTATGGAATAAAAGTTATGCTCTCACATGAAAGCCTCTCATCGTTGAGGTTCTCCGGAAAGCTCACAAAGAGCTATGATGTGAAAAAGATAATTGACCTTATTTCTGAAAGTGCAAACCTTAAATGGATTGTTGAGGGCGATACAATTATATTGTTAAAGCCGTAAAATCAGACTAAACGAAATTAAATCATTTATAATTAATCTTCTATGAATAAACTTTATTTGTCCAGGAGCAGAATAGCACAAGCATTAAGAGGCATGCTACTGCTCTCTATTATTATGTTAGCTGTTATCCAGACATTTGCAGCTCATTCACTTCAGGTTCTCGTTACTTTTGAAGCAGCAGATATGCCAATTACAGCTGTTTTGGATAAAATTTCAAAACAGACCAATATTGCCATATTTCAGAACAACAACCAGACCGATCTGGCAAAAAAAGTGACGGTAAACTTTAAAAATGAGAAACTGGAAAATGTTCTGGATAATCTTTTAAGTTCAACCAATCTAACTTACAGAATTGATAATGACCTTATTGTTATTATTCCAACAAAACAAAATGAGAATGTTAATGAAACACAGGTACAACAAACCCCGAAAGAGATTGAAGTTGAGGGTTTGGTTGTAGATGTTAAAGGAGAGCCACTCATTGCTGTAAATATTCTCGTTGTAGGAACAACAAAAGGAACCTCGACAGATCTCGAGGGGAAATTTAAATTAAAGGTTCCGGTAGGTACTACAAAAATCAAGTTCTCTTATATAGGTTTTGATGATCTGATTATGGATTTTAACCCGGCCAATACATCTGCTTTTGCAAAAGTTGTTATGAACGAGGCTGCATACAGCATTGACAATGTTGTGGTAACCGGATATTTCGACAGAACGAAATCCAGTTTCACAGGATCTCAGGTAACTGTAAAAGGAGATGAGTTAAGAAAGGTGGGTTCTCTGAACTTTATGCAGGCAATATCTGCATTTGATCCCTCTATCAGGATAGTTCCAAATACAGAATTCGGATCGGATCCAAACAGAGTTCCGGAGATTACTATCCGGGGTGAAAATGGTTTTGACCTCCGTTCAAGTGCCGATGATGCCAGATCAAATCCGAATGCCCCACTTTACCTTCTGGATGGTATAGAGGTCTCCCCCACAAGAGTTTATGACCTGGACATGAACCGCATAGAATCATTTGTTATACTGAAAGACGCATCGGCAACTTCGCTTTATGGTTCAAGGGGTGCCAATGGAGTTATTCTGATTACAACAATCCCTCCGAAAGAGGGTGTGATCAGGGTATCTGCAAACG
This sequence comes from uncultured Muribaculaceae bacterium, assembly GCA_964521685.1. Classification (GTDB taxonomy): domain Bacteria; phylum Bacteroidota; class Bacteroidia; order Bacteroidales; family UBA932; genus Bact-08. The sequence goes on from CAZFTS010000001.1 coordinate 94,617, forward strand.
CAAACTTTACTGTATCAATTCCCGATTTAAGAGACTACAACCTCATGAATGCTTCTGAAAAACTTGAATATGAAAGGTTAGCCGGTGTATTTAAAAGCCGCACAAACAACCGGGAAGAGCAGATAGCACTTGATATAAAATATAACGATCGCCTGGCCGAAGTTGTTCGTGGAGTTGATACATACTGGCTTTCCAAACCTTTGCGTACAAGCATCAATCAGAGATACAATGCCTTTGTGGAGGGTGGAGACCGTAGTTTTAAGTATGGCATTACTCTTAATTATGACAGCGATAAAGGGGTAATGAAGGGTTCCGGTCGTGAGAGATACGGGATAAATGTTAGCTTTAACTATAATATAGGAACCAACTTCCTCATCAGAAATGATCTGACAGTTAACAATGTTGAGGGTTCAAATTCACCATATGGAGCATTTTCAACCTATGCACTACAAAACCCGATTGAGAGAGTGTACGATAAAAACACTGGAGACATTATCCGCACATTTGCATTTAACAGTGCAGTGAACCCTTTAGTGAACGCCAGCCTTCCAAACACCGACATTAATAAGTATACCGAATTCCAGGACAACTTTAATCTTGACTGGAGAATAAATAAGAATTTCAGAGTTACCGGAAGAGCTTCAATTAGTAAGAATCTTTCAAAAACTGAAAAATATCTCTCCCCGCTATCATCGGTATTTGACAAGGAGACAGATGCAAACAAAAGGGGAAGTTACACCACATCAAACAGAACCGATCTCAATTTTGATGGTAATATAACCGCATCATATAACAATACATTTGCCGACAAGATTATTGCAAATATCGGTATCGGTTCAAATGCTGCAACAACAGATGCAATTGGCGACGGCTACACTGCAACAGGGTTTCTTAGTGACAACATGAGATTTGTACAATATGCCCAACAGTTTAAGGAGAATTCAAAACCTTCCGGTTCGTTTGATAAATCAAGGTTAATCGGATTTTTTGCAAACGTCAATCTGGGTTATGACAGCAGATACTACATTGACCTTTCATTCAGAACAGATGGATCCAGCCGTTTCGGAAAAGAGTCCCGCTTTGCCCCTTTCTGGTCTTTCGGAGCAGCATGGAATGTAGACAGGGAGAAGTGGTGGAACAGTGATGCTACTCTGAAATTGAGAGCTTCCGTTGGTAGTACCGGCTCTGTAAACTTCTCGGCCGACCAGGCAATCACAAAATACCAGTACAGCTCTGCATATGAATACAATGGTGTATACGGTGCACAGCTGCTCGGCTACGGTAACCCTGCACTCAGATGGCAAAATACTATCCAGAACAATATCGGGTTTGATCTCAATATGTGGAAAAACATAGTTGTTCTGAATATGGATGCCTATATCAAGCAGACTCAGAATCTATTACTCCCGATTGATGTTGCACCGTCAACAGGTTTCACCAGCTATACTGAGAATCTTGGATCCATGGAGAATAAAGGGTTGGATATGAGACTGAGATTTAATATCATCCGCAACTACAACGATGGACTGAACTGGAATGTTACAATCGGAGCATCTTCAAACAAGAATAAGATAAAGAACCTCTCCAACGCCCTCGAGGCAATGAATCAGGAGGCTAACTCGCAACAGAATGTTACCGGACCTAAACCGTTAAGAACCTATCAGGCAGGCCGTTCACAAAGTGCCCTCATGGTTGTACAGTCACTTGGAATAGACCCGGCAACTGGTAATGAGATCTTCAGGAAGCTTAATGGTGACCTCACTTTCGTCTATGACCCTAAGGATAAAATAATTGTCGGAGATGTTAATCCATCTCTGCTTGGAACCGTTCAATCCAACCTGCTCTACAAAGGTTTTAACCTCTACATAGTCCTGGCTTACGAATATGGTGCAAAGATATACAACTCAACACTTGCCCAGAAAGTTGAAGGTTCATCGCCATACTATAATGCCGACAAACGTGTACTTTATGACAGATGGAAAAGTCCCGGAGATGTTGCACTCTTTAAGAGAATAGATGACACATCCGCACCATTTCAGACAACCAGACTGGTTCAGGATAACAACTTCCTGAGACTACAGACACTCTCATTGTCTTATGAACTTCCGAAGAGGTATCTCGAAAGAGCAAAAATTGAAAGAGCTAAACTGATTTTCTCTACAAGCGACCTCTTCAGATTGTCAACCGTAAAGATTGAAAGGGGAACAACATACCCATTTGCTCAAACATTCTCTCTTTCACTAAATTTAACCTTCTAAAATTAAAGTCATGAAATTCAAAGCATTTATAATAATATGTCTGACTGCAACTCTCTTCTCCTGCAACAAATGGCTGGATATTGATCTTGCCGATAAGGTGACCGAAGAGAAGTTGTTCAGTACACCTCAAGGGTATACAGAGGCTTTGGCAGGAGTTTACAGTTCAATGGCCTCATCATCTCTCTACGGGATGAAGCTGACAATGCAGAACCTCGATCTGCTGGCACAATACTATAGCTACGACGGAGTAGCCACATCATACGAAAAACTCAGAGATTACGATTACGAAGATGCCGCATCACAGACAACAATTCTGGAAATCTGGAGAGATCTCTACTCTGCAATCGGCGGGGCAAATAATATAATCAAATGGGCAGGTAAAGATACAAAGGTGCTCACCCCTGAAATGAAAAATCAGGTTCTCGGAGAGGCACTTGCATTAAGAGCAACTCTCCATTTGGATCTGATAAGAATGTTCTGCCCCGATGTGAAAAAATCACCTAAAGCACAAGGAATTCCATACAATACGGAGTTCGGAGTTTCCCTTCCTCCGATGTATACTGTCGAAGAGGCTGTTCAACTGGTTGCAGACGACCTTAAAGAGGCCGAAAAATTGTTAAGTAATGACCCGGTAAAAACAGTAAAGCCATATGAAATGGCCAATAAGAATGAGGCAGATAAATATGTCGCAAGAATTAATCTCTATGGAGTAAAAGCACTGCTGGCAAGAGTTAGTCTCATGAGAGGCGATAAAACAAATGCCATAAAGTATGCTAAGGAGGTTGTTGAGTCAGGGAAATTCAGACTCCTCGATTTTGCAAGTACCGACAAATCGGATAAAGAGATAGATATCCTCTTCTCCGATGAACACATCTTCTCTCTGCGTAACAAGAGCCTTTCAGATTATACCATAAGTCTTCATTACCCCGAGATAACAGCAACCTCAAGCCGCGGAGCCTATCTGCCGTTTGTCAATATCTCTACACTTTATGAAGGAAACAATGACGATGTAAGAAACATTAAATGGTTCTCTGTCGTGAACGGATATTTCACAAAATTCAATGTAGATAACAAAGAGAAGTTCTTCCCTAAGATGCCAATGATAAAGCTTTCGGAGATGTATCTGATACTTGCCGAATGTTACCTTGGAAAAGATGATTTGCAAGCACTATCTTACATTAACACTTTAAGGGATCACAGGATAAGAAACAACACCCATTGGGGATACCTCACTATGGAGTATATAATTCAGGAGATAAAAAGAGAATTTATAGGTGAAGGACAGTTGTGGTATGCATATAAAAGACTTAACACAGGTATACCAACCAGTAGCGGAATCATTGGGGTAGTTCCTCCAGGCGATAAGGTATTTGTCTTCCCGATCCCTTTGAAAGAGATAGAAACCGGCAACAGAAATTAAATTCTAGTAAATATTATGAAAATGAAAACAATACTGGCATATCTGACAATTTTGGCAACAATCTTTATCTCGGTTTCGTGCGATCAAAGCATAGACAATCTGTACAGAGATAAGGCCAGAATCCAGTTCAAATATTATACACTGGATTATAACAAAAAGATGATCTTCAATAACAGAACAACATACTCTTTTGGAATGAAAGGCGATGATGTCCTTACCGATACTGCAAAAATAGTTGTTGAGTTTCTTGGGACCTCCTCTGATGTCAGCCGTACTTATAAAATAAGAGTTGCAGCAGACTCCACCACTGCAGTGGCAGGAACTCATTATAAAGCACTATCAAATACACAGACTTTCGGAGCCGGAAAATTCACCGACACCTTGAAAATTGTTGTTTACAGAGGAAGCCTGAGCACCAGTTTCTCAAATCCGGAAGATAAACGACTTGCCCTCGAAATGGAGACAAGTGACGATTTTGATCTGGGAATGAAAGATGGACTAAGAACTTATCTCTATATAAACAACTATCTGTCGGAACCTGTATGGTGGAAAACTCCTCTCAGATACGATTATATAGGATTTTACCATCCAAAGAAATGGAAAATTCTCATCTCCTTTAACAGCAGATTTTCCAATGCAGAGACATGTCCGTTTGATGTAAACAATGAAGGCAGACAATATTTTCAGGGACTTGCCAACTATCTGAATGCCATTCCGACTTTTGATGACGAAACCGGATCCAGGATCTATATAGACAGATTGGTCCCTCAGAATTAATCAAATATAAAAGAACAGAATATGAGACAAAAAAATATAATTCTATTAATTCTCGCTCTCTTTATTATGAATTCATGCTATAAAGATCTTGGGACCAGCGAGAGTGATTACAGAGAGATTAATGAGTTGGCTATTGCAGGTATTGACGAACAGTATTCTAAAGATGTCGATGACAGCCTGAAGATAAGCCCGAAACTAACTGGTACACTTTACAGTGACACCAGTAAATTCAGATATGCCTGGGAGATTGACAATAAGATAGTTTCCAGCAAATTAGATCTGAAGATAAAGGTAGACTTCCTCCCCGGCAATAAAATTTCCCGATTTATTGTTGAAGATAAAGAGACCACAATTAAGAAATACTTCCGGTTCAATCTTAATGTCTCTTCATCTACAGCAGGAAATCTTATAATGGTACTGAGCAAGTCAAAAGGTAAGGCAGAACTCTCTTACTTAAGACTTGATAAACCCGCCAACTGGGCTATCAACTACTTTGAGTCAAGATATGGAAAACCACTAGGGTCAAACCCTCAGAAGCTTGGATTTGTTATGGTTGAAGCTACCAAAATTCAGAACTATCCATTTGTTAACGGATTTGGACGTATTATGGTTTTGGCAGACGATAAAATTGCACTGCTGGATAAGAGAACACTCGACCCGGATCCAACTCCATACCTTACCGGAGAGGCATTTACAGGTATTTCCTCTTACCCTCCACCAGATGTTTCCGGATATAAACCCGAATTTTTCCATGAGGGGATAAATATATGGAGAAGTAATGCATATGGAACCGGCTTCCAGCAAATGACCCAATTCAACCTGATCTCAGGAGGATCTCTCTATTTTGCATCACTTGCTCCATCTGTTTGGACTCCAGGTTTTTACTACAACAAGAAGAGCGTTTACGGTACAAACGGTTACTTCTCAGCATTCGGGTACTATGACGATATGATTCCGACTGCCGATAACAACCTTTTCCAGCATGGATATACACTTGGATATTTCATCGTATTTGACAAGGTCTACGGAAGGTTTGCATACTCAAGTTATGCATCCAGCTACACCATACCAACCACAAGTGTCAAAGCGTTCCCAGGGCACGATCTCATCTACGGATCGGCTACAAGTCAGTCAGGAACCTCTTTTGCAGTGTTAAAGGCTCCCGACAACACTCTGCGATATATTCTTCTTGGCAAATCCGGAACAACATACTCGCTGGCTGGCGAAGTGGGTGGAGGTACTGCAACACCCGAATCCAGATTTTACAATATGAAGACATCGCCATACCTCTTCTTTACCTCAGGGAACAAACTTTACAAATACAATATCCTCGACATTAAGTCAAACAGCTCCCCTTCAGAGAATAACGCTGTATTATCTCTCACTTCTCTCGGATACTCAGCCGATGCAGTTATCACCAGTATCTTCGTATCACGAACCGAAATGACACTTATTCTGGGAGTTTCACGTTATGGAAGCGACAAAAACGGAAACGGAGAGGAAAACAAGGGCGATATTCTTGTGTTTGACCTCGATAAGGTGAGTCTGGGGCTTACACTGAATAAGAAGCATACCGGAGTAGCCGGAATTCCTGTAGATGTGCAGATAAAATACCAGACACACTGGAGAAACGGAAGATCGAACGGTGGTGTAAATCTTATGGATAATATTTAACCTGAAATCTAAAGCGATAAAATAAGAATTATGAAGAAATACATTATACTACTGACTATCCAGCTTTTATTCCTCTCATCATGTATGAAAGATACAAGCGCCTATTTACCTCAGACAAAAAAGGAGGTTATTGTAGATAAAATCACTCCGGATGGTACCAATCCTGAAATTCCGGCAGGTTCACTATCTCCCGGCATACACCAGGTTAAATTAAATGTAACCTACAACGGAACACAAAGCGAAAGAAGATTCAAATACTTCATGCCGGTTTCAATTGACAAATCAAAACAGATCTCTCTGATCTTTAACTTCCACGGAAGCTATAACACAGGAGTTGACCCTCTGGAAGGAGTATCTATGAGTGATCCTATCTCACAACTTGCAATTAAAGAGAACTGTATCATTGCCTTCCCGGCCGGAGAGGATACCGGTTCTGCCGTAAACTGGCAGAATACCGATTATCACCTGCCATTTGTTGACTCAATGATTACATACTTTAAAAAGCACACTCCCGTACCTGATGAAAACAGAATTTACACCTGTGGCCACTCAAGCGGAGCAATATTCTCATTTGCACTCGCCTTTTACCGTTCAAACATCTTTGCTGCGGCAGTCCCTGTTTCCGGGCAGATGAAACTCACAACCTCAGAGGTACCTTCGAGAGCGGTTCCGATCAGGGCATTCAACGGAAAAGATGACAACACCGTAGTTTACAGTGCAGCTTTGGATAACATAAATATCTGGGCTACAACCGTGGGCGGATACTTTGCATCTGACGCAATCCAGAGTGACACTTTAAAAATAGATAACTACAAACAGTATCTGACAAAAGTATGGAGAGGTGCCAATGCCGATATTGAATTCTTTACGATAGTCGGTGAAGGACATGGCGTAAACTGGTACTATATAATGCCTTTGATGTGGAATTTCATGAATACACATCAGAAGGGAGTTGTCTCAACCTCACTTTATGTATCATCTGAATTGAAGTCGATTGATGCAATGGAGGGGCAAACATTTATATCTTCAATAAAATGTTCCGATGGAGCAACGGTTACACTTCTATCGTCACCCTCTGACTGGATTGTTACTTTTGCAAATAAAATTCTGACAGTTAAAGCCCCCGACGACTTCTTCGCTCCAACAACTCTGAACAGAAAGGGCGAGATTAGAATTAAAGCAGAACTGAACGGGGCATCTGTGACTATCTCAGTTCCGCTAACCTTAAAAGCTCCTAAAGCCTATTTCGAAGTTGGTGATGTCGTTTATGACAATAGCTATAAACCTGCCGGTATAGTCTTCTGGGTCAACCCTTCAAATGTAAAAGAGGCCAAAATCATCGCTTTGGAACATGTAACAAGAAAGTTCGGACCTGTCGGGAGTACATTCTTTACTCCAAGTTTTGAAGATGGATACGGAAATACTCTCGCTCTTATAGAGAGAGTAAGGCAGGCTAACCTCAGTCTCAACGCCTCTACCAGCGCATTTATTTATGCCTACGAGTACAAGGCCTCACCCGGGAACACAATCGGATGGTATCTGCCTGCCGTAGATGAGCTCAAAGCTTTGGACGCAAATCTTGCAACGGTAAACGCAGCCCTTCTGGTATACGGAACTCCGCTTCAAATTACATCTACCGCAACCTCATACCACCTCTCATCTACATCAATCAACGGAGGTACGGCTGCTGCCCCAAGTAAAAGGTTTTATACATTTGACTTCCATTCAAATCCAAGTTATCACGGTTACTATATTCTTACTAATAGTGCCGATAACACAGCAGGGTTTGTCTCTACAAGACCAGTAAAGAGGGTGACTAAATAGATAGAAATCATTTAAAAGAGATCAAATGAAAAAACATAAAATAGTACTGATTCTTTTATTATCACTGATGTTTATAAATGCAGTTGCAGAAAACAGAGGCATTAACTTTTTTCACGGCACGTGGATTGAAGCGATAGAAATGGCAAAAAGTGAAAACAAGCTGATCTTTATTGACTTCTACACTAAGTGGTGCGGCCCCTGCAAAGCTATGGCCGATGAGGTTTTTATAACAAAGCAGATAGGTGATTTTTATAATAAGAACTTTATCAACGTAAAAATTGACGCAGAGACCATGGCAGGTGCTCCGATTGCCAAAAGTTACAAAGTAGCTGTATATCCGACATTTGTTTATGTCGATCCGCAAACACTTGAGATGGTTCACTATTCAACCGGCAGGCAGGAAGAGGAGATCTTCCTGCTCACCGGAGAATCTGCACTTAAAAAAGAGAAGCGCTCATCCTATCTTGAAAAGCTTGCAAACGAAGGTTCTAAAGATCTCTCATTCATGTATGAGTATGCAGTTTACAATGCTTCTAAATGGAACAAGGAGCTTGCAGATAAGTATATTGCAATGTACATTCAGGAGAGTGGCTATAATCTTTTAAATCCGGGATTGTGGTGGTATTTCAACACTTTCGTAAAGGATAGGAAAAACACTCTTGCCTCAGAGTTTCTCAACAACAGAGAAAAGTACAGTTCTGTCTACGGCGTAAAGAAAACCGATGAGATTCTGTTTTCACTTTTCCGTTCTGCAAATACAGCCGGAGAGCTTGATACTGCTCCGGAATTTCCCGGGAAAGAGTATCTGAAAAAGAGAATCGCTCTTAATCAGGCAATCCGCAATAAAGATTACACTCTGGCAAAAGAGAAACTAAATGATATTATAAGCAACCCTGAGGGACGTACTGCCGATTTCTGCCGGGATATAAATTTTATGGTCAGAATCCCCGGTGGAAAGTACGAAGATGAGGTGCTCTCACCGGAGCTCCTCGAGATTTACTTTACTCTGGCCCGCTTTGCCGCATATAACAATCCTGACAGAAATGAGGGGTCGGTTCATTTTAACTATGCTCTTTTACTGGAGTATATGATTAAGAAGGAGAGAACCTCAGAGGCCGTAAAGCTATTGTCATCACCCGATAAAGGCGTAGGCGAGTACACTTTGAGACCTCCCGGACTTGAGAAAAAACCTGTAAGAAGATAACTAGAGTGTCTCTTTAATACTTTTGATTACGTTTTCAGATAGTATAACAAGAAGCATATAGTTATAGGGAGAAAGTTTTGTTCGGAGCTCCTTTAGTGCACACGAGATTCTGTACTCTACCGTCTTCTCCGAAATGGATAAATGAGTCGCAATCTCTTTATAGGTCATCTGGTTATATCTGTTCAGCATAAAAGTCTCCCGGATTGTATCCGGGAGCTCTTTTATTGCCTTGTTTATAGCATGTTCAATGTCCTTCGATATCATGAATTCCAGTGAGTTGTCGTCATTAAGAGCATGCTCCGAAATTGAATATCTTAAAAACTCGTCACGCTTTGCCTCGTTGAATTTTAACTCCACTTTTTTATGTCTGAGAGAATCGAGACATCTGTTTCTTGTCATTGTAAAAAGCAGGGAGTCTATCTCTGATTTTCTATGCAGATTTTCAAGACTGTAATCACCCTCCCATAATTTCAGAAACACCTCCTGAACAATCTCCTTTGACTCCTCCCTGTCCCTGAGGTAATAAAAACAGAAATTGGTAAGTTTACCATGCAACCTCAGAAAGGTTTCGTGAAAAAGTACCAACTCCCTTTTTTTCTCTTTTGTAAATGGTGTTTCAATATTATCCATACCGTTTACAAATATATTAAAAATTCCTGCTATTCACAATCAATCTGAGAGCCAGAATTATGCAGATAAAGCTTTCTTAAATAAATGGTTATAATAATTAATGAGTAAACAAGAGTCTGTCCTGTCAGAAAGCCACTCCAAAAGTCATTTAATATCCTGTCAAAAATTTGATTCAGAGTATTAATAAGGACTAAAATCAGAAAAGGTAAGATATACCAGTTTTGTTTACAAAGCAGCCGTTTCATAATTTCTCAGTTTTGTCAACTCATCCATTAAAGGTGTCACCTCTCTTTTAATTCTCCATCTTCTTATAAATAACCCCAATAATCCGGATGTGAAAATTGTTCCGGAAAATAGTATTCTTAGTGTTACCGTTTTCATTGTCAGAGGATCATGCGAAAACCCCGATATAAGCAGATTTGACGCAATAACGATCATGATGATAAAAAGTGTAAATGGGATACTAAATATTTTATTCTGTTTTTCAAGCAACAGTAATGTTTCTCCTGCAAATTTCATTGATGTTTTAGTAAAATCAATATTCGAAGATTTAAACTGATTCCTGAAATAATATGTCATAAATAAAGCAGTGCTTAGTGTGATTAATCCTAAGCCTGCATAGGCCTGCCAAGTGATATCCTCTATTTTTGAGATGTTTACTGTTAGCATTATTAATAAAAGAACAATCACTCCAAGTTTAACCCTGTTAACTCTATTCTGGAAATTTTCCAGTTTGCGAAGTCTCTGAACAACATTCTCAGTCTGTAATGAAGCAGATAAATTTAAGACATCTTTATTTTGTCCGATCCATATATTTTTTAATTCATCAAGCTCTTCCATATCATTTATTTATTAAATTTTTGTAAAGTAGTTTTTTAATTCTGTTTACTTTAACTCCCACATAATTAGGAGTTATACCAACAATTTCTGAAACCTGGTCATATGTCAGACCCTCCAGAATCAGAGTAATGATTATCCTCTCCTCTTTTTCCAGTACAGAAATTGAGGAAGCCAGTTTATCCAGTTTTAGCTCTTTCTCTTTTATTGCTTCAATATCACTGGTATCAGGATAGTTTATTGAAGGCTCCTCAAGAGATTTTACTATCCTCTCCCTTTTAATCTTTTTATTAAAGAGCAGAGCCGTATTTACAGCGACACGGTACGCCCATGTCTCGGCAGAAGAGTCTCCCCTGAATTTTTCAATACTATTCCAGATATTTAACATTATCTCCTGAAACAGGTCTTCAGCAAGTTCTTTATCATAGACATAACCATAACATATCCTGTAAATAGCATGTCGGTAACCGGAGTAGATTTTTAGAAATTTTTTCTCTCTTTCCTGCATATTATCTTCTCTTTAATTAATTAATTGTTTAAAAAAGGAGATTAATACAACAAGCAGATAAACAATTAAATTTTTCATGATTTTTTTTATTATTGTTTATCTGTTAGTAACAGATACTAACTATTTATTACAGATATTTCAGGGAAATTTAAAAAGTTTCAGATTATATTTGCGTAGTGCTTAACGATGAGCTCTTTTAGCTGTTTGTTATCTAGCGGTTTGGATATATAATCATCACACCCGGCCTTAAGGGCCCTCTCTCTTTCGCCATACAGCGCATAAGCTGTCTGGGCAATTATAATGATTTTTGTATTGAAGGTTCTGATTTTTCTTGTTGCCTCATAACCATCCATCTCCGGCAGGAGGATATCCATGAAAACTATATCGGTGTCCGGATTGGCCCTGCAATATTCGACTGCATCATTTCCGGTCTGAACACAAACAATCTCTTTACAGAAATTTTTTATGATGATTGAAATCAACTGACTTGAAGATTCATCATCCTCCACCACCAGAATTTTTAAATTATTAATCTTATCATTGGTAAGTAGTTCGCTGTTTTTTGTCCCTTGTAAAACCATAGTCTCCTCCCGTTTGTTAATAGGTAACCTTACATAAAATGTTGATCCAAATCCCGGTTTACTCTCAAGCCAAATTTCTCCCGATAACATCTCGGTATATGACTTTGCGATTGCAAGACCAAGCCCGGCTCCTTGTCTGGCCTGTACATCAGAAATATCGGCCTGAACAAATCTCTCAAATATTGCTTTATGCCTCCCTTCCGGAATTCCAACACCGGTATCCCTGACATAAAACAAAAATGATTCAGTATCCTTTTTAACACCAAATAGTACAGAACCTTTATCGGTATATTTGATGGCATTCTTAACCAGGTTTGTAATAATAGTATAAAGCTTGTCACTGTCAGTATATATGATAGCTTCACTATCACTCCACTCAATATTTACATCCAGCGTTATATCTTTCTGATCGGCATTTGGTTTAAAGAAGTTCAAAAGATTTTCGAGTAAATCCTTTATATTTACCTCCTTCAGATTAATCTCCATCTGCCCCGACTCAATTTTTGAGATATCAACTATCTCATTTATAATGTTGAGCATACGAGTCCCGCTCTTGTCAATTATATTGATATATTTCAACAGGTTTTCCGGAGATAGGTCCGGCTCTTTAAGTAGCTCGGCAAAGCCAAGAATCCCATTCATAGGAGTTCTTATCTCGTGACTCATGTTTGTGAGAAAAGCCGATTTCAACCTGTCACTCTCCTCGGCTCTCTCCTTTGCTTTAATCAACTCCTCCTCAACCTTTTTTCTCTCTGTTATATTGGCATTAAAACCGTACCATGTAATACTTCCATCGGGTAACTTCTCTGGATTGGATCTGGAGAATATCCACTGATCCGGTTTACCTGGAATACGGGTTCTGAACTCACAGGTAAAATATGAAAGATGTTCCGCCGAATATTCAATATCTCTGACAACCCGCTCTGCATCATCCGGATGTAAAACTTTCGATATCGCATCAAAATTATCTCTTACATCTTCCGGTTGACATCCGAAGATATTATAAATTCCCTTACTTGCAATCGGAACGCAGTAAGAGCCATCTGCCCGTCTTGTAAATTGATAAATCAGATCCGGCAACTCTGCCGACAATTTTCGAAATTGAATATCTTTAAGCCGGTTCTGTGCTAAGCCCTCTATTACTTCTATAAATGATTTTATAAAGTTAAGATAACTAACTCTTTGTTTATCTGACCAGACAGGGACTCTTTTCACTGCTTTCAGATACTCTTTTTCATTAAATCCGTATCTCTTCGCCTGTTTCTTAAAAAATGAGATATCGGGCTTTTCGGTAAAGAATTGACCGGTAAAGAAATTTCCCAGATGAATTCCATCAATAATTATTGGAATTGCATTATCTATCAAGCCATGCGGGCATCTGTAACTGACTGCCGGAGCTGCCTCATGAAGATGTTCAAGAATATATTTATCACTTTTAATACACTCTGACTCACTGTCTGGATTTGTTCTGTGAAATTTTGTGCAGATATCCTGCCATGCAACCGCAGTCAGTACCTTTCCTTCGTTATCAATAATTGCCGACGGGAAAGAGTAGATCTCGTTCAGCTTCTCCTGCAGATTCTGAAGAAGCGGGATATCAATAAGATCTTCCAATCTGTACTCCATATACCGATCTATTTTTAAATAAATCACCACAAGTTAAGAAATTTGTATGTAACAAATGAATTAATTTTTGAATATGCACATATTAAGAATTTGACTTAACTTTAGTCGATAAACAACTTGATTTTTATTTAAGATATTCATTATTCTGTTTTAACTACACAAAATATAAATATGATACACATAATCAATTTTTTAGACAATCTGCAAAAAAATAATTACAAAGAGTGGTTCGATGACAATAAGGCTCAATATAAAGAGGCTCTCGAGGTTTTCAATAATTTTGTGGAGAAGCTTATTGCCGGGATTGCATCTTTTGACCCGGCTGTCAGACATCTTACCGTGAAAGAGTGTACATACAGAATATACCGTGACATCCGCTTTTCAAATGATAAAACACCCTATAAATCCCATATGGGCGCATTTATATCCCCCGGAGGGAAAAACGGTGGGAAAAGCGGCTACTACTTCCATATTGAAGGCAAAGGCTCAAAATACATTGGCGGCCACATACTCAGCTCCGGCATCTACAGACCCGAACCCAGAATAATAAAGAGTATACGCGAAGAGATAATGTTAAACGGCAAAGAGTTCCTTAATGCAATTGAAATCGCTAAGGGATTCACACTTGAGCGAGCCGGTTCATTAAAGAAAGTTCCTCAGGGATTCCCTGCTGATTCCGGATATGCCGAATATTTCAAGCTAAAAGACTTCTTCCTCACAAAAAACATCGATGACAATTTTATTCTCGACAAAAATCTGGTCGAAAATACCGTTTCCGAATTCAAAAAAACTTTGCTCTTCAACACAATTCTGAACAGAGCCGTTGATTATACAGCTAACGATTGAACAGTTCTGTCACATTCTTTCTTTGCTAAAGTTCCCCACTTAGGGTGCCGTGAAGATTAATAAGATAATTACCTATATATTTAATATTTACAAATTATATTCTTTTGTATCATGATAATCCGGCCAAACATTACTCTGACAGCATATATTAAACTCATTAATATTTAGCATATTATAAAGGGTCGCCTATTTATTTAAAATAGGTGACCCTTTATAATAATTTTAATATCTGCGTTCCTAAAAAACACTGTCAGAGTGAAAATTTCTCGTTAACTACTACTAGTGTGCGTGTTAAGGAAGTGGGGAACTTTAGTTCACTTTGCTAAAATTTTCCACATCTTGGCAACAGAATTTCGCTTTGCCAGAATTTGATATGATTGTTTGAATAACTGAACATTATAAAACCCAGTTTTCCAAAATTGAAAAACTGATGCTTTTATACCCCTGTAGATTAGCAATTTATATCAAACTCTGGCAAAGACCTGATTCTCCTGTTCGGCAACCCTGATGAATGTGGTTCGTTTGGAGAGCTCCTTTAACTGGGATGCGCCTACATAAGTGCAGGTGCTTCTCACCCCTCCAAGTATGTCAGAGACAGTATCATTTACCTTACCACGATAGGGAACATAAACCGTTTTCCCTTCACTGGCTCTGTAATCGGCAACACCTCCGGAGTGTTTTTTCATTGCAGTTGCCGAACTCATCCCATAAAACATCTTGACCATCTCTCCGTTCTTCTCGATCAGCTCACCACCACTCTCATCATGTCCGGCAAGCATCCCGCCAAGCATAACAAAATCGGCACCTGCTCCGAATGCTTTAGCCACATCGCCGGGAGTAGTGCATCCGCCATCGCTTATTATCTGACCACCAAGACCATGCGCGGCATCGGCACACTCAATAATTGCCGACAACTGAGGGTAGCCAACCCCGGTTTTAACCCGTGTGGTACAAACCGAACCGGGACCGATACCGACCTTGATAATATCGGCACCCGAGAGTAACAGCTCCTCAACCATCTCCCCGGTTACCACATTTCCTGCGATTATCACCTTATCGGTGAACTTCTTCCGGGTCTGTTTCACAAACGAGACAAAATGCTCTGAATATCCGTTGGCAACATCTATGCAGATAAATCTCAATTTGGGATTTAAATCAATTATCGAGCAAAGTTTTTCAAAATCGGAGGCGCTTGTTCCCGTACTAACGGCAATGAAATTTTCTATATTCTGAGGTGCCTTATCGAAAAAGCCTCTCCACTCATCGGGTGTGTAGTGCTTGTGAATTGCCGTAAAGAGCTTATGCTTTTGAAGTTCGAGAGCCATCTCGAATGTCCCTACAGTGTCCATATTCGCCGCCATTACCGGAATTCCGCTCCATTCAGTTTTTGAGTGTAAAAGCTTAAAGGTCCGTTCCAGTTTTACCTGCGACCTGCTCTTTAAAGTCGAGCGCTTTGGCCGGAACATCACATCCTTGAATCCCAGCTTAATATCATATTCAATTCTCATTTTCCCTGACTATTTCTTCCTATGCAATTTAATCAAAAATTCTGATTCGCCTCTCCAGATCCTTGATAAATCTGGCCATCGGGACACCATCCATAACATCATGGTCTATGAGCAGAGTCATATTCATAATCTCTCTTATTACAACCTCATTATCAACAACTACCGGCTTTTTCATAATTGTTCCGACCCCTATCGAAACCGGGTGAATACTTTTATGGATAAACCAGGCATTAATAGGCCCTGTCATACCCAAAGAGGTAACCGACACATTACCCATCAATCTGTTTGAAAGTTTGGGACTTCGTATAAAGTAACGCCAGATTGCCCGTCTGAGAAATCCCGGAAAGAGATAGTAGATGCGCTCAAAGGCATTGGGTTTTCTGTTTATCACAATGCTCTTTTTAGTTACAACCTCGTTTTTAGCATCGTCAATCTCTTTCGAAATCTCCTCCACACTCTTCAGATTTGCATCTTTAATCACCATCGGAACAGGCACTCTCACCCCATCAACCTCCTTCTCGAAAATAGTAGAGATCGAAACCGAATCAAAAACTATAAGCTCTCTTTTGCTATGCAGATACGCCGCTGCATGTGGATTATCCATTACACTATCTGCAATCACCTTGAGCAACCATCCGAAAAAGGAGATCTTTCTCCCAGCCGATTTAAGCTCTTTCAATTTTTTCCTGCTATCTGTTATGTCGCACTCAATCATAATAGTGATGTGATGCTTCAGATGGCTCACTGCGCAGATATCAAACGTAGCAATTCTCGAATCCGGAAACTTTTCTACTCTGTAATTCATTAGATTTTTGTTATCCCGGTTATTACAATTGTATCATAAAACCTATTCGTACTCCCGATTCCAGTAACATCTCCTTATAATCGTTATTACTGAATGAGAGAATTGAGTGAGCTTTATAGTAGGGATTTATAAAAACCGATGCTCCTGAACGAAATCCATATTTAAAAGCAACTCCTCCCATTGCCCCGATTCCCGATTGACTATTCATATCGGCGCTGCTTTTAAGCTCCATATCCAGGAGAACACCTCCATTAATAAAGAAATATTTGAGAAAATTCAGACGGATTCCAACCGGTACAGATATCATTGAGATCGATTTTTTCGTTTGGGTCATATCGAAAGGCGGATATGCTCCCGGTGTCTGAATTATTCCGAATTTGGTGAATTCCAGCCCTGTTTCAAGCTCAAAATTTCCCTTTAATGGTTTCAGATAGTTGACCCCGAATGCATAGAGATAATCGCCCGTTCTTCCTCCGGCTCCCTCCAAAGGTTCTGGAATATGCACATTTAATTTACCCGCAGGTGTGAAGTGAACTCCAATTTGTGCCGAAACTGAACTTGTTAGCAGAATCAACGAAAAAATGATCAAAAGTTTTCTCATAATATCCTTTTTATAATTGTTATTATCTTCAGTACTTAAGTGCCAATGCCTCCTCAACTGTTCCCACAAAATTAATGTGCCCGGTAGTATTGCTCTCCCGAATAAAGTCCCTGATACTCTTTTTGGTATAGCCGCTGAAATCCCCGACAATTGCCAGCTTGATCCTGTAGTTGGAAAACTTTTGAAGTATCTCGCCGGCCATTCCGTTTTTCAGATCAAAAAAATCCTCTGTTATATTTTCCGAATGGATAATGATCTTATCGAACCCCTCGTAGTAGAGTTCGCCCATGATATCGAGTCCATCCTGAGCGCAGGTGATGAGCAATTCATCAGATTGCAGCTCTGCAACAGAGAATTTATTAACTATGTGTTTGATAATTTTCATCTGTTAGTGTTTTAAGATGTGATTGCAAATCGAGAGAATAACATATATTATCCATTATCTCTCCATTATATAGCTTTTCACACTGTTTCAGAGTCCCTTCATAAGTGAATCCGCACTTCTCCAGAACCCTGCCCGATCTTGAATTATGGGGGTAACTATAGGCCGAAATAAGAGAGTATCTGCAAACATCAAAGCCATATTTTACTACAGCTTTGGCAGCTTCGGTCGTATAACCGAAGCCCCAGTAGCCCTCTCCTATAGCATATCCCAGCATTCTGGCTCTATCATTTTCTCGTTTCGGATCCTTGACCAGACCTATTGTGCCAATCATCTTGCCCGAATCTTTGAGAACAATTCCGAATATATCCTCTTTACCTAAAAAGAGCTGGTTGATAATATCTATTGACTCTTCAATCTTTTCGTGTGGTTTCCATCCGGCATTTACACCTACGTTTGGTCCCGATGCATATTCGAAGATATCATTGGCATCCTTTAGTGTAACCGGTCTCAGAATTAACCTTTCAGTCTCTATAATCATTGTTTTATAGCATTTTTAAGCTGTTACGAATTTAAACAAATTGATGAAATTCACAATGAGATATTATAGCAGAGAGACCCCAGCCAGTTCCAACCTCTCTCTCACATCTTCCGGCCAGATACCTACCTGAACCTCTCCGATATGCCTTTTCTTTAACATAAACATGCAAACTCTTGATTGCCCGATTCCTCCTCCAATACTTTGGGGCAGATCTCCCTCAAGAAGCATTTTATGAAAAGGAAGCTCTGCTCTTTGAAGACATCCTCTCGTTTCCAGTTGACTCAAAAGGGTCTCTTTGTCAACTCTAACCCCCATTGACGATAGCTCCAGCGCACATCCGAGAGTTGGATGCCATACAATGATATCTCCGTTAAGACCGTAATAACCATCATCGTTTTTTGTACTCCAGTCATCATAATCGGGAGCCCTGCCATCGTGAGGTTTCCCATCTGTAAGAGATTTGCCGATTCCGATTATAAAAACAGCTCCGTACTTTTTAGTGATCTCCCTCTCCCGCTCTTTTACATCCAACCCTGAATAGAGATCCAAAAGTTCCTGAGAGTGGATGAATTTTATCTCCTTAGGTAACACTGGCAGAATCTCCGGATTGCTTTCATAAACCTCCATCTCAACAGCTCTCAAGGCCTCGTAGATTCTTTTCACAGTGCCCTTTAATTTTGACAAAGTTCTCTGATCTTCCCCTATTCTCTGCTCCCAATCCCACTGGTCTACATAAATCGAGTGCAGATGTGTGTAATCTTCATCGGGCCTGAGCGCCCTCATATCGGTTAATATCCCTGTCCCCTCTTCAAATCCAAGTTGCATAAGTCTCAGCCGCTTCCATTTGGCCAGTGAGTGAACTACAAGTGCCCGTTGCTCACCCAATGCTTTGACCGGAAAAGAGACCGGCCTCTCAATACCGTTCAGATCATCATTTATTCCGGTACCGTCAAGCACCGCCAGGGGCGATGAGACCCTAATAAGACTTAACTGTTTGCACAAATGTTTGGCAAAGCTCTCCTTGACAAATGATATTGCCCTCTCTGTAGATAGAATTTTTTCGTATAACATATTATTTATTAATTAATTGGTTTTTGATTTTTAAAATTAAAAAAGCCCGGCTTGTGACCGGGCATTAGACTAATAACGATTAAGAATCGCCCGGCGGAGGTGATTTATTATCATTATTATTGTTATTTATCGCTGTGTTTATCATAAAAAAAGCCCCCCGGGTTACGGGAGGCCACTTTAAGTTTATAATATTATGAATATTTAAAACAATAACCTCCCTGCCCGAATGCAATTATCATTCAGATTATTGAAGAGATTATTATTGTTTTTTATCATATATGTTCTGCGTTTCTGATGCGAAGGTAAAAATTAAATTGAATTAACAACAATTTTTCTCTCGTTTTATTCACCAAATCTATACCCAATTCCAGATTCTGTCATTAATAGTTTTGGAGATGCGGGATTGTCTTCAATTTTTTTTCTTAACTGCGCTACGAAGACCCTCAGGTATTGTGTCTGTTCAATATATCCATATCCCCAGACCTCTTTCAGAATAGCTTTATGCGTTAATACACAACCCTGATTTTTTGCAAGTAAGCTAAGCAGTGAATACTCTGTAGTTGTCAATTTTATAATTCTTCCACCTTTTCTTACAATATGGTTGGGAGTATCAATTGATAAGTCATGGAAATTTAGAATTTTTTGATCAACTTCGTTTTCCATAGATCTTTCTGCAGCTCTTATTCTGGCAGATAATTCTCCTGTTCTGAATGGTTTGGAAAGATAGTCGTTGGCCCCATTGTCTAAAGCCTGAATAATATCGTCTTCAGAATTTCTGACTGACAGAATAATAATTGGCTTACTAAACCACTCCCTCAATCTCTTAAGAACCAGTTGCCCGTCAATATCCGGAAGTCCCAGATCCAGAATTATAAGCGAAGGATTAAATGTCGCTGCATCAATAAGTCCTTGTTTCCCGGTAGCTGCAGAAATAACCTTATAACCATTCAACTCAAGAGTTATTTCGAGCAATCTTCTTATCTGCTTTTCGTCATCTATAATCAATATTGTCTTATTATCAATCATTGTTGATTAAATTTCTAAAATTGGTAGTTCTGATGGAATTATAATAGTAAATTCAGCTCCCCCTTTTTTTCCGTTTTCCAAAGAAACTGTTCCTTTATGAGCTTCAACAAAACCTTTGACAATGGATAACCCAAGACCTAGTCCGCCCGGGTTATTCCTGTCTATCCTGTAAAATCTATTAAAAACATATTTGATTTTATCTTCCTGAAATCCCGGGCCATTATCAAAAACCCTAATTATCAGACAGTTGTTATGGTAGGATATGTCAAGAATTATTGCAGATCCCTCCGGAGTATACACGCAGGAATTATAAATCAGGTTATAAAGTACTTGCTCCATCAATCCAAAATCAATCTTCACAAGAGGCATATCTTCCTGAATATAAACACTATATTTAAATTTTAGAATCTCATCATTAAGCTCTTCATTAATTTTCACTACCAGATCATTAACATCACACCATACCAGTCTTGGAGTAATTCTGCCACTCTCAAGTCTGGACATGTTTAGTAAGTTCTCAATTAATCTGTTAAGACGTATAGAGGCAGTAAAAATCTCTTTATAGAGTGAATGTGAAATATCATTTCTGTCAGGTAATTCGATTAAAGTATCAGCAGCGCCCATTATCGCTGAGACCGGAATCCTTAGTTCATGGGAGATTGAGTTAAATAGGGTTTTAAAAAGCTTTTCTGATTCATCAAGTAAACGTGCTTTTTGCGCTATCTCTGCAAGAAACTCTTTTTCAAGAGAATTAGTAATTTGAGCAAGGAATGTCTCCCAAAGTTGTTTCTTATCACCGGGAAATACTTCTTTATCTTGAATGGTTAATTGTCCAACATTAATTTTTGCCCCTTTTAGTACATAATATCTTTTATTGTGTACTCTTTCAGTTATAATGGAACTCTCACCACAGTTATTTTCTGAAAATGATATGATGTTTTCTTCAGATACAGCTAGTTTAAATTCGGGATTAACCTTAAAATTTATCTCTATTTCTTCAGATGCAACTTTTACAACCTCATTTATTCCACTTGCACTTGACAGCCTTTTAGACAAATTATAAAGAGCATTGGATCTTTGCTCCCTCTCCTTTGCCAATCTCTCCTGCTTTCTTATTCTGTTAGTAAGTATCCCATTAACAAATACAATAATAAAAAACATCCCCAAAATCAGAATATCTTCTGTTTTCTCGATATGAAAAGTTAAAATAGGGGGTATGAAGAAGAAATTCCACACTAAAGCGCTTAAAGTTGACATTAAAAGAAGAGGACCGATATCCAGGAATGTCGATACTAAAGAGACAACCAGAAGCAGTATAAATGATACAATATAATAACTCTTGTCATCGGAAATCAGGGAGCAAAAAAATGCAGTCACTCCGATTATAACAACAGACAAAAGGCATTGATATAACTGATGACTGAGTTTATAAGTATCTGACTTGAATCTTATTTTAAATCCATCCATTGCTACCTCTTCTTTAAACAAAATCTGAAAGAATATATTCAAAGTTAAAACAATTAAAATTGTTTGAATCTTAATAATGATCTTATAAGAGCAAAAACAGGAATTATCTCAAGACGCCCCGCCCACATTTGAAAAATATAAATTAATTCCAGAAGTGGCGACATTGAGGGATCTGTAATACCTGTAGAAAGACCAACCGTAGCCAGAGCTGATGCCGATTCAAACAGAGCATCGGCAAAATCGAAATCTTTGGGGATCAAATATGTAGAAATAATTGCCGATATCACTATGAGTAGAAAGAAAAAAATGGCAAGAGATGCCGATTTAGTAAATTCCTGATACATAGCTTCCGGAGTAAGTGACCTCCCATTTAGCTTGATGTTCTTTATTGTGTTATCAGAATAAAATGTCTTAGAAATCTGCCATTTAAGTCCTTTCATTATTATTATTGCTCTTATCATCTTTATTCCTCCGACAGTTGCACCGGATGCTCCGCCAATGAACATACCTGCCCCTACAATAAATACGATCGATTTCCAATCCCAAATGCCAATATTGGAGGTTTGCCAACCTGTTGTTGTCATTCCACTTATAAATTGGAAAACAGAATCTCTGATGGGATTTGGAACACTATCTCCCAAAATCATCAGAAGCGATAGAATTAAACTTCCAAAGACAAAAAATAAAATCAGATAGCGTGTCTGTATATCATCCCAAAATTCACGTAACCGATTCCTGTAAATAATTTTATAAAAAAATGGAATTGAAAACGATCCCAGAATCATAGGTAGCAGATAGAGAATTTCCATTCTTACAGATTTATATGTTCCAATACTATCATCAAGCGTGCTAAATCCACCTGTGGATTGTCCTGCCATTGCATGATTAATAGAGTCAAAAATATTATCTGTTAATGGATAATCGGGGAGTATCCAAAGCGTTCCTAAAAAAAGGTATATAGCTGAAATAATTGTAATCAGCAAGTATACTTTCCAAATTGACCTGGTTGTCTCCAGTACTCTTGGCCTTAATTTTTCGCCTGTTGATTCTGAGCCATATAGCAGAATTGCGCTTTTACCTGATTTCTGTTTGAAAATTGCAAGAATCATTACAATAAATCCCGCACCACCAATCCATTGAGCTAAGGATCTGTAGAAAAGTATTCCTTTCCCAACAGAAGGTTCGTGAAGAACCATTGAAAGTCCCGTGGTTGTGTATGCACTCATACTTTCAAAAAAACAGTGGAGAGGATTTCTAAAGAAAATTAAACTTGAATCATTATATAACGCACCGGTCGGGATAAAATGATTCATTACAGATACCGGTGTAATATAGGATATTACAAAAAAAGGCAATCCTCCAAAAATTGTAAGCACCAGCCAAACAATAGCAACAATTATTAATACCTGACTATAGTGAGGAGCTTCAGTTGATAAAAATTTTTATGCAGTATATATCCAACCGATGAAGTGAATATACCTGACAATACAAATCCAATTGCAGAAAACCACTCTTCGTAAATAGATGCAACTATTGAAGGGCAAATTTCTATAAACCCCAATATTATAAGAAGATCCCCAACCTGTTTTAGTACTACTCCTGCTTTTCCACTTTTCACTAAATCTAACTTTAAAAGGAAAGCAAATGTGGTGTGAAAAATGTAAAGATTTTATAAAAATTTTCTTCAGATTTATAATGATTTTATAAAGAAATATTTTACTCTTTGTCGCTTCAGAACTAAATAACAATTTAGATTATTACAGAATTTTACTGTGCACTTTGCAGTGAAACCAGCATGGTGAAGACAATATCAAACGGCACTGCGTTAAAGATGTTTTCTATGCTGGAAGTGTATTCCGATTTGTGGCTCATAATTGCATCTTTTAATAAGAACGCCTTATAATCATTGTTCTGGGCTCCAACCCAGGTTTGCAGAACACATCCTACGGCGCTAAGTCCGCACAGAAAAACGGTATTAACCCCCTTCTCCTTAAGAATTGCATCCAGATTAGTTTTGTTAAACCCATCGGGGTAGGTTTTAATAACTTTTGGATCTTCCTCTTTAATGGTTACCGTTTTAGGGAACTCAAAGTTTTCCGAACCTTCAAAAGGTCCGAATCTTTTATCTGTATGGTATATTCTAATGATTGGATAGTTAAAATGTCTGAAGACATTAATCATATAGTTAATATTGTTCAGAGTCATCTCCCTGTCCCTATCCGGTATACCTTTAAGATACTCATTTTGAATGTCTATAACCAGCAGTGCCGGTGATGCTTTAAATCCTTTGGTGTAATACCCCTGGGAATATGAATTGTTTGCTGCAAAAATTAATGCAACAAACATAATAATGATTGATGATTTTTTCATAACTTAATAATTTAAACAACTGTTATTTTGTTAATCATATAACCCAAACGAATTAAATCTCTTCAAAATTTATCCACCAATGTAATAAATAATATGAATCTGAAAAACCCAGATTTTTTATAAAAAAAGATCATCTTAGATTGTGGCCTAAGATGATCCAATATAATTAATTATTTTTATTACTACGCAATAATTATTTCGTTGGTTATAGAGACTCCCGCCTGTTTGAACAAAACGCCAACCGGGCAGGTGTTAATTGTAAGCTCAAGACACTTTTCAATCTTTTGTCTCTCTTCAGATGTTTGAATTCTTAATGTAAAATGGACATCTGTTATTGTTGGAGCATTTTGGCTCTGCTCGGCAATTAGTTCTACCTCCATTTTTTCAAATTTTAATCGCATTTTTTCTGCCACCATAGCAAAGATTGTTCCTACACAACCACTTAAACTCATAACACACATCTCAAGTGCTGTAGGGCCACTGTTACTGCCACCTTTTGCTTCCGGCAGATCAATAACCATACTGTGATTTCTGCCATTGTCTACAACTGATTGGAATTTACGAGTCCAGAGAGAATTTGATTTCATGATTTTTAATTAATTATATTTATACTAATTGTGAATTGAGCTATTGTTTAATCATATTTCAACCTTAAATTTTCCTCAACCAATGTGAGTTTAATCGCATTTTTCAGGAAATTACTATTCCATGTGTTCAGATTATCGTGTTGAATAAAGTATTTCTGTGGAATAGGGTGAGTTCCGAAGACAACCTCCATACCATATTTTTTAGTTATAAACTTTTCAAAATATTCCATATAAGGGCAAGGCGGATAACCTACTAAGAATCCCGTAGCAAAGTGTACATGAGTTACGCCATTTTTCTTCATCTCTTCGGGTGCATACTCGATATTGCCTCCTGGACATCCTCCGCAGGTAGTATATGCAACAATCTCTGCATCCTTATCTTTATACCTGCTGAAAGCGCCTTCACGGTTACTGAAAGCCCTGAAACATTTGCCTCCGGCACAAGTATTATATCTATCGCAAATAATAATACCAATCTTTAACTTTTCCATAATATATAGTTTAAAATTAAATTACGATACAAATTCAATGCAAATATAATGAACATTTGTTCATTATGCTATGTTTTTTTAATTAGCCTTTGATATCTCTAAAAATATCTGAATTCCTGAAACTTATAATTGTATTGCGAAAATTTCAATTTTAAATAATCCTGAATTTCAGCAGAATGATAACCGGGAATGATTGTCGTTCTTAACTCAAACGGAATCCCTGACTCTTCAAGGATTTTTAATGAAGAGTCCACTTTATTGCAAATGGTTATATCTTCAAATCCAATAATTGCTCCATAACTTATAGGGTTTAATATGGTTTTTATATCCATAGCAATATAGTCCGGAAGCTTTAAGCAAAGCAACCTTTTAAGCATCTCAGGATTGGATCCGTTAGTGTCAAGCTTAACTTTTAACCCCAGATTTTTTATTGAGCATATAAAATCAGGTAGATCTTCCTGAATCGTTGGTTCACCGCCGGTTATTACAACACCATCAAGCCATCTGCTTCTTGTAACAAGGTGTTGAATTATAAATTCCGGATCAATATCAACATTTTTATTATACAAAGAGGGAAATAAAAGTTGCTTATTATGACAATAGTCGCACCTGAAATTACATCCCTTTGTAAAAATTACAGCACAAATCTTTCCATCCCAATCTATAAGACTTTGTTTTACAAAACCTCCTATTCTCATACTTTATAAAGCAGTCTGTCACGGAACTCCTCTTGTTTGCCGTCATTCCACTGGCTTACCGGTCTCATATAACCAACAATTCTACTGTATATTTCGCAATCCGAACCACAAACAGGGCAAGTGTTATACTCTCCCGAAATGTAACCGTGGGAAGGACAGATACTAAAAGTAGGAGAGATCGTAATGTAAGGCAGATGAAATGTCTCTGTAATTTTTCGAATCAATTTTTCTGCCGAAACTGCCGGAATATTCTTCTCCCCGGTAAAGATATGAAGAACTGTTCCGCCTGTATATTTAGTCTGAAGATGATCCTGTAACGTCAATATTTCAAAAATATCATCGGAGTAATTAACCGGTAATTGCGTAGAATTTGTATAGTACGGGGCTGCTCCTTTTAAAAAAGAGTCTCTGTTAGCAGTAATAATATCGGCATACTGCAATGTGTCTATTTTGGCAAACCTGTATGAAGTGCTCTCGGCAGGCGTCGCCTCAAGATTATAAATATTTCCTGTCTCCTCCTGGAAATCCTCCAGCACAGAGCGCATAAAATCCATAACTTTAATTGTAAACTCTCTCCCTTGAGGATGAGCAATATCTTTCCCCAGAAAATTTAGACAACACTCATTCATTCCATTAATTCCGATAGTTGAAAAATGGTTTTTCCAGTAACAGTTAAATCTTTGATAAATATGCCTCAGATAGAATTTAGAATAGGGATATAATCCTTGTAATGTGTAATTTTCAATTGATTTACGTTTTATTTCAAGGCTATCTTTGGCAATAATCATAACATTTCTAAGCCTTTGAAAGAAATTCTCCTCCGATTTTGCTTCGTATCCTAAACGGGCAAAATTAATAGTTACCACTCCAACAGAACCCGTAAGAGGGTTAGATGCAAAAAGACCGCCGCCACGTCTGTTCAACTCTCTTTTGTCCAATCTTAACCGACAACACATACTTCTGACGTCGTCCGGCTTCATATCTGAGTTAACAAAATTTGAGAAATAGGGGATTCCATATTTTGCAGTCATCTCCCATATTCCTTTGTAATCCTCATTTCCCCAGTCAAAATCTTTAGTAATATTGTAAGTAGGTATCGGGAATGAGAAAGGGTTCCCGTTTGCATCTCCCTCCAGCATAACCTCGGTAAATGCCTTATTCAGAATAATTAACTCTTTTACAAAATCACCATAGCAATCGGACCTTAAGACTCCCCCATGAACAACCTGTTCATTCTTAAGAAATTCCGGCGCATTCAGATCCATTGTTATATTGGTGAACGGAGTCTGAAATCCTACTCTGGTTGGAGTGTTAATATTAAACAGGAACTCCTGAAGTGATTGTTTAACCTGTTCATAGGTAAGGTTATCATAACGAATAAATGGTGCAAGAAGTGTATCAAAATTTGAAAATGCCTGAGCACCGGCAGCCTCTCCCTGCATTGTATAGAAGAAATTAACAATCTGGCCAAGGGCTGTTCTGAAATGCTTAGCCGGTTTACTAACACTTTTTCCCGTAACGCCCTTAAAGCCCGACATAAGTAAATCTTTAAGATCCCATCCTACACAATAGACACTCAAAAACCCCAGATCGTGAATATGTATATGCCCATCGCGATGTGCCAATGCAATACTTTCAGGATAGAGTTTGTTTAGCCAGTATTGTGAAGTTATAAGTGTGGATATGTGCTGATTAAGACCTTGAAGCGAATATGATGAATTTGCACTCTCTTTCACTCTCCAGTCATCCATCCCAAGATAATCATCCACTGCATCTATATTCCCGAAAAGCTCTTTTGCATTTCTTGACTGCTCCCGTTGTCTTCTATAGAGCATATAGGATTTCACAGTATCAAAGTCCTCATTTTCAAAAAGTACTCTCTCAACTACATCCTGAATCTGCTCAACTCCGGGAGTCACGTTATGTACATATTCGCCCATTTTTTCAATCACCCTCACACTAAGGACCCTGGCTCTCTGTCTGTCAGGTTTCCCAACAGATCGCATTGCTTTAAAAATTGCATGTTCAATCTTTTCAATGTTAAAAGACGCAACCTCTCCATTGCGCTTTACAATCTCGGTAAATAATAGTTCACCATCCATTTGCTTAATAATTTTAAATTAATAAATGGTAACCGGCGGGATAAGTTTAGAAAAACTACACAATGAAATGTAATATAATCTTTAGCCTTTCACCCGAAAGCTACTTTGTTCGTAAAAGGCAGGTCTTCTGACTCTCCCGGTTTTCAACACCTTCCCGCATTACAGAAATATGCAGTGGTTACCGTTGAAAACGCAGCGCCCAAAGATTGGCACCGGGATTACAGCTACGGGGATAGTTCCTGATTTTCACAGGATTCCCTTTTAATCAATAAAGAACCTTGTACATTTACAAAGAAATAAATAACTATTGAGAAGTTATCAAAACCTCTCAATAGTTTATGAACAATCAGAAAATTAAATATTAGAACCTGCTAATATAACAATTTCTAATCCAATGGATTTTGAACAGTCTCAATTTTAATACCGGATGGAATAATAAATTTTTCTGAAGGAACAGCTGTGTTTTCCTTAAAGATAACAGCCACTTCTGAGTTTGCTATTAAGCCTTTCATCGCCACCTCAGAACGCAATGGTATTCCTTTATACTGCCAGAACTTATTTGTCCCCCATGTGAATACAAGACATTTTTTATCCATAAATGTCTCGTATCCCTCAATTTTAGCCCCGATATCGGTCAGTATTTTTTTCTCTGTATCATGGAGTTGTATGTCGGTTTTGTTATTTGTAATCACTTTCCCTGCCTCAATTGCATAATCAATTGTGGTTTTAGTCCCTGTGTTTGTAAGAAGATCCAAAATCCAAAGTTCATTGCCTTTTCTTATCTCAAGTTTCTTCTCTTTAGTCACATTTTTAATTCCCAATATTTTAATCGTTGTTTCGCTCTCTGTAAGAGTGTGCATCTTAAGGCCATACTCATCAAACCATATTTGCTTTTTCCCTTTTGTATTACCAGTTAACTCATACTCGATGTAACCCGATTTTACAAAGAAATATTTACCCGGTTCCTGTGCTTTTAACATCACGCTTAAGAAGGTGATTATTAATAAAAAATAAAATTTTTTCATCTTATTGTGTTTGATTATGATTCTTTAGTCAATACTATTATCCCTATCTCTTAACAAACTCCACTCTGCGGTTCTGAGCTTTTCCTTCAGGAGTATCATTTGCAGTTAAAGGTTTTGTTTCACCCCATCCTCTGCTCGTTAATCTGTCAGATGATATGCCAAGTTTCATCAATTCATTTACAACAGATTCTGCTCTCTTTTCTGAAAGGCTCAAATTTGTATCATCTGAACCGTCACTATCTGTATGGCCCTCTACAGAAAAATTTAGACCTGGATTATCCTGCATCATTTTATAAACATAGTTTATTGTTCCTGCACTCTCCGGCTTAATAGTTGATCTATTGACATCAAATTTAATTCCGGTGGTAACGAATTTTCCATCAGTCAAAATCTTATCGTAAAGGGGTACTGCTCCTTTTGCAATCCTGATATTTTTAATATATCCAAAAATTTCACCGGACGGATTATGAAACGCTATACAGAAGCCTGTGGGATTGTAGTCAATATTAGGTATATTCAGCACTCTTGCATCATCAATATATGCCTTAAGTGCTCTTTTATTAAAAGATAAAGATATGTGTCTCCATCCCGGGTTTATAATCCTGCTGGCACTGGTAAAACCTGGATAATATGCTCTTTCAATACTCTCTCCGTCGGCAGAATTTTGCTCAAAACGAATATATTTCCTTGGTCCAGGTTGCCTGAAGTGTTTCTGATTTTTATTGTCTATCAAATGTATCCTGTATGTATTGCCATAATGTTCAAAATATGCATCAAACTCAATTGTAAACTCATCGGGCAAATAATCTTCATTACTATTTTTAATTAACGGAACTATCCCACCCTCACCATTTATATTGCATTTTCTAAACATTATAACATTTGATCCGTCAAAATTTGCATTTTCCACACTTGCATAAACCAGATCCCATTTCCCGGGGAACTCGCCATTCTGTTCACCGTCCTGATTATCTTCAAAAATTATTTCTGAACCCGGTATAAAATCGAATTGTGACCAAACCAGCTTTCTCTCTTTATTTTCAATAACCGGAGTGTTTACAATCGAATCCTTTTTTATGGTTTTATCATCTCCTTTTGCAACCCCGTCGATTTTTTCCTCAATTTTATCAAAGACCTTGTCAACGCCTTTGTTTATTCTTTTTTCCGATCGCTTTTCAGCTTCGTTTTCAATTTTCTTTTTTGTCTTGTTAGCTAGTTTCTCAAGAATTTGTGCCTCAGAATTAAAAGAGACCAGAATTAACATTAGAGATGTCAGAATTAATTTCAGATTTTTCATACGCCATTATACAAATTTCCCCTAAGGTAAATTTGTTACCGTACTATTCACTGAAAAATTTGAATTTGGAGGTATCTGTTTTGAATTTGTCAGTTTCCATTCAGGATTTGCAACAAAGGCTGTTTACGACGGGATGAAAGCGGAATTCTTGTTCTGTCAGAAAGAACAACCTCATCAGAAACCTTGTCTATTTTACGAAGATATTGTAGATTAACAATATGAGATTGATGTACTTTAAAAAACCCATTATTGCACAGTAGCTCTTCATAATCCTTTAGACCTTTGGATACCAGAATTGATTCACTGTTTGTCAGAAAAAATGTTGTATAGGCATTATCGGCTTTACATCTGACAATCTCATCAATATTAACAATATGAATCTGCTCTGCAGCCCTTAGAACCAGCCTCTTCGTATCATTACTCTTGTCAAGATTTTCAAGCATAAGTCGAATATGTTGCAGCTCCTTTTGGTTTAGTCTCTCAATAGCTTTATTAACAGCGATTCTAAATTCACACCCCTGAACCGGTTTAAGAAGAT
This sequence comes from uncultured Muribaculaceae bacterium, assembly GCA_964521685.1. Taxonomy (GTDB): domain Bacteria; phylum Bacteroidota; class Bacteroidia; order Bacteroidales; family UBA932; genus Bact-08. Next base: position 125,311 of record CAZFTS010000001.1, read on the forward strand.
AATCAACAGCACAGAACCGAAAAGCCTCAACAGCAAATTCGTTATGAGCAGTGATAAAGATTATCTGGAATGGAATATTTTCAAGCCTCCGAAGCAAATCAAATGAAGTTCCATCAGATAGTTCAATATCACATATTAAAATATCCGGATTGGTTTCCCTGATTAATTTAATTCCGTCATCAACAGATCCTGCAATGCCTTTCCTGATAAAATCGGGGAAATTTTCTTCTATCAAAGAATTAATTAAGTCGGCATAAATAACCTCATCCTCTAAAATCAGAACATTTATCATCTGTATTTATTATTAAGCAGGAATTTTAAAACTAATTCTGGTTCCATTTCCACCCATTTTTGCAAGATCGTCAATCGAAAACTCCACTCGCTTCCCCCAACTCCTTCCCATCACCTCCATTCTTTGTCGGAAAATATTCGTAGCCATAGAGATATGCCCAACAGGGCCTCTCCCGGAATTGTCCATACCAATACCATTATCCTCAATAGAGACCACCAACATATCCTCTTCGATTGCAAATATAATCTCTATTTTATTGCCTTTATAGTCTCCGCTAAAAGCATGTTTAAACGAGTTCTCCACAAAAGGTTGAACGAGCATCGGAGGAATAAAAACATCTTCTGGATCTGTTCCTTCTTTTACATTAATAATACAATGAACAGCCTCCTCTCTTCTCATGTTCTCAAGCGCGAAATAGTTTTCAAGAGTATCTATCTCTTCTTTTAATGAAATGAGATCTTTTGCCGATTGATTCATTATCAATCGCATTAGTGTTGCAAATCTAAGAAGGTATGCAGATGCTGCATCTGAATTATTTTTAAGCATATATGCCTGAATAGATGAGATACTGTTAAAAATAAAATGAGGATTCATTTGCATCCTCAGAATGCGAAGCTCCGATTTCATCTGTTTATGTTTATTGTTAAGCTTTACCTGTCTGAAAATAAAGAAAAGTGTTACGGATATTGTGATAAATGTAAGAATCAAAGCAATCAGAATCAATTTACCTATTCTGTTTTCCTGTTGCAAAATTGTTATTTTCTTTTGATTTACCTCGTTTTGATACTTAGCTTCAAGCTCCTGAACTGTTTTTTGATTCTCTTCATTTAGTACAGAATCTCTTAAATTTACATATTGTTTTAGATGATAAAGTGAAGAGGCTGGTTTCCCCGTAGTTTCATACGCATCCGCAAGCAATTTATGACTTTCGGCAAGCTTCGGTTTAACTCCCGCTTTCTCAAAAATGGAGGCGCTTTCAAAAGCATATCGTATTTGATCATTAATGTTATCTGCCTTTTGAGAATAAAGGGCAAGATTTAATTTGGTTGATGCAACACCAGTTATATCTCCTATTTGCTCTCTGATTTTAAGTGCGTTAATAAGCGATTCTTTCGATTTGACCATGTCGCCGGTATTCAGATAAATCAAACCAATATTGTTATATATTGTTGCCCGTTGAGGGACAAGACCGTATTTATCATATATTCTGCCCGCAATCACATAGAAATCAAGAGCTTTATTGTAATCCTTTTTAAGCGACTCATATAAAACGCCTATATTTACATAAGTAGAGGCTGTCCCGATAGTATCTCCCTGTTCTATCTTATGTTTAAGCGCTCTGTTATAGTATTCCAACGATTTTTCGAACAATTGAATATTATTATAGACAATGCCCAGATTGTTTTCAATAAATGCTTTGTTTTTAAGATTCCCTGTCATGGCAAATATTGAATCAGCTTTGAGATAATGTTTTATGGCTTGAATATTATCCCCTTTCATCTCGGCAATAACTCCCAGATTACCAAAATGTAATGCCTCTCCATCAGGATATCCGCATCTTCCCGCAAGTTTTATCCCATTAAAAGCCGCTGTTCCGGCTTCGTCAAATTTTCCTAAGATTATATTGCATTTGCTTAAATTAATCAAGGCATCAGTTTCTGATATTTTATCCTTAAAATTTTTGGCCTTTTCAACCCATCTTTCACATATATCAAGAGCCTTTTGTGGAGCAACAGCAAAGTAATATTTAATAACCTTCTCATATTCTTTAGAATTCGCCATCTCACTCCTTGCTTCAATTTCAGCTAGTATTGAGACTGCTGTTGAGTCATTAATTGATTGTGAAAAACATGAATTACCGTAACATATTGACAGAATAACAAAAACCAGAAATAATAGGCTTATTTTCAAAGCATAATAGAGTTTTAGATGCTCCTTCATAATTATATTACAGGATAAAGTAAAATTACATTCACAAATATATTTGTAATCTGTGAGTAAGAGAAATAAATCGGATTAATAAATTTTATTTATTACAAAAGATCACTTCTGTCCAGTTTAAATTCTAAAACAGCTATTTAATTTTTTAATAATTAAATTATTATCCCCTTTTTGTTTATCAACGATTTAGGGATTCCGACAAAGCGATCATCTTTGTTTATGTTACTGGCTTATGTTGAAAATAAAACAACGTCAGGTAAAGCATATATATGAAAATATGGGTTAAATTATTTGCTGACTACTTAATTACCAACCACCTCGGTAGAAAAGTCATGATCGTAACCTCAATCAGAGTAATCGATATTATTTTATAAAAAATCCGGCCACCACAACACAATCTACTAACCTAATTAACAACTAACCTCTTGTGCGGTGACCGGGATTTGAAGAACTTACAGGAACTTAATTAACAATTTTATTTATTTCAGATACTTTGTTATAAGCGATTTAAGCATAGGAGACGATGGTGTTGGAGCGTCTATAGATATTATATTGCCATCTTTGTCAAATAGCAAAAAACGTGGAATACTTGTAATCTTATAATCATTACTGATTTTACTCTCTCTGCCGGCAAAGAGGTGGATTCCTCCAAGCTTCTTATCTATGACCATCTGCTTCCATATTTCCTTATCTCTTTCATCGTCAATTGAAACACTGAGAAATGTAACATCCATCCCGTGAAACTCCTCTTCAAGTTTTTTAATAAATGGAATCTGCTCTCTGCAAGGGGCACACCAGGTAGCCCAGACATCCACAAGTACGATTTTACCTTTAAAATCTGATAGAGAGATCATATTCCCGTTTGTGTCGGGGTATGTGAAGTCGGAAGCAACACCTCCGGTTCTAAACTTATAAAGCTCTGCACCAAACTCTTCAATAATTTTTTTCTGAGAAGGAGTAACAAAATATTTTCCAAACAGATTTACAAAACTTTGGTATGTTTCATATTTTTTTATTGTTGGAAGTACAGTATAAGATAGAAACTCTCCTTTCTGTTTATCTGTTCCAAGATGCAGAAGGCCTTTATTAACATCTCTTTCTTTACCTAAAGCCAAATTCAGATACATTGATAAATAACTCTTACTGTTGATGGGAATTTGAAGTACATTGTCATTCGGAAAGTGGTTTGGCATCACGATTGTATTGTAAAAGTCTATTATCTCGTCTTTATTAGGATGCTCCGATCTCGGAACTTTTCGATAATAGATAGCATAGTATTCTGTACTAAATTTTACATAATCTTTCATAAGATCATTAAACTTTTCGTTTTTCGTCTTAATTCGTGCAGTAAAATCGGGAATCTTTGCTATTAGTGCTTCTAAATCAGGAAAGAAATCCTTATAGGTACTGTTTTTCTCTGTCATCCAGTATTGAGATTTATTACGCACAACTTCGCTCAAAGCAACCCACTCAGCAAGAATTTTGTTCTCCGGAGTAAGCTTCCCCATATAATTTATAGATTTATCTTTTATTTCAATTTTAAAATTTTCTCCACCTTTTATGTATAGAGGGAACTGAACATCCGAATCTTCCGCGCCTCCTATAATGTAGAACCCTTCATAATCGGGGGTAAGAGCGAATTTGAACGATCCATCTGTAGAAAGTTCAGTAGTGGAAATTACTTCGTTACTTCCATCAACTATTGACACAAGAGAGATATTGGTAGCTTTGTTTTCACTGGTCACTTTACCCGAAATTGTCACACTCTGCGCATAACCAGAACTCAGTGATATCAGAATTATTATTAGAACAAATATTTTTTTCATTTTATAAATTTATTAACACTTTAAAATCCAGGTAAAAGCTACGGATTCTGTTGCCAATTCGGGTTGAAAATCATTACCTGAAATGGAATCTGCAGGGTGTAACGTGGACTGTTTGGTTCGAGAGTAGCCGCTACAGCACCATTTCTATCCAATCTTGTTACTATCTCCATTCGACCTTCGGCAGCAAGACGTCGCATATCAAACCAACGCATACCGTGAAATGGAAACTCAAAGATTCTCTCTTTTAATATAGTAGTCAAGACCAGCTCTTTATCATTAGAGTCAAATCTCACGTAAGCCGAAGTTGCAAAACGGCATTTGCGCACTTCGTGCAGATGATTACAGGCTGTTGTTAAATTATTTGCTCTCGCAGCAGCCTCAGCTAAAATAAGTCTCATCTCGGCAACAGATGTGCCGACATTTGGATATACAAATGTTCCGCTCGAAGTCAGACCTCCCGGCCAGTACATAGTTTTTCCCCGCACATTAAAAAGATAGCCTCCAAGATTTGGCATTACAGGAATGTTTGAATTAAAAAGGTTTAATCTTTTATCTTGTGTATTATATAATTTAAGAAGATCTAATGTCGGAAAATCCGGAGATCCTCTGCCTGTTAAATATCTTGCAAATATTGCATCGCCTCTCCTCTTTAATTGAGGAATTGAAGCAGCCTGTGTCATTCCGGAATAATCAACAATTACGTTAGGGCCATTATCAAGAGCCAGTTGTGCATTTTTTGCTGCCTCAGGAAAGTTGCCCATGTAGAGGTAGGCTCTGGCCAATATGCTGTAAGCTGCAGCGACACTCCCTCTAAAACGGTTTTTATCATTATTTTGAGGAAGATACGGTAATGCTTCTGTAAGATCGGCAATAACATAATCGTAAATCTGCTTAACTGAACTTCTTTCTGGGGTATCGGCATTAAGGTCATTAGTCACCACAAAAGGTACTGCTAAATCTGTTGATGCAGTAGATTCATTATACGATTTACCATACAGATTAACAAGTTGTAAGTAGGTAAAAGCTCTGCCTATTTTTGCCTCTGCCGTTATAGCTTCTTTTTGTTGGGGGGTACCGGTTGTCGCTTTATGCACATCTTGAATGACAGTATTATAATAATAAATCACCTTATAAAGATGTGCCCATAAGACTGGTGTCGCTTTAGGATCTTCATTAAATTGTTCTTTCCATGTATATATCCAGTCTCCCATCGCCGGAGGGTTGGTAAGAGAGTTATTATCTTTTGTGTCTGCCAGATAATTCAATTCAGATGGTACTTGTGTCTGTAAAAAATCGCTTTCAAGCCAAAGCTCAAAATCTTCTATCGTACTAAGTAACCTAAATCCTTTAGGTTGTATATCCAGGTATTTGTCACACGAAGGTTGGAGCAGTAAAACAATTACTGCCATGATTAACCATTTATATCTAATTTTATTCATTTTGTTAAGATTAAGGTTGGATTATTTAAAAACTAACATAAAGTCCTAATGTATATGTTGGAGTCAAATATTTTTTTTCGTAGAACTTGGTTGCCTTGCTAAAATTAAATTTATTAAAACCAATAGTATAAACATTTGATGCTTGAGCTCTTAATTCCAGATTTGATATGTTTGTCTTCTCTAACAGTTTTGTGTTCCTAAAATTATAAGAGGCAGTAATATCACCAAGAGTCATATAAGTACCATTAACAGTATATTTGTCGGTATAGGTAAGGTAAACAGAATTATTAAGAGAGCTCGGGGAAGGAAGTATGCCCTCAACTGATTCATCACCAGCCTTTTTCCAATAATTTCCGGCACCCTCTAAAGGCCTTTTATCATATGGTTTAGCCGCAGGAACTCTGGTTTTAAATCCTCCGTAAAGATGGAGCATACAATAAACGTAGAAATTTCCTACATCTACCCTCGTATTGAACCCTGCACTATAAACCGGAATAGAACTTCCCATATAGTCAAGTTCTTTCAATCCTTTGTCTGCAGTGAAATAGCGTTTTGCATTACCCTCTGCGTCATATACCAAAGGATAACCTTCACTATCTACACCTGCATTACGGAGCGCAAAGATTGCACCAACAGAATAACCCTTCAGATAATCGGCATCTCTGCCGGCAAGATATGTTCTTGATATGGCTTTATCATCCAGAACAGTATTATAAATCTCCAAAACCTCACTACTATTCAACGAAAATACAAGACCCGTATTAAAATTAAATTTTTTGCGAGTAATCCAGTCTGAATTAAAATCAACCTCAAACCCCTTATTCAGGATTGATGCACGGTTCATCAAAGCCGAACTTCCACCTTTTGTAGCATCAATTTGAGTATTGGCTAAGATGTCAGTACTTTTTTTGATGTAGTAATCTAAGCTAACGTCAACTTTGTCAAACAAAGTCATATCTAATCCAATGTTAAAATTTTGTGTTTGCTCCCATCTTAAGCCGTTATTTGCATATGAGTAGAGGAGTAACATTTTTGTCACCTCATTTGGGGTGATTGAATTAAGCCCATTTTGAGCAATAACTTCTGGCAAAGCATTTTTAGCTACATTACCATTAAATCCGTACGCAGTCCTTAATTTCATTGTAGTAACAAAATTCACTTTTTCCATAAAGTCTTCTTTATGAATATTCCAGGCTGCACCTAACGACCAAAGTGGTTTATATTTATATTTAGGATTGGTCCCGAATAAATTGGACTGATCTATTCTTATACTTCCTGTAATTGAATATCTCTTTTTATACGAATAGACTAAATTTGAATAACCTGAAACAAATCTGTTATTATAATATTTTTGATTGTATAGTGAAGAATAATTTAATTGACCGTTTGACTTTCCATAAACCGGTTGAAATCCTTCAAGTGTTTTAAAATCTACAGGTAAGACAAATAATGTAAGATCGTCATATCCAAAATAACTAGACATTTTAGATTTATCAACTATCTCCCTTAACTCCCCTCCAAAAATAAAATTCAAAGCATGATCGCCGCTAAAATCCTTGTTATAATTGAGTTGAGCTCTTACAGTAAATCCATCTTTGTTAGCAGAATTTTGTCGTAAATTACCACCAACGGGTATGTTATTGACCAGTTTACCTATTGTACCTGTAGTATAATAATTTATCATCTGACGAGATTCAGCAGAATTTTGATGAGCCAAGTGTTTTGTTTCAGTTGATGATGTCTCATAAATTCCACCTAAACTGATATTTAAATTGTTATTTATTTTGTAACGTAAATTCGCAGTAAAACGGTTACTTACGGTACGAACTTTATCATTAACCAGCTCCATCTCCAACAGAGGATAGTATAAATTATCCAATAGCCCGAGATCTGTCATATATTTATTGTACCTGAGGTGTGCTTTAGAACCATAGTATGTAGCCACCGGAGTACCTGAAGCATCCTCAAATCTTTCATATGGGAATAAATCTTTAATGTCGGGAATTGGGACACTTGAACTCTCTGATATTAAAAAATCATTGGTTAATTCAACCCAAAACTTTGGTGATAATTGAAGTGATGTTCTCCCGGAGAAAGAAAATTGATTATTGTTATGTTTAACTTTATTAAGTGCATTATCGGAATAATTGATGGTGAAGTAGTACCTGGCGGACTCATTTCCTCCCGAAATATCTAAATTATACGTTTGCAAGGTAGAGGTTCTCAAAAAAAGGCGTGAATAATCTTCAGTATTATTATATGTTGCAAGTGCGGCAAGTTGTCTGTCACGCTCTTCAATTGAAATAGGATTGTTTGGCGTCATCCATTGAGCAATAATTGAGTGTGAAGGGTTTAAATTATGAGCTGAACCTGATGCTGTCTGTATCAGATCCCAAGAATTAGGAGAGATTAGAGTCTGAGGATTTATTTTATCCCATTCAGTTATGATTGATGTTCCGTTCTCATCCCAACGATACCTTGAGTAATTCTCTTTTGGAGTAAAACTTAACGTTGAACGAAAATTTAAATTTGGTCTCCCTATCTTTGCTTTTTTTCTGTCGATTATAATTACTCCGTTAGATGAGCGCGCTCCGTATATTGTGGCTGCAGCAGCATCTTTCAACACTGTAATAGTCTCTATTTCATTTGGATTAATCATATCCAAAGAGAGTTCTGTCGGAAACCCATCTATAACAATCAATGGCTTTCGGTCTCCGTGAATTGTTGAGATACCTCGAATCTGGAACAAACTGTTCTCTTCAAAGGTTACATCGTTATTTATCAATAGTCCGGGAATTTTATTTTGTATTCCCTGAAGAAAATTGGTAGTATTTACTCTTGTATCAAACTCTTTTGCGGTAATAGATGCTAAACTACCGGTACTCTGTTCAGGATTGATTTTTTGATAACCCGTACTAACTAAAGAAGCCTCATTAATCTCAATGTTAGCCTCTTGAAGAATTACGATAATTTCCTCATCTTTTGTTACAATAACTTCTTTTGAAATAAATCCAAGAAATGAAAAAGTAAGTGTGGAGTTAATCGGGGCTTCTATCTGGAATTTACCTGTAATGTCGGCTACAGTTCCCTTTTGAGTCCCTTTAATGACTATGTTGGCTCCAAAAAGTGGAACATCTTTTATGTCTGCAACTTTCCCTTTAACAATTACACTTTGTTTTTTTGCTTGGGGGATAATAACAATCGTTTTACCCTCTATTGTATAATCAAAAGGTTGATCTTTTAAACATATCTCCAGAGCTTGATCGATGGTGGATTTGTTAAGAGTAGCAGTTACCGGTGTCGATTTTTCAATCATCTGGGAACTGAAGAGAAACTCATAGCCGGTTTGTTTGTTAATCTCTTTAAAAATTGATTTAATTGAAGCCTTTTCGAATTTCAGAGTAACAGTCTGCGAATCGGCCATTCCATAAGCTTGTTGTAACAAACCCAAAGTAAGGATCACAACAAGCATGTTGGTAAACAAAAATTTCATAATTTTGTAAGGTTTTGGTGAATAATTGCGTTTAATTTTTTTGTCAAAACTTTGCCGGATTTCGTGGTCAGCGAAGTCCGGTTTTTTAATTCTCGGACGAATTGGTTGAAAATATAGTTTATTACATAAATAGATGGTTTTAAGTTTGTTTTATTAATATTCTACTATCTGATATTTCATAATCGATTGTTCCTGTTTTCTTTAACAGATTTAGAATTGTCGATATATTTGATTTCCTTGAAATAATTGCACAGAATGTAGAATTTTTAAGATTTTCATCTTTGAATTTTATTTCAACTCCATACCAACGCATCAGACTGTTAGCAATTGACTCCAAACGTGTGTCATTAAAATAAAAAATATTCTCTTTCCATATTGTATGCTCTTGAAGGTCAACCTTAACTATAGACACATCTCCATCGTTATTCAGTATTGCCTGCTCCCCTGGAATAAGTTTATAGAATTTATCGGACTTGCTACCATTTCCGGTAGCTACCTGAACAGATCCATTAACCAAGGTAACCAATACTGCCGGCTCATTATCATAACATTTAACATTAAACTCTGTGCCGAGAACCTTAACTGTTGACCGACCACCCATAGAGACAATAAAAGGTAGCTTTTTGTCTTTTGCGACCTCAAAGAATGCTTCACCTTTGAGCTCAACCCTTCTTTCGTTTCCGGTAAAATTGACAGGATAAGTCAAAGAAGAGCCCGCGTTAAGAAATATGCGGGTTCCATCGGACAGCTCAACAGCTAAAGACTGACTTCCGGACGGATTAATGAGGGTATTTGTTATATCAGATATCAAATTATTGCCGGAAACCTTTGAATACTGTATTTGTCCATCTCCTAGTTTCTCCAATTTTACCCCTTCCTGGAGCACAATTTCTCCATTTTTGGATTTATCCAATTCGAGTATCTCGCCCGTAGATAACTTAATACTGGCATAGTTTGATTTTGGAGATTGAATATCTTGATTCTGAGAAATATTTTCATTAAAAATATTTGACTGCCTATCTATCACATACCTATTAATTAAAAATAAGCTTGAAGAAAGAAATACCACGATAGAAGCAGCAGCTATCCATTTAAATTTATGTCGCCAGGTTACTCGTTTAACAGTTGTGGAGTCAGATGATTCGATTATTTCTTGTAACAAGTCAGCTGATTGCTTTTCAGAAAGTAAATTGAGAGAATCATTAGCATCCCAGCTGCTTGTTAACCACTTATCTATTATTTCTTTATTTGATAAATCTGAAACCATCCGATAAAACTCGATTTTCTCAGATGGTGTTAAAGTATTATTTTCGTATGCTTTAAGATATTTGGATAATTTTTGATTTTTCATTGTCTTACTCTTTCTTGAAATAAGACTAACGAAAAACTAAACAGGGTGAGTTAACACAAAAAAGTAATTAAAAATTATATTCGCTTCCTATCTCCTCCCGAATTTTTTTTAGAGCAACCTTCATGTGGCTTTTAACAGTATTTACGCTTATTCCAAGTTTTTCGGCTATACCATTATATGTTGCTTCTTCCTGTCTACTCATAAGGTAGACTTTTTGTTGCTGTTGAGGGAGTTTGATTATAATTTTTTTAAGATTTAATAGTAATTCATTTGTTAATATAATGTTCTCTGTAGTAAAACTGGAAATCTCATCTGAGTCAAAAAAATTATCAAGAATTTGTCGTTCGTTTGCCAAACGCCTGAGATAAGTATAGCATTTATTACGAACAACTTTAGCAATCCAACCTTCAAAATTGATAATTGCATCAATCTGATGACGAATCTCCCATAATTTCATAAATATTTGTTGAGTTATCTCCTCAGCAATGATTTCTGAATGAGTTATAAATTTTGAATATGAATAAATTTTCTGATGGTAAGTTTCGTAAATTATCTTAAACTTATCTTCATCGCAAATATTAATATTCTTACTGTTTATACTCATTCACCTTATTCAATTTACTGGATGGGTTTAGAAACATTAGCATAAAGGTATAATTTTTTGAAATTACAGGAAATCTGAAAGCTGAATTCAAGTCATAAATTCAACTTTTTGAATAGGATTTTACACTAACGTCTTCTAAACTCTAAGAAAATTGCTTATATCTGTTGAATAAAGGTTTAAAAGTTTTATTGAGCACTCTATTATTTAATTGAAGCAGCTGTTTTTACGGCATTATATGCGTTTAGGATTCCTTTTGAAGCGCATAGCTCTTCAAAGAACATATCTGCATTAATTTTCTTTCCATTTTTCATTATGACTTTTTTAATCATAAGTCCCTCTCTTGATGTTGGATTGTCAATCATAATCCGACGTATCCTTTCTGCCGGGATATTAGGGAAATAGCTTCTGATTAGGGCAGCGACACCAGCTGTAACTGCTGCTCCAAAATTCAGAGAGGTATCTGTTTTATAAAGATCCCCCGGAGAAGTTGAATAAATATTTATACCAGGAGCATAAATATCCAGTTTATTTACCCCGTAGTTTGAAGAGTTTGATGGCATCCCGTTTACGTCAGAATTCCCAACGGTAATCAGATTGTTAAATTTTTTCTTTCCTCCCATTTCTGAATGAGGAAAGTATTCTATGACTGAAAGATTATCGGAGCGTTCCGATACCGGAACGATCACAAGAATGTTTTTCTTTTTCGCATATTTAATTGCATCTGAAATCCATCTTTTCTGATCAGGAGGGTAAAGAGAGTTCTGTTGTGGCAACAGAATAATATCTGCACCATTATTAGCTGCATAGATTACAGAGTGTGCTATATCTTTAAGATATGGGTCTCCACTATGAGCCAGAACAATAAGTGTCATTATTTTTGAATCCGGTGCAATAGAGTTGATAATCCCGGAAATCATTGTACCATTAAGTGAATTTGAAGTTAGTAAAACATTATTACCATATTTTTTATCCTTTATGTCCCGGTAATTATCTCCAACTATCTGTTTGCGAGTGTCAGTTCCCAATCTTTTTAAATCAACGATAAAGCGGTTTTGTGTAAACTCAGTTTGTTTATTCTGGAAATTATCATAGACGTTTTCCCATGAAGGGGTTTTATTCTCGCTGAAAGGGCGAATTAAGTTTGCATACATCATTATGTTGAAAAGAGCTAACTCTTTAAGAGAGTCTTTGGGAGAGTGCTGATTTTTTTTAAAAAATTCCTGGAAATCATCAATAAGTATCTCTTTTCTACTTTTATCAGGAAACATAATCTTTAATTCATTATCTAACTTCTCTACATATTCCTTTATAATTAAGGAGTTAATAAACGAGCTGTACAAACCAGCCAGTTTGCTTTTATTGCCAATATATAAACTACTGAAATATTGATACTCCTGTGAAGGTATAATTGGAGAATAATAGCTTCTTTTGCCGTTTTCATATTTAAAATAATTCTTTCCGTCAAAAATGATATCGGCATATTTATCCTTTAACCTTAACCACTCTCTGTCACCTTCAAACATAGTAAACTCCATCATTGAACCATCCCCGGATCCTAAAAAATTCCACCCGTTAATATCATCAACATAACCGTTTTTATCGTTATCTATACCATCAATGGTCTCATTCGGGTTGAACCATATTGAGTTTTTAAACGATTCGTGCTCTATATCTGAACCGGTTCCTATAATGGCTACTACCGGTGATTTTTTAATCGATTTTAATTTCAGGAACTCATATGCTTTTTGAAGTTCAATCCCAAACGAACCATTCTCCGGATTACTTTTATACCACTCTCCTGAATTCTGTGCTTTGGCTGAAATTACATGTAAGATTATAAGCACTGTAACTATATATTTTTTCATATTATTTTCTGTTTCGTAATTTTAATATCTCATTTTTAACATTTTCTCCGCGCAGATTCCTTGCTGCCAATTTCCCGTTTTTATCAATAAGTGCTATGAACGGAATGGTTGAAAATCCAAATTGCTCTTTAAATTTTGATTTATTAAATCCACTCTCATCCCAAAGTGCCAACCAAGGAATATTATCGGTTTCAAGCGCCTTTATCCAGTCTGAACGACTATCATCAAGAGAAACACTTATAAAAATCAGATCATCCCCCTTCAATTCTTCATAAATTTTATGCAGACTCTTCATCTCTGCCCTGCATGGGCCACACCAGGAAGCCCAAAAATCCAAAAGAATATATTTACCTTTAAAATTGGCAGTACTGAAATAATTTCCGTTAATATCAGGAAGGTTAAAATCGACTAAAGCAGATCCTACTGAGTAATGGTCAATAACACTCTTTAATTTAAGTAGCTCACATATTACTACTGATTGTTTATCAGATTCATTCAGTTTATTAACCAGATTATTGATTATCTCTTCTTTTGTGAAGAAGTAATCCTTATTGGTATATACAATTGAAGATAGAATTAGTGGATTATACCTATCTTCGATAGCATTCCAGTTTTGTCCACCTGCTGATTTTTTAAATTCATCCGTAGCATTTATAAAGTTATTATTCAGGGTTGTCCCACTGAATTCAAGATTTGTATTCCCTGGACGTGTGTCATCCAGAAATCCTTTTATATTCACTGGAGTGTTTTCAAAAATTATATATTTTTCAAGCTCTCCGAGTTTTAGTTTATAAAGGTCTTCTCTTATCTCTTTGTCTCCAGTTGAAAATTCTCTACCACTGATTATTGTATCATAATAAATTATCTCACCGTTAAGATCGGTCAGACTTACGATAATCGGTTTTAACGTTCTGATTTTACCTGTCAGCCTGAATTGAGCTTTTGCAGTTCCACTGATAATAATCAATGAAAAGATTAATAATATTTTTCTCATATATTTTTTAAATAAGTTATCTAACCAGCGAACTCTCTTTAAGGGTCACTAACTGCTTTCGGTTGATCTGAATATCTTCCAGTATTATTCCCTTTGGATGAATTACAGAAGTAGGGAAAGAAAATTTATGTATAAAATTATTTGCGCTTGTCTCTTTTGAAACGGCTACAATTCTTCTAAGGTTAGAAAGGCCTATTCCCTGAATATCAGCCCCACTAATTACCTCTTCCGAACCATCACCAACGTTGATCCTGATAAGTACTTGACTTTCATTAGAAAATCTTTTTACTACGTATGCATAACTAAGACCCTCTTTTTTAGCAAGTTTAAGCAATGTACTTCTCAACTTTACATCTGTTAAAGTGTTCTTAGCCCTTATTTCCAGAATACCCGGCGATAACCCGACACTTGCAGATGTCGGAAGAATCCCGAATCTAACACTTCCCGTGCTTTCATTACTTTTTAACGTCGGAATATTTCCCGATAAATGCCTTTTGAGTATTCCTTCCCGGACGAGCTCAATTCCGTCCAGGGGAAATGTTCCCTCGGAATCTATGTTATAGCTGCCTACCAGTGGTATCCCTTTGAAAATTTTCAACGATGACCAATTTAAAACGGACAGATTATTATCTATCAATTTTTTACCAATCCTGTCTGCAGATGATTTAACATTAGCGGAACTGACCATCCCCATAACTATGAGAGATGTTTTGGCAGGGACAGGTTTCCTGAACGAGATTATCCCTTCGTAGTTAAGCAAAGATTCGGAGAACAGATTCGAAACAGCTGCCTCTTCAAAAAGTACAGGTCCAATATAGTCTTCATCCATTTGCCTCGATCTCTTAACAGATATCAAAGATTCGGTAAACTCTTTAACCCTCTTGGTTAAATAAGCTATTACAGTTGCTTCATCTCTGAACGGAACAACTATAACCTCCGAATTGTGAAAAACTTTATCCCCATCCAGTCTGACTTTACCTTTAACAGATGCAGAGATATAACCCAAAGGTTCTTTTATTTGGGAACCCTCCGATGAAACCATATAGCTTACCTGATCAACTGCTTCCAAATCAATTGAAGAGTCAAATACTATGTTCCCTTCAGCTATGATTGATGACAACTCAGTAGTCAGAGCAGATATCTCTTCCATAGTGCCAAACCCGCCCTTACTTTCGAATGATGCAAAAACAGGCTGTTTAACCGGAATCATATCATTCAATTCTCTCTCTTCAAGAGATAAGTTCGCCCTCGTCAAACCATCTTTTTTTGAACGATATAAATCCATTGCAATTTTATATGCTAAATCGGTAGACAACCACAAATCCCTCCTGATAGAATTATAATTATCCTCAATTGAAATGTAATTATTTGATGTAAATGTTGAGTAATCATAATTATGGTTGCTGGAGAACAATGTATCCCCTACATACAAGTGGAGCGCTAGATTCCTAACTGGTAATTTGTTTGAAACCATAAGTTTGCCTTCAGAAGCCTTTACCTTGTAGCTTTTTCTGTCAAACAGATAGTATCTCAGCAAAGAAATACCTGGATCCTGGCGGGGAGATAGGTTACTCATTGTACGATCCAATTCATCCTTCATTGCTCTAAATAAAACAGAATCGGACACAATCGCTCCGGAAAGTGTAGGATCATTCAGGATTGGAGATGTTGTACTTTGGCTTTGTTTTCTCTGAAGCTCAATTTTACTCACTAGTATAACTGGAGATATTGCCGTTACCGGAACATAACCGGATGAAGCACCACATTGACCGGAAAAAATTTCAAATTCCCCTCCTGCATTGATAATATTAGAAAACATGGATAGTGGAGTTCCAATCAGGTTTGCCCCCCTGACAATTTCGTCTTCTCTTCCGTCTGCATAAACTTTATACACCTCAACAGGATTCACATTAAATGAATTAGCCATATTACGCCCGGTTTGTGTTAAACCTCCCGTTACTGTTTTGAAGTAGAATCCGAACTCTTTACCTTGCCTTAATACTTCTGCAATCAACATCTGCCTTAGCTCATCTTCGCTTTTCCAATTATTAGTTTCTATTATAAGATTGGATTGTCGTGAAGTTGGATCGTTAACCAGGTCGGCTCTAGCATGTCCGTTGGATTTATCAAATCCGTTAATTGCCGTGCGTGTCATTAAGAAATTTGAAAGAGTGCCTTCTTTCACAACTTCGACCCTTTCCCCTTTTACTCCCTGATCATCAAAGATATAGTACCCATCAAGAGGATGACCATGATAGTATTTCATGGTTGGATCGCAATAGACACTAAACTCGTCGGGTAGGACTTTTTGACCAACCATATTCTTGAATGTTTGACCATCATTATCACTTTTCATCTTTTGAGCCTCTACACGATGTCCGAAAATTTCATGAAAAAAAACTCCGCTCGCCGATCCGGATAGAAGGGCAGGTCCCGAATATGGTTCAATTATGGGGGCTACCCTTAAAAATGACAGTTTACGGAACATCTCCAGAATGTCGTTTTTTAGCTGTTCTTCGGTAGGGAGTTCTTCAAATGTAAAAGCAAAGTATGTTAATAACAGAGGCAGTTCCATCCCATCATCGGCAACTGTAGTTGCCTCTATGACCAAATTTAAGTATGTATTATTTTCTACAATTTCTGCCCCCTCGTTCGAAACGAAATAACGTCTTAACACCTTGCTGGTCAAATAAGCTCCACCTTTGGCTACATTCCGGTTGTGATTGAACAATGCAGTAAGTCTGTTAAGTTTATCTCGCCAGAGAGTCATCTCCTTATCTGAGTGGACATCAGTTTGGGGCTTATCGTAATATTTTTGGACTGTTACAAGAGTGAAATCAGGGGACGTATCAGATGGCATTTTGGCTTGCCTTGTAGTTAGTGCTGCTCTGTAATTATTTACTGCAGCTAAATATCTTTTGTTTACCTCTTCCCTTATCTGTCTCCTGATTATATCGTGATCGTTCTCCTTGTCTATGGAAAGCAAAGTAATCAAGGAACCGGGCAATTGTGATTTAAAATTGCCGTTTTGCTCAATATTGAAGTTGTCAAACTCCGGGGAGCCAATCCTTACCTGAGGTAGAAAAACCAATTTGCTATCCTCTTCATCCATCCGGGAAGTACCGAACGAAGAAAAGATTCTTTTGTATTTATAATCTATTACCCGGTAATTGAGATGATATGGGGGAAACTCTTCTTTACTGAGTACGTTCATTTGATGTTTAATCTCCTCCCTCAGCAATTCCATAAACTTCTCCTGGGCAAAAGAGATGGTAAAAGAAAGTAAGAATAATAATGCTAATATGATTCTTCTCATCAGTTTTTATCTGAAATTTCCGACAAATTAACCTTGTATTCACTCAGGATATAGTCTGCACACTCTTTGTATTTTGCATGTATGACAGGGAACTGTAATTTAGGATAAATAGCCTCCAACTCAGTAACAGTGTACCTCATGCAGAGATGGATATAATCTATAAAATTTCTTTGAGCTGATGTACTTGTTATGTTTGGAAGAGCCGAAAAATCGAAAGTCGGCACTGTCCGTATCTGACCTGGGAATCCTCTTCTTTTATAATTATTTACATTCCCCTCAGAACCTGCAGTGTTCACAGTTGCTGTTGTAAAATCAAAGCCATTATTGAAATTATCCGGAACTTTTATTTTTCCTTTGGTAACTGCAATTTTGAAGATCTCTTTAAGAATCATTCCTCTTTTATAGAATATATTGTAAGGTGTTTCCGGAAATTCAATTTTCCCGGTTAAGTATTCTATAGGACCGGAATTCAATTTCTGCCAAGGTGTCTCACCGATTAAAGATATACTCCAAAAGTCAATCCCATCTACCTTCAATTCAAGAGGTGTCACACTCTCCTTTGTCGATGATAAAGTATAGGTTCTCATATCATATGCCAAATAGATATAAGGGGGAAACAGGTTATTTGAAAAGGTAGAATTTATAAATTTAAAAATATGGTTTTTCATAAAATCGACAGACCTTGATATATCTTCATTCTTCATATCATCTCCCATAATATTTCCGGTCATGACAGTCCAAGATAGATTGAAATCATTCTTTGTAAATCCCTTGTATATCAGCTTTGTCTTGAATTGGGAATGTATCTCCATTATTTGATTGTCCCAGTTTTGGGTCCCCTGTGGAAATTCGTACCTGATTGCTGAAGTGAGGGTTTTATTGTTATTTAGCTCCTCCTTGGTGCAAGAGATCAATCCTGCAAAGAATATAATTGATAAAAAAATTGATTTTTTCATGATTATGATTTTTAGTATTGAGCTACTCCCAATTTATTTTGCACTATATTCGGATTTTTGTTTATGACTTCATCCGGGATCGGATGTGTATAGGCAGGGTCCTTCTCTTTGAGAGAAAATGTAGCAGTAATTACACCGTTTTCCTTCCAGGTTCTGCTTATAGAGGGCATACCATATCTTCTTAAATCAAACCATCTCATACCCTCAAAACATAGTTCCCTCCTTCTCTCTTGCTTTATAAATTCCAAAAGGGCTGTACCACTCCTGTTATTTGAAGGTACAGTGTAGCCCGATCCGGTTTTATACCTGTATCTCCTTAACAGTTCCAAGGTCTCAATCGCAGTATTTGGATCATTCAGATGGCAACTCGCCTCTGCGTACATCAGGTAGGCTTCCGAAACCCTTATTGCCCGTCCAAATTCGCTGGTTAAAAGAGAATATGCAGAGTTAACAGGGATTTTACCATAAGGCATATAGTTTGATATAGTGCTACTCTCTTTAATTATATAATAATCTTTTCTCAGGTCATTTTGGTCAAAACTATTAAGAAGGCTTTCGGATGCATTGAAAATCCGCCTGACTACAGAAGTACTGTTTGGGTTGAGGTATACATAATCTGTAAGGTTCCTGGTCATATCCACGGAGTTCCCATACAACCACACTGCTTCTGGATTTGTGAATCTGGTAAAATCATAATACGGCTGTGCAGAAGTTGGTTTAAAACTGTTCAAATCCAGTAGCTCCAGGCCCCATTCATCCATCACTTTTTTAGAGTATTTCTTTGCTGTTTCCCAATCTTCCCGGAAAAGTGCGATACGAGAAATCAAGAGTTGTACGACAGGCATGTTAATCCTTCCATCTTTTATAAACCTGAAATTTGAAGGCAAGGCTTCAAAACACTTTTCGGCCTCCGACAAGTCTTTCAGAATTTGATTATACACCTCTTCTACGGTATTCCTTTTAGGGTAATTTGCAGTTATTGCGCTGGAAGTCATCAACGGAACACCTAAAGCGCTCTTATTGTGATTATATGGTTCTCCCCACAGATTAACAATGTTGAAATAGTAGAATGCCCTTAATGTATAGGCCTCTCCCTTAAGTAAGTTCTTTTCATGTTCAGAGCCTTCTACTTTTCCTACATAGTCCAGGGCTGCATTAGTACCCATTATCCTTTCGTAAGTAGCTTTCCATGTTGTCAAGTATGAACCCAAATCCCATGATATCTGAAACATTTGAGGATGCCATGAATAATATGCTTTATACTTTTCGGTTCTCGCCAGGTTGTTTAAGTGATTCGGATTATCCCTGGTACACTCCACATCATCGTCAAACAGGTGATTACTAGAGAAAATGAGCTGACTCTGATCACTTGGCAACGGATAACCATGCCTTAACAGGGCTTCGCTAAGTGATACAACATCTTTGGGAACATAGTCGCTTTGAGATTTTGGTTCTAGGAATTTTTGACATGATGTAAGCATCAAAACGAAACTTGCAAGAATTAATATTATGTTTTTCATTTTTATCATTTCTTTATGTGACTATTTTAAAATCCAATATTTAACCCTAGTGTAAATGTTTTTGGCATAACACTGGTACCCAATTCGGGATCAAATCCATTATACCTTTTTGAGGCTATTACAAAAAGATTATTCAAAGACATTGTTAAATTAAGACTCTTTAAATTGAGTGCAGACAAAACTTTATCCCCTGCCCTCCACGACAAATCGACAGAACGGCATCTGAGAAATGAAGCATCTACTGTCATATAATCGGATTGTGCCCATGCGCTTAACGGATTAATACTGGAATTATCCGGGAATTTTAAGTTATATACTGTTCCGACAGGCAATGCAGGAATGCTTGTATAGAGTTCATCCCCCGGTTTCTTCCATCTGTTGTTCAGATCCCTGTTTAGGTTTACTTCGGACAAAGGGATACGGTTTCCGCTTGTACCAAAGGCTGCATATGGATTCGGTAACCTTGTAACTCCACCTAACAACGCATTGAACCCGGTAGAGATCGTGAATTGTTTAATCCTCATATTTATAGTAATCCCTCCAGTAAAATATGGCTCCTTTTGTCCCGAATATTCCAAATAAGTTGTCGGATCATTTTTTGAGAGTTCCGGATCGGCATCCATTTTATTAAAGATCGGAGAACCTGTCTCAGGATTTATGCCTGCGAATGAGTATGACCAAAAACTTCCAACAGGAAAACCCTCCTTTAGTATTGCATCTCCTCTTCCAAGTAAATACATATTCACATTTGGAACGATCGAAGGTTTTCCTCCTTCATTCCAGTTTTTAGATGAGTTGATGCCAATAGATAAACCATAATCACTCGTCTTAATAGGTACAATTGTTAAAGCAGCCTCTATTCCTCTGTTATATATTACTCCTCCATTCAACATAGTAGAAGCAATTCCGAATTCAAAAGGTATTTCCTGGTTAATGATTGCATTGGATCTCCTTCCGTAATAATCTACATTGAGGTTAATCATCTCAAAAAACTGTGCATCAAGTCCGAAATTCCATGTAGTTGTTCTCTCCCAGGAGAGGTCGGGATTCGGAATTTTTGATATAATCGAAGAGTATTGGTTAAATACAGGTAGTACAGAGCCACGAGATAAAATTAGATCCGGACTTATATTTGTAAGCACATTTCCCTGGATTCCATAGCTGCCACGTAGATTGAACTGACTTATCCAACGCAGATTATTAATCACAAACTCTTCCCTTGCCACATTCCAGGAAGCGCCAAAAGAGTAGGTAGGATCAATTCTTTTGTTTACATTTTGTCCAAATCTGTTGGACATATCATTCCTGATACTTAGGTTTATTACGTATTTGTTGTTTAATGAATAAGCTAATGTTGAGAAGAAAGAGACATAATTATCTTGCGTTTCTGTTCTGCCCCATCTGCTATTATAAAGATTGGCAAATATACCATAACCAGTTAGATAGTCATATGGAGAATTCCCTATTGGTACAATATTGGATATAAGATTTGGGCTAATGATTATCTCCCCTCTTTCAGGAACATAGCCCCAAATAGTGTTTGCAATAGAAGAGTTTTTAGCCGAACGTATTTCTTGTCCCAATAAAAAATTGATTCTGTGTATTTTATTAAAAGTTTTATTAATATTGATTTTATTTTGTATATTATAAGAGTTTTGCCTTGAATCAACTGTGTAAAGTTCTCCTCCAAATGGAAGTACTGCAGCGGCAAAGTCAGGACTGGTTGGTAACACGGACCCATAATCATAACCTCTGTAAGCGTTTGCTATGTAAAAACTTTTCTCTCCAATATAGGATTCCATATGCGTACTGTTTGCAGAATATCCAACAGTAAATTGATATTTCATCCACGGCATTATATCCCAGGCAAGTTCGCCATTGAAATTCATTGTTGAGTTATCCTTACTTGACCCCGATTGATCTCTTTCATTAATTATATTGAAGCCTAAATCTGTTATGCCTTTATTATTTTTATATGTTGACTCATTTCTGAAAAAGGCCAATTTACCGTTTTTGTCGTAAGCAGGTATTGAACGGCTGGTGTTAAGAGCATAATTCATTGGATTAACACCTCTTCCAAAAGCGCTGGTCTTATTTTCTGTTCCAACAAGTGAAAGATTGAGCCTTAGATTATCCCTCAATTGAACACCTATGGAGATTCTTCCCGACATGCGATTTGCACTATTGCCTATTTCCTGACCCTGGTCATTAGAATAACTTAGTGATGACATGAAATTTATCATTTTCGAACCACCTGTTATACTCAAGTTGTGATTTTGGCTCACAGCTGTTCTGGTGAGGATATCAAGCCAATCTGTATTTCCATTTGCCAAAAAATTAACCCCATCAAGATATGCTTCCTGATCGATATCACCTTCATAATAGAGTCTCTTAAGCCCTTCATATGAATACTGTTGTTTAACAGGAAGCTTAAGATATGCCGATCCTGCCATTATTACTTCGTCTGTGAAGTTCATCCTTTCATAAGAATCCATCAGATTAAACTGGCTATATTTAGGTTTGGATTTGACGGTTATATTACTTGAAAAATTCACAGAATATCTGTCAACATTAGACTTACCCTGTTTAGTGTTAACAACAATTACCCCATTAGATGCTCTGGATCCATAAATTGCTGTTGCAGAGGCATCTTTTAAAACTACGATTGTTTCTATGTCTTGTGGATTCAACCATGATATTTGATTACCCAGGAACTCCTTTAAGTCTGCAGAAACTGGGAAAGTGGCTCCTAACGGTATAGGATCCTCCTGTATAATTCCGTCAACTACCCAAAGTGGGTTCTGGTTACCAAGCAGGGTGGTTGTACCTCTAATCTTAATATTTGTGGAGGCACCGGCTCTAGAACTGGTGTTTTGAACAATCATCCCGGGTACTTGCCCCTGGAGCATTTTATCTATTGTTGTATATGCTGGAACGTAAACATCATCAACGTTGACAATAGTAAGGGCTCCTACCATATCTCTTTTACTTAAGTTTTGGTAACCTGTACTTACTACTGTTGCCTCACCAATTATGTTTTCATCGTCTTTGAGAATAACTTCCAAATGAATTTGGTCTGTTAAAATAACCTCTTCCCTTTTCATTCCGATAAATGAAAAGGTAATAATGCTTGGCCTTTGATTAACAGATAATTCAAATCGTCCATCATTGTCAGTATAAGTTCCTTTGTTTGAGCCTTTTATCACAACAGCGACACTCGGCATGGGATCTTTATTACTATCGTAAACAACACCTTTTATTTTAACAGGTGCCTGTTTCTTATCCTTCTCCAGGATTACAACAGTTTTCCCACTAAGTTTGTATTCAAGCTGACTATTAGATAGAACTAAAGTCATAATTTGTTCTATACCTGCTGTTTTGAGATCAATATTAACAACAGGCAGTTTATCTTTTAGTTCTGCATTATAAAATACTTTAAAGCCTCCTTTTTTAAATATCTCGCTAACAAACTCATTAAAAGATGCATTTTTTAGTGAAATACTAATTTTAGGAGAAGAAATCTCCTGCCCCCACATATTTAATGTGGCAAAAAGCAGGAAACAGAGTATAAACTTTTTTTTCATAAATTATTTAGTTTAGTTTTATTTCTCATTTTTTTGGCAATACCCTCCCATGACGGACTTGGTATCCATCATAGATAAATTCACTTTATTTTACTGGCTATTTTTTATTTATAGAATATATGCCTATGCTAATATCTTTATTAAAAACAATTTCAAACTCACCTGTGGTTCTCAAAACGGAGATAAACTCTTCAATCGAATCATACTTGTTAATTATACCCGTATATTTTCTGTTTTGTAACTTATCATCTATGTCAAAACTACAATTATACCATCTTCCAATCTGAGCCAGCACATAGGATAAAGGCTCTTCATTAAATCTGAAAACGCCATCCTTCCATGATAAAATAGACCGTGAGTCAACATTGCTCACCGAGTATTCATTTTCTTTAATAGTTATCTGCTCTTCGGGTGCAAGTGTAGTAATTACCTTATCTTTTCTTATAATCTGTACGGAACCTTC
Organism: uncultured Muribaculaceae bacterium; assembly: GCA_964521685.1. Classification (GTDB taxonomy): domain Bacteria; phylum Bacteroidota; class Bacteroidia; order Bacteroidales; family UBA932; genus Bact-08. The sequence continues at coordinate 148,955 of CAZFTS010000001.1, forward strand.
ATTCAGAGTAACAACAGTCCGTTTTTCGTTGTCAAAACTTCTAACATTAAATACCGTTCCAAGTACTTTTATGCTGACTTCATCTGCTGTTACTATAAATGGTCTTGATTTATCGTGGCTTACTTCAAAAATTGCCTCGCCTTTTACATAAACATTTCTTGTCTGTTCTGAAAATCGAACAGGAAATTTAATAGACGATTCTGAATTTAAGAAAACGATGGTTCCATCTGATAGTTTAAAGTTATACTCACCACCTCGAGGAACTTTAATTTCGTTAAATTCACACTCTGAAACCTCATCTGTCTTGCTCTCATTTTCTTCAGAAATAAATATCATTGAAGAAGAGTCACGGTATGCAATCAGATTCATCTCCTTAATTACAGAATCCTTATTATTAAGGTCAACTACAGATTTGTCGGGTAGTATTAAAACCGCACTGCTGCTTCCAGGTCTATTATTTTCATAAAAATTAGCTTCGTAAGTATCTTCTCCGATAAACACATCATTTAAAACAAGAAGTGAAATAAGAATCGCTACAGATGCAGCAATTGAAACAGATCTGATAAATAAGTTTCTCTTTCTGAATATTCTATTTCTTATGATATCGAACTCTTTGTTTGTTTCAATTTTTTTGTAAAATTTATATCCATTAATTATCTCTTCCACAGAAACAGGTGAATCTTCAGGGAGTTTTTCATCCCTGAAATTATTTCTGATAAAAGAACTTGCTATTCTTTCTCCTTGTTCAATTTTATCCCTTATCTCTTCACTCATTTATTTTTCTTCGCTGATTAACCCAGCTAAAATAAGAACAGGAACTATACGTTTCAGTATGACAAAAACTTTAAATATTAATTAAGAATAATTGATATTATCATATTCAGGTGCTTTAAAGTTCTTCTCAACTCTTTATAAGCCCGCGCTTTATGTGTTTTTACGGTGTTTACGGAAATACTTAACTCATCTGCAATTTCATCATTTTTTTTACCATCCATGCTTAACAACAGAACCCTCCTTTCCATAGCAGATAACTTGTCCAGCTCTTTGTTTACAGCGTTAATAATCTCTTCCTTTACAATATTGGCAAGAAAATACCCATTTTCATCTTCAGATATTTGCTTGTACCTACTATACTTCTCTTTAACCTTTGAATGCTCCAGTATGTTCAGAGAACTATTTCTGATAGATTTATAAAAGAAAACTTTTGCCGATAATTCGTCCGTAAATTCACCCCTTTTACCCCAAAAAACAAAAAACAACTCCTGAACAACATCTCTGCTCTGTTCATAATCTTCCAGGTACTTATTTGCAAATGATACAAAAAGAGAAAAGTACTTTCTAAAGAAAGATTCATATCCTCTTAAATCAAATTTCGTTATTGGATGAATTCCCCCACTCATAAGACAAATATAGAAAAAGAACTTAGCATCTGATTTTAAAAATTGTCTTATATTGTAGTAAGATAAAAATTTATTATGGATCGTAAACCTGCCGTAGCGGGTAAATTCTATCCGGAAGAGCCCGCCGAATTAAAAAGAGAGATTGAGAAACTCTTTTCAAAAGCCAAACCTCAAAGCTGCTCCAATGTCAGAGCAATCATTTCACCGCATGCGGGTTATCTCTTTTCGGGGGGTGTCGCTGCAAGTGGTTTCAGGCAGATTGGGCATGGAAGAGATGTTTCACGCGTTTTTATCATTGGCTCTTCACACCGGATGGCTTTTGACGGAGCATCTGTTTACTGCGAGGCTGATTTCCTGATGCCTTACGGTAAGGAGGTTGTTGATGTTGATTTCGGAAAGCGGCTGGCCGGAAATAATCCCAATCTGTTCACCGCCGACCCATCGCCTCACATGCACGAGCACACGATAGAGGTTCAGCTGCCATTTCTGAAACATGTATTGGTAAGCGGATACAAAATTGTGCCTATAGTGGTTGGAACTGATGATCCCGAAATCTGCAAAGAGATATCTGCAGTGCTTAAACCACACTTTAACTCCCGGAATCTATTTGTTATAAGTACCGATTTCTCACACTATCCGGCATATTCCGATGCCCTGCAAACCGATTTGAAAACAAAAGATGCAATTCTCTCCGGCAATCCATCCCGGTTAATACAGGTTTTAAGAGAGAACAGAAGTAAGAAGATCAAAGGGCTCTCCACATCTCTCTGCGGGGCCGGCGCCACTCTTGTTTTGATGAATATTACCGGCGAAAATCCCGAATATGAATACAGAGAGATCGAATATAAAAACTCGGGAGACAATGACCTCTACGGACAAAAAGATAGTGTCGTAGGGTACTGGGCTATAGCTATCTGCGAAAAACCTCAGGAAAAACCATTTCAAATATCTGACAGCGAAAAAGAGAGTCTGCTCAGAATTGCAAAGGAGTCAATCGAAGCTACTGTTTTGAACAGGGGGAAAAACCGTATCAGGGTTGCAGATACCTCAGGCACCCTTTCCGAAAGGTGCGGAGTCTTTGTAACACTTCACAAAAATGGGCGGCTCAGGGGCTGTATAGGAAGGGTGGAGAGCAACATTCCGCTCTACAAAGCTGTAGAGGAGATTGCAGCATTGAGTGCATATTATGATAACCGCTTTCCGCCGGTTTCACCTCAGGAGCTTAACCAGCTCGAAATAGAAATTTCAGTACTCTCTCCTCCTCAAAAAATCAGCGATATCTCGCAGATTAAACTTGGTGTTCACGGTATAATAATCCGGAAAGATAACCGCTCAGGGGTCTTTTTGCCACAGGTTGCTGCCGAGACAGGCTGGAGCCTTGAGGAGTTTCTGGGATATTGCGCAAGAGATAAGGCAGGAATCGGATGGGATGGATGGAAGAGTGCAGATATTCACATTTTTACATCGACTATCCTGCAATAAATCAACTCCAGACCCCAGGTATCAGAGTTCCGCAAAAGTTACATCTGCCGTACTTTTGACCACTCTCCCCGGAGGATGAAATTTTGACGTCGGTTATATTATAGACAGCTCGTTTAACAAGTACCGAATGGCACTGAGGGCAGATTGAATCTCTGAATTTATCGGTTTGCATATTCCCAAGATAAACGTATCTCAACCCCGCTTCAACTGCAACCTTTGCCACCTCCTTCATTGTAAAAACAGGTGTCGGAGCTATATTTTTCATCCTGTAAGCAGGGAAAAACCTGCTTAAATGCAGAGGGGTATCTTCAAATCCGTTACTGACAAGCCATTTGCACATATCTCTTATTTTCAGAATTGAGTCTGTAAATCTCGGAATGATGAGATATGTAATCTCAAGCCAGATCCCTCTTCTTTTTAATAGTCTCAAAGTATCAAGTACGGCTTGCAGATTACCTCCGGTTAAAGTTCTGTAAATATCATTGTCGAATGCTTTGAGATCAATATTGGCAGCATCAAGATAATTACACAACTCCAGGAGTGGTTTTTCATTTATAAACCCATTCGACACAATGACCGTTCTTATCCCCTTTTGCCTGGCAAGTTTTGCCGTCTCAATCATGAATTCAAAGAATACTGTAGGCTCTGTATAGGTGAATGCTATATTGGGAATACTATATCTCAATGCCTCATTTACCACATCTGCAGGCAACATCTCATAATTTTCCGTCATAAGCGGAGAGCTCTGGGAGATTGACCAGTTCTGACAATTAAGACACCTCAGATTACATCCGGCACTAGCTATCGAAAGAATTTTTGATCCTGGATAAAAATGATACAGAGGCTTCTTATCAATTGGATCTATACACAGTGAGCAGAGCTTACCATAAGCTATAGATGCCAGAACTCCGTTAATGTTCATTCTGGTCCCGCAAACTCCGCTGTTACCATTGGAGATGACGCAAAGATGGGGGCATAAAAGACACCGGCACAGCTTCTCACCCCGTCCGTTCAATATCTCCTCATAATAAAGGGCCTTATGCATTTCATAATAAATAAGCCACTAAAGTAGTTTGATTATACTATCCCGGGTCTCTTTTGACATCGGGCTTAAATGAATCCCGGATTCTACAATATGACCATCCCTGTTAATAAGCACATAAGATGGGATTGCCAATATCTTAAAAGCTCTGGTAAAATCAATATTCTCCTCATCTGTGCACAACACGGTATTTCTGTCAATTCCGGCATTTGATACTACTTTGTCGTAACCCTCTTTTGCTCCTCCCAGACATACGAAAATCACCTCTAGTCCTCTCTCTTTAAAAATATTTTGCATCTCTTTGGTTTTTGGCATACCGGCAATGCAAGGTCCGCACCAGATTGCCCAGAAATCTAAAAAGATAACTTTTCCCTTGTTGGCATTGACAATAGAATCATAAAGCACTTTGCCGGCAGAATTTCCCAAAGACTCCATTATCTGGTTGTGTTTGAGTATATAGTTTTCTCTCTGATTTTTAATAAATTCGATATTTAACCTAAGTGGCTCTCTAATAAAATCATATGTGAAGTATTCATTAAATAACTTCTGATTATTATCGTAAATGTTTGTGTTTTTGTAGTGTTCATTCATGTAAAAAATCTGCCCTGCAATTAATTGCGCAAACAGCTTGTTTGTGAATTTTTTATCGATATAATCTATCGCTTCTCTGAATACCTCATGTTTAGTTGTGTCAATCACCATAATGTTGCTGCGTATGTTTCCATACAATGAATTGAGCAGACTATATGATTTACTGCACATAATACCTTCATTAAAAAGTTCCTCGTTTTTAGAAAGCAACGAGTCAAACCCGGCGGCCCTGGTTTTGGCTAAATCTTTTTTGAAATAGTAATTACTAATTATATTGTAGTAGATAACACAATTGTAATATTCGGTAAGGATATATTTATCAATCCATTCATTCAGCATCTTCTCCGGTTTGAATTCAGCTGCAAATTCCACCTTTCGATTATTCATAATATTTCGAATGCTATCACAATAGGAGAGAAACTTATCCTCATCCTTAATCTTTCCAAAATTGGGATAGTCGGATAGGCTGAAATAGCTGTTAATATAGCTATGATAGTCATTATTAAGCTTTGCCGACTTGCCCGAGAAGGTCACCTTTCCAATGTTTAGAAAATCGATGTCGATATAAATACTATCCCCCGGACCGACTATCAAAGATCTAACTATGGGACTAAACTTTACATCCTGGGTTATGAAGGGTTCGAACTCAATCCTGAAAGAACCATCCCTCTTGATTGAATCACTATAGACAAGCTCTACTCCCCTGTAGTCTCCCACCACAATCTTTACATCCCTGCACTCGGGATAGATGTGCAGATTTTTGATTTTACCTGTTACAATTGCTTTTGAAGGTGTCAATCTGTTTTCATCATTTATGCCAAATCCACAGCAAACTACAAAAGCCAGCAGGAATAAGATTGAGATTTTTAAAGAATGAATGTTTCTCATAAGATGGCGAATTTTAAAGATTACCCAACGTAACTTTTCGCCTTGAAAATAGACAATTAGATTTAATTAACCAAATTAAATTTAATCTAAAAGTCTCTATGATTTTTCTTCCCTGTTATAAATTCAAACAGATCATCCGGAGTTATGACAACACGGCTCAATGTCTCGGTTCTTTTTTTTATCTCCACATCTATAACTTTGAGGGTGTGGCATATAAGCTCCAAACCTTTCATCTACGAATCCGGTGCCGTGCAGGAAGAGTGTCGAATTAAAAAAGAGACCGGTATCAGATATGGCAAACACTATCTCCTGTCCGGGAGTTGTACATTCCGATACCGGTCTCTCTTTCTTATTTAGACAAAATTCCGCAACAGAAATTTGCCTCATTGGTTACCGGGTATAATGCCCCGATTGAGGCAGAAGAGCCTGGTGTGTTATTTTCACCCCAGTCTATTCTAAATGTAACCGGTGTTGTCGAACTAATAACAGAACTAGCCCATGAAGTTGTTGAATATACACTATAGGTTAACTTACAGAAGTAGTCCACGATAGGGGTTAAGTACGGCTCCTGACCTCTCTCATTGCTGCTACCCGATTGCTCTCTCTCATAAAATGTTATATTGCCATTACTCTCCATCCTGTACTTATATCTCCAGGTAGCTACATAGTTGGTTCCTGCGGTATTGTTGTATCTTATGGTAAATACCATAACAGGCTCTCCGCTTGTTGGATGTAATTGAAAAGCGATGTTGGCATACTGCATATTTCTACTTCCATTTGTTTTAAGACCAGCTCTTGATGCAAGGTAAACGTTGGTAAGAAATGGATCTTTCAGAGTCCCCTGTAACTGGCTGTCATCAATTCTTAAATTTGAATAATCCTTATTGTATCCGAATCTAAGTGGAATAGAAGGTTTTTTATTGTCATAAATATATTTATTCCCTGTACCATCTGAAAGATAATATCCATTCTGGTCAAATTTAAGCTCCGAAAACTTCACCCCGTTAACCTCTACAGGTGTAATAAAATGAATGTTACTGCTTGCTTTACTCTCTGTCAGCGATGATAGATCGGGGTAAGAGCTGTATTTGCTAACTACGAGATTATCACCGGATAGCAATGAAAATTGACTATTCCTGTTTCCGACAGAAACATCTACCTTTACCCCTTTAATCTCAATTACAGGATATTTAATACCCGCGAAATAGCTGTTCAATTTTGTATGAACGCTCTTGAGCGCTCCCGCTTTAATTGCAGACTCCTCTGCTGCAGTAGCCTTCTCAAGAAAAGCAGTAACGGAGTTGTATCTTCCTTTCAGTTCAATTCTTCCATCTGTAACATCATTCATTGCAAACTCAAAGTCCGATTCAAGACCTGCCCCGTTAACACCTCCGTTTATATTGCCATAAGAGGCATCAGTCCCCTGAGGGTCGGCCATCAAGTGTATATAGTTGTATGTATCAAATATGAGTGACGGATATTGCATAGCCTTAATTCTGTAACTACTCTCTTTAATCAATGCCGATGTTGCATCTTTTGTATTCCAGGTCGCATCCATATCACAAAGCATCTCGACTCTGTTTGATGGTTTGAACTTCATCCACAAACGGTATACGCCGCTTTGCTTGGTCTCAATTGTCATTATCCAGCCATTTTGCGCACTCATTAAGGCAGCATAATAGTTGTCGATCTTTTCGCCGAGTCTCTCATCGGGAGATTTATCAAACAGATAGTTATTGCTCTTTGTACACGATAAAGCAATCAGCCCGACAATCAGAATTATAAAAATATTTCTTGTTTTCATATGTTCTTACGGTTTAAATAATAATTAACTGCCGGAAACTCTGGTTATTGCCTCCTGAACCAACGTTACCAATCCTTTTACTCCCGGTGAAGGGTCATATAGATCTACTCCCCAAACCTGTTTAAGATAGGTAATAAGAATAGCCTCTTTTCTTTTGAGTGCTGCACCCGGATCATAGGTCATTCCGGCATTCTGAGCCGGATCGTTGTAAATAGCAGTAGCTTGCGAAACTCTAAGATCAAAAGCAGCCTTGCCGTAAACAACTATTCTTGATAACATCTCTACGAAATCTTCATCCGGATTTGCTGTTGCGTAAGAGCTTATAAATCCCAGCTTCATTGCCTCAAGATCGGAGACATTATTCCATGAAGATGTATAGGCCGATGGTGTGATATACATATACTCCTCAGGATACATTATAGTCTGGTGTAAAGTGTGCCCAAACTCATGATGAACCGTCTTCATAATAGCTCTTATAAGTGAAACATCACTGTTTGTAAACCAGTTTAACCTGTACATCACAATCTTCCTTCCTCCTTCTGCCTCTCCCAAAGTTATTGTCCCGTTATTGTACTGAGGACTACCGACCAAAACAAACTTTTTCGGACTAAGCTTTTTAATAAAAGTTGCGCCGGCAACCTGCTCATAAGGGGTGATCCATGTCTCCTTAATCATGTTCATTATTGGAATCACCTTCTCTTCATAAACCGGAACCAGGGTTCTGTTAAGAGCTAGCTCAAACTGATCCCATTTGTACTTAACCTCCATATTGTAAGGCTTTACATAATTATTATACAGCCATATATCTATTTCATTCTGAGAAAGATCTTCCCCTCCTAAATCGAGAATAGTGGTGTTCAGATCAATTGTATCATCTTTTTCACAGCTATAAATAAAAAGAGCCGGAATCAAGATGAAAAATATTATAATTAACTTTTTCATAATCAATAGTATTTACCAGGTTTTACTTAAAAGATTTTCTCGCGGATTTAATTCTAATCCCGAAAGTTTTGCTGACGCAGGGATCTGAAGAACCCATCTGTCATCACCGGGATACAGAGTATTTTCGTCTCCTGTAAATGTCTTATGGGTAACAGGGATTTTATACCTTATCAAATCCCAGTATCTTAGCCCCTCCCACATAAATTCATTTCTTCTGAATTCAAGAATACATAGTATTATGGCCTTCTTTTGATCGCTCCATGAAGCAGAACCAAATGCATTATATTTATTCAGAAAATGGTCACTGTTATTTATTGCAGCATTATAGAATGAGGTGAGCCTGGCAGCAGTAATAACATTCGATGTTTCTGAATAACTTTTAATTCTCTGACGAGCATATACATTAAGATCGGCTATTGCTTTATCAACATTATCAGTCATTGCATAAGCTTCTGCTCTGTTGAGAAGTATCTCTTCATTTCTGAAATAAGGGAAGATGGTATAAATTGTACCAGTGGTAGCATTAATACTTGTCCTTACAAAAAGCTCCTTATACTTAGGAACATAATAGTTATCCCCGCTTGAATAGACCCTGAATGCCCAGGTACCTCCGGTAACGTTGGAAGAGACAACTGTGGCATCAGTATCTACCTTTTTTGTTCCATATCTCCAGGTATTGGCGTAACGGGACATTCTGGAACTCATCTCGGTTAGAAGCAAATTGGAGGCATTGGTTGCAACTGTGTATCCTGCTTTAATATCGTTACTGCTTGGAACTGTCGAATACTCTCCAAGCCATGGTTGGAAATTACTTGCTGCATAAATGTTTGCAGCATCGGTAAGGGCAACATTATTGTTCGATGTCATAACCGAGGTTACAGGAAATACTGTGTTTGCATATTCAATAACCTTGTTCCAGTCACCTTTGTAGAGGTAGAACCTGGTTGCAAAGGCAGCGGCGGCCTTTTTTGTAAAATGATATTTTGGAACTGAATATGATGCATCACTACCCAGAAGTGGATAGCCGGTATTGAAATCCTCTTCAATCTTTTCCCATATTTCACTGACTGTACCTCTGCTATACTCTTTAATTACACTTTTCTCCGGCTCTGTTACGTAAGGAATTCCCGGAGAATTATTTGCACCGTTTACCTCATAGAATTTTGAGTATAGTGATACAAGAAGAAAGTGTGAAAATGCTCTTATTACATAAGCCTCTCCCGTAAAAGCATTTAATGCCCCTTCTTTCACCATTGACTCTGAAGCTTCCAGTGCATGATTAACCTCTGCAATCGAAAAGTAACAACGGCCCCAAAAATATTCTGGTGTATCCTGAGATACATCGGTTATATCTCTCCAGAAAAAGGCATCGGAATTGGATACATTTTCCTGGAACCCTGCTCCTTTATCACTTACATAATCGACTCTTGAATTAAGCATTGCTGCGTAAGAAGCAGACGGATAGGCCGAGGCAAGAAGTTGTCCAACCTTTTCAACAGTGTTAATTTCAGTTCTGTTATCGGGAGTTTTATCCAGATATTTTTCACACGAACTTAAAACTATCAGAACTAATAAAATCTGAAAAATTCTCTTCTTATTAAATAATGTATTCATAATTCTCCCTCCTAAAAACCTATATTTAAAGCAAGTGTAAACTGTTTTTGCAACGGCTGGGCTACACCGCCTGTATTAAAAAATTCAGGATCCTGCCCATTAAGAACTTTATCGGAATAGAGCAGGAACATATTTGAAGCAGCAATAGTAAGAGATAGCTTGCTTACAGGACTCTTCTGACCTAATAAAGTTTTTGGAAGGTTATAGGTAACCGAGATCGTCTTTAATCTGATAAAATCCCCTTTTGCAACCCTTTCTGTAGAGAAGTTGTAAGCATTATATGGATACCTTCCGGAAAGATCCGATGATGATATATAAGCATCCGCAATTGAAGGAACATTGGTTATGGTTTCATCTCCAGGCATGAGCCATCGGTTATAAAAGGCCTTTGGCATTGCATCAAGATCGGAGTATGCAGATTTGAATATCGGTTTTAATCTTATTTTATTACCCCCCTGAAATGTAAAGAAAAGATTAAATGTCAAATCTTTATATTTAAAGTTATTCGAAATACCTCCTACATGTACCGGATCTACGGATCCTTCATATTTCAGATTTTCAAGTTTTGTACTTTGCAGATAAACTGTGTTTGAAACATCACCATTTTCATCTATAAATGCAGGTATTCCTGTTTCCGGGCTCAGACCTTTGTATTGAATTGAAAAGAGGCTTCTTGCAGGATATCCTTCGAGGTTTCCCCCGTCAGATGTGACAACATCAAAAATCCTTGGTTGATTTTTTGCGTTTGTAATTTTTGTTTTATTGTATCCGTAAGTCAGATTGATCTTCCATTCAAAATCAGGATTGGTTACAGGGATTATTCCAACAGCCAGATCCAACCCATATGACTTCATATCGGCATAGTTGGCAAGTTTATTGGTTTCTCCTCCAATTCCGGAAGTTCTTATCGTGCTAATAAGATCAAAACTTTTTCTGTTCCAGTAATCTACAATAAAATCTAATCGTCTGTTAAGTACTGCAAAATCTACTCCCACATTGAAAAGGTAACCCTTTTCCCATGTCAGTTCGGCATTTTCCAGACTTGACAATCTTATGATTGATTCTATTTCACTGGCATAAGGTCTGTTTGAGCTACCGTTATAAAAGACAGCTGTAGCATTTGCCGACGGTGGCATACTGGCCGTCAGACCATAACTGCTTCTAAGTGAAAGATAGGTTATCCATGGTTGATTTTTAATAAAGTCCTCCTCTTTAAGATTCCATTTGGCACTCAGGTTCCAGGTCGGCAGCCATCTGGCCGAAGCGTTTCTTCCAAGTCCGTTCGACCCATCATATCTTACTGTCCCTGAAAAAACATATTTTTTATTGTAAGAGTAATCGGCATTGGCATAGAATGCTGCAAAACGGTCATATGATTTGCTCATCCCATAATAGTCGAAATTACTTTCAATCATCTGCTTCATGATCCTGTAATCAACAAAAGGAACTCCACCCTGATCATACTGATAACCATAACCTGTCATAGAGAACCTCTGTCTGTCTGCATATTTAACTTGCTGACCAAACAGAAGGTTCAAAGAGTGTTTGCCAAACTCCTTTGAGTAGATAAAGCTATTTCTGAAGTCGTAGCTTATTAGCAGATCTTCCTGACGATTGTAAAAACCTCCGTAAGGAAGTACAACAACAGGCTCGGCATTAGGATTATCCGGATCACTGTATAAAAATCTGTTTCTTGATCTTATGGTTGAATTCCCGGCAGCCCTGTATGCCATTGCCATATTTGAGTTCTCCTGAATTTCATGCTCCCTGTCCGATTTTACATACCTCATGGCTCCTGTAAAATCCCATCTCAGATCTTTTGAGATTTGCCAGCCTGCTTCTATCTGTCCTTTAAGATCGGCAACATTAAGTTTAATTGAGTTGTTATTTATCTCATTTATAATATTGAAGGGAGCATAATTCATAGTGAAATATTCCAGATTACCATCCTGATCATATGCTGTTAGTGCTCTGCTGGTATTTAGGGCATAACTGAAGGGATTGATGTCAAAATCACGGTCATAACTACCTTCAACAGTGTTGCTTCGTCTGGATAAACTTCCAGGAGCTTTCTGTTGTCTGACCGATCCGACCACCTGGAAGCCAACCTTTATTTTTTTTGATAGGTTATAGTCATTTCTCAAATTTGCAGTATATCTTGTTACTCCATCTGCAACAGTCCACCCATTGTCATTAAGAAAACTTACAGAAGCATATGAACGTGATCTGTCACTTCCGGAAGATATACTAACCGAATGGTCCTGAATTATTGAATTCCTGAATAATACGTCAAACCAATTGGTGTTGGCATAGGCATATCGTTCCAGGAATGCTCTTCTTGCTGCGGGTGAATTTTCAAGTAAAAATTTTCCACTTTGTTCATCATAAGTATTTATAAGAGAATACATCTTACCATAAATACCGGAATTTGACCTGTTAATTAAATCTGTATTAAGAAATCCTTTTCTCTCTAGTTCGGCATATACTGAAACCTGATCTACCGAATTCATTATGTCATAGTTGGCATAATTGGGTTTAAGTTGCATAGAGTAGTTGCCGGAGTAACTTACAACTGGTCTACCCTCTTTACCTCTTTTGGTTGTAACCACAATAACACCGTTCATCGCTCTTGCTCCGTAAAGAGCAGTGGCAGATGCATCCTTGAGAACATCAATACTCTCTATATCATTGGCATTCAGGCCTGCAACGGCCGATCCCAAAAGTGTTGAAGGGTCACCGCTTGTTAGCTGATCGTTTGAGATGTTGATAATATCTTCATGGACAACGCCATCTATAACCCAAAGTGGCTTGTTTTCTCCATTTATTGAGGTTGCCCCTCTTACCCTTACCTTCGGAGCAGCTCCAAAAGTTCCGGAGACAGTCTGGACTGAGACGCCGGCAACCTGCCCTTCCAACATTCTGCTTAAATCGGAAACACCTTTAATCTGGAGATTCTCACTCTTAACCTTGACAGAAGAACCGGTGAAATTGGCTTTCGGGATATTCTGAAACCCGGTTATAACCACATTATCGAGCAATTGAGCTCCTACCTGCATCTTAACATCAATAACAGTTCTTCCTGATATTGTCTCCTCTAAGGTCTCAAATCCTATAAATGAGAAAACAAGTATCCTTACATCCCCTTTTATTTTAATAGAGTAGGAACCATCCGTTCCGGCTATTGCACCCTTTCCATTAACCCCTTTTGCCATAACAGTTGCACCCGGGAGCGGATCCCCGGAAGCATCGGTAATTTTTCCCTTAATCTCGACATCAGGAACCTGAGGGGAAGCAGTTGCTCCATCGCCCGATTTGGTTACAACTATTGACTTCCCTTTGATTACATAGGTTAGGTTGGTCTTTTCCAGGCATTTTTTTATTGCCTCCTCAATACCGGCATTGTTCAGATCAACAGAGATACCTTTAAAATCCTTGACATCATTGGAAAAAAACTGAACTTCATAGTTCGTTTTCTTGTTGATTTCCATTAGAATATCACTCAGCGTGGCATCTTTCATTTTTAATGTCACATTTGCTGTTTGTCCGTAAATATCTGCAAACACAAATGCTAACAACATTAAAAGCAAAATTTTACATTTAGAAAATCTCATAGTTAAGTGTTATTATTGTTTATTTAATGATTAGTGTACCATCTTCCATATAATACCTGAATTTATATGACATCTGAAGCTTACTCATCAGTGGCATAATCCCCATCTCCCGTGATATTTTTCCATTGAATCTTTTTGAACTGTAATCTTCATTTTCAAGCCTTATCTCTATATCAAACCATCTTGACATCATCTTCAAAATATCTTCAAGCCCCTCATCTGAAAAGAGGAAATAGCCATCTCTCCAGGCGCTGAAAACATACGGATCAAAACTTCTTTCTGTTATCTCTCCGCTTGTATTATCAATAATTAGCTCTCTGTGAGGGGAAAGAGTTCTGGTCTCTCCTGTCATATTATTGCTGTATTGAACAGCTCCTGTAACAAGACTGATTTTGCGTAATGGCTCCTCCTGATATGCCTTGACATTAAACTCTGTCCCCAGAACTTTTACAGAACATTTATCGAGTTCTACAATGAATGGGATGTTCTCCAACTTAACTACAGAGAAATAGGCCTCTCCTGCAAGAGAGACTCTCCTCTCTCCCTTTCCGAAATTATCTGAAAAAGAGAGTTTCGACTTTGAATTAATCCACACCTCACTTCCATCCGGAAGGACAGCCGAATAAAATCCGCCTAATTCTGTAGATATTGTGTTTATTAAAGAGTTTGCAGCAACCGGTTTATCGATTAATTTCTCATTAATTTTCACTTTGGACCCGTCATCTTCAACATCATACCTTTTAGATTTGCTCCTGTTTTCCCTAACTCCAAGAAGCATCTCCTCTCCGGTAGATAGTTTAAGAACCGCCTTTTTGTTTGCCGACTTTATATTCTCTTCCAGATATACACCGGCGATGCGCTCCTGCTCATACCTGTTAAACTGAATCAGCCCCAGAACAATAGTGAAAAGAACAAGGAGTGAAAGTGCAACCTGCAGAGCCATTGAAGCAGAGTGTGGCCTGAATACCACCTTCCTGTACCATCCCTTTCTATTGTAAATATCTTCAAGGATTTTCTCTCTCTCACTTTCGGAACATCTTTTTGACAGAGAGATGTTTTTCTCTGTGTAATAGTTTTTTATCTCTGCAAATAAAATTCTGTTACGCTCCGATTCATATACCCATTTGTGGAGTTCTGCAACTTCACTCTCTGGCAATCTGTTTTCACAAAATTTAAATACTTTGTCTATCATCTCTTTTTAATAACATTAATAATACGACTCAAAAAATTAATACCCTACAGTAAAAATAAAAAGTGGAGTATTTAGCTCCACAATTTATTTAAATAATCAGGAAAATCTTTATTATCGCTGATTTATAATTCAACTTAAATTTACCAGTACTATAATTATATAAACCTTTTTTCTCAGGATCTTTAATGTAAGTGAAATTCTTTTCTCAACTGTTTTGGGCGAAATCTTTAGAATTTGAGCTATTTCATTATTTGTCAAATTATTAAACCTGCTCAAAACAAAAATTTTTCTATCGTTTATTGGTAATGTGGCAAGCACCCCTTTTATTTTACGTTTCAGAATATCAGCTTTATATTTTTCTACATCAAACAATTCAAGAGAAACCTCATTCAATTCATAAATCATTTGTTTCTCCTGTGAATGAATGCTTTGTGCATGATTTTGCCTCACCTTCAGAGATTTTAAATGATCCAGTGTCTCATTTTTTGCAATTTTAAACAGATAGGGCTTAATAGATGTATCCTCTTTTAACTTCTCTCTGTTCTCCCAGAACAGTATGAGAGTATTCTGGGCAATATCATTTGCATCGTCCCTGTTATTTACATAAGAGTTGACAAACGCTACAAGCCTGTGAAAATATCTGTCAAAGATTTTATCAAAGGATAGATTTTTGCCATTAAACTTATAATCTAAGTAGCTCATAACGGGTCCCAAATTTATATTTTTTTCCGGATACGAGACAAAAATTTTAATTTGTATAAACAATAAATACTTATGCAGCTGGAAAAATTACAGACATACCTGGCAATATATAACTCTATTAAAACTTAATCCGATTTTGAAATATTTAATAACAGTTCAAATTTAGAGTTACCATTATTAACATTCAAAAACTCAAACAAATCATCCGGAGTTATGACAACCCGGCTTAGAGTTTCGGTTCTTTTCTTTATCTCCATACCGATAACTTTGAGAGAGTGGTATATGAGTTCCGAGCAGTAAATTGTGTTATCTTCTTCGGTTAGCCAATCGTAGTCATACTCTCTTCCGAGAAATTTTAACGCCTCTTTCAGGAAAAGACGCTTAGATTCATGAGTGACATTCATTGAAAATACAGCAAAATTGGTGAGGTAGGACTCTTCTCTCAGATTCGACATATCTCTGAAAGGGTGAACCCTAACACCATCGGCCTCGCTATCAAGCACATAAATCTCCTTATCGGTCATTAAAGTATCAAGAACTTTGTATACCTTACTCTCTCTCCCGAACATATCTGCCACCTGCTCTTTTGTGCCAAGGAATATTCCGGCATGCTTCCACATTCCCGGAATAAATTCGGAAATTGCATAATTTCTTGTCCGTGTGAAGAATATACTCCCGGAAGGTATAGAATGCAGATATGGTTTCAGCTCTTGATAGCTAATATCCATATTGTGTAATGAGTCTTGCTCATCATAAATCGGCAACTCATCAACTTTGAGCTTGCCCAGCCATTTAATTGCAGGCCTCTGGGCAAACAATCTTACCTGATCTACAATCCTTACCTTCCCGGGGAATATTGAAGAGATTACGATACTGAGGATGAAAAATGTAATCATACCCAATAATAACCATTTCAATATTCTGACAATTTTCATTTTCCAAGAATTAATTCTATTGCCTTCTCCAGCAACTCATCTTTACCGGATTGTATCCCTTTTATAGTTGGATTTACCTCAATATCGGGCACAATTCCAACTCTTTGAGTTTCTCGTCCATCGGGATAATAGACTCCTATACCCGAGATCATTGTCCTCATTCCTCCCGGAAGAGGTATGGCAGAGACATTTCCATCGGCACCTGCTGTAGTACTTCCGATTATTGTAGTGTTCATTCCTGTCCTGAGTGCCATTGCTGTATATTCTGCCTGGCTTTGAGTAATCTCGTTTACAATAACAATAACCTTGCCTTTATATGGCTCTTTTGAATATGGTATCTCTACAGATTTTGAAAGAGTGAATTCTCCCGGATTATTTACACATCCTCCCGAGAATTTAACAAATGGGGTTTGTGCCGATAAAAAATAGGAGCCCAGTAAAAAAGGGACAAATGTAGATGGATAGTTTCGTATATCAATAATGATCCCTTTTGCATTTTTGAAAATATCTTTAATAACCGGGATATCCTCCGATTTTATGTTCATCAAAGTTATATACCCTATATTATTTTCCAGCATCCGGTAACATCTATCCTGATTGTTTTTATAAAGATAATAGTAATTAAGCTGATTCCGGAGATATAGTTTCTGCTTATAGCTTTTAATGTTACCTCCATTTATATATATGACATCTGCCTCATTTTTTTGTGATCGCAGCATATTCAGAGACATATCCCTTAATTTTGCAGCTCTGTTAGAGGCCGGATAGTATTTCAGATTGGCCTCAACAATCTCCTCCACATCAACTCCATCAATTTTTGTTATAATATCTC
Source organism: uncultured Muribaculaceae bacterium (assembly GCA_964521685.1). Taxonomy (GTDB): domain Bacteria; phylum Bacteroidota; class Bacteroidia; order Bacteroidales; family UBA932; genus Bact-08. The sequence goes on from CAZFTS010000001.1 coordinate 165,990, forward strand.
CTATTTCAGGCCCTGATACCTCTTTTAACTCCGGGTTAAAATATGACGTTACAACTAATTTGTTTTCAATGAATTTTGTTTGAAATGGAGCAAAGTAGCCACCTCTCCACTCTTCAATTTTATTGTTTCCACTCCATAGATTAGCGTGAGTATCATGAATATCGCCAATGATTTTCAAAAATGCAATCTCGTATTCTAATTCATCATTAGCATTTAAAAACTGTGGGATATAATGCTTAAGAACTAAATTCCAGTCTTGATCAATCAGGTGTTTATTTGGAAAGAAATATTGAATTATATTCCAGTATCTGTAAAGAGCAAGTAACCTGAAACCTGCATCCGGATACGGCATCTGCTGATAATTGTTCTCATTAGTGAAGAGCGGATTGCCAATATTCGGATCCATCTTAATATAACAATTTTCTGCCTGGTTTCTGTTTTTATAGACATATTCAAGCTTTTCTTTTAATCGTTTATCTCTTATATCCTTTGTAATCCATCTGAAATCCGGTTTAATAAATGCATTTTCATCTGAGACTGCTGGTACTTTTACAATAGGAAGATCCCCGAGACTTTCAATCCATTTTGTAATTAGTGTTTCCCGTTCCCTTCTGTTCGGTGCCCTTAAAAATGTTGGTAATACCCTGAAAAGCTCATAGTCCCAATTATATTCGCCTTTTGCAATATTTGGGTGATGATACTTTAAAAAGCCCCAGACTCTTCCTAGCAAGTCCAGATCTTCAGTTAAATTTGAAGAAATTGGAGGGAAAGTGATACCCGAACCTTTATCGAATTCCCTGTCCAGATCAATTTTCCCCAGCGGTATTTCAACCTCTTTTAAATCATGAATATCAACACCATCAATTGTCAGATGAAAATCATCAAACCAGGCCTCTCCTTTTCCCGTAAGAATTCCTCCAACAAAAATTACAGATGCTTTATCGGGATAATTTAACTCAGTAGAATATCTCTCCCACTCTTTTGTGCCGGTAATATTGCGGTTTTGCATATTATCAAAAGCTAATGAAGTGTTCGATTCATTATCAATTCTCAATAATAATCCGGCAAATCCCTCCTTTACCTCTTTTATTTTCATATATCCCTCCAGTTTTATTCTCTTCCCTTTATATTTTGCCGGTATCCTGTATGCTATACATCCAAAAGTTCCATTTTGCAATGAAGTTATTTTTGCAGATTTCAATCCTGATCTGCTAATAGAATCAACACTCAGGATATAGTCACCCCACCTGAACCATCCGTCTGGCAAAGATTGTTTTATATCCTGTACTTCAAAATCAAAATTGAATCTCTTTTTCTCTTGTGAAAAGGTGCTGCCTGTAAAAAGGAGAGCTAAAACAAGTACTAATGCTTTTTTCATATTAAATAATTTAAACAGAATTTCTTATGAGTAAAATTGAGGATAATGACGGTTATTCACAAATATATAAAATATAGCGCTGTTTGTTAACTTTTTAAGGGATAACTTCATCTTATAAGTGTACTTTAATCTAAAAATGATGAAAAAATTAATTCTTGTTTTTGCCTCCCTGGCTTTTGTTATCAATGTCTATTCTCAAGGCATAATCTTCAGGGATGCCAGATTTGCCGATGTTCTGAATATTGCAAAAAATGAGAACAAAGCAATTTTTATTGACATATATACCTCATGGTGCGGGCCTTGTAAAGCTTTGTCCAAAGATGTTTTTCCACAGTCAGAGGTGGGTGAATTCTTTAATACAAATTTCATAAGCTTTAAAGCGGATGCCGAAAAGAGTGATGATGGAAAATTGATTGCAAAAAAATTCGGAGTAACTGCCTACCCTACACTCTTATTTGTAAACAGCGATGGCGAGCTGATATACAAATTCCTTGGATACAGAGATGTTAAAGGACTACTGAAAGAGGGTGAAAAAGCAAAGTTGGCATATAAATCATATCCTGAAATTAAAGAATTAAAATTGAAATATGAAAAGGGAGAGAGTTCCCGTATTTTTTTAAACGAATACCTTCTTGCGCTTGATAAATGCGGGTTAGATGGTGGACAGGTTCTTAATGATTATTTTAAAACTCTGAACGATAATGAATTTCTTGACAGTTTAAACATTTCAAGAATAGAAAAAATTACATTGTATAACAAACAATTAATTAATAGACTAATATCATTAGCCGTTAAATTGTTCAATGAAAAGTCTCTTTCAAAAAAAGATGAGGGCAAACTTAACAGAGCTATAGGTAAGAGTATGAGTAACTGCCTTTCATCTGTTGCAAAGAGTGGGAATTCCGAAGAATTTGAAGAGATCCTGCTATTGAAAGAGCTGTTTTTTACAATTCCGTCTAATAAAAACAGTATCGCAACTGCATCTCTTGGAGGAGGAAACATATATGTACCGTCACAACTGTCCAGACTTGATTTCTACTCGTCACAGAAAAAGTGGGATAAGTTCACAACTATTTATGATAATTATATCGACACCCTGAAGAGTGAGTACATTAAAACAAAAGAGACAAGAGATCTTCTTGAAAAAGGGTTAAAGGAGAAATATGATGCTGCACTATTAAGTGGTAACGAAAAGGAGTTAAAGACAATCAAAAGCACATCTGAAATGCTGAAGATTTTTACCGGTATGGATAGCTACTATATCTCTGCCAATATGATTAACAATCTCGAAAAATATCTGACTTTTAGCAAAGTAAAAAAGAATGATTCATTTTTCGATAAAGTAGAATCGCATTATCTGCTTTTAAATGATTACTATCCTTCCTGCAAAAATGCCACATACATTGTTTCAAAACTTAAAGAACTTGGAAAGAGTAAAAGCGCAGTAAAAGTGTTACAGATAGCGTTGGAAAAGGGACAAAACGCAATTGAAGTTACTGCTGATGAGATTTCGAAATGTAAAGAGATCCTTTCAGAGCTTTCTAAATACCAATGAAATAAATAAGTGCTCGAACCAAATTCATGTTTTTTTTTCTGAAAATCTCTCTCAATTTTTTATTCGCCCTGAAAATCTGAACTTTTACCACACTTTCCGAAACATTTAATTTCTCGGCTATTTCGCTATATTTTAAATCGTTGGATAGTTTATACCTGAAGATAGTTTTACACTGGAGAGGTAATTCATTTATATACTCACGAATAAGATCTAAAATCTCTGACATAGAGTCATCTATAATATCACTATTCATTGATTCCAAATAGGCTGACGCCCATTTTCTATTGTTATTGTCTCTGATTTTAAGGCTTCTAAGATATTGCAGGCACTCATTTTTAACCGAGGTAAACAAATATGCTTTAACGCTATGTTTAAATTCAATTTTTTCAGAATTCTCCCAAAGCCTTATTAACACGCTTTGTACCATATCTTGAGCAGCATCCGAATTGTAAATAAATTTTTCACAGAAAAGGAAAAGACGCTCATAATAGGTGTCAAAAAGATACTCTATTGCCTCATTTTCACGAGCTTTTATCTTCAGCCTTAGTGTTAACTCATCCACTCAATACAAAATTAATTTAGATACTCAATTTAAATATTTCCTGACAATAAACAATATTAGTTACAAATTGAAAGCACTTTTTGTTTAAGATTATCTCCTCTGAGATTTTTTTCAATTATTGTTCCATTTCCATCAATCAGTACTGTTGCAGGAACAGCAGTAATATTATACAAAACTGCAGTACTCTCTTTCCATCCTCCAAGATCAGAAACATGAGTCCAGTTTAAACCATCATCCTTTATTGCTTTTACCCAATTATCATACTTTTCGTCAAGAGAGACAGATATAATATCAAATCCCTTACTATTGGCAATTTCGTATAACACTTTAACATTAGGGTTCTCTTTCCGGCAAGGTCCACACCAGGAGGCCCAGAAATCTATCAAAACCAACCTCTTCCCTTTAATAAAACTATATAAACTTATCTCTTTCCCATCCGGCGTTTTACTTATAAAATCCGGTGCTTTAACTCCCGTTTCAAGCCTGTTAATTTTATCAAGTAATAATTTAAAACTTTTCCCGTAATACGACTCTCTCTCCGGGTCGCTCAATTTTTTATAAGCTTCGTTAAGGTCACTCGTTTTAAATTTATCTGCCATATTTGCCGATACAATATAGGCCAAAGCCAAGCCGCCATGTCTCCTTGCCAACTCAAGAATCTCCTCTTTTTTACTCTGGATTGAATCCATCATCTTAACCATTGGTTTTAATAATGAGTCCGGCATCTGTTCACCTTTATCCATATACTGTTTATTTGTTAAAGCAATCCCCAATTGAATAAAGGCAATGGACGATCCGTTGTTGTCAAACAGTCTTATTATCGAATCTGCCTTATTGTTCAAAACTCTGGCCTTTGAAATTTTTTCGTCGATAATAATTTTTGTAGCGCAGAAATCAAGAAAGAGACTCAATTTCTGATCGCCCATTGCCAATTGGTACTTGTCTGCAGAGAGACCTTTGCCGTTAAATAAAAACTTCCCATCAGGTCCGGAAACAACACTATCCAGTAATACCGGCTTCTCACCTTTGTTTTTTGGAAATGTCATCAATTTTATTTTTTCTCCCGGGTTTCCGCCCGAAAAGAATCCTTCAACTCTGATCTCTCTATTTTGAGCCAAAACAGGAATATTGAACCCCAATACCACAAAAATGAAAAGCAAATATTGTTTCATGATTTTAAATTTTAAAACTATTTAATTAACCCCCCGAATTTTTCCTTAAGATCTCTCTCTGCAGATTCGGCCTTTTTATATAATTTTTTTGAATCCACCGAGTTACCCGATTTTTCTACAAAAAAAGCATAGTTTCTGATCATTTCAGGAGAGAGAAAATTAGAGACAGTATCTATTTCCGTCAATTTTAAACATTTGGAAATTATTTTTTTATCATTGCTACTCTTAAAATACTCCCTGCAAATAAAAGAGAGAGAATTCGAATAGCTCCTTAAAAGTCCAAATGATTTTGCATTTTCAATTATCTCAAAGAAAGATTGTGTTTTATTTTCTGCAATGGAGTTCAGCACAAGTAACCTTGCAATCAACTCTTCTCTGTCTTTAACATAACTCTTCCTGATAACTGTAAGTATGTCGTTTGCAGCAGCCAGGTCATAAGCCTTTATCCCCGATTTTACTAAAGAATCACACATTAATCTTACTCTCCTCTCATATAATTTACCCGCCCAATTATTAATCTCAGTTTCAGAATCCTTGTATTTTCTGTAAATAACAGAACCTGAAATAAACTGCTTAAAGACTGGTGATGTCACATCTGTCCAATATTTTCGGAAGATATCATATGCCGGTTTGCTTTCTGATATTATGTCAAAAGTTATATTATTTAATGCATAAGATCGTACCTCCTCTTTAATTTTATTCTGATATGAAGTTTCCAGCATCTCCAGAAACTCCTTTAAAAAGTCCCATGACCTCTCTCCTTCATCGAATCTCTTCTTGTAGACAATCCACGACCTCTTCTCGAGGCCCTCTTTCATCGACTGAATAAACTTATCTGCTTTCATATATCCGGCTGCCTGATAGACTACCTCTCCATTAGAGTTAATTAACAAATAGGTAGGATAACCCGGGATAAATGCTTTATACTTTTTATTCAGGTCGGCTCCCTCCCCCTTTTCCATATCTCTTTTGGTACAAATGAAGTTGCTGTTCATAAATTCTCCTACTGTTTTATCGGTAAAAACATCTGCTGCCATCCCTTTACAAGGTCCGCACCAGGTAGTGTAACAGTCCAGAAAAATCAGCTTATTCTTAGAAGCTGCAGTTGAAATCAACTCCTGCCAGGTACTATGAGTATTGAATTCTATTCCCTGGGCAGAAATCAATTTACTACATAATATAAATACAATTATTAATATTTTTTTCATTATAATCTTGGCCAGTAAGGCAGTGTAATATTTAAATTGGTTTGAAAATAATCTTTAACAATATCTACCTTTTGTTTAATCTTAACATTCTTATTGTAAGCTGTTTGCTTTTCCGGATCAGGTACATATATAATGAATGCAACAAAATCTCCAAAGTCCTGAGCAGGTGTGGTTTTATTCCATGCAGCTGTAGCTGAACCTGTGTTCTGACCAGTTCTTCCCTTTTTGAGTAGTCCGTAATTTGTAATAACATCTTCTGCGTTTGTAAAGGTGACTTTAGCATAACCATCTGTACTTAAATCCGTAAAAGAGGCAGGTATCGATAAATTTGAAGAACTTACCATTCTTTCTACAAAAAGTGATACCCATGACTCGATCAATGACCTCTTTTTCTTCTCCGTATTAAATCTGTCAGAGACATATCCAATCATCATAAAATTTGTCTTGATATCACCTGCATACCATCTGTAAACAAGGTTATTTGACAGCAAATATCTGTTGCACAATGTGTCACACATATATATCTTCCTGGGCATCCTCCCGGCAATAAAGCTATCGGGAAAAATCCTGAATACCCATTTATTGACAGAGTCTATAACCTCTTTAACATAAGAGGTATTACCGTTTGTATATCTGAATCCTGTTGTATTGGGGCCATAAACAGAGTTTATTGTACTCCAGTCCCATTTAAACTCCTCCAATGTGAATGATGGATTAAAAAGTAATCCATATTTATCAAACATTGATTTTATTGCCTGACCATATTCTGTTGAAACATCAAAAGCGGGCTGCTTCTCTGTCATCTCTATTACAGAGTCAAATTCATCTTTAAGAGAACAGGAGAATAGCAGAACAGTGAGTAATAGTAATGTATATATTTTTCTCATAACGGTAAGTTTAATTTGATTTTGGTCTCTCAGGACGATTGTTTGGAACCAAAAGATTATTAAAATCCAGTTCTTCTTTCGGGAAGTTGAGAAGATAAGCAGGATCTTTCTCGTTCAGAACATATTTATCTGCAAGCCAGTAGTGTGTAATTGCCGGCATTCCTGAACGTCTTAGGTCCCACCAGCGGTGAAACTCTTCAAAACAGAGCTCTCTTCTTCTCTCTTCCAGAGTAAATTTCAGAAGAGCCTCTTTATTTGCAAAACCGGCAACAGTCAAAGGGACATAACTCCCGATTCTTTTAGATCTGAGAGTATTCAGATAGGTTACAGCTGTACTGTTTTGTGGATTTGATGAACGAATATAAGCCTCAGCAAGATTCAGATACACTTCAGCTGTTCTCATATTCTGTGTAAACCTTACATTGTCATAATAACTGAATTTAGTAGGCTGATGTACTACAGACGCCAAAATTGCACCCGGTTGTCCCGATGGCTGTACAAACCACCAGTTCCTTCTTCTGTCAGTGCTGGTATAAGTATCAATAAGAGCACCTTCAACACCTGCAGATGCCCCCATGCAAATAGGTGACAATCCAACTTTATCCGAGGTGAAGTACCAGTAAGTTCCCAGGATTGAAGCACCTGTCATGGGGCCAAAAGTCCATGCAATTTCATTGTTTTCAAATGGATACAAGAAACATTTTGTGGCATTTGACCCACTACCGCTTGGGCTTGTAGTTATTGCAGATATGTCTTTTAACTCAGAAGTTATAAGCAGATATTTTTCTCCGTAGGTGATTACCTTCTGAAAATCCTCCATATAGAGAAATATTCTGGTTGCAAGTATAAGAGACGCTTTGTAATTAATCTCATAGAAGGTTCGCTTTACCTTGTCTTTTGCAAGTGCCTCTACTGAAATTTCTATATCCCTGCTTATTAAATCCCATATCTCTTTTATTGTTGCTCTGGGATATCTGTTCAGAGATGGGACAGTACTGGTAATTAGCGGTACACACAAATCATCGTCATTTGCCTCATTATAAGGCTTTGAATATAAATTTGCCAAAATAAAATAGCCATATGCTCTTGTAAAATAGGCTTGTCCCTTTAAAACGTTCTTTTCATCTTCGGTTCCTGTCATCTTATCAAGAGCCTCAATACATATATTCGCAGCCAGAATGTTTTTGTAAATGGTTCTGAACAAATTATCAGTAAATATTCCCTCTGGAGTTTCCAGATCCTTAGCCCATTGAAATGCATATTTACAATAATCTGCCTTAGTATTTGCCACCGTTGTTGCATATTGAGGATCTCTTGCCATAAAGTTATCTGTCATGGCTTCAATAAACCATCCATTTTTTAAGATATCCTTAAAATATGCCTCCCCCTGTAAAAGCTCCTTGAAGTGTGCAACAGAGACCGGTCTGATAAGATCTTGTGACGATTGTTCCAGAAACCTGGAACAAGAGCTCACTAAAATCGTATTCAATATTATTAGAAAAAATATTTTTTTCATCTTTTTATCCATTTAATATTAAAACATTAAGTTTAAACCAAAAGTAAACACCATAGGAATTGGAGTATTTGAGGAACCAGATTCCGGATCTCTTCCCTGCCATCTCTTATCGGTGAGTATAAATATATTCTCGGCCTGGGCATTGAGGATCAAAGACTGAACACCCAATTTTTTAATTTTTTCTGCCGGAAACACATATGATACATTTATACTCCTTAGTCTTAAATTGTCTGTTTTTGCAACCCTGATGGTACTTCTGTCATACATTTCAAGAGGAGTCTTTCCCAAGCTCAGATTTGCAGGAAAGTTTAATTCATTCTGAGCAATTTGGAACTTGTCGTTATCCCATATTGCAGGAATTGTTGTATTAACTTCATCTCCCGGTTTTCTCCACCTGTTATTCATATCTTTTGTAACATTTGCCAAAGGATCAAAAACGGCATAATAATTTGTTCTATAGATATTTGGCAATCTGGCCGAACCACCTGCCGCACCTTGGAAATTCAGACTGACATGAAATCCTTTATACCTTGAAGATATCTCAAAACCACCGGAGAATGCCGGAATGTTTACTCCTGAGTACACAACATTCATCTCATCTGAATATACAGTGTACTTTCTTTGACCACTGTTGTTTAAGAACATTGGAAAGCCATAGTTCTCATTCAAGCCTGCAAACTCATAAGAATAAAAAGATCCCAGAGGTAACCCTTCAATCAGTGCATTTCCTGAGATTTTATTCTCAAAAGTTATATTCAACTCTTTATTTGCTTCCAGAAGTTTATTCTCATTATATGAGAAAATAAATTTGGTAGTTAAACTGAAGTCCTTTGTTTGATAGGGTGTTATATTTAATATCCCCTCAAATCCCGTATTCCTGACTTTTCCACCGTTAACCTTAACCTGATCCATTCCTATTACCTGTGAAACTCTTCTGACAACAATTATCTCATGTCCGTATTTATTATAAAAATCAATTGAACCCGATATAACATCGGTAAAATCTGCTTCTTTATGATTTATTAGTGAAAAGTCGACTCCCGCATTAAAAGAGTTTGTTTGCTCCCATCTCAGATCGGGATTCGGGAGATATTTAAAGTAAGACTCATCAAGCCCTGTTGTTCCATTTTTTGAGCCAACCTGAATAATCAAATCCGGGGAGGTAGCTTTATCTATATTACCTTGGATTCCATATGAAGATCTGACGGCTAAGTACTTAATTATTGAGTTCCCTTTAAGGAAATTTTCATTACTTAATGTATATTTACCTGCCATTGACCAGATTGGCAAAAATCTGTATTGAGGATTGTCTCCGAAGTTATTAGAACCATCGGCCCTGATATTGGCATTAACAGTAAATTTATCTTTATATGAATATGTGGCCGAACCAATCCAGGAGACATTATTTGAAATATTATCGGTGATGGTCGGTCTGAGAGAACTTAAAACCGAATAATAGCCTGTTGTCAGAGCTGGGGATACTGTTTGCCCCCTTTCAGGTTGCCAACCATAATAAGTACCTGAGAATCCTTTGTATTTAACGCTTCTCAACTCCATTGATGCCAAAATATTAAGGAGATGTTTCTCTGAGAGCATTTCGCTGTATTCAACTGAATTTCTGAGAGTATAAGAATCTTTCCTCTGATCATTATTTGAAATTATTCCTCCCCAGGGTATTGGACAAGCATCAAAATCGGCAGAGCCTTGCACAAGTGTCCCCGGATTCCATCTTCTAATCATTGATACATAGTTTGAAGACTCCTTAGCCCAGGTTTGAGTATTTGTTTTTGATTGATCAAATCCACCGAGCAGCTTATAGCGAACAGAGGGCAGGAAGTTGTACTGAATGTTTAACTGAGCAGTAAGATTTGTAACATTACTGTTGGAACCGGTCAGATTTAATTCATTAACAATATTGTATAACAACTCCTCTTTTGGGGCAATACTTATTGCAGTCTGGGATTTTTGCTGTGTCGGATACATAAAATACGAACCATCATCATTATAACATGCAATTGTCCTTGCAGTCTCGTAAGCATAAGTATTTGGATTGACCGATGAGTGAAAGCCATTATTTCTTGTATTTGACGCATTCATCTGAAATCCCAGATAGAACTTCTTTGTGAGCCATGAATTAACCTTTGCCATTCCCGAAAACCTCTCACTATCACTTCCTTTGGCTGTACCAATATTTTTATTATACCCAAGAGATGCATAGTATGTGGTTCTGTCCGAACCCCCGCTAATATTTACTGAATGATTATTTGTAATTGAATTCCTGAATAATATATCATACCAGTCGGTATTATTTGAAGCAAGTTTCTGAACCTGGCTGCTGAATTCATCATATGATATTACATTGTTGTAATAGTCCAGAAGCAGACCTTCATATCCAAGCTTTATGGGTACTCTGGAAAATTTTATTTTATCGTTAATAATCTCCTGTGACAATCTTATCCTCTCTCCGGAGTTCATAAGTTGCAAATCACCGTAGCCTATTCTTCTGTTGACAGTAATGCTTCCGGAGTAGCTGATTGATGCCTTCCCGATTTTTCCCTTTTTGGTAGTTACAACAATAACACCGTTGGCAGCCCTTGAGCCATAAATTGCAGTCGCCGATGCATCTTTCAATACTGTTATGGTTTCAATATCTTTTGGATTAATCCCTGCTATTGCATTACCTATCAGATAAGGAGCATCCGGTGAATTTAGATTGGAGACATCTACATTAACCTGATCTTCAAGAATTATTCCATCAAGCACCCATAATGGAGATCTCCCTCCTATTATTGAAGAAGTTCCTCTGATCCTGATAGTAGGTGTGGCACTGGGTTCACCTGATGTCTGTAAAACCAGCATCCCGGGAATCTGACCTGCCAACATCTGGTCTACAGAAAGTTTGGAAGGAAGGTTAATCTTTTCCTGATCTACCTGAAAGATTGAACTTGCAAGTTCTCTTTTTGACAAAGATTGGTAACCTGTCTGAACAACAACAAGCTCTCCTATCTGATACTCTGTTGACTCAAGAATAATATTAAAATAGGAATTGTCATTGATAAATAGCTCTTTAGTTTTAAATCCAACGCAAGAGGCCACAATTACTTTTGCTTTTGAATCGATTGTCAATTCAAACATACCGTTTTCATCGGTAAAATTTCCGGATAATGTACCTTTGACCAGTATATTAGCACCAACAATCGGCTCCCCCGATGCTACTGTTACCTTCCCGTTTATCTTTCTTTTTGTTTCGGGTGTCTGAACAGGAACTTTACTTATTACAATTGTGTTATCATTGATTTTGTGGGTAAGTCCGGTATTAACAAGAACTTTTGTTAACACACTTGAAACACTCTGGTTAGTAGCATCAATTGTAATTCCATTAAATTTTGAGATCTCATCGTAATTGTATAAAAGGGCACAATTACTTTTTTGCCCAATCTGTTTAAGGATCGATTCCAGAGAAGCATCCTTAACATTAATTGAGATGATTTTTTCTCCCTGAGCCAAAATTGTCGTTAAAGGAATAACCATTAACAACAAAGAGAAAACAAGTTTATGGAATAAATTCTCACATATTCCATCCTGCTTTTTCATGTTTTTTTCTGCCATAGTTTAAAGTTTAAGATAAGAAGCTTATTTAGGTGACTTTGGTGATATTATTATTTTATCATTTAGTATCTCATATTTAATCTCTCCTGTTAGTGACAACATCTCCAGAACTTCGCTTGCATTTCCATATTTGATAACCTCTCCAAAAAACCTCATCTTACTCAAAGAGTCAGATGTAATTACCGTATTTACATCATACCATCTTGAAATCTTTTTAATAATATTATCAAGAGGCTCTTTATCAAAGTAAAAGAATCCATTTTTCCAGGACATTGCAACTCCGGCATCAACAGTCTGAACAATTTGTTCATTCGTAAGTCTGTTAACAATAAGCTGCTGATATTTATTGACTCTGGTAACTTTTCCTGAAGGTCTTATAACATCAACGGCTCCTGTCTCGACTGTAATATCCGATCTGTTCATATCTTTATAAGAGTTTATATTGAATGATGTTCCAACAACTCTTACACTAAAATCTTCCGATTTCACTATAAATGGTACTTTACTGTTTTTAGTAACCTCAAAGTATCCCTCTCCTGTCAAAGTTACCTCTCTGGTCTCCCCTATAAATTTAACAGGATACTCAAGCTGTGAATCAGAATTAAGCCAAACTCTGGTCCCATCTGAAAGAACAATTACATACTCCCCGCCACGAGGAACCAATAACTTGTTTTTTACAATTACTTCCTCTTTGTAGCTCTCAGACACTTTGTTATGATTGCTTTCGTAAACCAGTTGTCTATTGTGGTTTACAATTTTTGTAACTCCATCTTTAATCAATGTGCTGTCATTGCTTAAGTTTATGGTACTCCCACTTTCCAAAACAAGTATTGCCTTACTTGTACCTGGCTTAAAATCAAACTGAGGAGATTGTCTCTCTCTCCTTAATGGCGAGTTGAAAAATAATACAGATAATGAAATAAAAAGAGGAATTACTACTGCCGCTGCAACTTTAATATACTTCCCTCTATTTTGCCGCACAACATCTCTTTTCTTAATCTTGGTTAAAAAATCCCTTTTAATTGAATTAAGCTTATCTGCCCCGATACCGTATAATGGATCTGTATATCCACCCTGAATGGCTGAATTGTAAAAAACTCTGTGCTTCTCCGATTGTGCCAACCACTTTTTCAGCTTCTCCTCCTCAGCTGAACCCAGAGTATCATTAAAGCTCCTCTCTATTAATTCCCAGTCAATAAAATTATCCTCTTTCACGATTTAACTTTTGAATATTCATAAAGAAGATGATCTGAAATAAAAAAAGGTTAACAATTTTGTTGCTAACCTCTCATTTTAACTTTTCGATATTTACCTGAACAGATCTTTAATTTTTCTGAATATCTTCTTAGTAAACGTATCTGGTTTAATACCAATAAACTCGCTAATTATACCCGAAAACTCCTCTGACCTGAGGTATCCGAAAGATTTATGCGGATTTT
>CAZFTS010000002.1:0-135758 GCA_964521685.1 uncultured Muribaculaceae bacterium
GGGTCGGTCCATGGATAGCCGTAAAGGTAAGGGGCCGCACTCTTGTCAATATATCCGTTCCATCCGTATGATGCTCTTAATTTCAAATAATTGACCTCTTTTTTGTATTTCTTTGCAAACTCCTCCTGGGTTATCTGCCAGCCGATACCTACAGACCATTGAGGCAGATTAGGTGAGTCCGATGAGCTTCCGAAAAGATTTGTCTTATCGAGCCTTATACTTCCGGTTAAATCATATCTGTTTTTATATGAGTAGCCCAGATTACCGAAGTAGGATACATATCTGTCGTCCCTTCCGTTAATACTAAAGTAATATTTACCCGGAATCATTGGAACGGTCTGGTAATAATTGGACTGACCTGAAAGTTTTGGAGTGATTGGAGTCTTGAAATCCAGTCCGGATGCATAAGTGAGAGCCTGTGGATCATATCCGTAATATCCGTATGGGTTTTCATCGTAGTAATCTTTGCGCCAATCTGTACCGGCCATCACCTTCAATGAGTGCTCCCCGAATTTCTTATCATAGGTCACCTGACCTCTGTAGTTATTTCCGGCTCCGAAACGTTTGTTCTCGTAGAGCATTCCGCCCGGAGGAACAGGGTAGGTTCCATCCATTCTGGCATTGTTGTTTACCTGGTTTCTTACTGTCCAGGAGTTTTCGTTGTAGTACTCTCTTAAATATCTGTTGATATACTGATACTGGTAAGAGAGCTCTATGCTCAGTCCGGTTACAGGCATGAGGTTAACCTTTGCAGTTAGCCTTATATCGGAGTTCTTTTCGGTGTTATCCCTATTGTCGGCCTCTCTCTTTAGATTCCAGTCCCAGTCATAAGGGAGTTTGTATTTAGCAACTGTATCCCGGCGACAAGCTGTGCTCAATGCATAGTATGAGTCGTAGGTATTTCTGGAGTCCTGGGCATTCATTGGCAAATAATTACCGTTATCATCAAGAATTCTGGACATCTGATTTATGTAGTTGAGCTCCTTAATGTCCATTCCGTTATTTTTGCTTTCGTTAAGATTGATATTCGCACCAAAGGCAACTGTCATCCACTTAACAGGGGCAAGTTGTTCGTTCATACTTATTATGTAATCACTCTTCTCGTTCCCTTTGCTGTATTTCTTATTTGACGATGCAGTTATCGAGGTCCTGAAATTGTGAGTTTTACTCCCTATCTGGTAGGCAACGTTTGCTTTAACGTTTGTCTCAAGCTTGTTCAGAAAAAGCTGTGCAAATTCGTCCCTTACATCAATTTTCTTCAACTCATCAAGCTGAGCATTTGCTTGCTCCATGGTTATTACACCTCTCATTGCTCCGGCGATGGTTTTGATAGCAGGTGCAAGGTCGTATTTATCGTAAATAGAAGCATTAGTCTTAAATTGATCGAGATATGTTGTCTGAAATGCCATCCACTTGTACAACTCAACAGCCTGTTCGCTGCTGGCCCAAGGAATTTTGTTAAGGTTCGGTGCAGCTTGTGCATAGAAATCGACGGCAACATCTACTTTAGGAGTTGTGCTTTGCCCTCTTTTTGTAGTGATTACAATTACACCGTTGGCTGCCTGAGCACCCCAGATTGAGGCTGCTGATGCATCCTTCAAAACTGTTACATTCTGAATATCATCGGGGTTTATCGATGTCCACGGATTTGATGCCGAACTTACAGGAAAACCGTCTATTACAATAAGCGGATTGCTGTCTCCGAATGTGCTTGCACCTCTTATTATAATACTTCTGCTGGCCTGATCGGTAGGATACTGGTCTTCAACGTAGTTGGGTTCAAAGTAGAGTCCGGGAACCAACCCTTCCAGTTTATCCTTCAAACTGAAACTTCTCTCTCTTGCTAAAAGAGTTGAATCAAGTGTTGTGAATGCTCCGGTTACCCTCTCTCTCGGAAGAGTCTGGTATCCGGTTACGACTGCATCCGATAATTGAAGCTGGCTCTCTGCCATTACTATCT
The DNA here is from genome assembly GCA_964521685.1 of uncultured Muribaculaceae bacterium. Classification (GTDB taxonomy): domain Bacteria; phylum Bacteroidota; class Bacteroidia; order Bacteroidales; family UBA932; genus Bact-08. The sequence goes on from CAZFTS010000002.1 coordinate 1,961, forward strand.
GATAAAATGTTTTATCGTCGGGGTAGAGGATCTGGGTATTCATACCTATCATAGAAAAACTTACCGAGGTGCCTCTGGCACGCGGTATATCTATTTCGAATTTCCCGTTTTCATCGGTATATGTTCCCCGCTTGGTCCCTACAACCATCACGGCAACTCCGGCTATGGGAACCTGGGATCTGTCCGTTACAACACCTTTAATTTTAATCAGTTGAGATTGTGTCTGAGATGTACTTTTCTCCTGAATGACAATCTGCTTCTCATTGAATGAATAGGTGAGATTTGACTTTGCAAATACACTGTTCAGAACTGAGGTAAGAGGCTGCTCTTTCGCATCAATGGTAATGTTGGGGAAAGAGACAACCTGTGAGCTTTTGTAAAAAAACTTAAATGTGGTGAGCTTTTCAATCTCCCTGAAAAATTCGGTTATTGGGGCATTTTTTAGGTTGATTGTGATTTTTTCCTGCTGATTTTCAGCAGAGAGAGGTGGAGGGGCCAGGATGAAAAAAACTATCGGTAAAAATAGAAAATGCTTCAAAGAACGCCACCCGTGAAAGCACTTTTTTCTCTTTTGTGAAAAAGTTTTCATAGTTTTGCAAATTACTGGTTAATACTTGGAATTGATCAGCTATGCGGGAGGGATAAAGTTTACCACGCCTTAATTCTCCCGCTTTTTTATTTATAGTCTACTATAATTAATTTCCCCTTATCTATTCTGTATCTTACTTTAGCACTCAAAGCCACCGTTTTAACAGCGGCCTCTATATTCTCTCTGTCAAATTTTCCGTTAAATCGTTCGTTAACCGAAACCGATGTTTTGTTTACAATCTCTACCCCGTACCATACAGAGAGACTCTCCAGCATATCATTGAAAGATATATCCCTAAGAACCAGAATACCATCTTTCCACTGGGTCATTGCTCTTGAGTCTACACTCTTTACACTCGTTTCACGGTCCTCTCTGTTGAATGAAAACATCTCGTCGGGGCTGATAATCCGGCTTATTCCGTCGGTGTGTACCTTAACCGAACCCTCGATGAGAATTACCGAAGATTTTGCTGCACTTCTCTTTGCTTCAACATCAAAAGTTGTTCCCAGCACCTCAACCTTCATATCTTCGGTTGATACTATAAACGGGACTTTTGACTTTGAGACGTCAAAATAGGCCCTGCCCTCAAGAGTAACATTTCTGGATGTAGATCCGAAACTTACAGGGTATCTGAGGTAAGATCCTGAGTGTAAATATACTTTTGTACCATCGGAGAGGACTATTACAAATCTCTCCCCGGGGGGTATTGTAACAGAGTTGAATTTAAGAGTGTCAGACTTTGCCGTTTTGCTCTTTTCACTGTTCAGATAGCTTAACTCTCTTATGTTTTCTGAGAGATTGTCATCGGTTAAACTTATCTGATCTGCCAATGCGGCTCCGGTCTGTTTGCCAAGCGGGTTGATTACACTTCCGTCGGATAGCTCTACCTTAATTGATTCATCATTGTATTTAAGCCTTGAAAAGGCTAGTTTGCTGTAATCACCCGATGAATCAGGCATATATATAAGTGTGTAGAGGCCAGCCAGCAATATGAGCGATGCAGCTGCCGAAACTGTATAGAGTACTCTTTTTCTCAGTCGTTGCTTACGCCTGCTCTTTTCAATATAGTTCAGGAGTGATTTCAGAGATTTGTCACTGACCGCACCTTCAGGATTAACACTTGTCAGTGTATGCCATACCTCTTTATATTCTTCGAAATATCTCTCATTCTGAGTCTCTTTAATCCAAAGTGCAAACCTCTCTACTTCGTTGGAATCGGCCTTACCCGATAGGATTCTGGATAAAAGATAATCTGTGTTGCTGTTCTTCTCTTTTTGCATATTTTTCTAAATATTTAATAAGACGCAAAAAGAGAGTCTGACCACTAAAGGAAAATAAGATATTTTAATTGTTCTCTCAGTTTTTTCAGAGCAATGGACATTTGGTTCTCGACGGTATTCACAGAGATATTGAGCATAGATGCAACTTCCACATAACTCTTTCCGCCGATTTTGCATTTTATAAATATCTCCCGACACCGTTGAGGAAGGGAGTTTATTGAGTTGATAATCTCTTTTCGTGTCTCAGAGTCGATTAGTCTTATCTCGGCTTCCGGCGACTGGATAACTCTTGAAAAGTAGAGATCTGCCAAACCCTTCTCCTCGTACTTATCAACCGCCCTTCTTTTTCTGATAGCAGTTATTGAATTGTTATATACCGATTTGTAAAGGTATGAGCGGATAGATTCTTTAATTTCAAGTCTCTCTCTTATATCCCAGATATGAAAAAAGGTAGACTGTACACACTCCTGAGCCTCATTTTCGTCATTGAGAATTCTGAGCGCATAAGAGTATAAACTGCCGTGATAGTTGTTAAATATATATACGTAAGCCTCCCGGGCACCGCATCTGAGTGCCTCTTTCAAAACTTCACTGTTTGAAAAATCAATATTCGTAAACCCTCTTTCCAACCTGTAGAAAATTGTAAAATATCCCGGAAAAGTCAATGCTGTAGCCAAAAATAGTGAAATTATTATAATAATATGAGAGAAAATTTCAGTTACAATTGAGGTAAAAAAAAAGAAACTGTCAATTATTTACCTGACAGCTTCTTAAATTTTATCTTAAGTTTTTTATATTAGAGCTCTTCAAAATTTACATCCGAAAACGACGGAGTCGCCGACTCTTTTTGATATTTTTCCGGAGTGAGGGAGATGCGCTCTTTGATATACTGGATAATCTCCTCCAACCCTTGTGAAAACTTCTCAAAATCCTCTTTGTAAAGGAAAATCTTGTGTTTGTCGTAAACAAACCTTCCATCTTTGTCTACCCTTCTTTTGCTTTCGGTAATAGTAAGGTAGTAATCGTTGTTCTTAGTTGCTTTTACATCAAAGAAGTAGGTTCTTTTGCCTGCTCTTACCGGTTTTGAATAAACATCATCTCCATTACGCTCTTGCATATCTGCGCTGTCAAAATCCTCGAAGTACATTTTCGTCGTTTTTAAGTTTGTCTCACAAAGATAAAATTATTTTTTATGCACAAAAATCTATCTTTGCAAAATATTTGATAATAATGGTTATTTATGATCAGCAGAAGATTGATTCGTATTAAGGTTTTCAAAGTTCTTTTCAGTCGTGTGAATTCAGGTTCGGATTCATTTTCCGGGGCGGAAAAGGAGTTGATAATGAGTTGTGATAAAACTTTAGAACTCTACTTTTTTTTACTCTCATTACCCGGAGCCTTGAAAAAAGTTGCAGAGCAGAAGATAGATGCGGGGTTGAAAAAATTTCACCCTACACCTCAGGAGGCTAATCCCAATATGAGATTCGTGAACAACAGACTCATCTCAAAACTGGAAGAGGATACCGATATTTCCGGTTTTTGCAATAAACGTGGTTTAAGGTGGAGCGACTACGACTCTTTCATTAAAAAATTATATTCTGCAATTGCGACCAGGGAGTATTTTAACACTTATATGAACTCAACAGAAGATTCCTTCACTTCCGATTTAAGACTGGTCACAACTATTTTTGAAGAGGAGCTCGAGGATTCCGATGAGTTGTACACAATACTCGAAGATGCCAACCTCTACTGGACCGATGATCTGGCTTTTGTGATCAATATTATAACCAAGCGGCTGAGTTCGCAGCAGGAAAATGATGATAATTCTCACCCGGGCGTATTCCTTAAAGACGATGATAAAGACTATGCTCTGAGGTTGCTCAATGTCTCGATGATAAGATATTCGGAGTATACAAGTCTAATGTCGGAGTATGTATTAAACTGGGAGACAGATAGATTGGCTGCAACCGATATTGCCTTGATTGTGATGGGTATTGCAGAGGCGGTATCATTCCCGAATATCCCTTTAAAGGTTACTATAAATGAATATGTAGAGCTCTCCAAATTTTACAGCACCCCTAACAGCAAGGTGTTTGTTAACGGTATGCTGGACAAGATTTTACTATCACTAAAAGAGAAGGGGAAGATAGAAAAAAGCGGCAGAGGTTTGGTAGGGTCATCAGAATAACTAAATTTGCACTAATATTTACTAAATGTTAAAAAAGTATGAATTTTAATGTAATTCTTCAACAAACTGCACCTGCTGGAAGTGGTAACTGGAGTTTCCTTATTATGATGGGATTGATCTTTGTCGTAATGTACTTCTTCATGATCCGTCCGCAGCAGAAAAAACAGAAGGAGCTGGCTAAGTTCAGAAATAGTCTGGAGAAGGGAGATAAAGTTGTTACTCTGGGTGGAATTTACGGAGTTGTTGCCGAAGTCAGGGATCAGTATGTACTTGTTGAGGTTGACAGCAATGTTAAACTAAGGATTGACAAATCGGCCATTGTAAAGGATATCACAGATATTCCTGCCGGTAAGTAGTACCCGGCAAACTATGTTCAGGCTCACCAGATCTATAATCAGTTACGAAAGAGGCAGACGACTTTTACAATTTTTGTTCTGTCTCTTTCTTGCTTTTGTCATTTGGTCGGTCCATAAGTTGTCTGACAACTACAGCTACTTTTTTCAGTTCGGTGTTCTGGCTAAGAGCTCTCTGGGCGGGAAAGCTCCTGAGGCTCTCTCAGAGAATAAGTTAAATATAAGAGCTAGAACATCTGGCTTTTATATCCTCCAATACAAATTCGGAAAGGCGGAACCGTTCATTACCATCGCTCCTGAAAACAGAGTATTCAGAAAGGTGAGCGGTGAGAGTGGGAGCTATTATATGCTCACCTCAGAGGTAAGAGATTTGATAAGCTCTGCAACCGGCGATAAAATTATTATTGAGAATCTGAATACCGATACCCTCTTCTTCAAATTTAAAGGCGTATCCCAGAAAAACGTTCCTGTAGGAGTTAAAAGCTCAATAACATATAAAGAGCAATATATGAGATCGGGAGAGATAAAATTAACCCCCCCATATATAACACTTTACGGAGAGTCCGCTATTATTGATAAGATTGATACTGTTTATACACAATTAATTAAGATCGAAAAGGCCGGAAACAATATAAACGGAGTTGTTAAACTGGAGAGTGTTGCCGGAGCCAGCATCTCTCAGGATGAGGTGCTCTATTCTCTTAATGTTGAAAGGTATGTCGAAAAGGAGGTCACTCTGCCGGTTAAAGTGGATAACCTTCCTGAAGGTGTGACGGTTAATCTGAATCCGGCAGAGGTAAAACTTCTCTACAGGCTCCCCTTCGGCTTATCAAAGGATGAGAATCCTGTTTTTACAGATTTGCGGATAGATTACAGGCAAATTGAAAAAAGTACTGATACCCTTGTAGCTCCCAATTCAGAAAAATTAATTCCGGGAGTTCTTGAATTCAGACTTGTACCGGGATTTGTGGAGTGCAAAATAGTGAAACCTGAACTTCAAAAAAAATAGAGATGATCTGTCTTGTCTGCACGGGTGGAATCGGGAGCGGTAAATCATACGCCGTTAGAATATTCTCAAAGCTGGGTATCCCTGCATATATTGCAGATACCAGAGCTAAAGAGCTCTATCTGAATGATAAGAATCTCATAAACGAACTTGTTGCACTGCTTGGAGATGAGATTGTAAACGATGGAGTTTTGAGAAGGGATATAATGGCTGCCAGAATTTTCAATGACACTCAATTACTGAAAGAGGTTAATGCAATTGTCCACCCGAGAGTTCTTGCAGACTTTGAGAGATGGCGGGAAGAGCGGGAAAGAGAGGGTGTTCAGATTGTTATATTTGAAAGTGCCATATTCTTTGAGGCTCCGGTATTTCACCATATTGCAGATAAAGTTGTGGTAGTGACTGCCCCACTCGAAATCAGGGTTAAAAGAGTGATGAAGCGGGATAGCCTGACACAGGAGTTGGTTTATCACAGAATCAACAGTCAGATTGATGATTCAGAGCGGTTTTCGGGAGCCGACTATATAATATATACCGATGGCAAAAGAGCAGTTTTGCCACAGATTTTAGATATTCTTAAAGATTTAAAATATAAAATTTCAGAAAATTAATGGGATACGGTAAATGGATTAGCGGTGCAATAGGCTGGGCATTGGGCGGGCCTATCGGTGGTATTCTTGGTTATACTATTGCCTCGTTTCTTGAGGGGGGCAAGACTCCGAACGGAGAGCCCGGCATAAATTATAACAGACCCGGCAGCTTTTCGCCTGCCGAGGAGCGGAACAGCTTTCTGGTTTCACTTTTAGTGCTCTCATCGGCAGTAATGAAGGCCGATCAGCGAATTATGAAGTCGGAACTGGACTTCGTGAAAAAATTTATCAGCGACAATTTCGGACCTGATGCAGCAGCCGAAGCAACCCGGTATCTGAAAGATCTGCTTGAAAAAGAGATTGATATAAAATCGGTAGGCGCCCAGATACAGCGCTTTATGAATAGTGAGGCCAGACTCCAGCTGCTTCACTATCTTACAGGAATTGCCCGTGCCGATGGTACCGTAAGCAGTGCCGAACTGAAAGTCCTGAGAGAGATTGCCCTTGCTATCTCACTGTCGGTACGCGAGAGCGAAGCAATATTTGCTATGTTTGATAATGGCATAGAATCTGCTTACCAGATACTTGAGATTGATAAAAACGCAACTGACGATGAGGTTAAGAGAGCCTATAAAAGGCTGGCAATAAAACACCATCCCGATAAGGTCTCACACCTTGGTCCCGATGTTCAGAAAGCATCCGAAGAGAGATTTAAAAGTATTGCGGAGGCATACGAAAAGATTAAAAAAGATAGAGGAATACAATAAATAAATTAGTTATGAGTAAAACAGACCTTAAAAAAATCCTGTCGGTTTCCGGTGAACCGGGACTTTTCAAATTTATTGCACAGGCAAACGCTGGTGTGATTGCAGAATCATTAGCTACAGGCAAAAGAAACATGTACGGGATAAATGCCAGAATAACAACTCTTTCTGAGATTTCGATATATACAAACAACGAAGAGGTCTCCCTAATGTCAGTTTTTGAAAAAATGGCTGCCTTACTGGGAGATGAAACGGCACCGGACTCAAAATCTTCTCCGGATGTTCTGAAGGCATTCTTCGAAAAGGCTCTTCCCGATTATGACAGAGATAGGTTTTATGTCTCTCATATGAAGAAGGTTACTGAATGGTACAATCAGCTGAAAAAATATGCCTCTCTTGACTTTGAAAAACCTGAAGAGAGCGCAACACCTCAGGAGTAGATGCCGGAAAGGGTAAAGCTGATAACATTAGGATGTTCCAAAAACAGAGTGGACTCCGAACATCTCCTTAAGCAGATTTATGATTCAAAAATCGGGATTGTTCAGGAAAGTGAAGATATCTCTGCTGCAGGTGCGGATACCCTTATCATAAACACCTGTGGCTTTATCAAAGATGCAAAAGAGGAGTCGGTGGAGGCTATTCTTACGGCTGTTGAGGCAAAAAAGCGGGGCGTTATTAAGAGGATATTTGTTTTTGGCTGCCTGTCACAAAGGTACAGAGAGGAGCTCATTAAAGAGATTCCGGAGGTGGATGGCTTTTTTGGTGCATTTGATGCCCGTTCTGTAATAGATGCGCTTGGAAAATCGTGGAATGACTCTCTGAACAATCGCAGATATCTAACAACTCCGTCCCATTACGCATATCTCAAGATATCGGAGGGTTGCGACAGAGTCTGCTCATACTGTTCAATACCTTTAATAAGGGGTGGGCATAAATCTGTTCCCATGGAGGAGCTTGCCGATGAGGCGCAATCGCTGGCCGATGGAGGGGTTAAGGAGCTAATCGTTGTTGCTCAGGATACAACCTACTATGGTGTTGACCTTTACAGAGAGAGAAAGCTTGCAAATCTGCTTGAACGACTTTGTCAGATAAGGGGAATTGAGTGGATAAGGTTGCTCTACTCATATCCTGCGTCATTTCCGGATTCCATTCTGGATGTGATTGCATCTGAACCGAAAATGTGTAAATACCTGGATATTCCGCTACAGCACATCAACGATAAAGTACTTACCAACATGAGAAGGTCGGTGGATGGAAAGAGTATCAGAAGCCTCATTGAGAGAATTCGCAACAGGGTTCCGGGGATTGCTCTCCGGACAACTATGATTGTGGGACACCCGGGTGAGAGTGAAAGGGCATTCAAAGAGCTGCTGGAGTTTGTAGAGATGGCAAAGTTTGAAAGATTGGGTGCATTCACCTATTCTGAGGAGGAGGGTACCTGGGGGGCAATGAACCTGAGGGATTCGATTAAAGAGTCCGTAAAGCAACGGAGATACGAGGAGTTGATGGAGTTGCAGTCACACATCTCTCTGAATCACAACAGATCCAGGGTAGGTAAAACCGAGAGGGTTCTTATCGATTCATACAGCGATGGAATCTACACTGCAAGAAGTATGTTTGAAAGTCCCGAAGTTGACGGGGAAATATTAATTAAAACAAATAGTTTACATTCACATTTTACATCTAAAGAAAATATTGGTACATTTGTTGATGTACGAATTGACAATGCAGATGAATACGATCTATTCGCAAAATTTGTATAATTTTAATATCTGAAATACTATGAAATTACTGGAAGGAAAGGTGGCACTTGTAACTGGAGCTGCCAGAGGAATTGGAAAAGCAATTGCAATTAAATATGCATCGGAAGGGGCAAACATAGCCTTTACAGATCTTGTAATTGACGAAAACGGTCTCAATACAAAAAAAGAACTTGAAAGCTATGGAGTTAAAGTGTTGGCTCTTGCATCAAACGCAGCCTCTTTCGAAGAGGCGCATAAAGTTATCGAAGATGTAGTTAAAGAGTTTGGAAAGCTGGATATTCTGGTTAATAACGCCGGAATCACAAAAGACGGGTTAATGATGAGGATGTCCGAACAGCAATGGGATATGGTTATAAACATAAACCTCAAAAGTGCCTTCAACTACATTCACGCTGCCACACCTGTGATGATGAGACAGAAGACCGGTTCAATTATAAATATGAGCTCGGTTGTGGGAGTAGGAGGCAACGCAGGACAGGCAAATTATTCCGCTTCAAAGGCCGGTATGCTTGGTCTCACAAAATCAATCGCACAGGAACTTGGTTCACGCGGAGTAAGGGCCAATGCAGTAGCACCGGGTTTTATACTGACTGATATGACCGACAAGTTGCCTGAAGAGGTCAAAAAGCAGTGGGCGGAGCAGATCCCTTTAAGAAGAGGGGGAACTCCTGAGGATGTTGCAAATGTATGCCTCTTCCTTGCAAGTGACCTCTCATCGTATGTAACCGGCCAGGTTATATCGGTTTGTGGTGGAATGAAAATGTAATTAGATAATTGTTAATCTCTTAAGCTATGAGCAATACCTCGTTGAAAATTATGATCCAGGTCGATTTTGAGGGTGTTACAAACATTGTCAATTTTGACGAAATCTATCCGGGACATCCACACTTTGACAGAAACTGTGTTATTTTAACGAGGGAGATTAATGCCGCAATAGAGGGGGCGGTAGCTGCCGGAGCTACCGATATTACTGTAAGAGACGGACATGCCGGAAATATTAATGTCGATCCGCTGTTACTTGACAGCAGAGCAAAGCTGACAAGGGGGAGAGTTCCGGGAACACCGCATACGATGGTTCTCGGAATTGACTCCACCTACGATGCTCTCCTGTTTATAGGTGCTCACTCCGGAGCCGGAACCGTAAAAGGTGTGCTTTCTCATACAATGTCTCTGAATGTTTTGGATTTTAAGATAAACGGGAGACCAATCTTTGAACCGGCATTTAATTCGCTCTACGCCGGTCAGTTTGGCGTTCCGGTTGCATTTTTGTCCGGAGATGATGCTGCCTGCAGGGAGGCAAAAGAGAATTTTGGTGATATTGAGACTGTTACTACCAAATATGCATTTGGAAGGACATGTGCGGTGAGTAAGTCTATTGAGGTTGTTTGCTACGAGATAAGAGAGTCGGTAGAGCGGGCTCTGCTCAACAGAGATAAATGGAGTCTGTTTACTATGCAACCTCCTTATAACATGGAGGTAAGAGTTAAAACTGATGAGGAGGGGGGTGAAAAAACCGTTACTGCTTCATCTGATTCGCTAGAGGTTATTATGGGTAAATTCTGGGAGAATTTGTAGCCATGAAGAGTATTTTCAATTTTAAATGGGTAATCCTGTCACTGATTATTACGGTTCTGACCTCTTGTGGTCCGACTGTCAGGTTTTTTAACATAGATGAGAAGATTCCTGCGCAATACCCTGTTAATTTTGACAATAAATCGGTTTCGGTCTTTATATCCCTTTCAGCTAAGGAGCTTTCAGAAAAGCAGATGTTTCTGAACGACTCCCTTCAGATACTGAACCTTGGTACAGCCATTGCGTCTTCACTTGAGAAGCAGCTCTATCTGGATGAGGGTGGTATCTATGTTTTTAACCACTATCCGGAGAAAGATTTCAAATATGATTCAGGTTATTTAATGTCTCTTGCGAATAAATCTAATTCCGACATTGTAATAACAATTGATACGCTTGAAATCCAAAAGACTACCGTTCTGAACAATGTATCTGCCGGTTACGCATCCAAATACAAATCAAGCTATCTGCTTGCCCCGATAAGAACTGTAGTTAATGTTTATGACGGCATCACGACCGAGAGGATTCAAAGGATAGACATCAGGGATACGGTTTATTGGGAGGTGCTATCAAGAAATGATGTAAGGGAGGCTGCAATTAAGTATAAAGCTGCTGAGTCTATGAAAAGCGTATCCTCTACTCTGGGTGAGGATATTGCGGCTAAAATGTTCCCTGAATGGATTACAATCCAAAGATCGTTGTTTACTCTGCCAGGTCCGGGCTGGTCTAAAGCATATAATTTATCTTCCCAATTCAAATGGACGGAGGCTATGGATATATGGCTGGAGGAGATTAAGGTTAAAGACCCTGTAGTCTCTTCTGTTGCAGCATATAATATTGCCGTGGCCTGTGAGCTTACCGACAGAGTTGAACTGGCAGTCAAATGGGTGGATATTTCAATGAAATACTATAAATTGCCCGGAATTCAATCTTATAAACTCAAATTGTTGGCTAAGCTTGAAAAAAGGTAGAGTGAAACAGCAGGCCGATCCGGAAACAATCAGGCAAAAGAGAGAGGCCGGAATAAGAAAACATAGAAAGACAATTCTTTTTAATGATAAGGAGTTGGAAGCCATTGATGTATACTGTAAAAAGTATAAAGTAAAATCAAAAACAAAATTTTGCCGGGAGGCTATCATTGCCACCATTCTGAGGCAATTTGACGAAGATCATCCAAAACTTTTTTGAAAAAAAAAGGTGGGTCTGTAAGCCGGATTCTGTATTCATTACTGAACCTCTGTCATCTATCTGATGCAACCTACCCCCCGGCTCGGGCGAGCAGCCCTCGGGCGCCGGTATATGTGGTCTTGCAGGAGACTGTTCGTACCCTTGCAATGTCGCCATTACAAGTCGTGGGCTCTTACCCCGCGTTTTCACCCTTACCCTTTCGGGCGGTTTTTTCTGTTACGATTTACCTGAAGTTACCCCCAGCTGTGCTTTCCACAGAGTCCCGCTCTCTCCTGTCCGGACTTTCCTCCCCTGTAAAGAGGCGACAGAGCGACCCACCCAGGCTGCAAAGATAGAAAAAAGGTGCCATACTCTATATTTTTGTATATTTGCACTGCATTAACATAATGCTTGGGGGTGCCTACGGGCTGAGATCATACCCTTTTCACCTGATCAGGATAATGCCTGCGAAGGGAAAGCGAGTCTCTTTAAATATACCCCCCTGCAATAAAAATAATTAATAATGAAAAGATTAACTTTATTTTGCGGGGTTTTTTTATTACCGGTTTTATCCTTTGCCCAAACAAAACTGGACAGTGTTATCGTTGAGTCTTACCGAGCCGGAAAAAACACCCCGGTAAGCCATACGACATTAAATTACAAAGATATCAAACGAGAGTCCCCTGTTAATTCGGTACCAATGGTAATCTCTCTTCTTCCATCGGTAGTATCCTCTACTGAGGGTGGAAATGGCTTGGGTTACAGCACTATGAGAATCAGGGGGAGCGAAGGTTCCAGAATTAACGTAACTCTTAACGGAATTGCCCTTAATGATGCCGAGTCGCAGGAGGTTTTCTGGGTTAACATTCCATCATTCACCTCTTTTCTCCACGATATTCAGGTTCAGAGAGGGGTGGGAACATCCGTTAACGGGCCGGGAGCTCTAGGGGCCAGCGTGAATATGAGAACACTTTTCAACTCTGCTGAACCATACGGATCGGCCGATTTCGGAGTGGGCAGCTACAAAACCCTCCTCACTAACGTGGGTGCCGGTACAGGGCTCATGAAGAGCGGTCTCTCATTTGATATCAGAGCATCGCACAATACGGGAGATGGATACATCAGGAATGCCAAAACAGAGCTGAACTCCATCTTTGCATCTGCCGGCTGGTTTAAAGGTGATAATTTTGTAAAGTTTAACTATATCCTTGGAGATCAGAAATCGGGGATAACCTGGGAGGGTATCTCCCCGGAGATGATGGAGACAGACCGCAGGTATAACCCGGCAGGGCGCTATTATGACAAGGCCGGGAATGTTCATTACTATGACAATGAGACAGATAATTATACTCAGCACCATTTCCAACTCCACTTTGCACACAGTTTCAACCCGAACTGGTCAACGAGCTCGACGCTCCACTATACTAAAGGGGGTGGATATTACGAAAATTACAAGGCCGATAAAAAGTTCTCATCCTATAATCTGCCTAACCAGACAATCAATAACGTAACATACAACAAATCAGATATAATCATAAGACAGTCGCTTGATAATGATCTTATTGCAATGAACTGGCTCCTCTCTTACAAATCACCGGCAGGTGAAGCATCGGCAGGAGTGTTCTACTCTTACTACAGCGGCGACCATTTTGGTGACGTTATCTGGAGTATGTTCAATAACAATATTCCCGCTAACTACAGGTGGTATTTGAATTATGGTTATAAACGTGATTTTTCGCTGTTTATAAGAGGTGAGAGAAACCTGTCGGAGAGAGTTGTCGGTTTTGCCGATTTGCAGTACAGAGTGGTAGATTACACTCTTGATGGTGAAGATAAGGATTTTGTATCTTTAAACTGGAGGGGTAAATACAACTTTTTCAATCCGAAGACCGGTCTCACATTCAATGTAAACAAAAAGAGTCAGCTCTATGCCTCATTATCGGTGGGGAGAAAGGAGCCCGGCCGTTCAGACATCAAAGAGTCTGTAAAGGCTCAGCGAGCTTCAGAGATAAAGCCTGAGAGGGTTCTGGATTATGAGATAGGTTACAGATTAAAAAAAGAGCAGCTAGCTTTTAATGCCAATATCTACCTTATGGAGTATAAAGATCAGCTTGTACCAACAGGAAAGCTCAGCGAGACAGGATATGTCATAAAGGAGAATGTAAAGAGTTCTTACAGAAGGGGTGTGGAGCTCTCGGCATCATACAGGATCTCTCCTTATCTGTCGCTCGATGCAAATTTAACTCTCAGCAGAAATAAGATTAAGGAGTACACTCAATATGTCGATGAGTTTGACGATAACTGGGATTTGGTATCACAAAAGGCGATATTACATAAAAACAGCAATATTGCCTTTTCTCCCGGCGTTATCTCTATGGCTATGGTAACACTCTCTCCATCTGAAAGTACAAGGATCTCTTTCAGAGGTAAATATATTGGCGGACAGTTCATGGATAACACTGAACAAATTACAAGTAAGATACCGGAGTACTTTGTCACATCCTTCTCTGCGTCTAAAAATTTTACCTTTAAGGATGAGAGGGTGGTGGAGATTTCGCTCTTTATAGATAATCTGCTTAACAGAAAATACTATTCAAACGGATGGATCTACTCTGCAATGTTTCTGAACGGGGAGGAGTACATTGAGAAGGGGCTCTACCCTCAGGCAGGAATAAACTACACAATTAAGGCATCATTCAGGTTTTAAAATATTGATCAGATGGACTATACGGAGATATTCGGAGCTGTAACCGGTTTGCTTTATGTAATACTGGAGATTAAACAGCGTAAAATAATGTGGATTGTCGGCGGTATCTCCGCATTGGTCTATTCGCTCATCTTTCTAAAGAGTTCGCTCTATGCTGCAATGGGGTTGCAAATCTATTTTCTCTTTGCGAGTGTGTACGGGTGGATTGCCTGGAGCCGGCAGAGCGGCTCATCGGATAGCGACAACCCTTTTATTGTTCCCCTCTCATTTAAAAGAGCGGCTTTTTCAATCCTGGCAACACTTCTTATTTTTATAGTTATCTGGTACATACTTAAGAATTACAGTAATGACCCTGTGCCAGTAATTGATTCAATTATAGCATCATTGAGTATTCTTGCGACATACTGGGTGAGTCGCAAACATATACAACACTGGTTAATCTGGATAGTTGCCGATATTCTTGCGGTTTGTATGTATTCATCCCAGGGATTATATGCCACTACTGCTCTTTATTTTATATATATTATTGCTGCCACGGCAGGGTTTTTTCACTGGAGAAAATTCCAGCGGGTTTTGAATTAGTATCAAAATTTCATACTTTTGGCAGATTAAAATTTATAAAATATGCGTCTTATTGCAGATAGTGGCTCTACCAAAGTTGACTGGAGAGCTATCCACAGTGACGGATCGGTGCAGGAGATCACAACTGCCGGTATCAACCCATTTTTCCAGACTGAAGAGCAAATAGTTTACGAATTGCAGCAACATCTTTTACCTGAGGTTAGTGCGCAGGTAAATGAGATCCATTTTTACGGTGCGGGTGTCTCCTCTCCGGAGAAGGTACAGGTGCTTCAAAACTGTTTCAGGAAGGTATTTCCAAAGGCAAGAACCAGTGCTTATACCGATCTTCTTGCAGCAGCCAGGGCATTGTGCGGCTCTAAACCCGGTATTGCCGGAATTCTTGGAACCGGTGCAAATTCATGCTTCTACGATGGAAAAGATATTGCCGATAATGTTCCTGCATGCGGTTTCATATTAGGCGATGAGGGCAGCGGGGCTGTTCTTGGCAAGAAGTTTATTTCCGATTATCTGAAACGTCAGCTCCCCGAGGATCTGAATACGCTGTTTGATCAGAAGTATAACCTAACCTACAGCACTGTAATTGAGAGAGTTTACAGACAGCCATTCCCAAACAGATACCTCTCAACTTTTTCGGTTTTTCTAAACGAGAACAAAAATCACCCCTATGTAAATAAATTCCTTAAAGACTCATTTAAAGAGTACTTTACAAGGAATATCATGCAATATGATTATAAAAAGTATCCGGTAAACCTGGTGGGTTCCGTTGCATTTCACTATCAGGATCTGCTTAAAGAGGTTGCTAAGGAGCTTGGAATCAAATTGGACAAAATAATTCAGTCGCCGATAGATGGTTTGGCTGAGTATCATAAATCTTTATAATTATGAGAGTTACTGAACAATCTTCGAAATATAACCACCTTGAAAAGATGTCGACCAATGAGCTGTTGGTAAGCATCAACAATGAGGATAAGACTGTACCATTGGCAGTTGAAAAGTGCATTCCGCAAATCGAAAAACTTGTAAATGGTATTGTCGAGAGAATGGAGAGGGGGGGCAGGCTGTTTTACCTGGGTGCCGGTACGAGCGGCAGGCTTGGAATTCTTGATGCCTCCGAGATTCCGCCTACTTTCGGAGCCCCTTATGACCTTGTGATTGGTCTTATTGCCGGTGGTGACAAAGCTATCAGAAGGGCGGTAGAGGCTGCCGAGGATAGTTGGGAGGGTGGATGGAATGATATGCAGCAATATGGTGTTGACCAGGATGATGTTGTTGTTGGAATCGCTGCATCGGGAACTACCCCGTATGTTATTGGTGCCGTAAAAGAGGCGCGTTCAAGGGGAATTCTTACCGCTTGCGTAACATGCAATCCGCAAAGCCCGCTTGCGGCCGAGGTGGATATTCCAATTGAAGCGGTTGTCGGGCCAGAGTTTGTCACAGGAAGTACAAGAATGAAGGCCGGTACGGCACAGAAGCTTGTCCTGAATATGATTACCACATCTTCCATGATTAAACTGGGTCATGTAAAGGGTAATAAAATGGTGGATATGCAGCTGACAAATGCTAAACTTGTGGACAGAGGTACTCGTATGATTATGGACGAGACCGGAATTGTCGATTATGACCATGCAAAAGAGCTCTTAATGACTCACGGCTCTGTCAGAAAAGCTGTTGACTTTTACAAAAATAGTAATTAACTCAAATAATGTACAGGAGCAACCTATCGTCGGCCCTTTTAAATGAGGCAGTAGAGGAGCTCTCTGCACTACCCGGAATTGGCCGAAAGAGCGCTTTGCGGTTTGCACTGCATCTGCTTAAACAACCAAAAGAGAATGTCGAAAGGTTGGGAAGGTCAATAATTAAGTTAAGGGAGGAGATTGTCTACTGTTCGGTATGTAATATGATCTCCGACTCTGCTATCTGTCCGGTATGCTCAGACAAAAACAGGGATGGTTCGCTTATCTGTGTGGTCGAGAGCATCAGGGATGTTATAAGTATTGAAAATACAGGAGAGTACAGAGGTACTTACCATGTTCTGGGGGGGATAATCTCCCCGATTGACGGTGTTTCACCTTCGGATCTTAAAATTGACTCTTTGGTTAGCAGACTGGAGAGGGGTGGTGTAAAAGAGGTTTTACTGGCTTTGAGTACAACAATGGAGGGTGAGACTACATCTTTTTACATCTACAGAAAAATAGGGGGTTACCCTCTAAAGATCAGTACCATTGCCAGAGGGGTGGGTTTTGGAGACGAGCTGGAGTTCACCGATGAGGTAACATTAGGCAGATCAATTGTTAACCGACAACCATTTATTCCTGCAAACAAGTAAAAAACTAATATTATGCATCAATTTCCATTATCATGGCTGTTAATAGCCTTCACGCTTTATACCGCGTTACTCTTTTTTGTATCCTGGTTAACATCCCGTAAAGCTGACATGGGTTCCTATTTCCTTGGAAATAAGAAGTCACCCTGGTATATCGTGGCATATGGAATGGTTGGAACCTCTATCTCGGGAGTGACATTTATCTCGGTTCCGGGAAACGTTCTTAATCAAAACTTTTTCTACATGCCTCTGGTGCTCGGTTTTTTGCTGGGTTACCTGGTTATTGCAAAAATTCTGATACCGCTGTACTATAAAATGAATCTGACCTCGATATACACCTATCTTGAGAAGAGGTTCGGATTCTATACTTATAAAACAGGTGCCTCGGTATTTATGGTATCCAGGATTCTGGGTGCTGCCGTAAGAATATTTGTTGTTGTACTTGTTCTTCATACATTTCTTCCTGAGGGTTCGGTGCCATTCTGGGTTGTCTCGTTTATATTTATGTTTCTTATCTTCCTCTATACCTTCAGAGGTGGGGTTAAGACAATTATCTGGACAGATGTTCTGCAGACAACTTTTATGCTTCTGGCTGTTTTCCTTACAATTTTCAGTATTGCAAGGGCTATGGACTGGAGCGTGGGCGATATGTTGTCGGAGGTTGGAAAATCTAGCTTCTCAAACTGGCTTGACTGGGAGTGGAGCCATGGAACTAATGCTATCAAACAGTTCATTGCCGGGATGTTTATTACAATAGTTATGACCGGTCTTGATCAGGAGATGATGCAGAAGAACCTCTCTTGTAAAAATATAAAAGAGGCTCAGAAAAATGTATACACTACAAGTATTACGATAGTTGTTGTTAACTATTTCTTCCTGTTGCTGGGTGCAGTTCTGGCTATCTATGTAAACAGTAAATTAGGTGGAATGGAGGGAATTGGTCTGGCCGATGCCGATGGTATCTTTACAAAAGCGCAGACAGATAAGCTCTTCCCAACCATTGCCAGTCAATATCTCGGGCTTGGTGTAGGTCTCTTCTTTATCATAGGACTCATTTCGGCCTCATATCCGAGTGCCGGGGGTGCGCTTACCTCTTTAACTACATCGTTCTGTATAGACTTTGTCGGGTTCAACAATCGTACGGATCTTTCTGAAACCAGAAAGAAAAAGATACGCCAAAGGGCTCATGCCGGCTTTGCATTACTCTTTTTTATTATCATAATTATCCTGCACATTGTTAATAAACAGGCTGTAATTGACCTTGTCTATCTGCTTGCTGCCTATACCTACGGGCCGCTTCTTGGTTTCTTCTTCTTCGGATTACTTACCAGGTATCAGGTTAAGGATAAATTCATGCCATTTGTAGCAATAGCCTCGCCTGTATTGTGTTACCTGCTTGACGCTGCCGGAAAAGCCTACCTTGGATTCGGTTTTGGATTTACAATACTAATAGTTAATGGTTTGTTTACATTCACAGGGATGTATCTGCTTAGGAAAAGAGTGTAATTGCTTAGTTTAAAATGATCTCTTTTACTGCAATTTTACTTTTGGCCTTGGGGCTCAGTTTTGACACATTTGCCGTCTCGCTATCATCCGGTATGTGCCTTCCGCAAATAAAGAGGTCCCTGTTTTTAAAGGTGATCTCCGGATTTGCCTTCTTTCAGTCGGGGTTCATTTTTGCGGGATGGTTTCTGGGGCAAAGTTTTCTGGAATATGTCTCATCTACAGATCACTGGATTGCGTTTGTGTTGCTTTCGTATATCGGTATTAAGATGATTTTTGAGGGTTTCTCGTACAGAGAGGAAGAGGAGCCATGTCAGGACATTACAAATAACAGAAGATTGCTCATTGTCTCTTTTGCTACAAGTATAGATGCTTTTGCTGCAGGGATCTCTCTTGCTATGATTGAGATCCCGGCTGCAAGAATTGCTCTGATATGGGGTGTAGTTGCATTGGTAACTGCCTCAGTATCTGCAATCGGACTTAAATGGGGGAGGTTTGTCGGCAAACGTGCCGGTAAAAGAGCGGTAATTTTAGGTGGATTAATTTTACTTTTTTTGGGGATCAAAATTTTGGTTGAGCATTTGGATATTTTATCTTAACTTTGCCACGGCGAAATTGTACCTGAAATCAAGAGAAAATGCTTATTCGCGTATCGGCAATATCCTATCTCAATACTATCCCTTTCGTTTACGGATTAATGAATCACCCCGTTTCGGAAAAGATAGAGTTGACCCTTTCCACTCCGGAGAGATCGGCAAAAGATCTTCTGGATGGGAAGATTGATGTTGGTATTGTACCCTCTGTGATTATTCCCGGAATAGGTGTTGAGAATATCATCTCCGATTATTGTATAGGGGCAACCGGAAAGGTTGCGAGTGTGCTTTTGTGCAGTGGTAAGCCTGTTGAAGAGATTGATAGGGTGTGGCTCGATTCTGAGTCTAAAACATCTGTGATTTTATCCAGAATTCTCTTCAGAAAGTACTGGAAGATGGATCCTCACTATTCAAAGTTTGATTTCAGCCGTAATGATGTTGATCCCGGGGAGTCATATCTGCTTATTGGTGATAAAGCTATGAATAATGCTCATCGTTTCAGATATGTTTACGATTTGGCCGAGGAGTGGATCAGGTTCAGAAATCTTCCGTTTGTCTTTGCTTGCTGGACAGCTAATTGCAAACTTGACGAGGGTTTTAAAAAGGAGTTCAATGATGCGCTTGCTTTTGGAGTCAATAATATTGAGAAATCTTTAAAGACTGTTCCCAATAATTTTGATTACAACATTGCCTGCGACTATCTTAAAAACAATATCTCATTTAATTTGAGTCCCGATAAACGAGAGGGGCTTTCCGAGTTCTGGAGTTTAGCTCTTGAGGAGATGAAATCCAGAGTCCGATGGTTTGGCTAAATTGATCCCCGGAAGGGGAGTATCCGCAATCAATTACAAACCATTAAACGGATGAGATTATGCTCGAAATTTTTTACAAACATAAAGGACAACTGGTTACCACCGATGAGTTGAGTGCTCTTGATAATCTGGGGTATGACGATATCTTATGGATTGATCTAACATCTCCCACAGGTGACGAAAAGAGAGGGATCGAGAGTTATCTGAATACAACTTTGCAAAGCAGGGCTCAGGCAGAGGAGATTGAAAGCTCTTCAAGATATTCCGAGTCGGAGACAACCATATTCATAAATACCAACTTTCTCATTCCGGGACCCGATGACTATTCGATGGAGGCGGTATCTTTCATTCTCTGTGAGGGTATTATCGTATCTATCCGCCATGTTCCGCTTCGGAGCTTTACCGATTTGCAAAGGCGGCTTGTGGCCAATTACAAGACGATGCCCACAGGTTACCACATTTTAATTGGTGTTCTTGAGAACAGAATTGACCTGGATGCCGATATGATTGAGCTCATGTCCAAGGAGATTGCCCAGTTCAGTCGCAAAATCGGGCACGGCGGGCAGATGGGAGAGGAGTTTATTCTGGATATCAATCAGTTGCAGGAGAATACAATGTTGGTTAGGGAGAACATTGTCGATAAACAGAGAATGATCTCAAGTATCCTTAAAAGCGATAAATTTCCGCGTGACGTTTACCCTAAACTGAATGTCCTCATCAAAGACGTCAATTCACTTATCAACCATACCAACTTCAGCTTCGAGAGGCTTGAGTATATGCAGAACACCGTTCTTGGTCTCATTAACCTGGAGCAGAACAGGATCATGAAGATTTTCACCTTTGTTTCGCTCCTCTTTATGCCACCGACCCTCATTGCAAGTATTTATGGTATGAATGTCGAACTGCCTCTATTAGGAGGGACTGTGGATTTTGCACTCATAATGCTCATTATGATGATAACTGTTGTTACGGTATCTATTCTCTTCAGGCGGAAAAAGATGCTCAAGTAGCTTTGCTAAAGTTCCCCACCTGCTTAATATTCTCACTAGCAGCTGCTAACGAGCTATTCAATGCAATTTTTTATAATCTATCTCATCAAAGATAACTTTACCGTTCGGGAATCGATTTTACCAATATTCTGCTACTCTGAAGTGGGAACAGTTAAAAATTTAAAAAACACCAATTTTTTATGTAGCGCTTTGCCAGAGTTTGATACAAGCTGCTAAGTTACAGAGATATACAAACATCAAATTTCCAAAATTGGAAAATTGCGATTTGTAATATTAAGTTATTCAAATAATTATACCATACTCTGGCAAAGCGATGGTCGCCTATGTTAAATAAATAGGCGAACCTTTATAATGTGCTAAATATTAATGGTTTTAAAAAAACACTGTCAGAGTGAAGTTTTGCAGGATTAACATGATACAAAAAGGCGTGATTTGTAACGATCTGTTAAATAGGCGATTAGCTCACTATGCTACAAAGCGCCCTAGGTGGGAACTTTAGCAAAGCTTTATCTGCCTTACTTTTTTACTATAAACCTGTTATAGAGAGTAAGGGAGATAATACTTACCAATCCGATTCCTGCCAGAATGAGCCACATGGTTCTTGGCTGGTTAAGGTTATCTACATATTTAACATAGAGTGACGAGCCCAGGAATCCACCTATACTGCTGCCTATAACTCCGTATAGAAACGAATATCCTAGATAGAGTGCCTTTTTGTCCGATGGGGCAATCAATCCTATATATGAGATAAATTTGGGATGGGTGGTCATCTCTCCCAGTGTGAATATCATAATTCCTGAGATAAAGATCCATGGAGATGAAGAGAATGCAAGAATAGACATCCCAAGTGTTCCGAAAGCTATCCCTGTAATCATTGTTGGCAGGGCAGGTGTATTTTTGACAATCTTTGATACAAACAGCTGAAGGATTATAATAACTGAGGCATTAATTACCGTAACGTGCTCTACATCGAATTTCCAGGATGGATTATCAACAAATATCCCAAGGAATGAGTTCACAATATTGTTTAGGGGGGTCATATCTACATAATCTTTTACATACCAAAGTACTGTACCGTACATCTGAAAGTAGAGCACCCAGAAGAGGGAATATAGAACAATCATCAGGATAAATTTCCAATCCTTCAGAACCAGAATCATGTCGGAAAAGACCTTTACAAGGCTTTTTGTACTTTTTTCTCTGATTGGTTCTTTATATATGAAAATATTTATTAACATCATAATCAAGCCATTAATTGCGGCCATATAGAAAATATAACTGTATGAATAGCTTTTCAGGTAGGGGATTAAAATAAGAGGAAAGAGAAAAGCACCAAGGTTGATGGTCCAGTAGAATATACCGAATCCCATAGCTGAATTGGACTTATCAGTTGTTCTGGCAATAGTACCTGAAATAACAGGCTTAAAAAAACCAGCTCCCAAAGCCATAATTACCAGCGAGAAAAGAACAAGCATATAGCTGCTGGACATTCCTGTAAATGAGTAACCTAATATCATGCAGAAAAATGCAAAAAAGAGAACTCTTCTGTAACCGTATCGTTCGGCTATAGCTCCCGAAATTATTGGAAGAAAGTAGAGTAGTGGAGGAATGGTTCCCAGGATTGACCCTGCCTGTTCTTTACTGAACCCAAGCCCCCCTTCGTCGATTCCAAGTATCAGGAACACAGATAGTACCGACATCACGCCATAGTATGAGCCCCTCTCCAGGAACTCCATCACAATTACTGTCCAGAAATTTTTCGGAAAAGATTTTAAACCTGTTTTTTGATTTTCCATATATTTTGGTTTGTTTACTTCCCAAAGATAATTGGAATTTAATTTAATACAAACCGGAAAGAGATAATTTTTATTTGGCTGTTTCTGAAAAAATTCATACTTTTGGGGCTCCCGTTTTTGGGCTTATAAATAATGTCTAACTACTAGCTGTTTAACAAATTAGAAAAAATGACAAAAGAGAGAAAAGAGATCCTCGAATCAGAGGAGCAAATTGAAATCATCAAAAAAAATGATGAGAAACTGGAAGCATTCATTGAAGATGACTCCGCCCCGGTAGAGAGTTTTACCAAAAAAAGAAAAAGTAACGTATCTGTATCGGTTGATAAATTCGATTGGGATGCGTATGAAAAAGAGTATGTATACGACACTCAGAAAGAGGTGATCGAAGATATGTACAGTCAAACCCTTTCAAAAGTGATTGAAAACGAGGTTGTAGAAGGAACCGTTGTTGTTTTCAACAAGAGAGAGGTAATAGTAAATATCGGTTACAAGAGCGAAGGTGTTATCAGTATTAACGAATTCCGTTATAATCCTGATCTTGCAATCGGTGATAAGGTTGAGGTTTATGTTGAGAATGCCGAGGATAAAAAAGGACAACTTATTCTTTCTCATAAAAAGGCACGCTCACTGCGCTCTTGGGACAGAGTTAATGAGGCCTTCGAAAAAGATGAGATCGTTAAAGGTTATATCAAATGCCGTACTAAGGGCGGTATGATTGTTGACGTATTCGGTATTGAGGCATTCCTTCCTGGTTCACAGATAGATGTTAAGCCTATTCGTGACTACGATGTATATGTGAACAAAACTATGGAGTTCAAGATTGTTAAGATTAACCACGAGTTCCGCAATGTAGTTGTTTCACACAAAGCTCTTATTGAGGCCGAACTTGAAGCACAGAAGGCAGATATCATTGGTAAACTTGAGAAAGGTCAGATTCTCGAAGGTGTTGTTAAAAATATCACATCTTACGGTGTATTCGTTGACCTTGGCGGAGTTGATGGTCTTATCCACATTACGGACCTTTCCTGGGGCAGGATCAACCACCCTGAAGAGGTTGTACAACTGGACGAGAAGATCAATGTTGTTATCCTTGATTTTGATGATACCAAAAAACGTATTGCTCTGGGTCTTAAACAGCTTAGCTCACATCCTTGGGATTCACTCAGCTCTGAACTTCAGGTTGGTGACAAGGTTATGGGTAAGGTTGTCGTTATTGCCGATTACGGTGCATTTATCGAAATTCAACCTGGTGTTGAGGGTCTTATCCACGTTTCAGAGATGTCATGGTCACTTCACCTTCGCAGCGCTCAGGACTTCCTGAAAGTTGGAGATGAGGTTGAGGCTGTTATTCTTACTCTTGACAGAGACGAAAGGAAGATGTCACTTGGTATTAAGCAACTTAAGAGTGATCCATGGACAAGCATCAACGAGAAATATCCTGTTGGAACTAAGTGCAAAGCTACTGTACGTAACTTCACAAACTTCGGAGTATTTGTTGAACTTGAAGAGGGAGTTGACGGACTTGTTCACATCAGCGACCTTTCATGGACAAAGAAGATCAAACATCCGTCGGAATTTACAACCGTTGGAGATATTCTTGATGTAACCGTTCTGGAGGTAGACCAGGAGAATCGCAGACTAAGTCTGGGTCATAAACAACTTGAGGAGAACCCTTGGGATGTTTTTGAAACAGTATTCTCTGCAAACTCGGTACACGAAGGAACAATAACAGCTTTTGTTGACAAAGGTGCAACCGTTGCCCTTCCATACGGAGTTGAAGGTTATGTTAGCCAGAAAAACCTTGTAAAAGAGGATGGATCTCAGGCTAAACTGGATGAGAAACTGGAGTTTAAAGTTATCGAATTCAACAAAACCACTAAGAGAATAGTTCTTTCGCATTCAAAACTGTTTGAAGAGCAAAAGAGAGAGGAGCCTAAAGAGAGAGTTGCCGAGGGTGACTCAACTCAAAAGGCCGTTAAGAAGCTAAAGGCTAACCTGGAGAAAACTACTTTAGGTGACATTAGTGAACTTGCAGCTCTTAAGAGTGAAATGGAAAACAAGGATTCCGAGAAATAATTTAAATGAAGTTTTCATTCACATCATTGGGAAGTGCATCGGCACTCCCTACAGTGAATAGATTTCCTAGCGCTCATGTTCTTAATGTACATGAGCGCATTTTTTTAATTGACTGTGGAGAGGGGTGTCAGATGCAACTGAGACGTTTCGGTTTTTCATTTTTGAAAATCCGGGAGATCTTCATATCACATCTCCATGGTGATCACATATTTGGGCTTTATGGTCTGGTTTCAACAATGTCGCTGCTTGGAAGAAGTGCACCTCTCTTTATCTATGCTCCAGCTGCTTTTGAATCGATTCTCTCATCGTTTCTTCAACAATTTGGTGCTATGTTTAAATTTGGCATTCAACACATTGTTTTAAAAGGAGATAGACCGGAGCTTATTCTGGATGCAAGAAAATTTGAGGTATTGAGCTTTCCTTTAAATCACAGAGTAGATTGTTACGGTTTTATCTTCAGGGAGAAAACTCCCAAACGAAATGTTTATAAAGAGTATGTAGAGAGTGAAAATCTTACCCTTACAGAAATTGCCCGGCTGAAAGATGGCAATGATGTGGTGAGAGAAAGTGGGCAGATACTCGAAAATGCCCTCCTTACATATCTGCCATATAATCCGCGTTCATTTGCATATTGCAGCGATACTGCGCCATTCACAAAATTATATGACTATCTTCAGGGGGTGAGTATGATCTACCATGAGGCAACTTTTGGAAACGATATGGAGAAGATGGCGCATGATACAATGCACTCAACTGCTGCCGATGCAGCAAAATGCGCTCTCAATACAGGGGCCGCTATTCTGCTGTTAGGCCATTTCTCGTCCCGATACAGAGATATTGATGTGCTTCTGAATGACGCAAAAACAATTTTTCCTGATACTTTTATTGCAGAAGAGGGGAGGGAATTCAACATTCAACCGGTATAAACTGTTTACTATAAAATGTTATCAATATATTTATTATGAATAAAAGATTTCTGCTGCTGGTTCTACCGCTTTTTCTGATCTCACCTTTAAAAGTGAGTGCTCAGAACGATGAACTAAACAAACTTGTTACCAAATATGGTCAGTTACTATTTTATATTAA
The DNA here is from genome assembly GCA_964521685.1 of uncultured Muribaculaceae bacterium. Lineage (GTDB taxonomy): Bacteria > Bacteroidota > Bacteroidia > Bacteroidales > UBA932 > Bact-08. The sequence goes on from CAZFTS010000002.1 coordinate 27,718, forward strand.
CAACTATTATCTGGATACCTTAAATAATGAAAAACTTACAGATGAGGCTATTAAAAAGGTTTTAATGCAACTTGATCCGCACTCTTCATATATAACTGCAAAGGATGTAAAGGCGATGAACGAACCGCTGGAGGGGAATTTTGAAGGTGTAGGTATCGAGTTTTCAATAGTAAAGGACACACTTACGGTTGCATCGCCAATTTCAGGCGGCCCTTCGGAAAGGGTTGGAATACGTGCAGGCGATAAGATTGTAGCCGTTAACGGAGAAGATATTGCCTCAAAGGGGATAACCAACGACAAGGTTTTTAAATTCCTCAGAGGCGCTAAGGGTACTAAGGTAAATTTAACTGTTGTAAGAAGAGGGGTAAATGAGAGGCTCCTGTTTGAGGTTATAAGGGATAAGATACCTATTAACAGCGTGGATGCTGCATATGAGGTCTCGCCTGGAGTTATATATGTTAAACTCAGTAGGTTTGCATCCAACTCTTCGCAGGAGATTATAAATTCCATCATGGAGATGAATCCAGGTGTGATTAAGGGTCTGATACTTGATTTAAGGGGTAATACCGGAGGCTTTCTGGGAACTGCACTTGAGATCTCAAATTTCTTCCTGGATGCCGGACAGACAATTGTCTACACAGAGGGTTACAGAATCCCTCAGATGACAGAGAAGGCTAAAGGGACCGGGTTTTACAGAAAAGGTCCGCTTGTATTGCTGGTAGATGAGAATTCGGCATCGGCAAGCGAGATTGTTGCCGGAGCTGTTCAGGATTGGGACAGGGGTACAATTATAGGAAGAAGAACATTCGGGAAAGGGCTGGTTCAGCAGATGCTGCCCTTCAATGACGGATCCCAGCTCAGACTTACTGTTGCCAGATATCATACACCTTCGGGTCGGGTAATTCAAAGTCCGTATGAGGCAGGTTCGACCGATAAGTACTACAAGGCCTTTATGGATCGATATGAAAGAGGGGAGTCATTCAGTAAAGATAGTATCCATTTCCCTGATTCACTCAAATATAAAACTCTGATAAAGGGGCGTACGGTATATGGCGGCGGTGGAATAATGCCGGATATTTTTATACCTGCCGATACATCCTACTATTCCAACTACTATGCGAATCTGTTAAGAAAGAGCATTCTGAGTGATTTCATGAATGATTATACCGACAAAAACCGGGAGTTGCTTAAATCGAAATACCTCATATTTGAATCTTTCGATAAAGATTTTATTGTTGACCAGAATTTTGTAAACTCCCTCATCGATTTTGCAGCAAAAAGAGGTTTGGTATATAACGAAGAGGAGTTTAAGAGATCTTCCTATGAGATTAAAATTGTTTTGAAAGCTCTTGCCGCTAGAACAATTTTCGGGACAAATGGCTATTATAAAGTTGTGAATAACTCATATGATCCGGTTTTCAAACGAGCAGTCGAGGTTGTGACAAAGGAGATTCAGGCTACTTCAAACCCCTGATAGCGTTGTGATAAGCTCTTGCATTCCTGCTGTGCTCACTTTGAGTCGCAGCAAATGAGTGTGAGCCGTCCAGAGTTGGTTTTGCGCAGAAATAGAGATAGTTGTGTTTTTTGTAATTCAATACTGAGTCAATTACCGACGGTGAGGGTATAACAATAGGACCCGGGGGCAATCCTCTGTATTTATAGGTGTTGTAAGGAGATTCCACCTCAAGGTGTTTGTAAAGTATCCTCTTTAACGCCGGGTCGTTTAATGCAAACTTTATTGTAGGATCGGCCTGTAGCGGTATTCCGTTTTTAATTCTGTTGATGTAAACTCCCGCTATAACAGGGTGTTCATCTTTAAGATTCCCCTCCATAGCTACGATTGAAGCTAGTGTTGTTACCTCAGCCGGGGTTAGTCCAATATTGGATGCCAACTTTCTTCTTGAGTCATTCCAGAATTTATCGTACTCTCTTTTAAGTCTTAATACTAATTCCTCAGGAGTTACGGTCCAGTAGATCTCATATGTGTTCTGAATAAACATTCCCGGGAAGTTATATTTGTTGAACCCCAATGAATCAATTAGTTTGCTGTCTGAAAGAACATTCAGAACTGCTGCTGAATCACTTGATATTTTGGATGAGATGATTGCAGCAAGCCTCTCCATGTTTCTTATATTTCCTGAAATTGTGAGATTCAGAGGCGTCTGCAAACCAAGTTTAAACATTCTTACCAGCTCCCGGTTATTCATTTCAGGTTTGATCCTGTATCTGCCCGGTTTGATAGCACCCCCAAATTTTTCGATTCCCGCAGCAATTCTGAAATTATTCAGACTCTTCAGGTAAGATTTGGTACGAAGAGAATCTGAAAGATTATCAAAACTTATTCCCTCTTTCAGATATAAATATCCACCTTTTGCTGTATTGTTTGCAAAGAGAATTTTGTACCCGGCATATACCGAAACCATCAGCAGGATAGTAGCCGATAAAACTAATAATTTAAGGGTAGTTTTAATTCTTCCTGAGTTTGATCTTATCACCTTGCCTGATCTCATAATCCCTTCTCAATTTGTTTAGTTTATAGAGTCTCTCCAGCTTAATGGCATACTTCTGAGATATATCGTACATACTCTCTCCCTCGAGGGCAATATGCACCGATAAATCTCTCTCCCCTTCATTTTTCTTGTGCTCCAGATATACTACGGTACCATCTTCGATTCCGCGATCAAATTTAAGATCGTTGAATCTCAGAAGCTCCTTTCTGAAGAGATTATACTCGGCAGCGAGAGCTGTATAGTTGTCATTTTTACCTGCAATTATGTATGATACTCCATTTTTTCTGAAGAGCGGTCTTGTAAGACTAAAGTGATAACTTCCTGCTACTTTGCCGTTTATTACTATCTGCTCTTCAACCCTTTTTTCAGGTTTCGGCGGAATTGCATCTTCAATGGAATCATATTTGAAAAGCGAGTAATCTTCAATTATTTTTATGAGCATTTGAGCGTAGTTCGGATTGGTTGCATATCCAGCCTTTTTTAATCCGTGTGCCCAGGCTTTGTAATCGCCTCTGTTTAATTCAAAAAGAAACTGATACCTCTCTCTGTATTTGAGAAAGTCGGAGTGGTCACGGAATGACTCTTCGGGATTACTGTATTTTCTGAAACATTCGTTCTCTTTATCATCGGAATACAAATATGTCTCACCCTTCCAATTGTGACATTTTATTCCAAAATGGTTATTCGCCTCTCTGGCCAAAGGAGAGTTGCCATCTGCCGATTCAAGGCAGGCTTGGGCTAAAATTATGCTTGCCGGTATGGCATAGTTTTTCATCTGGTTGATTGCAATATCTTTATACCTCTTGATATACTCTTCGCGGGCACGATTCTGGCTGTGAACCAAAAAAGGGATTTGGAGAAATAGAATCGAAAAAATGACAAATCTTTTGAAAAGAGACATAGTATATTAACTCTGTCGGCAAAATTACTAATTTTGTATCAATCACAAATAAAAAAGAATGGAGCAAAAGAGAGTCATAATTCAATATAGTGAATTTCCCGGTAATGAAGGTTTGCAGGCCGATGAGAGGGAGCTTCTGGATCATGCAATAAAAGCGGCGGCAAACGCCTATGCACCATACTCGAAATTCAATGTCGGAGCAGCAGTAAGGCTTGGCAACGGCAAAATAATATCGGCCAGTAATCAGGAGAATGCAGCATACCCTTCGGGCCTTTGTGCCGAGAGGGTTGCCCTTTTTTATGCCAATTCGACCTACCCCGATTCATCGGTTGAATCAATTGCAATTGTTGCAACCGTAAACGGGAAATTGTGCAAAACCCCGACCTATCCTTGCGGTGCATGCAGGCAGGTTATGACTGAATCACAGTTGAGAGGTGGTAAACCGGTAAAGATTATATTTGGCAGTGAGAGTGTTACTCAAATTGTTTACTCAACGGAGTCAATAATGCCATTTGCTTTTGATAACCTGCCGGAATAGTTTTTTACAGCTTTTAAAAAATTGTATTATCTTTGCGCGGGGTAAGTCATATACGACCAGCTCCCACTGAACTCCCCCAGGACCGGAAGGTAGCAAGGGTAGGTGGTTGTAGCGGTGCGATATATTAAGCTTACCCTTTTTATATGAAAATTGCAGTAGGGCTTTCAGGGGGAGTTGATTCAAGTGTAGCCGCCCTTTTACTAAAAGAGCAGGGGCACGATGTTATTGCTTTGTTCATGCAGAACTGGCACGATACAACCGGCACTCTTTACGGGGATTGCCCGTGGAAAGATGACAGGGCAATTGCCGAACTTGTTGCAAAAAAAATCGGAATCCCGTTTCACTTTGTCGATCTGAGTGAGGAGTATGGCAAAAGGGTGGTAGATTATATGTTCTCTGAATACCAAAAGGGTAGGACTCCTAATCCTGACGTACTCTGTAACAGAGAGATTAAATTTGAAGCTTTTTTAAAAATCGCCCTTTCATTCGGTGTTGATTATGTTGCTACCGGCCACTACTGTATAAAGGATAGCTTTACCGATAGCTCCGGAAAAGAGGTTTTCAGGATTCTTGCCGGGGCCGATCCCTCAAAAGACCAGAGTTACTTTCTGTGTCAGCTAAGTCAGGAGCAGCTTTCAAAAGCTCTCTTTCCAATAGGTAATCTTTTAAAGAGTGATGTAAGAAAAATTGCGGCAGATGCTTCACTTCCATCAGCAGAGAAGAAGGATTCCCAAGGTATTTGCTTTGTAGGGAAAATTGATCTGCCCGTGTTTCTTCAACAGAAGCTTACCCCTGTCAAAGGAGATGTTGTCGAGATTTTCAAAGAGCACTATCTTGGTAATCAGCTTTATGAATACTGCCTGCCGGGTTACGGTCCGGTTACTAATACAAACCTTGGATTATTATCATCTCCATACATTTACGACAGAGGGTCAGGCAAAGTGATAGGAGAGCATCAGGGTGCTCAATTTTATACAATCGGACAGAGAAAGGGGTTGAATATTGGAGGCCATAAAGAGCCGCTCTTCATAATCGGGACTGATATCGAGAAGAATATAATCTATACAGGCGAGGGTCAGGATCACCCCGGTCTGTTCAGAAAAGGGCTGTTTATTAAGGCGGAGGAGATTCACTGGATAAGGGAAGATTTAAAGATGGTTCCGGGTGAAATGAGAGAGTATCAGATTAGAATCAGATACAGACAACCATTGCAAAAAGGCCGGCTCTACATGCTGGAAGATGGTCTTTACATTATCTTTGATGAACCTCAGAGAGGTATAACCCCGGGTCAGTTTGCTGCCTGGTATGACTCAGGCGAGATGCTCGGTTCAGGAGTCATATTCGAATAGCGGGAACAGATGTTCAGTTGAGTTTTTGGTATAACTCCATATAGAACTGTAATTATCTGTATCTTCTCCCATTGATTCCAGATCTCTGAGATATGAGCTTACTGACCTGTTTTCAGCAATAAATACCTCCTCCATAGTGTCAATCACTTTACTGTGTTTTCTGGTTCTGTCGTGGTCAAATTTCAGAATTCTCCTACCGTCATTCGTTATTCCTATGAGTTCAAATGTCATGCTCTTTCCTATTGCAGGCAAATTGAGAACATTTCTGTCGCTGGGTAAAAAAGGGAGATTGTTTTCTCTTAAAAACTTATTTAATGATAGTGCCGTATCCTTTCCTGTTTTGAATATTTCTATTAACTCTTTTTGTTTTTCGGGATCAACTCTTCCAAAAGCTTTCTCCTCCATCTGCTCCTGGATTGACCTTGAATTTGGGGTAAACATCTCGCGGTTCTCTTCAAAACCCTTTACTGTAAATGTATAATATGTGATAACTCCTAAAGAATTAAGAACCTGTCTGAGTTTTGCCGTATGACCTCTTCTTGATACTGCTGTGGTAAAGACAAGTTGGTTTGTTATTATCCACCCTGCCGACAAGATTTCTTTTATAGCCTCTCTCGCCTCAACTGTAACTTCCAGTGGAGATTGAAAATGAGTCTGTAAAATAAACTGTTCTATTCCGGCTTCCGAGGCCTTAGTCCTGAAATTTCTGAGTATGTCAATCAACTCTTTATTTATTCGAAGAGGAAGATATGCCGGAAGTCTGGAACCTAATCTTACTCTTTTGATCTCTTCAAACTTTTCATTGATGCTCCTCTTTTTATTTGCCTCCCTTTTTCTGATTGCCATCTTCAGAACTTCATCAAGTATCTGTTCCAGAACTTTATTTTTACTCATGAGAGCATCACCACCTGTTATAAGTATATCTTTAATAAGAGGGTCATACTCAAAGTATTCCATTAATTTTGATAGTTTTTTACCCCAACTTTCAGCAGGTTTTAGTGAATCCATATCAAAATTGAGCCGTTCGCTCTGAAAGTCGTACATTCTTTGACATGAAGCGCATAACCCTCCGCAACTTCTGCCGCGGGTATCAGGAATCATAATTGCAACCTCCGGATACCTTCTGTGGATATTATTACCTGCAGGAAGTATCCATCCGGCAGCATTTGGTTTTCCCGGAGTTACTTCATCTTCACGTTCCCAGGCTTTTATATTTCCGTAAGTATTTACCAGGGATTCTGAATAAATAACATAGTTCCTTACGGCAAAATCATCATAACCCTTTTCTGATGTGTTTAGTATTGACAGATAGTATGGTGTGATAAAGAAGGGGATACGTTTTTTCTTAGCTCTTCCAAGAATACCCATAGTTTTCATCGATAGAGTATCTCCCAGAAAATGATTGAGTTCTGAAGGATTTTTTATAGCCATTATCAGATGAAATCTGAAATCCTCCCACCACTCTTCAACTTTTTTTATCTTTTCCTGATAACTTAACCCATCATCAAAATGATATCTGGAATTTTCGGAACTCTTTTTCTCAATCTTCTTTACAAGCTGTTCAATTATTCTTTTTTTATTTTTAATCCTCTTTTCGTGAATCTCTTTGCTGAAACCGGCAGGCCATCTTCGCATAGCCCGCTTTAGCATTTTCAGTGAATATTCCGGCCTCTTAAACCCTTGTTTTGTGTATAGCAGTAGCTGATAGAGATCTTCATTGAGATCTTCGTTGTTCCCTGTATTATGATTATTCAGAAAATTCCATAACCCTGATAGTGTTTCAATAAATATCTTTTCACCTTTGGATAGCTCAAAAATATATGAGGACTCATATTCAAGAAATGTATTAAGCAGGCATGCAGATTTATATCTCTCACTCTCTTTATTAACTTCTTTATCCTTTATTGATTGTGCATAGATATTAAGTCTGGAGAAAAACTCCTCTTCATTGGCACTAAGAGTTGCAATTTTATAAATTTCAGGTAGGTTCTTTTTGAATTTTTGAAGTACGGAATGGCTCATTTGTCATAATTTTTTGGTGCGGTATTGACAAATATACCAAAAAGAGGTGAGAAATCCAGGTTTTTTTAAATTACAGGTGTTGGATAATCAAATTTAAAACCGGCTTTTTCCAGCTTTTCCGGGATTACTTTTACTCCTTTAAGTAATATTCCGGAACTCTCTCCCATTACAGATACAAAGAGCACAGCAGGAATTTTTATTGTAAGAAAGGTGTGATATTTCTGGGATATAATTTTTGTTAATTCATAGTTAGTTAAAGGATTAGGGGTGGTCATGTTTACAACTCCACGCACGGATTCATCTGATATTAAAAAATGAACAGCTCTGAGCAGATCGTTGACCATTATCCAGGATATGTACTGAGTTCCCTCTCCTGCAACTGCGGCAATCCCAAACCGTGCACCCATTGACATTTTTTTTAACGCACCCCCCTTTTCCGAGAGAACAACCCCGAGTCTCATAATTACAACCCGGCAGATATTATCAGCTTTTAGTGCTTCGCCCTCCCATTTTTTACAAACTTCTCCAAGGAAGCCTGAGGAGAGAGCTGTGCTGCTCTCTGTATGAACAGTAATATTATCTTGTTCGTAAATTCCTACAGCAGATGCATTTATCAAGAGTTTAACGGAGTTGCTACGTTGAATTGAATCGATTACCCTTTCAGTGGTTTCTACTCTGCTGTTAACTATGTCATTCTTATAACTCTTACTCCATCTTTTGTTTATGGTGGCTCCTGCCAGATTGATCAAAATGTCACATTCAGAGGCAATTTCCGGTTTAAAACCTCTCCTGAGTTGGATAACCTCAAATTCTTTCTCGTTTAAAAACCGGCTCAGCTCCTTCCCGATAAACCCTGTAGAACCGGTAATTCCAACTTTAATTCTCCTTCCCATAGAAATTATCTCTAATTATAATTAATCCGATATAACTTTAAGTCCGTCAAATGCAGGATGGATACCTTCGGGCAGCATTGCCGCAAGTGTCTCATTTTTCCCAATCTGATGAGAGAGGTGGGTAAGATATGTTGTCTTTGCCCTGGTTTTTTGCGCAACAGAGATGGCCTCATCCAAAGAGAAGTGAGATATGTGCCGCTCTCTTCTTACGGTGTTAATAACCAATACATCAAGATTGTGTAATTTTTCAAACTCCTCCTCAGGGATATAGTTTGCATCTGTTATATAGGCTATATTTCCAATCCTGAAACCCAAAACCGGGAGCTTATAGTGGTAAACTCTTATAGGTGTTATAACTGAATTTCCAATTTCGAATCTGTTATTACCAATGATTCTTATATCGAACTCGGCTGCTCCAGGATATTTGAGATCATCAAAAGCATAGGAGTACTCCTTTTTAAGCGACTCCAAAACCCGTTTTTCACAGTAGACAGGCAGAATTTTTTTCTTTATGTAATTTATTGCACGTATATCATCCAATCCACCGGTATGATCTTTATGTTCGTGTGTAAGTAATATTGCATCCAGATCGGAGATTCTCTCCCTTAATAACTGCTGTCTGAAATCGGGTCCGGCATCAACAAGCAGAGAGGTGCCGTTATTTTCAAACAGTACAGAAGATCTCAATCTATTATCTTTCGGATCAACCGAACGGCACACGTCACACTGACATCCGATTACCGGAACCCCCTGTGAAGTACCGGTACCCAGGAAGGTAAGTCTGGTCATAAAAGTTCATAAAATGGTTATCAGTATAAAGGTAGGAAATTTTCATACCTTTGCGAAAATTTTAAGGTGAAAGGAAAGTTATATTTAATACCATCGCCTCTTGGAGGTGCAAACCCTGCAGATGTTATCCCACAGGGTACTATTGATGTGATTAAAACATTGACTTTCTTTGTTGTCGAAGAGTTAAGAAGTGCCAGAAGGTACCTCTCTGCGGCTGGACTTAAGGGGCAGATTGACTCTCTTGAGTTTGGTCTTCTGAATGAACATTCGTCCGGCAGCGATGCCGAATCATTCATTGCTGTTCTCAACAGAGGCGTGAATATTGGAATGATAAGCGAAGCGGGATTACCTGCCGTGGCAGATCCTGGGTCAAATCTGGTTGAAATGGCGCACAGTAATGGGATTGAGGTGATTCCGTTAACGGGTCCCTCATCTCTTATGCTTGCATTAATGGCCTCAGGTAAAAATGGGCAGAATTTCACCTTCAACGGGTATTTACCTGTTAAACAGGAGGAGAGAAGATTAAAAATAAAGGAGTTGGAGAGAATTTCGGTGACAAAGGGTGTAAGTCAGATTATAATTGAAACTCCTTACAGGAATGACTCTTTGTTTGCAGATTTCCTCCACTCATGTTCACCCTCTACTAAGCTTACTATTGCTTGCAATATCACTCTGGAGGATGCATTTATAAAAACCAAAACCATCTCTGAGTGGCGAAAAAATCCACCTGTAATTGGTAAAAGACCATCTGTATTTATTTTATGAAAGAGAACGAACAAAACATAATTGAACTGGTAAACATGGAGTTCTATGCTTACCACGGCTGTTTCAAAGAGGAGCAGATAATTGGAAACAAATTCACAGTGACACTTACAATAGAAACAGATTTGTTACTTCCGGCAGTTTCCGACGAATTGTCTGATGCAGTAAATTATCAGGAGCTGTACAGAATAGTGAAGAGAGAGATGGAGATAACCTCAAAACTGCTTGAAAATGTAGCTCATCGTATAACATCAGCCGTTCACAAATCATTTCCGGTGGTTAAAAAGACTACTGTTTCCATCTCCAAGCTGAACCCACCTGTAGGGGGAAAAGTTGAAGCTTCAAGAGTTGTTATGTCCAGATCATTTTAAATGGGAGAATTATGGAGGAGAGAGGAAACAGGGTTGCATTTCTCACCCTGGGGTGCAAACTAAATTATTCAGAGAGTTCGGCAATAGCCAGAGAGTTTGTTTCTCATGGTTATGAAAAAGTATCACCGTCATCATTTGCAGATATTTATGTGATTAATACATGTTCGGTAACCGAACATGCCGATAAAAAATGCAGGAGTGCCATTCGAAAATTGCATAAGCAGAATCCGGATGCAATAATTTCGGTTACGGGTTGTTATGCACAGCTTAAACCTCAGGAGATTCTTGATATAGAAGGGGTCGATCTTGTACTGGGAGCAAATCAGAAATCTGAGCTTTTTATCAAAGTATCTGAATTGAAAGCATCTGAAGATAAATCGGGAGCTAAACACTCATCTTCAAGAGCGTTCTCATGCGCAATTTCGGAGGTTGAGACAATCTTTCCGGCTTACTCATCGGACGATAGAACCCGTTCATTTTTAAAGGTTCAGGATGGATGTGACTACCATTGCTCTTACTGTACAATACCATTGGCAAGAGGAAAGAGCAGAAATCTTGCTATCCCGTTTATTCTGAAGGAGGCTTCCGAAATTGCTTCGAAAGGTATCAAAGAGGTTGTTCTTACAGGGGTAAATACAGGTGATTTTGGAAAGACAACAGGTGAGAGATTTATTGATCTGCTTACCGGACTTGAAAAAATTGAGGGGATTGAAAGATTCAGAATATCTTCGATAGAACCCAATCTCCTTACCGAAGAGATTGTTAAATTCATCTCAAAAAGCGATAAATTTCTACCACACCTCCATATTCCGTTACAATCGGGCAGCAATAAGATTCTTGCGGCAATGAAGAGGCGATACAACAGAGAACTTTTCAGGGAGAAGATAGAGCTTGTAAGGGGATACATGCCCTATGCATTTATCGGGATTGATATAATAACAGGTTTCCCGGGAGAGGGTGAAGAGGAGTTTCAGGAGAGTTATAAATTTCTTGAGGAGACAGCCCCGTCGTTTCTACATATTTTCCCGTATTCGAGGAGGTTGAACACCCCTGCTGCAACTTATCCCGGACAGGTGGAGGAGTCTGAGAAGAGCAGGAGGGTTGCAATACTTACCCAACTCTCAGATAGGTTGCATCACAATTTTACGGAGTTAAACAGATCGAGAGCGGAGAGGGTTCTTTTTGAAAGCAGTGTGAAAGGAGGAATGATGTACGGATATACAGGTAATTATATCAGAATTGAGAAGCCTTATGATAAAAATCTGATCGGGAAAATTGTTGATGTAATAATTTAACTAATCATCTGTTGGTCAGAACATCTCCATTTGCTCCTGTAGCGGAATCTCTTCCGGCCGCTTAACCATTCTCCCCTCCTGAATAAGTCGCTCCCTTCTTTTTCGACCTATAATGAAGCTATTCAATAACTCCCTGAATGAGGAGAACTCCTCCTGATAGACAAGACCAACTCCATTTCTTTGAGTATTATCCAGATAGTTTGAATATTGATCGGCAGAGTGTGAAAAAGCCTTGGCCCTGAACCTTCCTTTATCATCAAGTTTTATCTCTACGTCGAGATCTCCCACCACCTCCGATGATTTGTTTACATATCTTGAGCTTCCTATATTCCCGTTGACAACCACGCGGTTATTGAAAAGTTGTGCCGATACAGCAGCGTCAAACAGATCCCTTCCGTTTTGTCCTGGCTGATAGTTAAAACTTAGATCCAACGGGATATCGAGCTGGTTGAAAATTTTATTGATCTGATTTGAAAGAACCTCAGTGGCATTGGAATAAAGCAGTGTAGAGTTGTTTACAATACTTGACTGTACATCAGGAATAAAACTGCCTGAAACCAGCAGAGACATAACCTGTTTAACAATTTTGTCGTCGGTATTAAGCGCTGCATTAACTTTCTCTTTTGTTATAGGGTTCAGGTCCGGTATATCAATTGTGAATTTGAGATTCGGGTTCATCAATGGTCCGGTCATATTTATCTGACAATCAACATTCCGTTTGTTGGAGACAGATTCTGCATCAGAGATTAAAGTGTTAATGGATGCTTTTGTCCGGTAGTTTGCAGTAAGATTCAGATTGGTCTTCATAATATCGCCGCTGAATGCAATATTGCCTCCCTCCTGCACGGTAAAGTCTCTTTCGATAAAACCTTGCAGAACAAATTTATATGACCCGCTCTGAATTATATAGTCTCCCGTAATGCTGAATATATCCCTCAACGGGTTAACATCAATGGTAATGAGGCCGCTACCGTATCCTGTAATTACATCGCCCACACTTTTGTCAATCTCTATGAGCATTGCAGCATCCGGCGTCATATTTGCCCTGAGTTTAACAATTAACTCTGTAGATGGAGCTTTTTTAGAGCTCGCTTTATCTTTACTTCCTGATGAGGAGGTTGACTCCTTCGGATCTATAAAAGTTAAAAGATTCTTCGAGCTAACCACTCCCGACGACGAGAGAGGAATATGTATTGCCGTGTTTTTATTTGCAGTAACCGAAACATCAATCAATATCCTGCTGAGTGGACCAGTAATGGAGACCCTTCCGGTACCGTATGCAAGGCCGTAAAAATCAGTGTTATCGTACTCTTTGGTATTCAGAGCTTCAAGATTGGAAAAGTTTAGGATAATATTAAGATTGAGATTGTTAAAATATTTATGATCCAGACCTCCGCTCACCCTGCCGTTGTTTCCGGCTCTGTCCCGGATTGCAATATTATTAAACATTACCCCATTCTCCCTGAAGGTAAACGGTCCGTTTAAAGTGTATTCGACATTGGTATAATCAACCTTAAATGAGAGATTATCCAAAGTTGTGTTTACACCATTTATCCTTAGTTTCTTTAAAGGTCCGTCAATATTTATGGTTCCATTGACGCCTCCTTTGAAGTCTGAAATAATATCTTCAAGGAAAGGTTCAAAATAGGAGAGAGAGAAGTTCTTAAGTTTAAGGCTTGTGTTAAGGTAATCATCTGCCGGCCGTAAATACCCTCTGAACGAAATTGCTTCGATACCATTTATCAGATTGCTGATATTAAAGTTGAAGCTTTTAAGCGCATCATCCCATTCACTTGTTATTTTAAAATCACCTGCATACTTATCGTTTACTGAAATTTTCCTCCCTTTTGCATTTATTATGACTTGTGGAGATTTGTAGAGATCCAGTATTGTGGCACTACCTGAAAATACACCCGCTAATTTGAGATTCTTGGGCATAAAACTATTTAAAGGATTAATATCAAGATCCTTAAGTACTACAGATAAAGTGTCCAGAGGATTTGTAGATATGATTCCATCGATGTTGAGATATTGGTCCGACCGGAATAGTTTGAAATCATGAAAAACAAATGTACTATCCTGGTTTACAATTTTTGATTTTGCAAATTTCCACCTCTCACCATTCAGAAATATCTCTGAAGAGTCTATTGAAATATCTGTTATATAGTCTCTCTTATTGCCCAGCGATGTAAAAAGAACTTCGGAAGAGAAGTCGAGTTTATTTTCAAGTTCTCCTTTATTTGAGTATTCGCTGTTAATTTTCAATAAATTATCCTTTAACTTAAGAGAGAGGACACTTCCTTGCAGATTAAATCCTGAAAGATGGATCAGGTCAGATTTGAGAGATGACCTTATTTCATCATAGTTTCCAGATATATTCATTTGAAGATTATTTGCATAAGTCTTCCCGTAGCCAATGTTTCTACTGTTAATGTCAATATTAAAATTGTCATCTTCGTTGATGTCTGCCTTGATTGTTGTTCCTGCAGCAATATTAAGCCCCGGAAGAACCATTTGAGAAACAGCCTTTGTGTCGTTGAACTCTACGTTCATAGAATATGCCTTTCCATTTCCGGAGTAGAGAGATTGCTTATCTTTATGAAAGACTGCATCAAGGTTTTTAAAGATAGTTATATCCAGCAACTTATCAATAAAATTCGTTACAAAATCATCTCCCCTGAAGGTTGCGTTTGCAAAGGACGATCTCAGATAGACATTGAATTTATCCTGTCCTGTTGTAGATTGTACCGAAATATCACCCACAGGAAACTTTCCTTTGCTGTTTGTAAAGTTCAATCCCTTCACATTTATTGTGCCCTCAATATCTCCTCTTCCGCTTTTTGTAAAATTGGCTAAAGTCCTGAAAGAGACTGCAGACAGACTATCTCTTTTGTCAAACTTCAAGGCAGCAAGATCGGCGTAGATCAAGTCGGCATAAAAGTCGTAATATGATTTATTTTTTACACCAACACCTATAATTCCCTGAAAAATAAAATCAAGATTCGGATCTCTGCAAATTACCTTACCATCGAATATCTTTTTCAGATAACTTCCGGTTGCCGATATATTTCTGTATTTATACTTGTTAAATTCAATTTCACGAATAAACAGACTGTCAATCCGGAATTCATCTCCCCCATCTCTCTCATTTTTAAAACGAGCCCTTAACCCGGTGTTTACAGATAATTTACCAAGCAATGGCTCTTTTAAAATGGTTCCTATATCGAGATTTTCACTTTTAATGTTTCCATTTAATTCAAGATATCCCTCACTGCCTGCGGTTTTTACTTTTACATCGGCAAAGAGATCTCCTGTGTTCGAATTGAGGTTTCCGGTTACTTTAAAATTGTTGAAAAATCCCGCCATTTTCCCTGTGAATGAGTACCTGACAAGGGGAGAGAGGTTTTCCAGGAGTGTTATCGGTTTTGAACTGTTAAGTGACGATATAATTCTGGATAGATCCTTAGATGTTGTTGAGCTGTATAGTACATCTACATTTAAAATTGTACTGTCAGAGTCGGGCAAACCGGCCATTTGTGCACTAATCAGGGCATTGGTAAGTCCGGTTTCCGATATTACATTCAGACTGTCTGTTCTTAGGTCGGAAACAGTACCGTTAACTTTGCCTGTCAAATAGAAAGAGAGTTCGTTATTGGTGAGTCCGGGCGCAAAAAAGGAGATAGTATTGAAATCTATAAATGTGTTTGTAAAATCGGCTTCGAGATGGACCTTTTCCAAAAAATCGGAAAAGTCCTTAATGCTTGAGTATTTCATTGAAAAAGAGGATGCGTTTACCTCAGAACGACCGTCATCAATAAGCAAATTCTTTATCGCAACACCCGTTGAACTAATCTTTGCTTCTCCCGAAAAATTCTTCAGACTGAATCCGCTCTTCTCCTTGAATTTAATTTTTGAGATAGTTGCACTCAATGAGTCATTTATCATTGAGAAGCGCTTAATATCAAGATCAATGCTGCTTAGTGACAAATCAGAAAAATTGATTACATTCTCATCTCTGTATATGCTGTCCTTAAAAGGATTACACATATTGAACCGGAAATTGTTCAATTTTATCTCCTGCGCTTTTAACAGCGTAGATCTCTTTGTCCCGCTTTTATCCTCTTTGTCGGAGAACTGGTTGAAAAAAGCAGCAATATTTGTAGTGGTATCGTCAATATTAACCAAATTAAAAACCCCGTTGTAGAGGTGCAGCTTTCCAAAATTGAGTTTACCATCAATAATCTCTCCCGGAGATAGTGACAAAGAGATCTTTTCACAATTGAAAAGGGTATCCTTTTCAGGATATAATATTGCTATGTCTTTTATTATTAATTTATTGAAAAAAACATAATAGACCTTACCAATAGAAACCTCTGTTTTTAATCTCTCAGATAAAGAACCGGCTGCTTTACGGGCAGTCCATGTCTGTAGAGCAGGCATCTGCAGGGCAAGGTATGCTCCAACCGGCAACAATGCCGTAATAATCAGGAGCACCAAAGCTATTTTCTTAAATGTCTTTATGTATTAATTATTTGGAACAAAATTAATCAATTTCGTAGAGCTATTTGTTAAAAAAAAGCCATTTTTGCAAAATATTTTCAGATATGAGCGTTATTATTCTTGCAATAGAATCTTCATGTGATGATACATCTGCTGCAGTGGTCAAAGACGGGCTAGTACTGTCGAATGTGATGGCAGGTCAGGATGTTCATAAAAAGTATGGCGGAGTTATTCCGGAGCTTGCCTCCAGGGCTCATCAGCAAAACATTCTTCCTGTTACATCCAAGGCACTTAGTGATGCCGGTATCTATCTTAACGATGTTGACGGTATAGCCTTTACAAGAGGTCCGGGTCTGCTTGGCTCCCTGCTTGTAGGGACTTCTTTTGCGAAGGGTCTGGCAATTTCTGCCGGCAAACCATTGATTGATGTAAACCATCTTCAGGGCCATCTGCTTTCACATTTTATAGATGAACCGGGTAAGGATAATCCACACCCCTCATTTCCATATCTCACACTTCTTGTATCAGGAGGACATACCCAGATAGTGAGAGTTGACAGCTATATGGAGTACCATATAATAGGTGAGACCATTGATGATGCAGCAGGTGAAGCATTTGATAAATGTGCCAAGCTTCTTGATCTTGGTTATCCCGGAGGCCCTGTCATTGATAAACTTGCTAAATGCGGCAACCCTGATAAATTCAAATTTTCAAAACCAAGGATCAAAGATCTTGACTATAGTTTCAGTGGTGTTAAAACCTCTCTGCTATATTTCCTTAGAGATTCAGTAAAACAAGATTCTCATTTTATTAAAGAGAATTTAAACGATTTGTGCGCTTCGTTTCAAAAGACAATCATAGAGATTCTGCTTGAGAAACTAATTAAAGCCTCAAATGAAACTAAAATTAAAACAATTACTCTTGGGGGTGGAGTCTCTGCCAATTCATCTCTGAGAGAGATGGTTGCCGAAGAGGGGGTCAGAAGAGGGTGGAAGTTATTTCTTCCGGAGATAAAATATACCACAGATAATGCAGCGATGATTGCTCTTGCCGGCTATTACAGATTTTTATCGAATCAGTTGACCAATCTGGATGTCGTTCCAATTTCCAGGATTGGAAATTATAAGTGATTGTAATATAGCTCATAAGAGTTATATTTTCTATTTACGCGAATTTTGATGGATATAGATATTTCACCCAATTTCAATTAGGGTGAAATTTTACCATGCAAAAATACTGCCAACAATAGTACATCTGTTTGATTTTTCAAAAAAGAAATTATCTTTGTTCTCGCAAACACAATTTAATGTACTTAATTACTAACTTAACATTTATTACATGAAAAGATTCAGCCTTGTAATTGCAGCCCTCCTGATGGTTGCAGGGAATGTGCTATTTGCACAGAACATCAGGATCACGGGAGCTGTAACTGAATTGGGATCGGGTTCTCCGCTCCCATTTGTAAGCATCCAGGTTAAAGGAACAACCACCGGATCAACCACACTGGATAACGGTTCCTTTGTGATTAATGCTCCTGCAAACGGTACCTTGATTTTCAGCTTTATCGGCTATAAAACTCAGGAGATACCTGTTAATAACAGAAATGTTATCAATGTGCAGATGGAGACAGACGCCGTAAATCTTGATGAGGTTGTCATGGTTGCTTATGGTACCGCAAAAAGATCAAGCGTTACCGGCTCCATAGCATCCGTTGGCGCTGCCAATATTGAGAAAAGACCTGTAACCAACGCTCTTGCAGCTCTTGCAGGATCGGCTCCCGGAGTACAGGTTAACACCTCATACGGACAGCCAGGTGCCGACCCTACAATCCGCATTCGTGGATTTGGTTCTATTAACTACTCGTCATCACCGCTTATTGTACTGGATGGATCTCCGTACAATGGAGTGATGGCTAACATCAATCCTGCCGATATTGAGTCAATCAACATTCTTAAGGATGCTGCTTCAACCGCTCTTTTCGGATCAAGGGGTTCAAACGGTGTTGTTATGATTACTACCAAAAAAGGCAGGAAAGAGAAACTCTCTATCAGTGCGACTGTTACACAGGGTTTCTCAGGACGGGGACTTCCTGAGTATGATAGGATTGACGCATTCCAGTACTATCCGGTAATGTGGGAATCTCTGAGAAATAGTTTGATTACATCAACCAGACCGATTGATCAGGCAAGCACTCTTGCATCTGGTTCTACATCAAACGGTATCGTTTCAATGCTGGGTTATAACCCATTCAAAGGGATTGCAAATGATCAGGTTGTTGGAACAAACGGCAAACTCAATGCTGCTGCCACAACACTATTATGGGGAGATGACATTGATTGGTACTCTCCTGTAGTTCAGCTTGGTAATCGTACTGAAGCTATGGTTTCGGCAAGTGGTGGTACAGAGACTGCTGACTACTACCTTTCTGTAGGCTATACTACTGATCATGGTTGGATTAAAAAAACTAATTATGACCGTATCAGTGCAAGAGCGAACGTGAACTTCACCCCTAAGAAATGGGTTACATTCGGAGTAAATCTGAACACATCTTACAACACATCTACATCTGCAAACACCGATAGTAATACCGGTTATGCTAACCCTATCTATTTCGCCAGAACAATGGGGCCTATCTATCCGGTATATCAGCATGACAGAGTTACCGGTGATTTTATTCTTGATTCGGATGGAAATAAACAATGGGACCTTGGTGCTACTGTTTCACAGGGAGGTGTATCATATGGTGCCAGAACTCAGAATAATGGTCGTCATGGTATTGCAGAGCACTTGCTGAATGACCGTCAGTTTGAAAGAAACACAATTCAGTCGAGATCTTTTGTTGAGTTTTCCTTCCTGAAAGATTTCAAATTCAAAGTATCACACGCTTTTGATATAAATAATTATCTGTTTGGAAGATACGAAAATAAACTTGTTGGTGACGGAGCTCCTCAGGGACGTTCTACCAGAGAAAACTCACTGAGATATACAACTACCATCATTCAGATGCTGACGTATCAGAAATCATTCGGAAAACATGATATTAATGTTATGGCTGCTCATGAAAGTTATGAGAACAAGTATAAGTATCTCTATGGTTTCCGTCAGGGTGAGATTATACCGGGTAATACTGAGTTGATTAACTTTACAACTACAAATGATCTCTACTCGTATGTTGACAGACACTCTGTTGAAGGTTATCTGACAAGAGCTACTTACTCATTCGACAATGGTAAATATACTGCGGAGGGTTCATACAGAAGAGATGGCTCCTCAAAGTTTGAAAAGGCTGCAAGATGGGGTGACTTCTGGTCAATTGGCGGTGGATGGAGAATAGATAAAGAGAGTTTCATGACAAATCTTAAGTTTGTAGATTATCTGAAACTGAGGGCATCTTACGGATTGAACGGTAATGACGGAGGTATAAGTTACTATGCATGGCAGGTGTTATACAGCTACAGAAATAATGCTGCCGAACCTGGCTATATTCAGGATACTGCACCAGGTAATCCACTGTTACAATGGGAGACTACAATACAGACTGACATTGGACTGGAATTTAACTTATTTAATAATAGAATTAAAGGATCTGCAGACTGGTTTAATAAAGAGTCTAAAGACCTGATCTTCTCTCTGCCATTAGCTCCTTCTACAGGATATGTATCTCAGGATAGAAATATCGGAAGCGTTTATAACAGAGGATGGGAGGTTGATCTTACAACTTCAATTGTTAATACTAAGAATTTCAGCTTTAACATTAATCTGAATGCTACGACTTATGTAAACAAAATAAAGAGACTTCCTGATGAAAACAGAGAACTCGGTATTGTTGTTGATAACTTCAAGAGAGTTGAGGGAGGTTCGATTTACGATTACTGGCTGCGTCAGTGGTATGGTGTTGACCCTACGAACGGTAATGCGCTCTATCTGTTCAATGATGCTAAGGATGCCAATGGAAACTTTACAACAGTTTGGGCAGATACCGATTGTAAAACACTTGCCGATGGAACTCTGGTAACAAGCAGTCAGGCAAAGGCTAAATATGACTGGGCCGGTACAAGTATACCTGATCTTTTCGGATCGATCACTCCTATGTTTAATATCTTTGGTGTGGATATCTCTGCTCAGTTTAACTACTCAATAGGAGGTAAAGCATACGATTATAACTGGGCATCTCTTATGTCGACAGGTGGAATGGGAACTGCCAAGGCTGTCGAAATTATGGACAGATGGACAACTCCGGGTCAGATTACGAATGTTCCAAGAATGGACAATGCTCAGACAACTAACTTTAATGCGGCATCCTCACGTTGGTTGGTTAGCTCGACTTTTGTTGCCTTAAAAAATATTAATGTTTCTTATAACTTCAAACCAAGTGTGCTAAAAACTCTTGATCTTAAAGCTCTAAGAATTTATGCATCTGCCGAGAATCTTGCTCTTTTCTCTGCAAGAAAAGGTTTGGATCCAACACAAAACTTCAGTGGATCAATCCTTAACGACGTAGGGTTTAACAGGATTGTTACATTTGGTATTAATGTTAACTTCTAAACAAAAGATCAGATATGAAAAAAATTAAACTATATATTTTAGCAATAGTTGCTGGCTTACTGGTGTTACCTGTATCCTGCAACAAAGATTTCCTTGAGACAAAACCAACCGACCAGCTTGCTGCAGGATCTGTATTCAATTCGTTGACAGGTGCATGGGGTGCTATAAACGGTGTTCACAGATCTGTTTATATTCAGTATAACAGTACACAAGCTCATGGCGGTTTTCCGGGACTATATCTTTTTATTGACTTTATGGGTACCGACCTTGTATTCAATACAACAGCAAACGGCTGGTATTTAAATGGATATAAATGGGTAGACCATAGAAACGAAAGATCATCTACAGTTTTATACTGGAACAATCTTTACAGATTGATAAGTAATGTTAATCAGATTATCAATAATATAGATGCAATTTCAGGACCTGTTGCAGAGAAAAATGCTATTAAAGGTCAGGCTCTTACTTACAGAGCGTGGGCGCATTTTATGCTCGTACAGCTTTGGGCGGATAGGTTTGTTCCCGGCGGTCAGAATACTCAGCAAGGGGTTCCGTATATGGAAGAGATTACATTTGTAGGTAAGGAGAGAAACACTGTAAATGATGTTTACACAAAAATCAATGCCGATCTTACATCTGCTATAGGCTTACTTGAAGGGTATAGCAGGGCAAATAAATCTCATATCAACAAATCGGTTGCTCAGGCTATCCAGGCTCAGGTTGCTTTGGTTCAGGGTAACTGGTCTCAGGCAGCAACACTGGCTAATGCTGCAAGACAGGGCTATAGTTTTATGTCTACCGCACAACATCAGGATGGTTACAATCAGCAGAATAATCCTGAAAACCTTTGGGCACACTATGTACAGGAAGATCAGACACTCTATTTCTATTCTTTTTATGCTCAGATGTCTCACAACTTTAACTCTACTATTATTCGTCAGAGTCCTAAGTCAATAACAAAAGATCTTTATGACCGAATCAGTGCAACCGATGTGAGAAAAACATTCTGGTATCCGAATGCCGTTGCTGACAAACAGCCATTTGTTCAATCAAACGGTGTCAGATTCAACTATATGAGTTCAAAATTCAAATCAATATCTACATCTGACAGCCGGGGTGATTTCCCAATGATAAGAGTTGCGGAGATGTATCTGATTGAAGCTGAGGCTTTGGCAAGACAGGCAGGTAAAGAGGAGCAGGCAAAAGATGTTCTATTCCTTCTTGCTAAAAACAGAGATCCTCAATATGTGAGATCTTCAAATACCGGTCAGAATCTTATCAACGAGATTCTTATCCAGAGAAGAATTGAACTTTGGGGTGAAGGTCGCAACTGGACTGACCTTAAGAGGTTGAACCTTCCTATGGTAAGACCTGTTTCAGGAACAGCCGGGCAGGGATTCCACGTTGAGTCTTTTGCAATAGTTGTGAATCAACCTGCAGGCGGAAATGCCTGGACATGGATGATTCCGAGGGCAGAGATTGATGCTAATCCGAATTTACAGCAGAATCCTGCATAAATTTCGAGAATATAAATAAGCAGAGACTGCCTGAAATTTCAGGCAGTCTTTTTATTAGATATTTCGGAACTATCTCTATTAGTAAAGCTCACCATCGAAACGCAGTTTTTCTTAACGCTTTTTTCTTCGCATTTTTCGGGGCTTCCGGAACGCCTCCCTCCGGTCGTTGAACGGTCCTCAGCCTTTTTCCGAAAAATACTTCAGAAAATAAGCTAAAAAACAGATGTTTCGATGGTGAGCTTTACTAAACAGAGATTTGAGAGGAAATCATAAAAAAAGAGCCTGAAATTTCTTTCAGGCAGTCTCTGCTTATTTTTTTTAATTGGTAAGTGATTTATTCGCAGCCTCCTGAGCAACCTGAACATGAGCCGCTGCTGCATGATGAGGCTTTCTCTCCGTATAATCCGTTCATTATCTCTTGTGGTGTTGCTTCACGAACCTCTACGACTTCGCCTTTGAAATGGAGTTCTGAACCTGCAAGCGGATGGTTGAAGTTCATTACAACAACATCATCTTTTACCTCATCTACCGTTCCCTGCAATCTGTTACCATCAGAATCCTGCATTGGTAAAACATTACCGACTGTTAAAAGTCCATCCTCAATTTTCCCTTCAACCATAAAGAGATCTTTTGGCAATTCAACTATTGCATCAGGGTTTAAATCACCATATCCCTCTTTTGCCGATAGTACAAACTCAAAGGGGTCCCCTTTGATCTTGTTGGCAACATTCTCTTCAAATTTAGGCAGGAGATAACCTGTTCCAAAAATAAAACGAAGGGGGTTTTCTGCATTAACGGTCTCAATTACATCTCCCTCAACCATCAAAGTGTATGATAGTGAAACAACTGTGTCTTTTCCGATTTTCATTTTTTTATCTGTTATTTTAAAGTTTTTTATAAATCTTATTCCAATCCGGTGGACAAATATAGCAATTATTTATAGTCCGCTAAAGTTTACGGATTCAAAGGCCAGTGTTGGAATAAGCCACCTTGATGTCTCTCTCGGGTCTGTTCCGGCATCAATAAAATTATTCCAGAGAGTGATTAAGTTGCCGGTAACATTCATCTCTTTTACCGGGTGGAGAATCTGCCCGTTTTCAAAGTAAAAACCCTGAACACCAAAAGAGAAATCTCCCGTGGATGTATTACTGTTTCCACCGTTGAATCCTGTTATAAATATCCCTCTTTCACAACTTTTAAGAACCTCTTTAATTGTTCTTATAGTGTTGTTTGTTTGATTATTGCCGGTGAATTTACATAATGGTACCGAGGGCCCCTCTATAGTAACCGGCATCCCCAGTTTACGTGAAAAGTAGGTATTTATAAAGTAGTAGTTAACAACTCCATTCTTGATAATATTCATATCTTTTGTTGCAATACCCTCTCCGTCAAAAAATCTTGAACCTGCTGCTCCGTAAATGTGTGGAGAATCGATTAGCTGAAACTTTTCTGAAAAGACCCTCATCCCGAGTTTATCTCTGAGAAATGAGTTATTCTGCTGAATAGCACCTCCGTTTAATGCCGAAATAATAGGGGCAACCATTCTGCTTGATACTGTATTCTCCAGAACCATTGTGTATAATCCTGACTTTAGCTTTTTAGGGTTTAACCTTGATATTGCCCTTTCAAGTGAACTCTTTCCTACGTTCTCCCTCTTGAGTTTGTCAAATGATAGTGAGCTTTCATACCACCAACCCTCCGGTCTTGAATCTCCGTTACCCTTTACGGAACATTCCGAACTAAGCGTAAAAAGAGTTTGTCTTGCTGCGCCATTAAACCCGTTTGAATCTACAATAAACATATAGTCATCACTATCACCATACTCACTGCTTACTGAAACTATCCGCTTATCGGTATCATAGATCTCTGCGGCACAATTGTGGGCTATCTCACTTTTAAACTCTGGGGTTATATGATTGATGTTGTTGTCATACTGACCAAGGTCATCATTCTCTCCATTGTAACAGAGAGAGGGGTCAGGAAGCGCCCGGTAAGGGTCAGGAGATAGCAATTTTGTTGCCTCGATAGCTTTTTCAATGAAATTTGCAAGGTCTTGATCTTCTGTTCTGTTTGTTGAAAAAGATCCATATCTGCCATTTACAAACAGCTGTAGATAAAGGGATGAACTGTTTGCATGATGAAGCCGGTCGAGCTTATCATTTCTTACGGAGTAAGAGCATTGAGTGCTTATATTATACGTGATGCGAGCATGATCGCACCCTTTCTTAAGGGCAATCTCAAGCGCTCTAACAGCTAATTTATTTTCTGTCCTGAACATCTTTAGTAATCTCCTCCTACATTTAATCTGTTTACCAAAACTGAAGGCATTCCGCAGGATACTGCAATGTATTGCTCCTTTCCGCAACTCCAGGTTGAATTGTCAATCTTTAAATTGTTAGCTACGGCTATTATATCTGCCAGTGCCTCAGGACCGTTTCCGATAATATTAATATCCTTTATTGGTTGAGTAAGCTTTCCGTTTTCAATAAGATAACCCGATTTAACAAAAAAAGTAAAATCCCCTGCACCTATCTGAACCTGACCATTGGAGAAGTTGTCGGCATAAATCCCCTTTTTGACAGATGATATGATTTCTGACTCGGCTTGGTTGCCATTTTCCATATAAGTTGCTCTCATTCTGGGGAGTGGCATATATCTGAACGATTCCCTTCTACCGTTTCCCGTCGGTTGAGTCTTGTAGTAAAGGGCACTTATTCTGTCGTGCAGATACGAAGTTAAAACTCCATCCTTGACCATATATGTTTTTTGAGATGGAATTCCCTCGTCATCAATGTTAATAGCTCCTCTGTTATGGGGTAATGTTCCGTCATCAATGACTGAAATCTGTTCTGAACAGATCTTTTTTCCTAGTTTATCCGAGAAAATTGAGGTGTTCTGCCTGTTAAAATCGGCCTCAAATGCGTGGCCAATAGCTTCATGGAGCAAAATACCCGAACTTCCTGCTCCCATAACTACCTGCATTTCACCTCCTTTTGGTCGGATTGCTTCAAACAGAAAGGATGTTTTTGAAACGACCTCCTCAGAAATTTCTTTTACAAGTTCTTTCGTCAGAAGTTCAAAACCTCCGCGAAAACTTCTCGAAGAGCTTCCGTTCTCAACTTTTCCATCTTTCTCCATAATGCAAGTTGCTACTATAGAGAACATTGGTCTCTCGTCAATTGCAATTGTCCCCTCTGAGTTATAAAAAAGTATTCTGGTGTTGGAGTCAGACACTCGTCCCATTACTTTATGAACTCTTTCATCTTTGCTGAAAATCAGGTCATTCATCTCTTGGAGGTATGGTATTCTATCTTTAACCGAGATATTTTCCCAAGGCTCGGTAACAGGATAAAAATTCTGTTTTTTAAATGATTTAAAAAAATCATCTGCACGAAAACTCTCACTACCCGGTTTTTTCAGATTTCCGCGTGCAATCTGAGAAGCAACACCGGCTGCTCTCTTCATCTCTTCCATAGTTGTAATTTCGGTGTAGGCATAACCTGTCTGGTCACCGTAAATTACCCGCACACCCATTCCGTAATCGATATGACTTCCTGCGGAATTTACCTCGGAATCTCTGAGAGATATCTCATTTGCAGTTGAATATTCAAAGTAAAGATCGGCGTAGTGGCCACCTCCCGAAAGTGCAATATCTGTAAGGCTCCTGAGATCTTCCGGTGTGACACCGAAAAGAGCCATCATCTCCCTGGTCTCTGTCATTTCTCAAATTTGTGCAAAGTAATCTAAAAATGGCTAATTTAGCAACAGATATATATAAAAAAATGGACCAGCCAAAACTTGAGAGACTGCTCAGAATTATGCAGTTAATGACAGATCAGAGAAGTCGTTACACAATAAATGAACTATCTGAATTACTGGATATATCTCCAAGGTCCGTTTACAGATATATTGATACATTCGAATCTGTAGGCTTTATTGTCAGGAAATCGGAGAATAAAGTATGGTTTGCAAAAGAGTCAAAGCACTTCAGAACTATTGCAGAATTGGTATATTTCACTGAAGAAGAGGCATTTATAATAAGAAGAGCGGTTGAATCTCTCGACCTTTCAAACCCTGTATTAAATGGTGTGAAGAAGAAGCTCTATTCACTATACGATTTTGGACGGGTTGCAGATATTCAGATTAACAAAAATCTGAGCAGGAACGTGAACTCAATAATGGATGCAATAGCCGGTGAGAGGCAGATAATACTTAAAGATTACTCATCTTCGCACAGCGGCAATATCTCGGACAGAGTGGTGGAGCCAATACAGTTCGGAGTTAATATGATCGATGTTTTCTGTTATGAACTATCAAGCAGTAAATGCAAAACATTCAAGGTTCACAGGATAGGAGAAGTAATAGTAACCGACAAAGAATGGGAGTTCAAAGAGCATCATAAAGCAATACTTACAGACGCTTTTCGTCTTACCGGAACTGAACTCTATCCTGTTAAATTAAGGCTCTCTCTCGTTGCTGCAAACCTCCTCAAGGAGGAGTATCCGGCCACCGAAGATAAGATAGTACGAATCAGTAACAATGAGTATATCTATTCCGACTATGTGTGTAGTTTTGAAGGAGTCGGCCGTTTCGTACTAGGACTATGCAATGAGATTGAGATTGTGGGAAGTGGAGAGTTTCTTGAATTTCTTGAATTAAAGAGAAAAGGAAGTAGATTTTAAATCATTCCATATAAAATATTTATTTCATAATTAGTGCTTCGACCACCTTTTTCTGTTCTGGACATAATACCTTTATCAATTAAATCCTGAATGTCTCGCAATGCCGTATCCTGAGAGCATTTTCCGATTTTTGCCCATTTAGTAGTGTTTAGTACCCCTTCAAAATCTTCCATTAACATATTCAGGATCTTCCGTTGTCTTTCATTTAAGTTAATATTTGAATATTTTAACCAAAACTCATGTTTATAGATTACTTTTTCCAGAAGTTTATCTGAATTCTCTATTGAATTTAATAATATATTAAGAAACCATTCAATCCAGTTTGTAATGTCTAAACTACCTTTTTGAGTCTTTTCCAATATGTCGTAGTATGAGTTACGTTCTTTCCGAATTTGTGTTGACATACTGTAAAAACGGAATGGTTGCTGGTCTGATCGAGCTAGTAACATATTACTTAATGCTCTTGAAATTCTTCCATTTCCATCTTCAAAAGGATGAAGTGTCACAAACCACAGATGAACAATTGCTGCTTTTAAAACCGGTTCAATATTTTGCTCTAAATTAAACCAATCAAAAAATATACGCATCTCATTTTCCAATTGTGCAGCCGGTGGTGCCTGATAATGCACTTTCTCTTTTCCAAGTGCCCCGGAAACAACCTGCATAGGTTCTGTTGAGTCATCACGCCAATTTCCTGTAATAATTTCATACAATCCACTTTGTCCGGTAGGAAATAGTGCAGCATGCCAGCTGAAAAGTCGCTCTTTTGTCAACTCTTTGTTGTAATTTTTAGTTGCATCCAGCATCAGTTCGACAATTCCGTCAACATTTCGTTCTGAATAAACTAAGCCGGATATATTTAAACCTAAACGTCTTGCAATTGATGATCTAACCTGACCTCTGTCAAGTACCTCTCCTTCAATTTCAGTAGTTTTAATAATCTCACTGGTCAATACCTCTAAATCTGCCTCATTTTGTAAATCGAAACCTAATGCTCCCATTTTTCCAATAAGTTTACCTTGCCTGTTTCTTACGTATGAAAGCAGTGGTAATAGTTTCTCACTATCCCATTTAAAATTTGGCCAATTTTGATTGTTGTATAAATACATATCTCCTATTCTCCGCATTATATATCTAATACCCACAAGGCTTATGACATCTGTACCCAAAAATGAATGAGTTGCTATTAAAAACAATCAGACTCCTATTAAAAGATCAGGCAAAATTTTATTTTTCTTTGAAAAAGATACTAAAGAAAAAGGAGTGCTTGCAAAGTGCTGAATAGCAAGACTCCATTTAAAATTTCTAAAATTCAATATAGAGCGGCAAATGAGGTTCGAACTCACGACCCTCAGCTTGGGAAGCTGATGCTCTACCGACTGAGCTACTGCCGCAAAAGTGGTGCAAATATATTAAAATTATTCCTTAACAAAAAGGAAAGCATCTACCTTATCCTCTTTTGAGGCAGATTTATATCTCAGATTATAATTGCCGTTCTTTCTCACTTTAATATCGGTAATCAGCTCCCATCTGTTAGTGTTTTCCGGAAAACTTTTCGCTGCCGGGCCTGTAACCCATTTATATAGAGAGTAATTGCCTTTGTTTAGATCTTTAATCTTAACTGAAAACCTTGCTCTCTCTTTTTGAGAAATGAGGAAAGAGTCACCATAGAATACATTATTTACATCATCCGAAACTAACCATCCTCTCACTCTCATATCCGGTTTTGGTTCAACTACAACCCTTTGATCTCCTCCGATATTTAACAGGTCACTTACCGCCAGCAGGGTCGATTTTCCCAACTCTTTAAGGTTGTTCGTTGATACCCAGGCACCTAGTCTGTTTTCATTGTAGAATGTATATGGTGTTTCAAAGGTAATAGCGATGGTTCTCTCCTTAAATCTGTCCCATATCCAACCTTCGCAGTATCTTGGCGCAACTGCCGAGAAACTTTGATCTACGGATCGGTAATATGGTGTGTAATTTATTGTTAGCGAAGAAAGAAGAAGCTGATCTTTGAGAAATTTTCCGGTTGTGGACTCTGCGTCGTGTATCCAGTAGGTCACAGAGTTGGCAATCTGGGAGTGCATATTCAGCAAAAGGTCAAGAGGCCTTTCAGATGTAATCCTCTCAAGTGTCGTTTTAAGAGCCTTTACTTCAGGCATTGTGAGAGAATCAGGTCTGTCCCAGTTAATCTCAATATTGACTCCGGTTGAGGTCGATCTTGAGAATCCGCCCTTCACACCATCGGGATTAATAAAGGGAATAATATAGAAGATTGTATTTCTTCTAAGCTCTTTTGAAAGGTCTGAATCATTGCAGATCTCATCAATCATACCTTCCAGATGCCAGCTTGCAGGTGACTCGCTCGGATGTGACCTTCCATGTATCCACACCCTTTTTTTGAGAGTGTTATCGACTGTTTTATCGGTGATTGTAATCATCTCTATGGGCAACCCTTCATAACTCTCACCAATTATCTCATGACTTGCGAATGGCAGGTTGCTCCATAAGGCAATTTTCTCTTTTACCCTTGAGTAAGGGTAGGGGACAAAGTGGCAGATATAGACTGTGTCAGAGGTAAATATCTTGTTTACAGATCCTTTAAAAAGATTCTCGTTCTCCTCAAACCTTTTGAAATTCACATTGTCATAGGAGTAAAATGGCCTTATTACTTCAGAGTTTTTAATAGTCAGATATATCTGCTTACCTTTCACACCCTCCATCCGGAAATAGTACCATCTGGCACTTGGTCTCAATGTCGTATCTACAGGATTTAAAGGATCAAACCTGGATTCAATCTCAAAGGAGAGTGTTAGAATTGAGTCTCTTCCGGCCTTTTTTACCCAGACGGAATCTACCATTTTATAATTTCCAATGCTTCCCGAGTCAAAGTTTGTAGAAAATCTGACCTGAGCTAATAAAAAACTACTGCCGCAAATTAGCAGCAGTAGTGTTAAAATTCTTTTTGAAATCATGTCTTAATGAAAAATCAATTACAATTCGCTGGCTCTTACTCTAACGACCTTTCCTTTGTTGGAGATGGCCAGTTCTGAATTATTTTTCTTCTTTTCCTGAATAAGGCGATGTAGGGCGATGTTCAAACCGTTGAGAATATTTTCCCGCAGTTCTCTAGTCTCTATTTCGCTCATAGTTAGCAATTTTGTTGTAGGTAGGTTTGTTGTAAATTTTTAATTCTAAAGTGCTACCTCCCTCAGCAATAAGCTCCTGAGGGATCGAGGAGTTGTTTATAATCATCCAGTATTCACATAGTGGAATATAGAGCGAAAATAAGTTTTTTATTCCAATATCGTATCGTCTTCGGATAGTTTTTTCATCAACATTGTGGCCTCCTGATGCCACTCTCATCTTAACTCTCTCTACTGCAAGACCTGGCATATTAAGCCAAAAAAACACTAATGTCACTTTATATCCGCTCGCCTGTGCATAACGTATAACATTTGCATGCGTTCTTGTAGCGAGGGTTGTCTCCAGCGCAAAATCCATGCCATTGGAAATCAGGTTCTGAATCCTCTCCAACATTATCTTTCCCGCCTGGATTGCCACACTCTCCGGTTTAAAGGGCGATAAACCTCTTGCAATCTCATCGGCATTTACAAACTCTTTGCAGGAGAGCATCTCGGGTAATATAGTATACGATGCCGTTGTTTTTCCGGCACCATTGCATCCCGATATTATAAAAAGATTAGCCATATAACCAGCTTCAATTCAAAGTTACTACTTATTTCCGACTTCCGGAAGCGGGTTGGGCGAATAAAGCAAAATCACCTTTGCAAGGATCATCCGGAAAAATCACTTTCAACGAATCGGTAATCTCATTTGCTGTAATTATATCGGCAGATTTTCTGCAGGTTAAACCCATTGCAAGAGCACTTCTGTGTACATGAACATCCAGAGGAATTATCAACTCAGATGGCTTTATCCTTTTCCATACTCCAAGATCTACAATGTTATCATCCCGAACCATCCACCTGCGAAACATATGAATCTTCTTATTTGCCGCTTTAGGATCAGGTTTGCGACCAAAAATCTGCTCTCTTATCTGGTTAACAGTTATTAGTTCAAGTGAATCATTGTTTTTGTAAAAATCTTTTAAATTATTGCAGATCAATGCTATTTCGCTCCACTTTACAGTTCTGTGCAGGCTTGAATTGTCGGTGCGAAAATTCCCTTCGGTAATATAATAATAAGGCTGCCATTTCATCTCATCCATTAGTCTGGTACAGTCTCTTACTATCATAGCTCTCCTTCCCCATGCAAGATGGGAACACAATAATCCGGAGATCTCAATATCCTGCAAAGTGGCCTTTTGCAACTTATACAACTCAAAGAAGTGCCTTGGAAACTTCACGGGATCCTCTTCAAAATAGAGCCGGTTATTATAGATTTCAGAAAGCTCTGAAATAGTTTCTCTCAATGTTTTCATAATGCAAATATACAAAAGATGAGTTTTATAAAACAGAGTTTGTTTGTGGCAGGATATTTGTATAACTAAAAGATTAGTTATAAAACTAATTTAATAGTTAAAATGAAAAAAGGAGAGATCAAAGAGCTCACAAAGGCAGAGCTGCAGATTATGCAGATGCTTTGGGAAAAGAAGCGTGCCTTTGTCAATGACATTCTTGATATGTTACCTGAACCGAAGCCTGCCTATAATACCGTCTCTACCATAGTCAGGATTCTGGAGAAAAAGGGGTTCGTTTCCCACGATTCGTATGGAAAGACATACTGTTATTACCCATTGATTGAAAGAGAGTTATATTTGAATAACTATGTCAGGGGTGTACTTAGTTCATTCTTTTCTGATTCATTGCCAAATCTGGTCTCATTTTTATCAAAAAAGGAGCAGATTTCACTTGATGAGGCTAATGAAATCATGAAAATCATTCAAAATCAAAACAAAGAGAATAATTAACATCCTTTTTATGTGGAGTATCATATCATATATGTTTGAATCGCTAATATGCGGCTCAGTATTGTATCTGCTCTTTCACCTGATGCAGATGGTCAATATAAATTATAATTTCAGAAGAGTCTATATACTCATCTCATCATTGGCTATTGCCCTCTTTCCTTTGATTGAAATCTCTTCGGGCCTTGTTCCCCGTTTTGGAGTTCTGCTTGATCCGGTCATAGTTAATGCAGATCAGTCCGGGCTGAATGGAGTTATTCAGGCTTCAGAGGGTTCTTTTACAAATATCGCTACACTTGTCTATTTTTTGGTGTGTGCTATTTTTCTGACATTTATACTCATACACTTTATTAAAATAGTCATTCTGAAACTTAAGTCGGAACAGATTAAAAACAGCCTGTTCACATTAATAATAGACGATAGAGTCCAGGTGCCCTTCTCTTTCCTCAATACGATTTACATTAACAGTAATACAGAAGATAGCGAAAGAGAGTACATTCTCCGACACGAGTATTCGCATATTGCACGCAGACACTCGGTAGATGTTATTGTGATCAACCTCATTTCAATTTTTCAGTGGTTCAATCCATTTATATCCCTCTTCAAGAGATCTCTTATTGAAACTCATGAATTCCAGGCCGATAAAGATGTTTTAAAAGGGGGATTGGAGATAGATATTTACAGGAATTTGCTATTTAATACACAATTCGGCGTTTCACCCTACTTGTCAAGTAATCTGAATAAATCATTAACACTTAAAAGATTCAAAAAAATGGAAAATCTGGAACAAAAGAGAGCAGGATTTTTTGCTGTGGCAACATCTCTGCTCACCCTGACACTACTCTTTACAGTAATCTCTTTTACTTCGGCAAAAGAGCCTGTAAATAACATTGAAACTAAAAAGGCAGAGATCAAAGCCCTTTCGGATACATTAAAAAATGAGATACCTTTTTTGACGGTCGAAGTAAAACCAACTTTTATGGGGGGAGATGAAAACACATTTACAAGATGGATTGCTGAAAGACTTGTATATCCGGCTGAAGCTAAAACTAATGGTAAACAAGGGAGGATTATATTGCAGTTTGTCATTAGCAGTACTGGAAAATTGACAGATGTAAAAGTTCTTAGAGGAGTAGATCCAACTCTTGATAAAGAGGCCGTTAGAGTTGTATCATCTTCTCCGCTATGGAAACCGGGTGAGCACAAAGGTAAAAAGGTAGATGTTGTTTACCAATTTCCGGTTATATTCCAGTTAAGATAAATTTATCTGAAATATTGTGGTTATCTGTTTTTTACAAAGGGTCCGGTTATAAAGAAATTTATACCGGGCTCTTTTTATCATATTAAATACAAAAAGGCGACCATGTTTGGCCGCCCTTTGTATTACCTGAGTTAAAATTACTTTTTAACGTTTTTGTATCTGTTAAGGAATTTATCAACACGACCTGCAGTGTCAACAAGTTTCATCTTACCTGTATAGAACGGGTGCGAAGTGCTTGAGATCTCAAGTTTGATCACAGGGTATTCAACTCCTTCGTGAACAATTGTCTCTCTGGTGTTTGCACAAGAGCGTGTAATAAACACATGGTCATTTGACATATCCTTGAAAGCTACAAGACGGTAGGTTTCGGGATGGATTCCACTTTTCATCTTTTTTAATGTTTTATTATTATGGGGTTGCAAAAGTACAAAATTATTATTATTAAACAAATAAATGTTTCTTTTGCCACACCTTATTTCACTATTGCCTGCTTGATGCCACCTTGGAAAGAAGACGCAGAATCTCTATGTAGAGCCATATAAGAGTGACCATTAATGCAAATGCACCGTACCACTCCATATATTTCGGAGCCCCCGACTCAGAAGCCTTTGTTATAAACTCAAAGTCCATCAAAAGACTGAATGCAGCAACGATTACAATAACAACACTAATTCCTATGCTTAAAGGACTCCCGTTATGAAGCATTGTAAGATTTACTCCAAACATTCCAAGTATGATTGAAACCAGATAATAAAAACCAATTGCCCCGATTGCAATCATCATAATTTTTGCAAATTTCCCATTAACTTTAATTATATTAAGCCTGTAAACCAGGAACATAACCAGAGCTGTAACTATAGTCAGCAGTGTTGCATTCATCACAATCCCCGGAGCTGTTGCTGCAAAGGCGTTATTGTACATTGCCGAAATTGCACCCAGGAAGAGCCCCTGAAAAACAGCATAGACCGGCGAGAGGTACTGTGCCAGGTGTGGTTTAAAGTTAATAATCAGGGCTGTTATAAGGCCACCAATTATACCTCCCCACATCCATGGTGTAACTGATGCCGGGTTTAGTGTGTCATTAAATACTTTCCATGTATATGATGCACCTGCAAGCACCATAAATACAAGAATCAATGATTTCAATGCTGTCCCTTTGACAGTCATAGAATCTTCATAGGCTGTGGCAGATGCCGTTTTGAATACTTTTTCTGATAAAACCGGATTTCCCATTTTCTCTTCTCTCATTTTATTAATTATCTATTTCATATTTCTTATTTACATCTGAACAGCGGAATATCATAAAGTAAGGATTTCCGAACCTTTCTGATCCACTTCTGCTCTTCGACCTTCATATGCTCTTTGACATCCTCCCAATCGGCCTTGCCTCTGAGGTAGTTAAGCAATAAATTGTCGCCAACCAAAAGTTCAATCGCTGTTTTATCGTTTCCAGCCTCGTATTTGCCCTCTCTGAAGGCAAATTCAGGACAGTTTTCACGAACGAAGTTCATAATTCTCAAATTATGTGCCAGCGCGTGATAACTGACACCCGGCAGCGGATGAAGCTGGAAGCCGAAACAGGTTCCTCCCTGATATTTATGAAATACCGGGATGAATTTGGTCCACCTTATATATACTCCGGGGTCATGGATTGGATGTGACGGATCATTCCAGTTTTTAAAACCCTCCCTTTTATTATAACCGGACAATGACTCCATGAATGGAGCCCCGAATAGTTCGAAAGGTCTGGTTGTTCCTCTCCCCTCACTCACATTGGCACCTTCCCACAAACATTGACCGCTGTAGAAATTGCAGGTGAAGAGACCCGGAATATTTGGTGATGGCGGGATGCTCCATGGCAACATATTGCTGTTAGAAGTTTCTGAAAGATAGGAGATAATATGTAAAGGAAATTTTGCATTTAGTTCATTGTAAAGGTAGTGAGCCATTTCACCCATAGTTAAACCATGTCTGTGAAGTATACCCTCAATTCCTATAAACGAGGAGTACTCTTTTCGGAGCATTGTCCCCTCCACCTGTCTCCCTGCAGGATTTTCTCTGTCAACTATGTAAACAGGGAGGTTAATCCCTTCATTTTTGAGTGTTTTAAAGAGATTGAACATTGTAGTGTTAAAGGTGTAATACCTTGAACCTACATCTTGTAACTCAATAATAAGGGCATCAATATCGGTTAATTTTGAAGTGCATGCGTTTAAAGATGATTCATCGCTGCCGTAAAGAGATACAAACTCGCAACCATCCATCCCCAGTTTATTGTAAGCTTCTGTTTTGTCCAGCTTTGCCTGATCCTGAAGTTCTCCGAACAGGCCGTGTTCCGGAGTAAAGACTCTCTTTAAGATTCCCTTTGAATAGAGAGTCTCAAAGAGATACTCCCCGCTTCCGGGATGCCATGCGGTCTGATTGCAAAGCACAGCTACTTTCCCGCTTCTAAGGACAAGATCGGGTTGTTCAAACAATGGTGTCGTTCTGAATGAAAACATTTTATAAATTTTTTATGTCAGAAATTATTCTCATGGCAAGTGCATCGGCATCCTCTTTTGAAGCAGCCTCTGCGTAAATCCTTATTATTGGCTCTGTGTTTGATCTTCTTAGGTGGACCCACTCTTTTTTACTCTCAAAATCAATTTTCAGACCATCTATTGTGTTAATCTTCTCCTCTTTGTATCTGCTCTCAATACCTTTAAGAATTCCATTTGTATCGGTATCGGAAGAGAGATCAATCCTCTGTTTGGAAATATAGTAGGCAGGATATCTGTTCTTCAGCTGTGAGAGTGTGCATTTTTCAACAGCAAGGAAACTTAAAAGCAGAGCAGTTCCAATGAGAGCATCCCTTCCATAGTGCAGATCGGGGACTATCACTCCGCCATTTCCCTCTCCACCAATAACGGCATTAACCCTCTTCATCTCATTTACAACATTTACCTCACCAACTGCGCTTGCAAAGTAACTCTCACCGGCATTTTCGGTGATATCTCTTAAAGCTCTTGATGAAGAGAGATTTGAGACTACAGGACCTTTTTTGTTTTTTAGTATGTAATCGGCAACGGCTACAAGGGTATACTCCTCTCCGAAACTGTTACCATCTTCACAAATAAGTGCCAATCTGTCAACATCGGGGTCAACCGCAATACCTAGGTCGGCATTCTCTTTCACAACAGCTCCCGAAAGTTGAGTCAGGTGTTCAGGAAGCGGTTCCGGATTGTGCGGGAAGATTCCATTAGGCTCACAGTTAATCTTTATGACTTTTACCCCCATCGCCTCCAGAAGAGCAGGCATTACTACTCCGCCAACCGAATTGACTGCATCCAGAACAACTGTAAAGCCCGATCTGTAAACAGCCTCTGTATTGACCAGAGGGTGGGAGAGGACAGCTTCAATATGTGACTTAGTAAAATCTTTTTTTACTACAATTCCCAGATTATCTACCTGAGCGAAATTGAATATGCCGCTCTCAGCAATAGCAAGCAGCTCTTTACCATCTTCGCTGTTAAGGAACTCACCTTTTTCATTGAGTAGTTTTAATGCATTCCACTCTTTTGGATTGTGAGAAGCTGTGAGGATTATACCTCCGTCTGCCTTCTCAAAAACAACCGCCATCTCAACAGTAGGGGTTGAGGCCGGCCCTGCATTCACGACATCTATACCACAGGCCATAAGAGTCCCGCAAACGATACTCTCTGCCATTTCGCCGGAAATTCGTGCATCCCTGCCCAAAACCACTTTATATCTGCTTTTAATACCTGCCCTTTTTTTTATAAGAATGGCATATGCCGATGTGTATTTTACAATATCCGGGGGTGTTAAAGAGTCTCCCTGTTCTCCGCCGATTGTACCTCTGATTCCGGAGATTGATTTTATAAGTGACATATAATAAAATAATTAAATAATAAACACAGACAAAAAATTTGGGTGTTAAGGTACAAAATTTAACCTTAACACCCAACCTTTATTTAATTTCGTGTGAGCTAAGCTGGCAGAGCAAGGAAAGCGGCAGCGAATGCAAGGATTGCATATAACTCAGGAAATACCGCTAAAATCATTGTTTTTCCAAATACATCATTTCCGTTACTCATCTCAACAATGCCGTTAGCTACTAAAGAGGCCTGCTTTATAGCAGAAAAAAGACCAACAAATCCTAAAGCAATACCTACTGCAAGAATTGCAAGACCTTGATTGAGACTTAAATCTGTAATCTCCTTAAGTTTCATAAGCATCAGGAAAAATCCACCGAATCCATATAGACCCTGAGTAGAAGGAAGAGCGCATAATAGCATTGAAGAACCGAAAATATCGGGATTCTTTTTAAGTGCACCAATAGTAGCATTTCCTCCCATTGTAACGCCGATAGCACTTCCTATACATGCAAGGGTAAGCATTAATGCGAGCCCGGTATAAGCTAAAAATAGTGGTAATGTTTGTTCCATAATCTTAATTTTTTTAATATTTAGTATTTTGTAATCTCTTGAAATTGTAAGTAAATTCTCACCTCTTTTCACCTAAAGGTCTGAATGGCCTTCCTCCTCCGGAGAAGTTTGCGTTTTTATAAAACTCCACAAAGGTAAGACGCATCGGGTGAACAAATGCCCCCAGACTTGAAAGAAGCAATACAAGAATGTGACCAGCAACAAGCATTAAACCGGCAAGTATCCAACCTAAATATGGAACGCCGGACAGGCTGACTGCTACTGAGTTAACAACCATTCCCAATATTGCTCCGGCAGTTCCTAACCCAAACAATCTTATATAGGAGAGAGTATCTCCGAATATTGAGGTAATATCCCAGAATGAGACCACTCCACTTCCAATTCTGGAAAAGATATTCTTACTGTCAGAAGAAAAGAGAAGAATAAATGCTGCTCCTGCTATGGCAAAATAGTTCAGTAGAGATGGTACCGTGATATCTTCTGTCATTGTAGATGCATATTTCATTGCAGCCCAAACTATAAGAATAGACCAACCTATATTACTCATTCCATATTGCCATCCTTTTTTCTTCATTAAATAAATGGCATTAAGTAGTCTTGCAAAAATAATCTGAAATAAGCCAAATATTATTGAGAACCAAAACATCTTAATATCTGAGAAGAAAAGTGATTTTACAGATTCCGGCAACTGGAAAAGATCTTTAAGAGGTGCTCCAAAAAAGACACCCGATAGCGTTGCCATCATAACAGCTCCAAGTCCAAGGAATTGAATTAATGTTAGATACCCTTTAAATTTCGGGAGTTTATATTTTGCAAACGAAGCCCCGATGAGCAAAACTAAACCATATCCAATATCACCCAGGCAAAGACCAAAAAAGAGCATGTAGAATGGAGCAAAATAGGGTGTAAGGTCAAGCTCTCCATATTTAGGCAACATATATAACTCTCCAATAGGTTCGTATAATCTTGCAAAGAATCCGTTTTTTAATTTTACAGGTGGATCATCTTCCTTTACAGCCTCTTCAACAAGGTAATACAAACTCTCTTTTTCAAATTCCGAATTTATGGTATCTCTATTTTCTACGGGAGCAAAACCTGTCATTATAACGATGTTACCCTCCGCCTCTTTTTGAGAAGATATCCCTGCAAGGTATAATTCCAGCTCTTCAGATACCAATTTAAGACCATTTTCCAAATGAGAGACCTCACTATGAAGTGACAAAAGTCTCTTTTTTACCACTTCCAGATCAGACTCCAGTTCGATGATTCTGTTTTTTGTAATATCACACGATCTTTGAGGAAATTTTATCTCCTGTAATTCAAACTTGAACTCTTCTCCTTTCGGACTTAAAATTGCAAAATAAACTTTATCATTAAAGTTGCTAAGTCTAAAGAGTGGATAATCATTTTCCCACTCTTTATTAAAGCTCTTCTCAGACGTGTAAAAAAGGTGCAGATTATATCCTAAAGCAGATATTTTGGATAAATCTTCTTTACTGAGCACCCCCCAAACTGAGTTCTCGGCAAACTCTTTTTTTAGTTGCTCAACTTCAGCCTCCCATTGCTCTTTGTTTAGTATCAGGTCTTCACCATATTTAAGAATATCCTCTACACATTTAAAATCAGGATTGGAAAGATCAATCAAACTATTTTTTTCTGTTTCAGATGCTTTCTCAAAATATTGTTTAATTTTTTTTATAACACTCTGATATCTTTTGCTTCTTCCGAACAACTCTCTGGATTTATCGTCAATAGCTTTATTCTGACGGGTAATATCGACAATCCCGAGGCTCTGAATATTTAACAGAAATTTATCCAGATCGGAGTGAAACAGAATGAATGAGTATTTATCCATTTTTACTATCATACCTTATCCTCCTCCTGCTGTCTTTTTTTAACGATCTTCTGTGAGGCTTTTGAGAGATTCTCTTCATCCTCCATAAATCGTTTGATTTTTAATATAGCCTCCTGATATCCGGGAATCTGAACCTTTTCATAGAGATTAACCTTCTGGGTGGTCTTCTTTCTCGCGTGGTCAAGCATTCTCATTTTTGTAAGATATACCTCAGATTCAATACCCAGTTGTGCAAGTTTTTTAAGAATAGCAATACCATCGTTATACCACAGTGGTTTTGAGAACAGATTGTATTGCTTTACCTCATAAACCACATCCTTCAAAGATGGTGTCTTTATTCCTGCAATCTTGATTATCTCAAGTTTCACATCTTTCACAGAGATTAGCCCGGCTTCAAATTCATTCCACAGACCTGAAAGGTAATCATAAGAGATCAGAGCTCTTTCCAGCTCTCTGTTTAACTCGTCAGATCTGTCCTTTGCCCTTTTTACCTCCAGTCTCAGTGCCGATTCCTTATTTTTCAGTGTGGGCAAGGCTTTAATCCTCACCTTAAGCTGTTTGTTAAGGTCATTGAGAGAGGTTTTGTTGAATTGAAATTTTATAGCCATTGTGTTCTATATCAGCTCTTCCAATATTTTTCAGTAATCTCCTCTTTGATGCTGACTTCAGTTTTACTAAAGTATTTTGCAAAGAGTTCCCATGCAGTGTCAAGCATCTGAACTGTATTTATATTTACCTCTATTGAAAGCAGTTTATTTGAATAGTCTTTCGCATAGCTTAAACAACGGTTGTCATAATCACTTAAATCAAAACCGTTCTCAAGTTTTGTTTTAGCATTTGCAGCATCGGCGTAAAGCCTTACTGCAGCATTCATGACATGGTTATGATCGTTTCTAGTCTTCTTTCCGATAACCAGTTGTTTCAACCTTGAGAGAGATCTGAATGGGTCGATAATAACTTTACCAGTATCTGAATCTGTTCTGAGGAATAGCTGACCCTCGGTAATATAACCGGTGTTATCCGGTATAGCGTGGGTGATATCGCCTCCACTGAGGGTGGTAACTGCAATAATTGTTATAGACCCACCATCAGGCAACTGAACAGCTTTTTCGTAAATTTTGGCAAGATCGGAGTAAAGTGAACCTGGCATAGAGTCCTTCGATGGAATCTGATCCATACGATTACTTACAATACTCAATGCATCTGCATAGAGGGTCATGTCCGTAAGCAGAACCAGTACCTTTTCGTGCTTATCTACGGCAAAATACTCGGCTGCTGTCAGTGCCATATCAGGTATAAGTAGCCTCTCAACAGGTGGCTGCTCAGTTGTGTTTACGAAACTGATGATTTTATTTAATGCTCCTGCATTTTCAAATACCTGTTTGTAATAGAGATAATCGTCATTTGTAAGTCCCATACCTCCCAGAATAATCTTATCTACATCTGCTCTGAGGGCAACCTGTGCCATTACCTGGTTGTATGGCTGATCAGGATCGGCAAAAAAAGGAATTTTCTGACCTGATACCAATGTGTTATTCAAATCGATACCTGCAATACCAGTCGGAATTAGCTCCGATGGTTGCATCCTTTTGTACGGGTTTACTGAAGGCCCGCCGATAAATCTTCTCTCTCCGTCAACTCTGGGCCCTTTGTCTATTGGGTCGCCATATGCATTGAAAAACCTTCCCGAGAGATCATCACTAACATTTAGTGAAGGCGGCTCTCCGAAAAAGATAACCTCTGCATTGGTCGGAATTCCCTCAGTCCCGGCAAATACCTGAAGTGTAACAAGATCTCTTTTTATCTTTACCACCTGGGCAAGACGTCCGTCAACTGTTGCCAGCTCCTCATTTGTAACCCCCTGCGCCCTTAAAGCAACCGTTGCTTTGGTTATTGACTCAAGCTGGGTGTATATCTTCTGAAATGCTTTACTTGCCATTGTTTAAAATATTATTTAATTGCTCAAGGTATTTGTTGAAAGTTTCGTCCTTAAAATTGGAATAGTTCATCTGACGTAATATGTTTATCAGAGATTTGTAGAAATTACCGCATTCATTGAAGTCTTCAAATTCAAACTCTCTTTCGCAAATGTCAAGTGCCAGATAGTACATAAAGCTTTGTCTCTCCATCGGGCAGTTTGCATCTATCTTATCAAATGCATCCTGCTGGAGTATTACAAAGTCAATCAGTTCGGATTTCCAGTATCTCTTATGGTATTCCAATGGGACGCCATCGTCACCCAGAATATTTATCTGTTCGTAAGCCTCTTTACCTCTAAGTACAAGGTTCTTACCTCTGAAGACCTTCTCTATCCAATCCTCTCCGACTCTCTTTTTGAAATCCTCAACAATCTCGGGATACTCCAGATATTTTGAGTATGAATCTATAGGGTCAACGGCAGGGTATCTTTTTCTGTCCGCTCTGTTTTGTGAGAGTGCGAAAAAACATCTTGCAGCTTTCTTTGTAGATTCTGTTACAGGCTCTTTTAGGTTACCTCCGGCAGGTGAAACTGTTCCGATAAATGTCACAGAGCCGGTCGATCCATTGTTCAGATTAACAATACCTGCTCTGGAATAGAAGTTGGAGATAATAGCCGGAAGGTCCATTGGGAAAGCATCAGCACCCGGAAGCTCCTCCATCCTGTTACTCATCTCTCTTAAAGCCTGGGCCCATCTAGAGGTAGAATCTGCAAGTAAAAGCACTTTAAGACCCATTGATCTGTAGTATTCACCTATTGTCATTGCTGTGTATACAGATGCCTCTCTGGCAGCTACAGGCATATTTGAGGTGTTGCAGATAATAGTTGTCCTCTCCATGAGCATCCTTCCGCTTCTTGGGTCAACAAGCTTAGGAAATTCCGTGAAAATCTCAACCACTTCGTTTGCCCTCTCTCCGCAGGCAGCAAAAATAATAACATCTGCATCGGCCTGTTTTGAGATTGCGTGCTGGAGTACAGTCTTTCCGCTACCGAATGGTCCGGGTATAAAACCTGTACCGCCCTCTGCGATAGGGTTAAAAGTGTCAATTACCCTAACTCTGGTCTCCATGATCCTGAATGGTCTCGGTTTATCCTTATAGCGTGTGATTGCAACTTTTACCGGCCATCGCTGTTTCATGGTGACATTAACATCTTCGCCTCTTTCATCTGTAAGAACAGCAATTGTGTCATTAACGGTATAGCTCCCTTCGGATGCTATTGATTTTATTTTATATGACCCTTCAAATGAGAATGGTACCATTATTTTATGGGGCAACCATCCCTCTTTAACCTCTCCAAGCCAGTCTGCAGCAATTACCTCGTCTCCTTCATTGGCAAAGGGTTTGAAATCCCATTTTTTATCCGGATCAAGTGCTACTGTGTACTCTCCTCTTCTCAGGAAGACCCCATCCATAGTTTCCAGATTGTTCTGTAAACCGTCGTAAATACTTGAAAGAATTCCCGGCCCGAGATCAATTTCAAGCATATGTCCCTGAAATTCCGCTTTATCACCTGCCCTTAGCCCGCGTGTGCTTTCATAAACCTGTACGAATGCCTCCTTCCCGTTTACTTTAATGACCTCGGCCATCATTTTGGTCCCGGCCAGATCAATATAGCAGATCTCATTCTGAGCAACGGGACCATCTACCTCGATGGTAACCAGATTGGAGATAATCCCTGTAACTATTCCTGTGGTTTTCATATATTAATTGTTGTTTTCCAATTTAAACGATCCTTTAACTTCGGTCACGAACTTTCTGAATAACTCTGCTCCGGTTTTCTTATCAAGCTTGCTCCATCTTTTTACAATAGAGGCCTTTAAGAGAAAGAGAAGTATTATGTCTATGTCGAAATAGTTAAAGGTGCATATCTCATTTGCGATATTCCATCTGAGAAGATCCATTTGCTGCTCCCGCTCAAGAATATTTTCAATTTCAAGTATTTTTAAAACAGAAGCAGCTGTCCCGGATATTTGAGATAACCCGAAATCAGCAGATTTATTAGTTAGCAGACTATCCTGAATTTCACCTCTTCCAATAATATATTCAACTGCATCTAAAGAGTTTTTTCTTGCCAGATAGGCACTTTGAATATTTCTTATTGTTAGGTCAGATTTGTAATACTCCCGGATAAATTTATTCCCGGATTTTGATGCCGACCTGTAAAAGTGGTTATTGAGATTCTCCTCTTTAAGTCCGAAGAAAAGCCACTCAATACATCTTCTGTCCTTGTCAGTACACATTTCGGTTATACTCCTGATTACGGAATCAAGATCAAAACCCGATTTTTCGAAATCAGGAAGAAGATCGGGGAGCCCTGAAATAATGTAGTGGTAGTT
Organism: uncultured Muribaculaceae bacterium; assembly: GCA_964521685.1. Lineage (GTDB taxonomy): Bacteria > Bacteroidota > Bacteroidia > Bacteroidales > UBA932 > Bact-08. The sequence continues at coordinate 71,202 of CAZFTS010000002.1, forward strand.
TCCCATAACTATTCAGAGAATAAAAACTCCCGGGTTTTTGGTTTCAGATATTGAGAAAGCAAACCCTGGAAATCTTTATCGGTGAAACTAATATGATAACCCTCGCCTTTTGGACCAATCTTAAAGCCCGATTGAATTTTTTTATCGTAATTCAATTCAATTCCGGAATTCAGTTGCGAGAGAATATCCATTTTAATAAAATTATCTAACTCGTTTTTTTGAGATTCGGGTAGAAGAATTTCCAGTGTAATTGCATCGCTTTTGGCCGGATTAAATGAGGCTACTGCCGATTTAATCAAAGTGCCCAAAAAATCCTTACTGTTTACCGACTCTTTGACAGGGTTTTCAATTGCTTTTGTGATTACAACCTCTTCGATATTCTGCTTAACTGCAGCAAGAGTTTGTCTTGAAACCATTCTGATTTCGTTCTCGGTTTTAATCCTGAAATCATTTGAATCACGTTTTGCACTTTCTAGAATTCTTGAATACTCCTCTTTAGCTTTGGCAATTATCTCCTCTGCCTCTTTTTTAGCATTTGCTACAAGCTCTTCGGCATCAGCCTTACCTTTGGATAACCCTTCAGAATAGAGTTTTTCTGTAAGTTCCTGCAATTTGTTTTGCATATCTCAATAAAATTTTATCCCGCAAATATATGAAATTAATGAAAAAAAGCGTCCTAAAAAGGACGCTTTTTAACAATTTTTTAAGATTTATTGCTATGTTAAGAATCCCAGCAGAATACCTGCAGCCACCGCGCTACCTATAACACCCGCAACATTAGGACCCATAGCGTGCATTAAAAGGTAATTGGTTTTATCGTACTCTAAACCCACTATATTAGAGACCCTTGCAGAGTCAGGAACCGCAGAGACCCCTGCATTTCCAATCAATGGATTGATCTTATTTCCCTCTTTCAGCATCAGATTAAGAATCTTGACAAACATTACTCCTGCAGCTGTTGCAATAAAGAATGAACCTGCACCCAGGGCAAATATGTAAACCGATCTTAACTGAAGGAACTTATCGGCCTGAGTAGAGCATCCTACGGTTACCCCGATTAGGATTGTAACGATATCGATAAGTGGTCCGCGGGCTGTCTCTGCAAGCCTTCTGGTAACACCACTCTCTTTGAGCAGGTTTCCGAAGAAAAGCATTCCCAGAAGCGGAAGACCGGAAGGCACAATAAATGCAGTGAGAAGAAAACCGATGATAGGGAAGAGCTTTTTCTCAGTCTGAGATACCGCTCTGGGAGCCTTCATTCTGATCAGTCTCTCCTTATGTGTAGTCAGTAGCCTCATTACAGGAGGCTGGATAACCGGTACAAGGGCCATATAAGAGTATGCAGATACTGCAATTGCACCCATCAGATCCGGAGCAAGCCTTGAAGAGAGGAAGATAGCTGTCGGACCATCGGCACCTCCGATAATACCGATTGAGGCGGCTTCCGAAGCAGAGAATCCAAGTGCAAGAGCTATAGCATATGCACCGAAGATACCCAATTGTGCTGCTGCACCAATCAACATCAGTTTTGGATTAGAAATAAGTGCCGAGAAGTCTGTCATTGCTCCAATTCCAAGGAAGATCAATGGTGGATAGTAACCTTGCTGAACCCCCTGGTAAAGAATATTAAGAACTGATCCCTCTTCGTACACACCTACACTAAGGCCGGGGAAGAGAGGAATGTTACCTATGATAATTCCAAAACCAATCGGAACCAGCAAAAGTGGCTCCCAATCCTTTTTTATCGCCAGGTATATAAAGAGCAGACCTATAACAATCATAAACAGGTGACCTGGAGTAGCATTTGCAAATCCGGTATACTGCAGGAAAGTCTTAAGGTTGTCCAGTAATAATGAAAATGTTCCGCCGTTTTCCATGTTATCCTATTATTATCAGGGATGCCCCTTCAAGGACAGAGTCACCTTTGTTTGCTTTAATACTTACAACCTTACCGTCGGCTGTGGCCTCAATCACATTCTCCATTTTCATCGCTTCAAGAACCATCAGTTTCTGACCCTTCTTAACTACATCTCCCTCTTTTACATTGACATCCAGAATCACTCCCGGAAGTGGAGAGGTTATTACAGTTTCGGTGCCCGTACTTACAGGTTTAACTATATTTGCTTCTACCTGAGCAGGTTTATTAACCTTCGAGAGTGGAGAGGCCTGCTTTTTTGCAGGTCTGTCTATTTCAACTTTAAACGGAATGCCGTTAACCTCTACCTCAGCAGTTGAATCTTCAACATTAGAAACAGTTACCGCGTAGTCATTTCCGTTTATCTTTAATTTATATTCTTTCATTTCAGTTGGAAGTTTTATCTATTTCTTAATTGGTGTTTCCCTTAATGTGTAAATCTTTGAACTCCATGGAGAGTAGTTTCTTGTAACTTTGTCGATTGTAAGAATTGTATGCTCGTAATCGTGAGCCTCTTCATCTTCAAAATATGCGTGCAAAGCTGCTGTAATTGCTGCAAATACCTCTGCAGATATCTCCTCCTGTGACAACACCTTTGTGCTCCCTGCAGATGCAATCTCTGCATTTTTTCTGCTTAGCTTAATATTGTAATTACCAATGGTTTTAAACAAAACATAGAGTAATATTAAAGACAAGAAAACTACAGTCATTGCAGTAAAGGCCATAATAACACCATATGGATCTATCTTCTTGAATATAACTCCGGGAGATTCAATATCAGTTCCGTAATTGTTTGTACTTGGAGAGGTTCTTTTCATTATCCCCCAGGTTTTTGAAAGGTCAGCCTTTTTATCTTCGGTTAAAACATTCACACCATCCTTAAAGCGGCCGTAAGATACATTTTCGGACAAAATTTCGTGAGGAATTGTAATCCGGTCAATAATTGTCCTGCCATCACTGCTTACCAGTAAAATCTCCTTAGACTCTTCAAGGGTGAAATTTATGTGGAAAGTACCCCTGAATGGCTGGTTATCTGCCCAGAACAGTGTATGTTGTCTTGGTTTTATCTTAGTCAGTACGTCACCTTTGGGTATAAGATACTTGGTAAGGTTCTGAGGGTCGTTGGTTAAATAACATCCACCTATGTTAACAGTACCATAAGAGGAGTTAAAAAGTTCTATCCAGCCTACCTTATGTCCGAAATCATCAACAAAATCATCTGTATTTGTAACCAGAATTTCATTGATCCGCATATCGGACATACTTTGTGCATTCGCCGTTACCGACCAGGCAGTAAAAGCTATTAAAAGCGTGAGTATGTATTTTTTGCTCATTCCTGAAATTCCCATTATAAAGGTAGATTATCGTGTTTTTTCGGTGGATTTGAAACCTTTTTGGTTGCAAGCTGCTGAAGCGAGCGGATAATTCTGAAACGGGTATTTCTTGGTTCAATGATATCGTCAATATATCCGTATCTGGCGGCGTTGTATGGATTAGCGAACGCATCCCTGTACTCCTTCTCCTTTTCTGCCGAGAACGCTGCAGGATCCTGTGCCTCTGCAACCTCTTTTCCGTAAAGTACCTCAATAGCACCCGATGGTCCCATTACAGCGATTTCGGCAGTAGGCCATGCATAGTTAATATCACCTCTGAGATGTTTACTGCTCATAACGCAATAGGCTCCACCGTAAGATTTTCTGAGAGTTACAGTCACTTTCGGAACGGTTGCCTCTCCGTATGCATACAATAGTTTTGCACCATGCAGTATGATTCCGCCATACTCCTGCTGGGTACCAGGAAGAAATCCCGGAACATCCACAAGGGTTACAAGCGGAATATTGAAGGCATCGCAGAATCTTACGAAACGGGCAGCTTTTCTGGATGCGTTGTTATCAAGCACACCAGCCAGCACCTTTGGCTGATTGGCTACTATACCAACCGAAATCCCGTTAAACCTTGCAAACCCAACAATAATGTTTGTTGCATAATCTTTATGTATTTCGAGAAACTTGCCATCGTCAACGATTGATCCGATAACCTCATACATATCGTAAGGTTTGTTCGGACTATCCGGGATAATTTCATTCAGGGAGTCTTCAAGACGGTCAATAGGGTCAGAAGTATGGACAATAGGGGCCTCTTCAAGGTTGTTCTGAGGAAGATACCCCAGAAGATCACGGATCACTTTTATTCCCTGTTCTTCGCTATCTACCGCAAAATGAGCAACTCCGCTCTTTGTGGCATGTACACTGGCTCCCCCAAGTTGCTCCTGAGTAACATCTTCGCCTGTAACTGTCTTAACAACTTTAGGACCTGTAAGAAACATATAACTGGTCCCTTTAGTCATGATGTTAAAGTCCGTAAGGGCAGGAGAGTAAACAGCTCCACCGGCACAAGGACCGAAGATCGCAGAAATTTGAGGAACCACACCTGATGCCAGGATATTTCTCTGGAAGATCTCGGCATATCCTGCAAGGGCATTAACCCCCTCCTGGATCCTTGCTCCTCCAGAGTCATTTATACCAATAACCGGAGCACCCATCTTCATGGCCTGATCCATTATTTTGCAGATTTTCATTGCAAAGCTCTCTGAAAGTGAACCTCCGAAAACTGTGAAATCCTGAGCGAAGACATATACAAGTCTCCCTTCAATTGTTCCGTAACCGGTAATTACACCATCACCGAGATATCTCATCTTCTCCATTCCGAAATTGGTGCAACGGTGTGTTACAAACATGTCAAACTCTTCAAAACTACCTTCGTCAAGCAGCATTGTGATTCTTTCACGGGCTGTGTATTTACCCTTTTGATGTTGTGCTTCGATTCTTTTCTCTCCGCCACCCAGTCTCGCCTTTTCGCGAAGCTGAATAAGCGCCTTAACCTGTTCGAGTTGTTGGCTCATTTTATATCTGTATTAAGAATTAGTTATTTCAGATTTACCTGGAAGGATCTTCGCAAAGCTCAGTCAATATCCCACCGGTTGATTTCGGGTGGATAAATGCGATTCTTAAACCTTCAGCGCCATTTCTCGGAGATTTATCAATCAGCTGAACACCTTTTCCGGCAAGTTCATCAAGCGAGTTCTGAAGACCGCCGGCAGTTGCAAACGCAATGTGGTGCACTCCCTCTCCCTTCTTTTCAATAAATTTTCCAATCGGACCCTCAGGATCGGTACTCTCAAGGAGTTCGATCTTAGTCTCACCAATTTTAAAGAATGCAGTTTTAACTTTTTGTTCTGCAACCTCTTCTACTGCGTAACATTTTATCCCCAACAGACCCTCATAAAGTGGAATGGCGGTTTCCAATGAATTAACAGCAATACCGATATGCTCAATATGCGAAAGTTTCATAAATGAATTTATTATTGATTAGAAATATTAGTAAAAGAATTGACAAAGGTAATTCTTTAAAAGATTATGCCAAAAAAAAGTTACTAAATGAAATGAAAAAGAGGCAGACAAAATCTCTTTTGCCCGCCTCTCTGTCCTGTTATTGAGAAAAATTATATTTGCATTGTGTGGTAGACATTCTGGACATCATCATCGTTCTCCAGTCTCTCTATCAGTTTCTCAATCTCAGCTCTTGAATCCCCATCCAATTTTTTCAGTTCCGTATTAGGTATCCTTTCGAACCCTCCGGATATAAGTTCAAAACCCTTCTCTTCAATAAATTTCTGAATAGCTCCGTATGATTCAAATGCACCGTAGATTACGAGTTCTTCCTCTTCCATGAAGAGCTCCTCGGCGCCAAAATCTATCAGCTCCAGCTCCAGCTCTTCCAGATCGGCAGGCAGGTTACCTTTAACTTTGAATACACATTTGTGTTCAAACATGAAATCAACACTGCCGGAAGTTCCTAAAGAGCCTCCGAATTTATTGAAGTAGCTTCTGATATTTGCAACAGTCCTTGTTGTATTATCTGTTGCAGTTTCAATAAGAATTGCAATACCATGGGGTCCGTACCCTTCGTATACAACCTCTTTATAGTCACTGTGATCTTTTTCGATTGCACGCTTAATTGCCCTTTCTATATTGTCTTTGGGCATATTTTCCGATCGTGCAGTGGAGACAAGAGCTCTGAGCCTAGGGTTATTATCGGGATCTGTTCCACCCGACTTGGCAGCCATGGTTATCTCCTTACCCAAACGGGTGAAGACACGAGCCATATTTCCCCAACGTTTGAATTTTCTCTCTTTCCTGAATTCAAATGCTCTTCCCATACTTGTAACTTTTTAGAGTTCCTTTGATATGAAGCAGTTACTGCTTAAGTCTGGCAATATATTTATCGGCCTCAAAACCCTCAATACTCTGAGGATATTTAACTTTCATCTCTTCATATATTTTTATAGCCTCTTCTTTATTGCCCAGCTCCTCCTGCACAAGTGCAGCTTTTAGTAAATAACCGGCAGCAAAAATGTTGTCGGTATAGGAAGCAGCCTTAAGATAATAGTTAAGAGCCTCTTTGTTATTCATCAACGAAGCGTAGGCATCTCCAATATTGCATATAGCTCTCGCCTGCATGATAGGATCTTCCGATTTATATTTTTTCAGATAGTCTATTGCATTTTCGAAATTTCCAAGCTGAAGTTCGCAGATCCCGGCATAAAGATAAACCGACTCAGATGAAGCCGAGCCATATTCATCAATGATTTGTTTAAAACCAAGAGCATTACCATCACCGTTAAGTGCAAGGGCAAATGAATCAGCCCTGAAATGTTGTTCTGCAACAAAGGTTTGAGCAAGAGCCTCCTCTTTCAGAGGTTTGCGGTAAAGATGCTGATATGCAAAACCGATTGCAGATATACCCAGAATGGCAATTACCGCATAGATTAGATTATTTTTATGTTTCTCTATAAGCTGTTCGGTCTTGTTCAGAGCGTTTTCTACACTCTCTTCAGGATCATTGTGTTTAATATTCTTTGACATTTTTTCGAATTTTTAGCAGGGTGCAAATTTACAATATTTTATCTAATCTCAAATTTTAAATGGATAAAAAGTAATAACTTTGTACAACAAGATGCTTGCCGATGTATTTAAATAAGATATCGCTTCTGGATTTTAAGAATATTAAGGAGGCCAGTTTGCAATTCTCTCCAAAGCTTAACTGTATTACAGGATTAAACGGATCGGGTAAAACCAACCTGCTTGATGCCGTGTACTATCTTTCTATGACTAAAAGTTATTTTACCTCCACCGATATTCATTCAATCTCTTATGAAAGCGAAAAATGCAGGGTATCAGGAGAATATATCAGGGAAGATGAAACTGTCGAGAATATCAGTATAATAATAGGCAGGGAGGGGGAAAAATCTGTAAAAAGAAACTCTAAAGCATACAGCCGTCTGGCAGAACACATTGGTCTCATTCCGATAGTTATGGTATCTCCGTATGATAGTTGTCTCATAAATGAGTCGGGAGAGGAGAGAAGAAGGTTCATCAATTCAATTTTGTCACAGCTTGACAGGGAGTACCTGAGAAAGATCCAGAATTATAACCATCTGCTGTTTCAGAGAAATAAACTGCTTAAAAACCACGTTGTAAACGATGATCTTTTGTTTGCCTATTCAGTTAAAATGTCTGAAAATGCGGCCTATATCCACAAATCAAGAGGTAAATTCACGAAGATGCTTGTTCCTCTGGCAGACAAATACTACAAACTTATATCCGGTGGCAGAGAGGAGATAGAGATACTTTATAAATCCGATCTGGACAACACCACTCCGGAAGAGATGTTTGAAAAGAGTGTTGAGAGAGATAAGTTAATGAAATATACCACATCAGGAATTCAGAGAGATGATCTTCTTTTCTATATGGATGGTCATCCGTACAAGATATCCGGGTCACAAGGTCAGCAGAAATCCTTTCTGATTTCGCTTAAACTTGCTCAATTTGAAATCATGAGGGAGATTTATAAAAGAACACCTTTGCTTTTACTTGACGATGTATTCGATAAACTTGACATGGAGCGGGTTGAGGCCCTGCTTAACCTGGTCTCTTCAAATCTGTTCGGGCAGATATTCGTTACAGACAGCAACAAAGTGAGAGTCGGAACAATACTTAAAAAGATAAACGGAAGTTCGGCCTCTTTTGAAGTTGTGTCGGGGAGGTTTGTATGAGACGGCAGCGTGTGGTAAAACTCGGAGATCTATTCGGGGAGTATCTCAAAAAAGAGGGGTTGGAAGATGGTATATTAAGGATGAAGATTTTTGAAGCCTGGGATGAAGTTGTTGGTGAAAAGTTATCGTCATACACAATGGATAAGTTTTTCAAAGATGGAAAACTCTTCTGCAGGATCTCATCTTCGGCGGCAAGAAATACCCTCTTCATGCAAAGAGTTGAGATTGTAAACAAGATAAATAAAAAACTTGAAATTGATATTGTTAAAATTTTGATTCTTAAGTAGTGATGAAGCCATTTGTCATAATAGATTCCGATATTCCTTTTATCAATGGTGTGCTGGAGCCCTACTTCAGAGTGCGCTATTTAAAAGGTGACAAAATCGCAAACAGCGATCTATTATTGGCTGACTCGTTAATAATCAGAACCAGAACAAAATGCAATGAATCTCTTTTGAAGGGCACCAGTATAAAAGCAATTTTTACGGCAACAATTGGAACAGACCATATTGATAGTGAATACTGTGAAAGAAATGGTATAGCTTTCTTCAATGCTGCCGGTTGCAATGCATATGGAGTTGTACAGTATGTTCTGACATCACTTTACACATTATGTCAATCATACACAACACCTGTAACAGAGATGAAGATGGGAATTGTTGGAGCGGGAAATGTAGGTGAAAGACTTGCAGTTACAGCATCATCAATAGGATTTGAGGTGATGAGATGTGATCCGCCAAAAAGGGAGCTGTATAAAAACAGAGGTGAGGGACTCTACTATGATCTGGATCAGCTTCTGGATAGTTGTTCAATAATTTCAATGCATGTGCCTCTCAACTATGAGACAGAGAGTATGTGCTCAGATCAGTTTTTTGAAAAAACCAGAAAGGGAGCCATCTTTATAAACAGCAGCAGGGGAGAGGTTGTTAATGAGTCGAGTCTTCTGAAATACAGAGATAAACTGGGGGGAGTGATTATTGATGTCTGGAGTCGCGAACCTGTTATAAATAATGATTTACTACAGGCAAGCGATATTTCTACTCCGCATATTGCAGGCTATTCTCTTGAAGGTAAAATAAATGCAACGGTATACTCTATTAAAAACATCTCAGAGTTTTTTGATATAAATGAATTAAGGGATTTTTCCATAATCCCCGATATGGCTCCGGAATTATCGCATGATTTTGATGTTAGCAGAGGTGAGAATTTCAATATTTATTCACTCTTAGCCCAAAGGTTTGATATTCTGAGTGAGAGCCATCTTTTAAAATCAAACCCCGACCGGTTTGAAGAGTACAGAGTGAATTATAACTACAGAAGAGAGATTACCCCCGATGATATTAAAATTTTAAACAGTATTAAAGAAAACAGATAGTTACAATAACCTTTTTAAATGTAATCAACATGTTTACCGAACAGGACATAGTCAACCTAAGACAAAGGGGAATTTCACAGGAAGAGATCGATAATCAGATTAAACACTTTAGAAATGGATTCCCTTATCTGGATGTAATTGCACCTGCAACAAAATCTGCCGGAATACGGGTTTTATCTGAAAGTGAGATCTCTGAAGCCGAAAATATCCGAGACGGATTTACCGGTGAGGTTTGTAAATTTGTTCCGGCTTCAGGTGCAGCAACCCGTATGTTCAAAGATCTTTTCGATGCCTTTAAACAGGCAGCCGAGGGTAAAAAATTCCCTTCTGGCTCTCCGGGAGAGAGGTTTATTAAAGAGTTGAAAAATTTCCCGTTTTACAGCGATCTTGAAAGATTGGGTATAAACAACGATTCAACGCCTGAGACCATTTTAAAAACCCTTTTATATTCAGAGGGTCTTGGATACGGTTCATTGCCTAAAGGACTTATTAAATTCCATAAATACAGTGATTTCGAGAGAACACCATTCGAAGAGCATCTGGTCGAGGCCTCCCGTTATGCCCTCTCTGCCGATGGTATAGCAAGGATGGTAGTGACTGTATCCGAAGAACATTTGACATCTTTCAGAACTTTAATGGAGTGTGGGAGAAGTACTTATGAGCAGAAGTACGGATGCAGATATGAAATTCTCTTTACACTCCAGAAATCTTCAACCGATACAATAGCTGTGGGAATGGATAATGAACCCATCAGGGACAAGGATGGAAAGATTATGTTCAGACCGGCAGGTCACGGTGCACTAATAGAAAATCTGAATGATATTGCCTCCGATATTGTAATAATTAAGAACATTGATAATGTAACGAGAGAGGAGTTGTCGGGAGATACAATTAAGTGGAAAAGAGTTCAAACGGGGGTATTACTTAAGCTCAGAGAACGAATATTCGACTATCTGAACAGGTTGGAGAGCTCTTCGGAATATCACTTGCTTGAAGAGATATCTAATTTTCTTAAAATGGAATTGAACATTGTCATTCCACATATTCCGGATGTGTTGCTCAAGGATTTTCTCAGAGCTAAATTAAACAGACCGATAAGAGTATGCGGTATGGTAAAGAATGAGGGCGAACCTGGCGGAGGGCCCTACATCGTAAGGGATGCCGATGGCTCAACTTCGCTTCAGATTTTGGAGAGTGCCCAGCTGAACAGTGGTGATGAAAAAATTACTGAGATGGTTAAACGGTCTACTCATTTCAACCCGGTTGATATAATCTGTTGTTTTACAGATTACAGAGGAAATAAGTTTGATCTGAGAAAGTTTTCCGATCCGGAAACAGGTTTTATATCCGAAAAAAGTGTTGAAGGCAAACCGGTAAAGGCGCTTGAACTTCCCGGTTTGTGGAATGGTGCTATGAGCCAGTGGAATACTGTTTTTGTGGAGGTTCCGCTTTCTACATTTACTCCTGTTAAAACAGTGTTTGACCTTTTAAGAGCAGAACATCAAAAGGCGTAGATTAATCTTTAAATTTTTTACTAAGATATTTACTCTGTAAAAGCTGTTGCAGAACAATCAGAAGTGCAGTGTTGAATGCAATAATGTACCATTTTACTGTACTCTTGTCAAGGAGCAGTGTTTTCACTCTGAATATCGAGTTTTTAACAAATTCTGACTCCCCGGTCAAATTAATTTCGTCAATACTTATTTTAAAATAATTAACATTCAGATAATTAAATGATAATACCAGAAGTGCTGCCGCAACTATAAACACAGAGATTATCTGAAGATTATCAATAATTTTTGCTCTTCTCCTCTTTTCGGACTCTATACCGGCAATTACCTTTTCAGTAAACGAATAAGGGACGTTGTAATTTGATTTTGAGGAGAAATACCCCTTCAGGATTTTATCATTTTCATCCATAACTCACCTCCATATTTTTTTCAGCCAGTTCGCTGACCCTTTTTTTTACTCTGTGAAGTCTTACCTTAACATTTGACTCACTCAACCCCATTATTATTGTAATATCTTTTATGCTTTTATCCTGTTCATAAAACAGGTTAAGCAGAAACCTCTCTTCAGGAGGGAGCGAATCTACTATTTTTTCGAGCATCCGGTATCTGTTCTCGTTAATTTCTCTCTCCTCATCATTGTCGTTATGCACGTAGTTATCAGGTATTTTTGAACTTTCAACATTTACAAAATTAAACCTTTTTTTTCTGAGATGAGAAATAGATAAATTATATGCAATCCTGAACAACCATGTTAAAAAGCTGGAGTCTCCTCTGAATTTTTTTATAGAGAAGTAGGCTTTAACAAATACATCCTGAGCCAGTTCACGTGCATCCTCCTCTGAGCCTACTACTCCCCTGATCACAGAGATAACCCTTGGTGAATATAAATCAACAAGTTCCCTGAATAAGGAGTCATCACCCCCTTTTATCCTCTCCAGTATTTGATATTCCTCTTCCTTTCTCATTCGAAAATTAGACGCAAAGTGAAGATTTTAGTTACAAATCTGTAACCTTTTTTTTACAAACTCGTCAAATGATCAGAACAAATTTAATTATAATATCTAAAACCTTTTTTATTATGGAATTTATATCAATACCAGTAACCTTCGGGATTGGAGCTTATGCATTTTACAAACTGGTTGAACTTTTTGCCAGGAAAAAAGAGAGAATCATGTTAATTGAGAAGCTCTCGCAGATTTCAAGCGCAAATGTGGAAAATCTTGATCTTTCAAAGATATTCGGAGATGGAAGGAAGTTGAATAATAAGTATATCTCTTTAAGAATAGGATCGTTGCTTATGGGACTTGGTGCCGGATTACTCATTGGAATTGCTATTGTTACGCAGATTTTCGGAACAGCTGTCCCTTCAAGTTATGAGGCTAACGAATCGATGAGTATTGTCTATGGTGCCTCGACTCTCTGTTTTGGCGGACTTGGTTTAATTGCTGGATTTATCGTTGAGGCAAAAATGTCAAAAAAAGAGAACAGATAACATCAAATTAAAAATAAAATACCGGCAAAAGAGTCTTTTGCCGGTATTAACATCTAATAGTTAACTGTTTATTCTCCAAGGAGTATTCCGGTTCCCTTTGTTCCGTTTTTGAAAAGTTCTGAGTGATTTTTTTTCTCTCTCCTTTTCCAGTCACCTTTGTGGTAGGCATAACTTATAATCAAAGGAACTACAGTAGTTGCCTCGGCATAAACCATCTGCTCGTGGGCTGTATCAACTTTACCCCATGAATTTGCCTCTTTTAATGTAGATGATGAGCAGGCTCCGTCACGAACATCGGCAACTGTAATCTGAACTGCATATCTATGCATAGGAACATCAAATCCAAGGCATTCGGCACAAACAACTGTATCCTGAGCAAAGTTTTTAGGAACTCCTCCGCCAATCATAAACAATCCACTGCTCTTGGCAGACATCTTAACCTCTGTCAGCTCTCTGAAGTCGGCAACAGAATCAATTGATAAATAAGGTTTTCCAAGTTTCATCCTCTCAACCTGATGCATTACAAGCCCGAAACCTGCACTGCAGTCACTGAATGCGGGTACAAAAATGGGAACATTGTTTTCGTATGCTGTCTGGATGAGAGAGTTTTTCTTAACAGAATTCTTACTCAACCATTTGCCTATTTCGTGAATAAACTCTCTTGATGAGTAAGGTCTTGGTTCGAGAGAATCAGCAATTTTCTTAATTGTTGAATCACACATCTGAAGCTCTTCTTCATCTATAAAGGTGTCGTAGATCCTGTCAATGTAGTTTCCTCTCAAGTGAGTATCATCAAGGAATTGAGAGCCTTTATAGTGTTTAAACCCAAGTGCTTCAAAGAAATCCATATCAATGATTGAAGCTCCGGTGGCGCAGACAGCATCAATCATGTTGAAACGAATCATATCTACATAGGCCTGCATACATCCGCCAGCCGAAGTGCTGCCTGCAAGAATCAACCAGTTTGTAGACTCTTTGTCATTGATCATCATTTGAAGAATATCGGCAGCAGAGGCTGTGTCTCTGGAGCTGAAAGACATATCCCTCATGGAATCAATTATGTATGAAGAGTCAAAAGCAGTAATGTCAATATGTTTGACTGTGTCTTTAAGTAGCTCTTTTTTAGTAGGTTTCATTTTGTTAATATTTTCTGATCAATATATAATTAATTTTGGGCAAAGATAGATATTTTAAATTAAGAACAAGTTTTTTACTATTTTTGCGGCTAATGAATTATAACCTTTTAAATACACTATGTTTGATAAAAACACCACCGGTTTTTTTAAATCAATAGAAACTCCCTTCTATTACTATGATCTTTCATTACTTAGAAAAACATTAGATTTATATACCACAGAGCTTAAGAAGTATAACTTTCATGCTCATTATGCTTTTAAAGCGAATGCCAATGAAAGAATTCTCGGGATTATAAAGAGCTATGGACTAGGTGCCGATTGTGTAAGCGGGAATGAGGTTTCGCTGGCTCTCAGGATGGGATTTGACCCCGGTAAGGTGGTTTATGCAGGTGTAGGGAAGTCGGATAAAGAGATTATTACCGCTCTCAAAGGTGATATTTTTTCTTTCAATTGTGAGTCTATTCCAGAGATTGAGGTGATAGATGAGATAGCGGCCAGGATGGGAAAGGTTGCTTCAATATCACTGAGAATCAATCCCGATATAGATGCACATACCCATAAATATATCTCGACAGGCAGGTCGCAGGATAAATTTGGGATAAGTCACTGGATGTTTGATGATGTTTTGTCGGCTATCGGAAAATGTAAGAGTATCAAGTTAACAGGCCTCCATTTCCATGTAGGGTCGCAGATAACGGATCTGAATGTTTTTGAGATGCTTGCAGGCAGAGTAAATGAGATATCTTCCAAATTTGAAGAGAAGGGTGTAAAGATTGAGAATCTCAATCTGGGCGGCGGTCTTGGTATTGACTACTCTGATCCGGATTCGAATTCTGTTCCTGATTTTAAAACATATTTCTCGATAATTGACAGAAAACTAATAAGAAAACCATATCAGAATATTCATTTTGAACCAGGTCGTGCTATTGTTGCCCAGTGTGGATCTCTGATATCGAGGGTACTCTATGTTAAGATTGGCAAAGGAAGAAAATTTGTAATACTGGATGCCGGAATGAATGATCTTATCAGGCCGGCACTTTACCAGGCATCTCACAAGATTGAAAATCTCACTTCTGCCGGTCGTAAGATGAGATACGATGTTGTGGGTCCGGTTTGCGAATCAAGCGATAAATTTGCTTCCAATCTCATGTTGCCTCAAACCAGCAGGGGAGATATCATAGCTCTGAGATCGGCCGGAGCATATGGTCAGGTTATGGCTATGAGATATAATCAGAAAGATATTGCTCCAGAATACTATTCGGAATAATTAAAAATACAATATTATGGCAAGAGTCAGTTCAAAAGACAGATATGTAGCAAAGGTATACGAACTTTTCCGCAAAAAGGGTCTGAAACTTACCATGGATGACATTGCATCCGACCTGAAACTTACTAAGAAGACTCTCTACAATAACTTTTCCAGCAAAGAGGAGTTGATGAGAACTGTAATGCAGTTTGTTATTGAAGATATTGAATTCAAAATAAACTTGTCGCTGAGTCAGGGTAAGAATGCGATTGAGGCACTCTACCATACCAGCGGAATGATGAATAAGACTCTGGAACAAATCGGTCCTCTTCTGCTGAGTGATTCGTCAAGATATCTACCTGATCTTAAAGTTCTTGACCATACAAACAGAATGAGTTTCTATTCGAGGATTATATTTGAGAATTTAGAGAGAGGCGTTCATGAGAAACTCTACAGAGAGGATCTTAATAAAGAACTTGCAACACTCTTCTTTACTTCGGCAATGGCTAAGATATACTCCTGGAACGGTTCATATATATATCTGAAAGATCCTTATCTTTTTCATTCTGAGTTGGTAAGATATCATCTGGAGGCTATAGTAAATGATGATGGAAGAAATATTCTAAGGTCATTTATCCAAAAATAACTAATTTCGCACCCTAAATTTTTTCGAAATGTTTGAAAATTTAATTGACAGACTTGAGAGCTCTTTTAAACTCCTCAAAGGTGAAGGAAGAATCACAGAGATAAATGTAGCTGAGACGCTTAAAGAGATAAGAAAAGCACTGCTGGATGCCGACGTAAGCTATAAAATAGCTAAGAATTTCTGTGATGATGTTAAACAGAAGGCTCTTGGTCAGGATGTTTTAAAGGCTGTAAGGCCGGGTCAGATGATGACCAAAATTGTTCATGATGAGCTTACACTTCTGATGGGAAGCGAAGCCTCAGATATAAAAGTTAAGGGAAACCCAGGCATAGTTCTCGTTGCCGGTCTGCAGGGTTCAGGTAAAACCACATTCAGTGGAAAACTTGCTCTCAATTGCAGAACAAAAAGAGGGTTAAAGACCATGTTGGTAGCATGTGACGTATATCGTCCCGCAGCTATTGAGCAGTTGAAGATATTAGGAGAACAGGTTGGTGTAGAGGTCTATACCGAAACAGATGTTAATGACCCGGTTAAAATTGCGAAAAATGCAATTTCAAAGGCAAAACAGGAGGGTTTCTCCCTGGTAATCATTGATACAGCAGGGCGTTTAGCAGTTGATGAGCAGATGATGCAGGAGATAGCTGCAATCAAAAAGGCTGTCTCACCCACCGAAACACTATTTGTAGTCGACTCAATGACAGGTCAGGATGCAGTTGAAACTGCCAGGACTTTCAACGAAAGGCTGGATTTTGACGGAGTTGTACTCACAAAGCTTGACGGAGATACCCGAGGTGGTGCTGCACTTTCTATTAAGGCGGTTGTTAACAAACCTATAAAATTTGTATCCTCAGGAGAGAAGATGGAGGCGCTGGATGTATTTCATCCAAAAAGGATTGCCGACCGGATACTGGGTATGGGAGACGTAGTCTCTCTGGTTGAAAAGGCACAGGAGCAGTTTGATGAGGAGGAGGCAAGGAAGCTCCAGAAAAAGCTTGCAAAGGACCAGTTTACATTAAGTGACTTTTATTCTCAGATACAGCAGATCAAAAAGATGGGTAACATTAAGGATCTGGCTTCCATGATTCCGGGTATGGGAAAGGCTCTTAAAGATGTAGAGATGGATAACAACTCATTTAAAAGTATAGAGGCTATAATACAGTCAATGACTCAGCAAGAGAGAGATAACCCATCACTCCTGAATGGAAGCAGAAGAAAAAGGATATCTGAGGGTAGCGGTACATCAATTGCTGAGATAAACAGACTTATAAAACAGTTTGAAGATACCCGCAAGATGATGAAGAGCATGGCTGGAGGCGGTGCTGTAAAGGCTGCAAGAGCAATGGGAGCATTAAAAAGGAGATAATTTTAATATCAATATTATGACTATTTTAGACGGAAAAACAACAGCTGAGGCAATTAAGCTTGAAATAGCCGAAAAGGTAAAATCTATTGTCGGGAACGGAGGTAAAAGGCCGCACCTGGCTGCAATTCTGGTAGGGGAGGATGGCGCATCTCAGACATATGTGGGGAATAAAGAGAAAGCTTGCAGTTTTGTTGGTTTCAAATCTACTATAGTTCGTTTCCCTGCAGATATCCCGGAGGAGGTTCTTTTAGATAAGATTTCAGAGATCAATGCAGATAGTGACATTGACGGTCTCATTGTACAGCTTCCTCTTCCAAAACATATTGATGAACAAAAAGTTATTGAAACTATTGACCCCAAAAAGGATGTAGATGGATTCCATCCGGTAAATGTTGGAAAGATGATGCTGGGATTGCCAACATTCATATCTGCAACACCGGCCGGAATAGTGGATCTGCTTGAAAGGTACAATATTGAAACTTCGGGTAAACACTGTGTTATCATAGGTCGAAGCAATATAGTGGGAAGACCGCTGGCAAACCTCCTTTCACAAAAATCCAGGCCCGGTGATTGCACGGTTACAATGTGTCACAGCCGTACAAAAGATATTAAATCTTTTACTCTTCAGGCAGATATCGTAGTTGCAGCATTGGGAATACCTGAATTCCTTACAGCAGACATGGTAAAAGATGGTGCAGTCGTTATTGACGTTGGTATTACAAGAGTGAAAGCCGATACTAAGACCGGCTTCCGACTTGTGGGAGATGTGAAATTTGATGAAGTTGCTCCAAAGTGCTCCTACATTACCCCGGTTCCCGGCGGCGTAGGGCTGATGACAATAATATCATTACTTAAAAACACTTTAAAGGCTTCCGGAAATTAATTCCCGGTGCTTACTCTTGCAGACTCCTCTACATTACCTACCTTTCTCTGTTTTCCGGCCTTGGACTGCCCGAATGAGTAACTGAAGGTAATTGTCACTCTGCGACTTTTATTTCTTTGAACAAATTCATAATTTTTAAAAAGATTATCTTTCAATGATACTCTGGTGAATGATGTCCCAAGAATATCGTTTGCCAGAATGGTAATATTTCCCTTACCCTTTAAAACCATCTTTTTAACTCCTATCGAAAGATCACTTTGTGGTCTGAGAGTAAAGTATCCGTATGGAATTCCGCTCTGGAATGAGGTCATCACCTCAACTTTGGTATCTGCCGGTAAAAGAAATGTACCCATAACATTACCCTGGGTGAAGATGTTGTTTCTGTAATAATCTTCAAACCTGTTTTCAACCTTAGAAACCAATAGATTGCAGTTGAGAATAAACCATTTGTTAAGAGGGAGTTCGGTAATGGTTGCTGTTGCACCGTACATTACTGTTGACCCGAAGTTATCCCAGGTGAGTAGCTTATCTCCTGAAACAGGGTCCAATCCCGGAGATTGGATTATTGTATTTTTCGTAATCCTTGTGTTTATCCCTAAATTGAAATTCTTAGCAATCCCAAGTGAAAGGGCAAACTGATGGACATATGCAGGATCAATCTCAGGATTTCCAACAGCGCAACTGTTTGCATCTATATAAAACCTTTGTGGGTTAAGTTGTTCAAAATTAGCTCTCTGTATTCTTAATGAGTAGGAGAGTCCCCATCTTATGTTTTTTGTGGGATTGTAACCAATAAACAGAGTAGGGAAAAGATCAAGTTTACTCTTTTGGGTTGTAGTATCGCTGCTTATCCACTCTCCGTTTGATCTTGTCAGTTCCGTCCGTAAGCCTCCTTTAATATTTACCTTACTGTTTAACTCTTTAGATGCTGTTAAATAGGCTGCTCCAATATCCTCAGTGTATATAAACCGGTTCTTCTGTGAGCTGTTATCAATCCATTCATTGTTTATGAAATCTCTCCAGTTAAGATCGTTATCGGTCTTACTCTGAGACCACTTGATCCCGGTTTCCAGCTTTATCCTGCTCTTTAGTACAAGTTCATAATCTGCTTTGAATGATTTTATTGTAATATACTGATCGGAGTTGGTGGTAAATATTGCAGGCTCTCTTAACTCTGTATTCTGAGGGTTGAAAAATCGATTATCCTGATAGTTTTTCTTACCCATGAAATAGTAGTTATAATCACCGTTTATTGTAAGTTCGCTGTTGCTGCTAAAAATACGGGTGTAGTTCAGGTTGAAAAGAGCACTTTCCGAATACATGTCATTAATAATTTTTGTTCTGACATTTTGTGTATTGATACCGTTCACAAAATAGCTGCTGCCGGCATCTGCATCGGAAGAATCTTTTAATCCTCTGTATGACAAATTTATAACAAATCCGAATATATTTTTCTTGTTAGCATAGAAATCCTCTGATAATTTTAAAGATTGTCCGTCATTGAACCTTTCAAATCTGGTATTACTATTAACAGTGCTGTTTTCCATCTCAGTTTCGGTTTTGAAGTGAAAGAACCCTTCATTATACCTTGGATTGTAAGTTAGCGAAAGATTGTTTTTGTCATTTCTGTAATTAAGATTAAGAGTACCATCGGCATAGTTATAATATTTGCTGTAAAGACCAACGCTATAGGCCCCTCTTAAGCTGCCGTTTAACCCTTTGGCAAAGTTTTTCCTTGTCTTAATATTTATTATTCCGCCTGAACCCTGTGCGTCGTATTTAGAAGATGGATGCGATATAATCTCAATTTTCTCAATTGTAGAACCATCTGTTGAAGACAATAAATTCTCCAGGTCTGTTCCGGATATATTTGATGGTCTGTTATCTATCCATACCTGTACCTGTGATCCATTCAGAAGAATATTGCCTGAAGGATCAACACTTACTCCCGGTGCCCTCTTAAGAATATCCAGAGCAGTACTCCCCTGTGTTGCTACTGCCTCGGCAACATTCATCACCAGTTTATCCAGTTTTTGCTCAATTACAGGAACTCTGGACGTTACAATCGCAGACTTAAGTGTAACGGCATCTGTTTTTAATTCAATTACACCCAGATTTAAGTCAGGGTCCGATGCGGGAGAAATTTTGAATGTAGAATCTTTAAATCCTATAAATGAGATTTTAATGATGCACTCTTCATCTATTGCTTTGTTCAATCTGAATGAGCCATCATTTTCGGAAGTGGTACCACCTAAAACAACGTTGTTTAAAGAGTGGATACTTACAGTTGCAAACGGAAGCGGTTTTCCGTTCTCTTTTTCAATTACTTTACCATATATTGTTATATTGCTTTTTCCAAAAGCAAAAAGGTTGGTAAAGATTAAAAGTGCTAGTAAAAGTGTTAGTTTGCGTGGCATGGTAGTTATGTTATTTTAGTAGTTTGTTATACATAATATTCTTTCCACACTTATAGACGAAATTATATTTCAAAAAGTTGCACCTATTTGAAAATAAAAAAGAAAAAGACTGCCAAAATTCTGACAGTCTTCTATTTGAATTGCTCTTAAAAGTTTAATTAATTTGAGGTACCAACTCTTGTCCCCTCTTCCAGTTCGCCCACCTTTCTGGCTTTAGAGGCTTTGCTTTGTCCGAATCTGAAAGAAATTGTGAATGTTATTTTCTGGGTTTTCTGGTTATTATCAAGGGTATAGTTATTTATGGATCCGTTATTTAGACTGATTTCTGTCTTCTGAGTGTTAAATATATCACTGAATGTAAGCGAAGCATTTCCTCTGTTATCCAAAAATCCCTTCTTAATACCTATAGTAAAATCACCGTTCGGTTTTACCTTAAAGTAACCGTAAGGAAGTCCCGATTGATATGTGCCAACTAATTCAACTTTATAATTTTTTGGCAATAGAAACGTTGTACTGAGAAATCCTTGTGTGAAAAAGGAGGTCTCCTTATAATCTCCTGAGCTGTTAGTCAAATGGGAAACAAAAATGTTGGTATTGAGGTTAAGCCATTTTGTTAAAGGGTACTCTGTAACAGAGAGTCCGACTCCTGTAAAGTTTTGTTTACCAAAGTTATCCCATATAATCATCTTCTCTCCCGTTTGTGAGTTGAAATATGGGTTCTGAATTATTGCGTTATTGGTATACTGCCCCACAATCGAGATGTTGAAATATTGCTTCAAACCCATAGAGAGTGTGATTTGATTGTTGTACTGAGGATCCAGATCCGGATTTCCTTCAACAGAACTCAATGCATCAAGATAGATACGGAATGGATTGAGTTGCCTGAAATTTGGACGTTTAACCCGCAATGTATATGAGAGACCGAACCTGACATTTTTATTGGGATTGTAGCCAATGAAAAGAGTAGGGAATAGGTCGGTATAACTCTTTGTCGTAACGGTATCTGCACTTATCCATCTTCCCTCTGCCTGAGTTATTTCGGCTCTCAGACCGGCTTTGACACTCATCTTTGGATTTAACTGCTTTGCAGCAGAAAAATATGCAGCGCTTATATCTTCATTCTACTTGAATACTGAGCTAAGAATGTTATTTTTTGTCCAGATATTATTCATTTTATCTTCCCGGAGAAGATCATTATCTGTTATACTTCTGGCCCATTTAATACCACTCTCGATACGATATTTTTTTAAAAGTGTGAACTCGTAATCGGCTTTAAAAGAGTATATATTGATGTATTGGGAGGAGTTACTGCGAAAGATTTCATGATCTTTAATCTGAGTATTACTACTGTTATAGAAGAGGTTTTCCTGAGTGTTGAATTTCCTGATGTCATAATATCCATAGTCAGCATTCAAAGTTAACTCCTGAGAGTTCTTCATCGATCTGGAATAGTTTAGATTGGTATTTATATAGTCAAATTCTTCATCCCCTTTTATATCGGAGTTTGTAATCTCGGTATTGACATTATTAATAAACAGCTTATTACCTGATCCCGGACTTGTAGTACTTTTAGTGTCACTAATCAGTCCGTTTACAATGAATCCAACAATGTTGGTTTTGTTTATATAATGGTCGTTTGAGACTCTTATACCATGGTTCATTATATTAAAGGACATATCGGTGTATCCATCAAGAACTCTTCCTGAACCCATGTCTGTCATTGTTGAAATTTTCTCAAAATGCTCATTATATCTTGGGCTATAAGCAATTGTTGTATTGTTTTTGTCCGATCTGTAATTTAAATTCAGTGAACCGTCGGCTGCATGATAAAATTTCTGATCATATGCTGTATTGTACGAAGAGCGAACTGTACCGCTTAATCCTTTGGCGAAATTTTTCTTTGTTTTGATATTTATAATACCGCCGCCACCTTCTGCGTCGTACCTGGCAGATGGGTGTGAAATTATCTCTATCTTATCAATAGTTGATCCGTCGGTACCTGAAAGAAGTGACTCCAGCTCTTGTCCACTCAGGTTTGAGAGCCTTCCGTCAATCCATACCTGAACAGCCGATCCGTTTAATAAAATATTACCAGATGGGTCAATACTTACACCGGGTGCCTTTCTGAGAATCTCCAATGCGTTGCTTCCCTGAGTGGTAACTGCCTCCGAGACATTCATAACAAGTTTGTCAAGTTTCTGCTCGATTACCGGAACTTTGGCAGTAATAACCGCCGATTTGAGATTTATCCTGTCGGCAGTTAAGACTATTGTTCCAATATTTTTTATCAGGGAGGTATCGTCAATCTTTACGGTTAAAGTAGTATCTCTGAATCCTATAAATGAAACCTTGACATTTACCATCCCTGTCTGGAGGTTTGCTATTTTAAATGATCCATCATCGGAGGTTATTGCTCCGGTCAATATTTTATTCTCTGATCCGATTATACTTACGGTAGCAAACGGAAGAGCCTTCATGCTCTCTTTTTCGACAACCTTTCCCTCTATAATGCCGCTGTTTTTAGCAGCGAATGCATGAGATGAGAGAATGAACATAGTTAAGGTGAACAAAATTAATTTTTGCATATATTGAGTTATAATTATGAGTGTTAAGTGGTGTTAAGTGGTGTTAAATTGTGTGGATTGTTCCTATTATTCAGACGAAATACCTTTTGAATTAGTTACAAAAACTTTACAAGGGTCAATTCCTGTCTTGGATATTTTCTCCAGAATTGCAGGTATTCTTTTATTCAGTACATTATCAATTTCGGCAGATGAAAGAGGCTTCACCTCTCCGTTTTGATAAACTCTTACTTGCTGGAAAGAACAAGGAGAAGCATTCTTTTTAATGTTTTTAGAAAACCCACTATCAAAAAGTGCTGTTAAAAGAATAAAAGTGAGTACTATCTTTTTCATTTTTTTAATATTTATATTATTTACAATCAAATAATTCACATGGATCTATTCCCAGTTGAAACATCTTTTTCCTAAGCTCCGGAAGATCTTCATTCAGAAATTGCTCTCTTTGTAATGCAATAATTTTATCCTTTGCATAGGTTGAGACAAAATACCCTACACCCCTCTTGTTTTGTATAATATCTTTATTCTGGAGGTGTTCGTAGGTTCTCATTATGGTATTAGGATTGACTCCCAGCTCAGTTCCGAACTCTCTTACCGATGGAATCCTTTCGTCGGCATTCCATTCGCCGCTGACAATTCTGTCACATACCTTATCGGAAATCTGGAGGTATATCGGCTTATGTTCTGAAAATTCCATAATAATCTAGTATTGAATAGTTTTCATTCTGTAATATGAGCCTGCCAGTGAACCGATTGGCAATCCGAAACTGTAAATAATCGCAAAGAACCCAACAGTAAATCTGAGCCCGGGATATCCGGCCAGATACTCATTATTATAGAGATCGGACAGGTTACTAATGTTTATACTAAAGCTTGTTTTTGCCTCCATGGCACCACTTATTGCAGCCATCTGATCTTTATAAACATAGAAGATAATAAAAGACAAAACCAATGTAATTATGAGATAAATTCCAATTGAAGAGAGTATTGTTTTAAGAACTTTATTTTTTCTATAGAGCAGGTTACCCAAAAGAAACATAGAAGGTACTATGAAAATATCTGCGAATGAACCTTTTGTAAGCTTTGCAAGTGCAGTTTCGCTCCATAAAAATCCGGAAAAGTTATTCGGGCTTATCAATGATATTAAGGTATCTGTCAAAACAATAGATAATGTAATTATTATTGGCATTATAATTAGTGCAAACAGTACCATACAAATATACTTTTCCAGTATTGAAACTGGTAATGATGTATAGTCAAGACCTTTCCTGGGGTGATTATAGTTCTTATACAATGTAAAAGGAGCCATAACCATTGTAAAAAATACAGAGATAGATAGATATATTAACCTTACATCCATCGGAACTCTCAGATTTTTATTAAATAAAAGAGATGTGAGCCATATTCCTACAAGAATAAGAGAGAAAATTGCCGCATATTTCAGAATAAGAGGAATCAGCTCCCTGGACTCTTTCCTGAAATATTTATAGAATCGGTTTATATCGAATGTGTTTTTCATATTTTTCATATATATAGACGTTTTGTTTACTATTTTATTACAATTTTACTTATTGAATATCCCGGAGATCTCTGTTTTATTCTTCAAAGTGGTATTGAAAAGAGCCTCGATATTTACCTTTGTTTCATATCCGGTATCATTCTTTTTTACCGAGATATAACCACCGGGTGTCAATTCATTGTAGAGTGCATTATTGTCCGGATTGTTTGAAAATGAAAAGAGTAGTTTCTGGGCAATCCTCTCAGTAGATTCATTAAGCAGTACTCCGTTTTGATCCAGAATAATAATAGGATCGATAAGATTTTCAAGGTCTCTTACCTGGTGTGTCGAAATAATTATACAGCTATCATCGGTGGATGCTTCAGAAATAACCTTTCTCAACTGACTTTTTGATGGTATGTCAAGACCGTTGCTTGGCTCGTCAAGCAATATGAGCTGAGTGTTAGTCGAGAGAGCAAATGCGATCAAAGCCTTCTTTTGCTGACCATAAGAGAGTTTATTGAATTTGAAGTTTCCATTTACCTCAAAGTCGGTCATCAACCTTCCGAACTTGTTTGAATCATATTCAGGATAAAATTCACCCCTTAAACGTGCATAGTCATTCACGATTGTATCGGGTGCAATAAAATCTTCAGGAACGAAAAATACATCCTCCAGAAATTGTGGAAATCTGTCAAAAGGGTAGAAACCGTTTACTGTACATTCTCCCTTATTTACTTTTAAAAAACCTGAGATAATCTTTAACAAAGTTGTCTTTCCAACCCCGTTTTGACCAAGTAAACCATAGATTTTCCCGGGTTCAAGTTGCAGATTTATATTGTTAAAAACAATCTGTCTGCCATAGCTAAACTTCAGATTTTGAATTGATACCATATTAATAATTTTAAAATCGCTTTACTGTATTAGTGTTGTAGTACACTGCAAAAGTAAACACAAATTAAATACTACCAAATTTTTTTTTATTCATTTTATGTTTATATTTGTAATCAATTGATATAGAGATATAAATATGATAAAAAAAATATTTTCTTCTGATGATTCAAATCGAATCATTTTTTTTACTTTGATAATAAGTCTTTTAACCATTAACTTAAATGGTCAGCAATCAAAGATTGACTCTTTACGACTGAAAAAAAATCTCCAATACCTTGCAGGTGACTCAATGATGGGTAGAGCTCCCGGTACAGCACAGGACTCACTTGCTGCATCTTTTATTGCTTCTCAACTAAAAGAGAGTGGTTTTGAGCCACTTATTGGAAACTCAATTTTAATACCCTTTAAATTCACGCTCCACAGAGAGGTTGCACCGGGATCCCTGTTCAGATTTTCAGGAGAAAATTTTAAAGAAGGTACCGATTACAAAATTATTCCCATATCTCCCGATTTTAAAGTTGAAGGAGAGATCATGTCAATGGATTATAATGATTTAAAGAAACTTTCGGTTAATCCATCAGCTATCGAATCATCTCCAATGAAAAAGATGTTTGACGGAAAATTGCTTTTAGTTAAGATTCCATATGATTCAATACAGTTCTTTACAACTCCGGTTGCACTGATGGGTTTTAAAGCACTTCTGTTTCATACTCCAAGCAGAACGGCAATCTCTGACAAAAGTCGTTCTTCCGGGGTCCCTGTTCCGGTGGTATGGGTATCCGAAAATTTAAGAGAGAGATTCACGGCAGTTCCAAAAGCTATTTGTGAAATTGAAGGGGAGGTAAATGTTGTTGAGGCAGTATCTTACAATATTGCTGCGATAAAACCTGGATCAGATGGTAAATATATCCTTGCCGGTGCTCATTATGACCATCTTGGAATGGGAGGGGAGGGGAGCAGTTCGATGTTTCGTTCGGGCGAGGGTATCCATAACGGTGCAGATGACAATGCCAGCGGAGTTGTCTCAGTGCTGGAGGCTGGCAGAGTACTGCAAGGTAGCGGAGTTGCCATTGCTGCATTCGGAGCAGAGGAGAGAGGATTATTCGGTTCTCAGATTCTGGCAGATACACTTTTGTCCTTAAATAGACTTCCTTCCTTGATGATTAACCTCGATATGGTTGGAAGAATGAACGAAAATAGGCTTCAGGCAGGCGGTGCCGGTACATTTAAGGGGGCTGACAGTCTGCTGAAGAGGGTCAACGAAAAGTTTAATTTTCAATTGACGGTTACTAATGATGGATTTGGTCCATCCGACCACTCATCTTTCTATAATAAAGGGGTTCCGGTTCTCTATTTTACCACAGGTGTACACAAGGAGTATCACACTCCGGCAGATGATGTAGAGTTGATCAATTTCAAAGGATTGACCATGGTAACCGAATATCTGGCCGAAATTATATCTGATATCAAAAAAAGTAACTTTAAACCTGAATATATCAAGTCTGAAGCACCGGCGACATCTGCCAGAAGATCATTCAAAGTAACACTGGGGTTGATTCCGGATTTCACTTATGAGAAGGGAGACGGATTCAGAATAGGAGCGGTGACCGGTGGCAGGGCTGCTCAGAAGGCGGGGCTGAAAGAGGGAGATGTAATTATTATGATGAGTTCCAGGCAGATAAATAACATATATGACTATATGTCATCCCTTGAGTCTCTTAACAAAGGAGATGTTGTTCCTGTAAAGGTAAGGAGAGGGGAAAAAGAGATTGAGTTTAAAATAGAACTATAGAATTTAATATAAAGTTAAATATGAAAAATTTTCTATTTTGGTTTCTGGCAGTTGTAATTACTCTCACTGCTGTTGTATATCAAAGAATTACAGGGCCAACAAACCCCAAAAGAGTCTCGTTTGAATTAGAAAACAGAGAGTTTAAGGCTAAGTTCCCGAGAAGTCTTGAGACTTTGGTTACTCTGGAAGAGGCTTCGAAAGGCGAATATGGTAACAGAGTGTCAGATATTGAATTAACGATAGACTCACTTCCTCATAATGCAGATTTTACGGTTAAATACAGACGATTTCCCGGAGATGATACACTTCGCACTGCAATAGTTCAAAACAATTCGGGGAAGCTCTCATTTTCTCTTCCATCCCAACCACCGGCAGGAAAATTGATTTACTACCCGGTAATTAATTACAATGGGAGTGAAACCATTCTGGAGAAGGATGAGGGAATAGTCTTAAGATTTAAGTCACCGGTTCCGGCATTTGTACTCATTCCGCACATCTTATTGATGTTCATAGCTATGCTCTTTGCAAACTATTCAGGAATAACCGCATTTCCTGCTCCTGAAAAATCGGTTAAAATTGCTAAATATGTGATTTTAACACTCGGAATTGGAGGGTTAATTCTGGGTCCTGTTGTCCAGAAATTTGCATTCGGAGCATACTGGACTGGATGGCCGTTCGGCGAGGATCTTACAGATAACAAAACCCTGGTCGCATTCATTGTATGGGTTGTAGCATACCTCATAAACAAAAGGACCAGGGCAAGAAAGTATCTTTTAATTATTGCTGCGATTGTTACTCTAATTGTCTATTCAATTCCTCACAGCACAGCCGGAAGCGAATATGATTATAATAAAGGAGCAGTCGTTACCGGCAGATAACTAACAATATTTTAATATTTGTGGGCATCAGGCCGGCTTATATCTTCATTGCTCATCTTTGTTCTTGTTAATGACTTCCATACATAAGCAACATATGCTATTACAAATGGAAGGAAGAGGGAGGCATAAGCCATTACCTTCAATGTAAACTCGCTTGATGAACTGTTATACAAGGTAAGCGACTGCTGGATATCATTTAAAGAGACAAAGAAAGCCGTATTGTTAAATGCTGCACAAATAAGAATACTCCAGACAGCAAGAACAACCCCTCCGCCGGTAAGGTAGAAGCTGTATTTACCCTTAGTGAATAGAGCCGTGCCAATCCCGGCCAAAACGAGTACAACTCCTGTAATAAGAAGAATTACAGGCCATATAAGTTCAACCATATTGAAAAAGTACTTGTATTTAACAGCAGTAATCAAGCCGTTTTCAGGACTTACGGAATATCCGGTCATAGTAAAGAGGGCAACAAGAAGAGCAACGAAACCAAGCACAAATGCAACCCCGGTTACTTTTATCTGCACTTTAGCCTTATTTACCAGTGAGTCCAGATCGATCTGTTTTATAACATACAACAGACCCAATGTCCGGGCGGCAAGATATACGACAATACCCATGAGCAGGTTAAAAGGGACAGAAATAGCATCCAGACCGTGCCAGCCATTCGTCCACTGAGAGATGACACGCCCGCCTTCACGGGTGATACTCATCTTATCCATTGTAAATGAACCTCCTGTAAAGAAAGTGCCTACTGCCACACCAATAAGTATGGTGCCTAAAAGGCCATTCAGAAATAGGAAAGTTTCATATGTCTTAGCACCTAGCAGATTACCCGCTTTACCCCTGTATTCAAATGATACCGCCTGTATGACAAACAAAAAGAGAATTGCCATCCAGAGCCAGTATGCTCCCCCGAAGCTTGTTGAGTAGTAGAGTGGGAATGACGCAAAGATAGCACCTCCAAAGGTGACGAGGGTGGTAAAAGTAAGCTCCCATTTGTGACCCAAAGCATTGACAAGCAATGTTTTTTCGTTTTCACTTTTAGCTGTACCAAAAAGCAGCGACTGACCCCCCTGTACAAACATAAGAAATACAAGCAGGGCACCAAGTAAAGATACCAGAAGCCACCAGTAATGTTGAAGAAAATATAGCATAGAGTTTAATTTTATAGGTTATGATGTTAAAATTCCGAAGCAGGTCCCTTTTTGATCACTTTGAAAAGTATTGTAAGCTCTGCAGCAAGCAATACAGAGAAAAGAACAAAGAACATTATAGTGGTAGTCATTACAGATGACGTGCTTACGCCGGATACCGATGCCCCGGTTGTTAGCAGATCCTGAATTGTCCACGGCTGCCTCCCCACCTCTGCAACAATCCATCCTGCCTGAGTACATATATATACAAGAGGGATACTTATAATTGCAGTGTAGAGGAACCATCTCTTCCTGCTCAACTGACCTTTTCTTTCAAGATAGATTGTCAAAGAGAGAAGAAGAAGGAAAAATCCTCCCAGAATCACCATTATTCTGAATGCATAAAAAGTTAAAGGAACATTCGGCACGATATCAGTCGGCTTTTCAATAAAACCATATCCGAAATGTGGAAAATTCTCTTTCAGAGTGATTAATGCCATATTCTTACCCTCCTCATCACCGGCCTCTTTAGCCTTGTGGTATAATGCCAGCGCATCTACAGCCTGCTTCCCTCTGGCCATTCTCTCCCTTATTGGAAGTGCTGTCTGCAAGGTCCCATTATCATCAATATATTTATAGCCACCCTGTATAATATCTTCAATACCAGGTACGAAAGAGTTTAGCTCCCTGTCAACGAGTAGCGACAAACCTTTAGGAATTGAAATGTTAAACAGATAGGGTTTCTCTATTGCAAACCCAAGAGAGTCCTTTTCAAGTTTTTCTATTGATTTCTTAGGATTAAGAACACCGAATGCAACAATAGGAGTTCCCGGCTGACTTATATAGAGACCCTCCATGGCCGCCAGCTTCATTGGTTGTTTCTTGGCTACATGGTAGGCAGATCCATCTCCCGACCAAATGAGAATTATAAGTGATACAAGCCCAAAAACAGATGCAATCCGTATGCTTTTTCTTGAGAACTCCTCCTCTCTCTTTTTAAGAAGATACCAGGAAGATATTCCGACTACCACAACAGAGCCCAGAACAAAGCAGTTAGTTACAGTGTGAATGAATTTATTAAGTGCTACTGGAGATAGTGCTACTGCCCAGAAATCAACCATCTCATTCCTTGCTGTCTCGGGATTGAACTCCATTCCGGCAGGATACTGCATCCAAGCATTAGCCACAAGAATCCATAAGGCAGATAGAATCGTCCCCAATGCAACAAGCCATGTCGATAAGAGATGGACATTTTTACTCACCTTGTTCCATCCGAAAAACATTATTGCGAAGAAGGTGCTTTCAAGGAAGAACGCAAAAATACCCTCAATTGCAAGGGGCGCACCGAAAATATCACCGACAAACCATGAGTAGTTACTCCAGTTTGTACCGAACTGAAATTCGAGAATTATTCCCGTTGCCACACCAATTGCAAAATTGATTGCGAAGATTTTCATCCAGAATTTTGTAGTCCTTTTCCAGAACTCGTTTCCGGTTCTTACATAGTATGTCTCCATTATGGCTATTATAACACCCAATCCGATTGTGAGCGGTACAAATATCCAGTGAAACATAGCCGTCAACGCAAACTGAAGTCTGGAAAGACCTAGTAATGAAGCTAAAAACATAATTTTAAAAGTTTAGTAGGTTAGGTATAAGGTATTATTTTATTAATTATTTTGTTAATTGTTTTACAACATGATCGGTCTTTTCGGCTTCATTGGTGTAGATTCCAAGCTCGCTTCTGAAAAAGAAAAGTTTCAGAACAAAGAACATAACAAAAAGCTTTATCAGAATAATAAGCCAAAGCGTCTTTCCAAGAGTCATTCCCTTGAAGCCTTCGTAATAGAACAACCAGATGCGTTGAACAAGTGGTTTTTTCATAAATAAAATTTCTACTAATATAGCATAAATTTAAATAGTGACACAAGTGAGGCGTAAATATTAAACGTAATAAGTATATTTGTACAAATTAAAATCATTATGGAACGACGGAATTTTATTAAAACTGCAATCCTTGGAGGTCTTGCAGGTGCTGTTCAGTTAAAGAGTAGTAATTTATTCGCCGGCGAAAAAATGAGTGTTTCGGCTTCGAATGACCTTGTGGCTGTCATGGGGGGCGAGCCTGCCCAGATGTACAAAAAAGGTATTGAGGCAATGGGGGGTATCTCAAAATTCGTAAAAAAGGGGCAAAAAGTTGTTGTTAAGCCAAATATTGGTTGGGATAAAAAACCTGAACTTGCAGCAAACACAAACCCTGAACTTATAAGTGCTATTATAAAAGACTGTCTGGCCGCAGGTGCTTCTGAAGTGGTTGTTTTTGACCATACTTGTGATGAATGGCAGTCTTGTTACAAAAACAGCGGAATCGAAGATGCCGTAAAAGCAGCCGGGGGGAAAATAGCATTTGCGCATGACGAAAAGTATTACAAAACTGTCTCATTACCAAAAGGTACCAGGCTTAAAGAGGCTAAAATTCACGAAGCAATTATCAATTGCGATGTCTGGATTAATGTTCCTGTTCTGAAAAACCATGGAGGTGCAAAAATGACAATAGCGATGAAGAACTTTATGGGAATTGTTTGGGACAGAAGATTCTGGCACTCAAACGATCTTCAGCAGTGTATTGCCGACTGCGCAACATATGAGAAGATGCCTGTTCTGAACATTGTTGATGCCTACAGGATTATGACTCAGAACGGCCCTAAAGGAAAAAGCATTGAAGATGTTCAGAATCCAAAAGCTCTCTTCATCTCTGCAGATATAGTTGCCGCTGACACAGCTGCAGTTCGCTTTTTCAACCAATTCAGAGAGATGAAGCTTGAAGATGTGGGACACATCGGAAAAGCTGAACAGCTCAATTTAGGGACAACCGATATTGACAAACTCAAAGTTGAGAGAATTAAAATAGGATAATATAATGAATTATAAATTAATGAAATGGGTGAGAATTTCAATTTCACTCATTTTTATCTTTTCAGTAACTGCTTCATTCATCTTCTTTGTTAACAGAGAGACATCCATCTTCTCTTTCTTCCTGAAGATGCAATTTATTCCATCTTTTCTGGGAATATTTACAGGTGGGGCGCTATTTTTTATCTTCATAACACTCCTGACACTATTATTTGGAAGGGTATACTGTTCTACATTCTGCCCTCTGGGTACCTTTCAGGATATTGTTACCCGGGTGTCGAATCTATTCAAGTCAAGAAAGAAAAAAAGATTTTGTTACAAAAAGCCTGATAACATTCTGAGATATTCGATACTCTCGGTAACGGCCCTCTTTTTTATTGCCGGTGTCTCTATCCCGGTTGCATATCTTGACCCCTATTCAAACTGGGGAAGAATAACCAATGAGTTGATCAGCCGGTCAGAACAGCTTATTCATAACGGCCTCTCTGAAATTTTTCCTGAAACAATTTTTTTCAGGAGCTATGCACACTTTTCAATAGGAGCATTTCTCTTTGCGCTGTTGTTTGCTTTAACAGTTATTATTTTCAGTGCATTCAGAGGCAGATTGTATTGCAACACTATATGTCCGGTAGGCTCACTGCTGGGGCTGCTCTCCAAACTATCTCTGTTTAAACCAACTATAAACAATTCAAAATGCAACAAATGCCAGCTTTGTGTAATTAACTGTAAAAGTCTGTGTATTAATCTTGAAAACAGTGATGTAGATGTCAGCAGGTGTGTCTCTTGTTTAAACTGTATGCAGGTGTGTAAAAAAGGTGCGATCAGTTATAAGTTTTCCGGATTTTCGGTCACTAAAGAGGCAAAAGAGGATAAAACAAAAACTGAAACATTTTCGGCTGACAGAAGGAGCGCATTGGTAGCAATGGGACTTCTGGGTACAGCGTTGGCTGCAAAGGCACTGAATTTAGGACCTGTAATCAGATCCAAACCCAGGATTACCGGAATTGCCCCTCCGGGTGCTGTAAGTCTGGAACATTTAAAGAAAAACTGTACAGCCTGTTATGCGTGCGTTTCGGCATGTCCCAACAACATTATCAAACCGGCATCTGCCGAGTATGGTTTGGATGGAGTTTTACTGCCGGTGTTAAGCTTCAAAGATCATTTTTGCGCATACGACTGCAAAATGTGTTCAACAGTCTGTCCTAATGATGCTATAATGCCGCTGACACTTGAACAGAAGCAGCTTACTCAGATTGGTCAGGCTAAATTCTTTCTGGAAAAATGTATTGTCCATACTGACAGAACCGACTGCGGAGCTTGTGACGAACACTGTCCTACCAAAGCAATCACCATGGTTCCTTACGGTGAGTCTTCGCTATACATTCCGAGTCTCAATGCCGGTATCTGCATAGGATGCGGGGGGTGCGAATATATCTGCCCGGCTGTTCCTGAAAAGGCAATGGTTGTCTATGCTCTTGAAATTCAGGGGATAGCTCAAAAGCCAACCGAAGATAAACAGGAGAAGGTAAAAGTTGATGATTTTGGATTTTAACTTAATTAAATCTAATCTTCGTCAAGGAGTCCGGGTCTGAGCTCTTTAGTCCTTTTTAAAGACTCTGACTCCTGCCACTCTTTAATCAGTTTCGGATTTCCGCTGAGCAGAACATCGGGAACCCTCCATCCGTTGAAATCTGCCGGACGGGTGTAAACAGGAGGGGCAAGCAGGTTATCCTGAAACGAATCGCTCAATGCAGATGTTTCATCGGAAATTGCACCCGGAATTAATCTTATTATTGAATCACAAAGAATTGCCGCAGGAATCTCACCTCCGCTAAGGACGTAATCTCCTACCGAGATCTCTTTTGTTATAAGGTGTTCTCTTATTCGGTGATCAATACCTTTGTAGTGTCCGCACAATATAATTAAGTTAGTTTTGCAGGAGAGCGAATTGGCTATTTTTTGGTTATACTGTTCACCATCCGGACTCATGTAAATTATCTCATCATATGTTCTCTCCTCTTTGAGCTTTGATATAATCCGGAAAACAGGCTCTATCATTATAACCATTCCCGCATCACCACCGAAGGGATAATCATCTACCTGACGATATCTGCCTTTGCCGTATTCCCGAATGTCATGTACATTTATTGATGCAAGACCCTTCTCTTTAGCTCTTTTGACAATGGAGTAATTTAACGGGCTTTCAAGCAGTTCCGGAACTACAGTAAGAATATCTATTCGTATCATGTTGCAAATTTACATAAATCACGGTGTTAGCAAACTTTTTTTGTATATTTGCGAGTTATTAACCATTATTTGCCTGTAAATATGACCCAAGACATTATCAACTCTGCTTCAGAAGAGCAATTCGAGGAGATCGGATCCCTTGAAAATACGACAGATACAGAATCTAACTCACAAACCACGGACTTTTCCGAGATGAGCCTGAAAGAGATTATTCAGCATTTTCAGGACCTTCTGGACAGAAGAGATCAGCACGAGATGTATAAGTTTGCTGACTCTATAAAAGCCGCATTTTATAAAACTCTCAAAAAAGAGAAGATCGCAGCCGGGATGACAATTCCGGTACAAGATCATGAAGAGAGAGAGGAGGAGGAGAGCGGTGAGGAGAATCTTGTATCGAGTAATCCGTTTGCCGAGCTTGAGAGAGGGTTTAAAGATTTGTACAACAGATATAAAGTCGAGAGAGCATCTTTTTTACAGGTGCTCGAGAAGCAAAAGGAAGATAACCTTAAACAAAAAAATGAGATAATTGACGAATTAAAATCTTTGCTGGATAAGCAGGAGGATCTTCAGCACACTTTTCCTACTTTCAGAGAGCTTCAGAACAGATGGAAAATGGTTGGCCCTGTTCCACAGGCAAACAGCAAGGATTTGTGGGAAACCTACCAGTTTCTTATTGAGAAATTCTATGATTATGTAAAGATTAATAATGAGTTGAGAGATCTCGATCTGAAAAAGAATCTTGAACTCAAAACAGAACTTTGCGATAAGGCAGAACAACTCATTAACGAGACAAATGTAGTTCAGGCGTTCAGAAAGTTACAGAAATATCATGAAGAGTGGAGGGAACTTGGACCTGTCCCTAAAGAGTTGAGGGAGGAGATCTGGAACAGGTTCAAACTTGCAACTTCAAATATAAATAAACGTCAACAGGACCATTTTGAGGGGCTTAAAGAAGATCAGAAACACAACCTGGATCTTAAAACGGCAATTTGTGAGAAAGCTGAGGTGATTGCATCGTCCGAAGGTGATGACAGAGACTGGAATGCTCTTTCAAAGGAGATGGAGAATCTTCAGGCCGAATGGAAAGGTATCGGTTTTGCTTCCAAAAAAGATAACCAGAGAATATACGACAGATTCAGAGCAGCATGCGATAAATTCTACAATGCGAAGAGGGATTACTACTCCAACTTCAAGAAGGTGATGCAGGATAATCTTGATAAGAAGCTGGCTTTGTGCGAACAGGCCGAGGCCCTCAGAGAGAGTCAGGATTGGAAAAAGACGACAGACCAGCTTATTGGACTGCAGAAAAAGTGGAAAGAGATAGGTCCGGTTGCAAGAAAACAGTCCGATGCCGTATGGAAAAGATTCAGGGCAGCATGTGACCAGTTTTTCGAGAATAAATCAAAGCACTTCTCAAATGTAGAGGAGAGTTATGACGATAATCTTAAAAAGAAACTGGATTTGATTGATGAGATCAACAGTTATAAACCTGAAAATAAGACTGCCGAAAACCTGGAGGCATTAAAGGATTTCCAGCAGAGGTGGAATGAGATAGGATATGTGCCTCTTAAAGAGAAAGAGAGGGTGCAAGCCGCTTACAGACATGCAATTGATGTGAAATTCTCAGATATCAGAAGCAGTGAGAACGAGAATAAACTGGTAAGATTCAGAAAGCATATTAAGGATATTCAGACCTCTAATAAAGGGGACAGAGGAATTAAGGTGGAGAGAGATAAATTGCTTCAGAAATTCCGTCAGCTTGAGCAGGATATCGCTTTATGGGAGAATAACAAAGGATTCTTTGCAAAATCTAAGAATGCCGATACTATTATCAACGATATTGATAAGAAAATCTCCAAAACCAGAGAAGAACTTGCACAGATTGAGGAGAAGATCAAGTTAATAGACAAACAATACGAATAGGTTATAATGAACAAAAATTCGATTATCGGCTTTGCACTAATAGGTGCAATTCTAATTGGTTTCAGTTGGTACAATGCGAAAAATTTTCGCGAACAGGAGAAGCAAAAGGCTGCAATTGACTCTATAGCTAAGGTCGAAGCCATGAAGATGGCAGAAGAGCTTGCAAAAACAGTAAAGCCGGACTCACTGAATTCAGCCACTACTGTTGTCAGCTCTGCAGGGGATATTCAAAAAAATGAGACCAGCATTTACAAAGACTCATCTTTAATAAAAGCAAGCAGAGAGACCGAAACCATAAGCTTTTTGGAAAATAAATTCCTTAAAGTTGAGTTTACCAACATTGGAGCACAACCTAAAACAGTTCAGGTTAAAGAGTTTAAAACTTATGACAGTCTTGATCTGATGCTCATTAAAGAGAACGGAAGCAATTTTTCTTTAAACTTCTTTACCAATCAGCAGCTCTCAACCTCAAACTTTGGTTTTAATTTACACTCATCAAACGATACATCTGTTGTCTACAGACTATATGTAGATTCACTCTCGTTTATCGAGTACACCTATACGCTTCCTGCCGACAGTTACATGATGGACTATAATGTCCGTATGGTTGGTATGAACAAACATATCCCGAGGAAGGAGAAATTCATTGAACTTCAGTGGAAGATGGATTTGCCAAGGCAGGAGAAGGGGTATGACAATGAAAAGAATTATTCTACAATAGTTTATAAGTTCCCTAACTCTAAATCTGTTGAAGATCTTGGCCTTAGGAAAGCAGAAGCTAATGAAGATGTAAGAACAAAGATTAACTGGTTTGCATTTCAGCAGCAGTTTTTCTCGGCTATTTTAGTTGCAAAGGAGAATTTTAACAGCGGAATTCTTTCTTACAGTTTTTACCCGGCAGAAGATCCTGACAAAAATCTGATGCAATGTAAAGCAGAGATGCAAGTTCCTTACAATGAAGGTGATGAAATAAACATTCCATTTAGTTTCTACTATGGACCAAATCATTTCAAAACATTGAAATCGTACGATGCAGGTTTTGAAAAGATAGTTCCTCTTGGCGGATGGCTCATCGGATGGATTAACAGATATGTTGTAATTCTTGTATTCGATCTGCTTGGAAGCTTTATTAACAATTACGGTCTCATTATACTCCTTCTGACCATTCTCATCAAATTGGTTATCTCTCCTTTAACTTTGAAGTCTTACATGTCATCGGCGAAAATGAAAGTGTTAAAGCCTGAAATTGATAAGATTAATGCAAAGTATCCTAAGTCGGAAGATGCCATGAAAAAACAGCAGGAGACAATGGCACTGTACAATAAAACAGGAGTGAGTATGTTCGGCGGTTGTCTACCGATGTTGCTTCAATTCCCTATTTTGTTTGCAATGTTCCGCTTTTTCCCCGCATCCTTTGAACTTCGTCAGGAGAGTTTTCTCTGGGCAGATGACCTTAGTGCATATGATTCAATTCTGAATTTGCCATTTAATATTCCGCTCTACGGTGATCATGTAAGCCTTTTTGCTTTACTTATGGCAATCTCAATGTACTTCTATTCAAGGATGAATATAGACCAGATGAGTGCCGGACCACAAATGGCGGGGATGAAATATATGTCACTCTACTTTATGCCAATATTTCTTTTGGTGCTTTGTAACAACTTCTCCAGCGGTTTAAGTTACTATTATATGCTGTCAAATGTTATAACGATTGGCCAAACCTGGGTAATAAGAAAGTACTTTGTAGATGAGAAAAAAATATATGCAAAACTTCAGGAGAAGGCTGCAACTCCGAAGAAGAAGTCAAAGTTCCAGGAGAGACTAGATAACGCATACAGAGCTCAGCAACAGCAGTTGAAAAACAAGAGATGATAAACAGAGAGATACTGCATAAAATTAAAAAGAATCTGCCGCCAAGTACAAAACTGGTGGCAGTTTCTAAATTTAAGCCTGCCGAAACCATTATGGAGGCCTATAATGAGGGGCAAAGAGATTTCGGAGAGAACAGGCCGCAAGAGTTAAGCAAAAAGATGCAGGAGCTTCCATCAGATATCAGATGGCATTTTATTGGCCATCTGCAGACAAATAAAATTAAATATATTATTGACAAGGTCTATCTGATTCACTCGGTAGATTCCTTCAAACTTTTGGAGGAGATTAACAAAGAGGCACTGAAACGTAATCTTACCGTAAACTGTCTTCTGCAGGTTTATATTGCAAAAGAGGAGACGAAGCAGGGCCTTTCAGAAGCTGAGTTAATAGAAATTGTTAAGTTAAAGGAGAGTTTCAGAGGTGTAAGGATATGCGGATTGATGGGAATGGCATCATTTACAGAAGACAAAGATGAGGTTAAAAGGGAGTTCTCCTACCTTTCAGATTTATTCAATAATCTTAAACAGAACTATTTCAGTAATGATCCTTACTTTCAGGAGAAGTCAATGGGTATGTCAGGCGATTATGACATTGCCCTTGAGTGCGAAACAACCTTGGTGAGGATAGGATCCCTTATTTTCGGAGAGAGGTAGATAAAACTCTACCAGTTGATTGGCTCTTTGCCCAGAGACTCCAGAATTTTATTTGTTTGCGAAAAGTGACGGCAACCGAAAAATGCCCCCCTTGCCAGCGGTGAGGGGTGCGAAGCCTCCAGAACAAAATGCTTTCCGGTATCAATGAGCTCCTTTTTTGACTTGGCAAAGTTTCCCCAAAGCAGGAAGACCAGTCCATCTCTGTTTTCTGACAGATTTTTGATAACTGCATCAGTAAACTCAATCCACCCAAGTTTAGAATGAGATCCCGCCTCAGAGGCCCTTACAGTTAAAACTGCGTTCAGAAGAAATACCCCTTGTGAAGCCCATTCAGAGAGATTTCCCGATCCAGGAGCTTTTTTCCCGGTATCTGCTTCCAGCTCTTTGAATATATTCTGGAGTGAAGGTGGAAAGGGAACACCTTCAGGGACAGAGAAAGACAGTCCATGTGCTTGTCCTTCACCATGATATGGATCCTGCCCGATTATTACAACCTTTACCTTACCGAAAGGAGTGGAGTTAAATGCATTGAATATCAGTGAACCCTTCGGATATATCTTTACACCCGCCTGCTTCTCCCTTTTTAACGCCTCGGTAAGTTTGATAAAGTACTCCTTCTCAAACTCCTCTTTTAAAACCTCTTTCCAGCTGTTATCAATTTCAACATCCATAATCAGAATATAAACTCCAGAACATCTGAGATGTTATTTACATATTTGAATTCCAGACCTTTCAGATACATCTCCTTAATATCTTTAACATCTTTCTGGTTATCTGCCGATAAAATAACTGTTTTTATTCCTGCTCTCTTTGCGGCAAGGATCTTCTCTTTAATTCCTCCTACTGGTAATACTTTACCTCTTAAAGTGATTTCGCCTGTCATTGCAACACCGCTCTTAACCTTTTTCTTCATAAAAGCAGATGCCATAGCACTAACCATGGTTATCCCTGCAGATGGTCCGTCTTTTGGAATGGCACCTTCAGGTACGTGTATATGCATATCCTTTTCCGAGAACTCTTTGCTGGTGGTATGCATCAGCTGGGGATTGGCTTTAAGAAACTGATAGGCAATTGTGGCAGACTCCTTCATTACATCGCCCAGATTACCGGTTGTAGAGAGAATACCTTTACCTTTACTTAAACTACACTCAATAAAAAGGATCTCTCCGCCATTCTGAGTCCATGCAAGACCTGTCACAACACCTGCCGCCTCATTTCCTTTTTGCATATCAGGTTGGTAAACCGGTAATCCGAGTATGTCTTTTACCTCTTTTGCCCCAATAACAGATGGCCTGTCCTCACCGAGCGCAACCCGTTTAGCTGTCACTCTTGCAATTTTAGCTATCTGCCTGTCAAGACCTCTTACTCCCGATTCGCGTGTATACTCATCGATTATAGTATTCAATCCCTGCTTGTTAATCTTTAACTGCCCCGAAACAAGACCGTGTGCTTCAACCTGTTTCGGTATTAAATGATCTTTTGCAATGTAGAACTTCTCCTCGGCAAGATATCCGCTTACATTTATAAGCTCCATCCTGTCTCTGAGAGCAGGATGAATTGTACTTATATTATTTGCTGTTGTGATAAAGAGCACCTTCGAGAGGTCATAATCAATATCGAGGTAGTTGTCGTGAAACGCTGTATTTTGTTCCGGATCAAGAACTTCGAGCAGGGCAGATGCAGGATCTCCTCTGAAATCACTGCTCACTTTATCTATTTCGTCAAGAACAATCAGAGGGTTGGAGGTACCCGATTTTTTAATAGTACTGATTATTCTGCCGGGCATTGCACCTATATAAGTTCTTCTGTGCCCCCTTATCTCAGATTCATCGTGAAGCCCACCCAAAGATATTCTTCCGTATCTTCTTCCCAAAGCCTTTGCGATAGATTTTCCAAGAGATGTCTTACCCACGCCGGGAGGACCATAAAGACATAGAATCGGAGATTTCATATCTCCTTTCAGTTTCAGAACTGCCAAATGTTCTACAATTCTGTCCTTAACACTCTCTAGTCCGAAGTGGTCATCGTCAAGCACTTTCTGAGCATGTTTCAGATCCAGATTATCTTTACTGGTCTCATCCCAGGGTAGTTCCACAAGAAATCTTACGTATGAGAGTTGTATGTTGTAATCCGGAGAGTTAGGGTTCGACCTCTCAAGCCTCAGAATCTCCTTGTCAAATACCTCTGCAACGTGCTGAGGCCATCTCTTCTCTGAGGCCTGTTGTCTGAGCTCGGCAAACTCCTGTGAATTGTTGTTGATTCCCAACTCCTCCTGGATTGTCTTTAGCTGGCTGTTCAGATAATATTCCCGCTGCTGCTGATCAATATCTGACCTGACTTTCTGCTGTATATCATCTTTCAGCTTAAGTAACTCAACCTGTTTATTCAGAATCTCAAGGAGTTTAAGGGCTCTCTGTTTGATTTTATTCTCTCTGAGCAGTGATATCTTGTCTGTAATACTATCCAGCTCCATACTTGAGGAGATGAAATTTATAAGAAAACTGTATCCTTCAATATTCTTAATTGCAAATGCAGCCTCCTGAGGCAGGTGCGGCGAAAGCTTTATAATATGGAGTGCCTGATCTTTTATCGTACTGGCTATTGCATCCAGCTCTTTACTGTTTTTCGGAGCTGCATCATCTTCAAGGTATTTCACAAAAGCTGTGATATATGGAACAATACTTATTGTATTTATTATCCTGAAACGCTTCATACCCTGAAGAATAATTGTAATACCGCCATCGGGCATCTCAATTATCTTGATAATCTTTGCAAGAGTACCTATATCGAATAGATCGGAAGGAGATGGATCCTCCATCTTGGCATCCTTTTGTGTAACTGCTCCAAGAATCTTATTACCGTTGTAAACCTCCCTTACCAGTTTAATTGATTTCTCCCTTCCAACAGTAATCGGAATTATAGTTTCAGGAAACAAAACTGCATTCCGTAATGCAATAATAGGCAATGTATCAGGAAGTTCAGATTGACTCAGCTCGTTTTCTCCCTCTAAACTCATAACCGGTATTATGTTAACCTCATCCGACATAGTGTGCTGTAAAATTATATCTGAAAACTTCATATTTATTTAGTTCGTTAATGTCATAATGTCATATTTGAAAAATATCAAACAGAATATCTCTCTTTTTCCTAAATGTCAATCTCTGTGCCAAACTATTATAGAGGCTTTTTTACCGAAAAGTAAAGTCCCTTTTGTTTCATCTGGTTAATTGAGTAGTCCAAAGATAGAGTTAAATCATAATAGGTAACCATGTCCAGTCCCACTCCGCAGCTTACTAACCATTTATTAGACATTGTGTTAGCATATATTGGTGTTTTATGATACACATATCCGGCATCGGCAAATGTTTTTCCGTAAATTGCCATATGGACTTTACTGAATTTAGGTATAAAGGTGAGAAACCTAAGGTTATAAACAGTTGTAGGCAATATATTAAACCTTAGAGTAGGAGAGAGCAACATATAATGTTGCCCGTCTGATATGAAATTCTCATACCCCCTCAGGAAGAGATCACCGTAACCTAGTGCTTTGTCAAATATATATGCTTCACAGTTTTTAGCCGAAAAGGCACACTGTACTCTGGCAGATGCGCTTATTTTTTTGCTGAGAGGTGTAAAATATCTCACATCACCCTTAATTTGAGCGTACTGTACCTCCAGTCCGGTTGAAAAATACCCTTTTACCTGAAAATCAATGTAATATCCATCCATGGGGTACTGGGCATTATCCCTCTCATCAAAGGTTAATCCATATATAGCGGAATATGATTCCCTTTGCAGACGTTCTCCACCCCAGTACCTCCTGTTATTCTCAAGAACAGATGAGTCAATTCGTGTTGATTCAAATTCCAGAATAATCCGGTTTCTTACTCTGGGGCGAGGGCGATAAATATAGGTTAGCGAAACATTATAAAGATTTTCAAGGTAACCTTTTTCTGCTCTGATAAATACAGGTTTATCCATCAAAGATATTGTATTGAGTATTTTAGAGTATCTGTGCTGTACAGATATCCCTCCAAAGTGGCGTCCGCTTTTGTCGAGAGAAATGTTACTGTACTCTACTTTAAAACCATTGTTGTAACCATTCATTAGTAAGGCAGTAATTGTTTGATTCTTCCCACCAATTCCGTAAATTCTCACACCTGTTCTGGTGGTGATTCTATCCCATGCGGGATCTTTAATCCAGTTGCTGAAGTTTCTATCTTCCAGTGAGAATCCAAAAATTGGCCAGTAGTACCACCTCTCATCAACGCTAATGATAATCTCAACATTCACCGGTCTGTCACCTACGGGAGCAAAGTCGCTTTTTTGTGAAATACAGACAAAGTTAAAAAGTGAAAGATTGAGTAAGTTGTCTCTGCCTTGCAGCACCAACTCATCCAGAAGATTCTTTTCAAAGATATCTCCTGCTTTAAACGGTAATTCTCTCAGAATTACAAAATCTTTAATTTTGGAGTTACCTATTATAGTTATGTTTGAAATTTGGGTGTGGTTTACTGATTTCAGTTCAGAGTATAAAAAAAGCAGAAAAATGAGAGATATGTAGTAAATACGGGCTTTTTTCATGTTCAAATATAGCTATAATTGCTATTTTCCTGAGTTTTATTTGTATAAAATGAAAAAAAAAAGGATAATGTTTGCATAATTCAATAAAATAGTACTATTTTTGTTCGTCGAAAACAGACTAACCCTTTAATTTTTATTATCATGACAAAAGCGGATATCGTAAACGAAGTTGCAAAAGCAACAGGAATGGAAAAAATTGCTGTTCAGAACGTAGTTGAAAGTTTCATGGATAGCGTGAAAGACTCACTGTCAAAAGACAAAAACGTTTACCTTCGTGGATTTGGTAGTTTCATCGTTAAGAAACGTGCCAAAAAAACTGCAAGGAATATCTCAAAAAACACAACGCTGGTTATTCCGGAACATTTTATTCCTTCATTCAAACCTGCAAAAGTGTTTATGAACAAAGTTAAAAACAACGTGAAAAAATAATTCTATTTAATTTAATTTAACTTTAATTTTTAATTATGCCTTGCGGAAAGAAAAGGAAGAGACACAAAATGGCAACTCATAAACGTAAAAAACGTTTACGTAAGAACAGACATAAAAAGAAAAAATAGTTGCTTTTTTGTTCTTCAGTGTGTGATAATCTAAAGCAAGTCGGGAGATTTGCTTTAGATTCTTTTATTTAAAAACCTAAATGGATAAAGATCTTATTATTGATGTAAGTTCTACGGAGGTATCAATTGCTCTTTTGGAAAATCACAGGCTCATTGAGCTGAACAAAGAGCAAAATAATGGTAGCTTCTCGGTAGGGGATGTATATCTCGGGAGAGTCAAGCGTATAATGCCTGCTCTTAATGCCGCATTCGTAGATATCGG
Organism: uncultured Muribaculaceae bacterium; assembly: GCA_964521685.1. Lineage (GTDB taxonomy): Bacteria > Bacteroidota > Bacteroidia > Bacteroidales > UBA932 > Bact-08. The sequence goes on from CAZFTS010000002.1 coordinate 115,086, forward strand.
AGACGAAAAAGATGCTTTTATTCACTATCTTGATCTTGGATTTTCTTTTAAAGCCCTTGATTTTTTTGTCAGACACGTCAGTCAAAGTAAAAAACCTGTCAAAGAGCTCTTCTCCGGAATTAAACTTGGAGATATTCTTGAAAAAGAGGGTAAGATATCTGACGTGCTTAAACCCGGTCAGCATATAGTTACACAAATTGTAAAGGAGCCTATTTCAACAAAAGGTTCAAGGCTGACAGCTGAAATCTCAATTGCCGGTAGAAATATGGTGCTGATACCATTCTCCGATAAGGTGAGTATTTCTCAAAAAATAGTTTCCAAAGAGGAGAAAAAAAGACTGGAGAGACTGGTTTACAGTATTCTGCCCCCTAACTACGGTGTAATTATACGCACCGCTGCCGAGGGTAAAAAGGCGGCAGTACTGGATGGCGAATTGAAGTCTCTTATTAAAAAATGGGAAGATTCGTGGCAAAAAATTGCAAGAGCGAATCCTCCGCAACTTCTCTTTACGGAAAACAGCAGAACAACAACAATTCTGCGGGATTTACTGAACGACTCTTTTTCAAATATTTATATCAATGATGAAAATATTTGTAATGAAGTAAAGGATTATATTTCAGTAATTTCACCCGATCAGGAAAAAATTGTTAAGCTTTACAAAGGAAGCGAACCCATCTTTGACCATTTTGATGTTATCAAGCAGATCAGAGGTGCCTTTGGAAAGGTGGTTCCAATTAAACAGGGTGCTTATCTGGTGATTGAACACACAGAAGCATTGCATGTTATTGATGTTAACAGCGGGATTAGAGCAAAATCAGGATCAGATCAGGAACAAAATGCATTTGACGTTAATATGTACGCAGCCGATGAGGTGGCGCGTCAGTTACGTCTCCGTGATATGGGCGGAATAATTATCGTTGACTTTATCGATATGGATAACAACGAGAATCGCATTAAGCTTTTCAAGCATATGCAAAGCTTGATGGAGAGTGACAGGGCAAAACATAACATCCTTCCGATAACTAAATTCGGATTGATGCAGATAACCCGACAGAGAGTCAGACCTGCTACAGAGATAAACACCAGTGAGGTGTGTCCTTCGTGTAACGGAACAGGAAAGATCACATCATCTATAGTGATTGATGAGGTCATTGAAAGAGAACTGGCATATTATGTAAAAGAGAAAGGTTATAAACAGATTGTACTAAAAGTAAATCCGTTGGTTGAGGCTTATCTTACCAGAGGATTTTTCAGTATCGCTTTTAAATGGCGGTATAAGTACAAATGCAAACTTAAAATTGTTTCATCGACAGCAAATTCTCTTCTTGAGGTTTTTTGGCTGGATAATAAAGGTGAGAGAATTGACAATTAAAGTATTTGCCTGCACAAAACCAACTTTTTTGCACTATTGATCAGTGTACATGCCATCAAAGTAATCTCTCCTCCATCTTCTGTCTTTAATACTTTTTTAAGATCAGAAGCGGATAACGGAAAATTCCGGACAGAGATATTTACTTTCGGATAGTTTTTACTGAGGTTGCGGATATTACTTTTGTTGTAATCTGCAACCTCTTTTATTTCAAACACCCTACCCGGGAAGTTATCAATAAGGTTTTCTCCACTGTAAAGATGTGTATTAACCGACAATTTTCTTATACCAAATCTTTCACTCGTTATCTTGAAAGCACCTGACTTTAAAATTGAGGAGTTAGGTTCATACAGATATTCTCCCGCATTAACTCCTCCGTACGATGGTTTGGCATTATTCTCATCAGATGGGGTGAATACTAATTCCTGAACACCCTTTTTTGAACTGTAATTTATGGCAGTTAAGGTTATTGATCCGAATGGTACCGTACAATTTCTCTCCATGTATAGCAAGAGCTCTTTGCACTCATTATCAACTGATACAACATCAATGTTTTTGATATTTCCGCATTCCGAATATGCACTTTTTATATCTGACATTGGTGATACTTTCACTAAAATCCGTTTCGAGAATTTTAAAAGACGAACTTTAAGTTGAGTTATATCTGGTTCGTAATCTTTGAGATTTAAAACTCTTTTACCGGAACTTTTTCTTCTGTCAGGATCCAGATAGATGAGATCAGGTTCCGGAATCCCGGATTTACAGAGGTTTCCCAGTATCTCTTCAATATTCTCTGTTGTTACCTCGCAATTGAAGTGCTTTATGTTGGTAACACCAATAATACCAAAGTTATGCACAACCTCATCATATAGTCTTTTATCTCTTTCAAAATAGATAACCATTCTATTATTCCGGGAAAAAAAGAAGCTATCTACACCCAGTCCGCCAGTTAGATCATATATTACACCTGAGAGGCAAAATTTTTGTTTGTGAACAGCGGTTATCTCCGAACTGGACTGCTCTGCGGCAACAGGAATTGATAAGAGCAATTCATCTGAGTTGGCCCACTTATCAAATTTCCCTGATAGCTTTCTTCGGGATTCGATTATTGAGACGGCTTTTTTTACATCAATACCCGGGAATTGCTCCTTTTTCAGAACAATTCTCCTGATATCATCATTTAAATGTTTCTCAATAAAATCCTTAAGATCTTTTTCGATCATACATCCTTCAAATGTTTAGTGGTATCTCCTTAAGATTTATCAGCCTGAAAATCTTATACCTGACAACAGGTTGGTTCATTCTGAATATATACAGGGTCGAGGCAAGCTCGGTCTTTTCAAAATATTTTTTACCAAACTCTTCTATTCCCCTCTCATTTGCAGAGGATTCAATACAATAGACACTTTCTCCGAGCTTAACACCACCAAGTTTTCGGGTAATCCATGCATATTTTCTGGTTTTTCCAACATCACCTGATGTTTTTACAACCGTATTGTTTGGTCTTGCAAGATAATAGTGTGCATGAGCAGCCTCTTTGAATCCAAATTCCAGAATATATGACTTTTCGGAAATCTTACCAAGTGCAATATCAAGCTCCCTTATCTTTCCGAATTCGGAAGAGAGCTCTCTCCAACCGTATCTTTCAGTTGTGATATCTCCCATCCCTATTTTATATTGTTCATTTTTAGGAAGATATGTGGTATTAAAAACTCCGGTAAAGAGGTGCAAAAGTGACAGAAACAGGGCGATTATGAAAAACCAGATTCCACTTTTAAGTATTCCGGGGATAACTTTTGTTTTTCTTATTTTAACAATATTTGAAATATATGCTCCGGCTATAAATACAAGCGGAGATATACCAAGTGAAACAGCATATATAAAACTATCGGAAAATGCCGATAATCCGATAGATAAAATAATTACAGGCAGCGACAGCGATAGCAGCAGCCTCATTTGAGGAGCAGCAAGGAATCTCTCTTTGTTGTATTTAGCCAGGGCTTTTGATATAATTATAAGACTTACAGGATTGTTAATGAGAAAGGGGATTATCAATGCCGAGATCAGGGATCTTAAGTTAAACCCCTCAGAGAGGTGTGTCAGGGAGGAGATGTAGTCAACACCCATAAAATTATTCCGGAAATTCCAAATGTAAACCGGGATAAGGAATAAAATACTTATAATAAACGAAATATAGATTTCAGGCTTTTTGAAAATCGATCTTTGATAGAAAACTCCGTAGACAAAAACACCCACCCAAAGCAGAATGGATGAAAACTTAGAAAGAATTGCCAGCCCAATAAAGATTCCTGCCATTATCAGCGCCAAACGGCATATTATTTTCGATTCGCTGCATTCGCTATCTCTGGTTATTATACCTTCGAGCAGAAAAAAGAGTCCCAACAGATAAAAGAGTGTCTGCGGTGTCTCTGGTAAAATAAAAACGCCGGAAATTATTGATAGGTAGAAAGATATTGTAAAGAGTACTGCAGAGTAGAATCCGGTCTGTTCTCCCCTGAGTTTTCTACCTATGATAAAAACAATCCAGATATTGGCTGATCCGCATACAACCGAGGCAAACCTTACGAAGAATTCGCTGTCAAAAAGGAGATTACTTGAGAAAAGCTGAATAAACCACCCTATCATTGGAGGCTGGTCAAAATTGCTTAGTTCAGGATAGATCGCAAACGTCCAGTAGTAAGACTCTTCTGAGCTCAATTCCAGTATATATGCCAGAAATGATCTGATTATTGCCGAGATCATAATCAGGTACAAAACACTTTTTGTATAACTGAATTTCTTCATGATGGTATGTGGCTTTTTATCATTTGTCTGCTGATCTTGTTAAACCTCCAGAGGAATAGTACGGCTGCAAACAGCAGCCCTAAGAGGAGACCAATCCAGACACCGGCTGCTCCGAGTTCTAGTACGAATCCGCAAAAATAGCCAAGGGGTAGTGATACAAGATAATATGAGATAATTGAAAGAAGAAGAGGTATTTTAACATCGGCAAGTGCCCTCAGACATGCCAGGCTGGATAGTTGGACTGCATCGAAAATCTGGAATAGAGCAGCAACAATCAATAGCTTGGATGCAAGTTCTATTACCTCTGGATCGGTAGAATAAATTTGAGGAATCACTGTCCGGAACAGGATATAAAGTAATCCGCAAAGAGCCATTAATGCACTGCTCAAATGGATTGCTGCAAAACCTGCCATTCTCATTGATTTGTAATCACCGTATCCGTACTGATGTGACACTCTTATGGTTGCAGCTGCACCAACACCCAAGGCAAGCATAAATGAGAAGCTGCTCATGCTCATAGCCACCTGATGCGAAGCTAAAGAGACTTCACCCAGCCACCCGATCATTACAGCGCTTAAACTAAAAGCGGTTATCTCAATTAAATTCTGAAAAGATAATGGTACAGATGTTTTTAAAATACTCTTTAACACAATTTTATTAATAACTCTTCTGAAGTTGAAATTGATATATCTGTTATAGCATTTCAATTTAAAAAACATTGCAATGAAAGTTACCAGCATAAAGATTCTGCTGACAAGAGTTGCTACAGCAGCCCCCTTTACTCCCATTGATTCAAATCCAAAATGGCCGAAAATTAATATCCAGTTTAAAAAAATGTTTATTAAATTGGCTACCAGCGTAATGTACATGGCATATTTTGTTATGCCGATCCCTTCCGAAAACTGTCTTAAACCAAAAAAGAGAAGAAAAGGGAGCATTGAAAAGAGGATTATATCGTAGTAATCACGACCAATTTTTACTACGTTTGCTGTTTGCCCCATTGAGTCCATAAAAAACTCGGCAACCAGCATGGCAAGGGTAAGAAAGATTGTTGCAATTATATTCAGAAACAGAGAATTGCTAAGCAGTGATTTAACTTTTTCATGATCACCCTTCCCAAAACTTTGCCCAACATGCGGAGTAAGCCCCTGGGTAAACCCAATACCGAAAACCATTCCAAGGATAAATATTGAATTGGCAAAAGAGACTGAAGCCAGCTCTGTTGTTCCCAAACGTCCTACCATAATGTTATCGGCCAGATGAACAGAGACCTGACCTGCCTGGGTCAGCATTACAGGAATGGCTACCTTGAGATTTCTTTTATAAAATGGGATATACTCTCTAAAATTCATGTTACAAATATAGTCCGAATTGGTCTATTTTTGATATTTAACGACAAATGGTTAAATTTGGAGGTGAAGGAATATTCAAAAAATATATATATGTCTGCAGATTATTCAGAGAGAGCAAAAATGTGGTTATCGGAAAGTTTCGATCAAACCACCAGGGATGATGTCAAAAAGCTGATGAGTGAAAACTTAAAGGAGCTGGAAGATGCCTTTTATAAAAACCTGGAATTCGGTACGGGAGGTCTCAGAGGTATAATGGGTACCGGGACCAACAGAATAAACAGATACACAATTGGAATGGCAACTCAGGGGCTTGCAAATTATCTTCTTGAATCTTTTAAAGAGAGGAAGAGTCTGTCTGTTGCAGTTTCATACGACAACAGAAATAACAGCCCCTTCTTTGCGAAGATAACGGCAGAGGTTTTTGCTGCTAATGGTTTCACTGTCTATCTTTTTGAGTCGTTAAGACCAACTCCTGAGCTGAGTTTTACAATCAGACACTTCGGATGTGTGGCCGGTGTCATGATTACAGCCTCCCATAATCCAAAGGAGTATAACGGTTACAAGGCTTACTGGGAGGATGGTGCCCAGGTAACCTCTCCGCATGACGAGAATATCATTAATGAAGTTCTGAAAATAGAGACGCCATCGAAGGTAAAATTTGAGGGCTTTCAGGAGAATATAAAAATAATAGGGAAGGAGACCGATGAATTATATCTGAATGCAATTCTATCCCTCACACTATCAAAGAATTTGGTCGAAGAAAATAATAATTTAAAGATCGTTTATACACCGCTTCATGGTACCGGCGTGCAAATTGTTCCGGAAGCACTGAGAAGAGCTGGATTCAAATATATTTTCGGTGTTCCTCAACAGGAGGTAGTTGATGGTAATTTCCCGACCGTTGACTCCCCGAATCCGGAAGAGAAAGGTGCACTTAAAATGGCCATAGAGAAGGCAAACGAAATAGGTGCTGACCTGGTTATGGCTACAGATCCCGATGCCGACCGGATAGGTATTGCAGTCAGAGATAAAAATAAAGAGCTTATAATGCTCAATGGTAATCAAATGGCATCAATTCTGACCTACTATCTTTTAGAAAGGGGGGTTGAGAAGGGGATCTTTAACAGAGATAATAACCCCGGTTATTACATGGTTAAGACAATTGTCACAACAGACCTTTTAAAATCAATAGCAGGAAATTACGGAGTTGAGATGTTGGATGTTCTTACAGGATTCAAATATATTGCAGAGGTGGTGAGAATGAACGAAGGAAAGAGAAAATTTATCGGAGGAGGAGAGGAGAGTTACGGATTCAATGCCGGAGAGTTTGTAAGGGATAAAGATGCTGTTATTGCTTGTTGTCTGGTAGCAGAGGCGGCTGTGTGGGCTGCAGGAAAGGGGATTACACTATATGATTTACTGATGGAGATATATCTTAAGTTCGGTCTTTATAAAGAGCATCTGATTTCATTTACTAAAAAGGGTAAAGACGGTCTCGAGCAAATCTCTGAGATGATGAAGAAATTCAGGGAGAATCCGCCTCAAAACCTGGCCGGATCACCGGTTGTGCTGGTGCATGACTATCAAAGCTCCGAAACTGTAGATATGGTGAGTGATTTACGATATAAGATTGCTTTGCCAAAATCCAATGTGTTGCAATTCATTAGCAGCGATAACTCAATTGTTTCCGTAAGACCTTCAGGTACTGAACCTAAAATTAAATTCTATTTTGGTGTGAAAACGAATTTAAGTTCTGTTGATGAGTATCAGGAGGCAGAGAGGGTACTTTTGAAAAAGATAGATAAAATAGCAGAACAAATTGCAGGTTATTAATTTAGGGCTAATGTTCAGGAATTGAAAATGAAAATTATATTCAAAAGAGCACTGCTTTTTACCGCATTTTTCTCTATTTTCTTGCATACGGTTTTGGCACAAACTACATATCTGGCAGAGAGGGATTCATACAGGTCAGTAGAGAGGATTCTTTCACAAATGACTGTCAGAGAAAAACTTGCACAACTATTTATTGTCTCGTTCTCATCAGATACATCAGATATTAGTACCATCAATGCAATTAATGAGATTAAAAAAGAGAGAGTAGGAGGGGTGATTCTAATGAATTCACCACTGACACCAGCAGTGAAAATGATTAATTATCTGCAGAGTATCTCTAAAATTCCTCTTTTGGTGACAATCGACGGAGAGTGGGGTGCAGCAATGAGGTTCGATTCTATCGTACCATTTCCAAGGCAGATGCAACTTGGAGCCCTGTCAGATGAATCCCTGGTGTACAAAATGGGATATGCTATTGGTAAACAGGCAAAAAGATTGGGCGTAGATGTCAATTTCGCCCCGGCAGTCGATATCAACAATAACCCAGGAAACCCTGTTATAAATACCAGATCATTCGGCGAAAACCCTTTATTGGTTACGAATTACGGAATTGCTTATATGCAGGGAATGAAAGATGCCGGAGTTCCAGGATCGGCAAAACATTTTCCCGGACATGGAGATACAGATGTGGATTCGCATAAGTCATTACCACTGATTCCGTTTGGTAAAAAAAGGTTAGATTCCCTTGAACTTCTTCCTTTTAAATCGATTATTGAGGCAGGGGTGGATATGGTTATGGTAGCGCATCTTCAGATTCCATCACTCGACAGCTTGGGCCGACCGGCATCAATTTCAGGGAAAATTGTCTCGGATCTTTTAAGACGCGATCTGGAATTCGGAGGTTTAATCGTAACTGACGCACTCAATATGAAGGGCGTTGCCGACTATCTGCCTGCAGAAACACTTCCACTGGAGGCCTTCAAAGCCGGCTGTGACATAATCCTGATGCCTGAAAAGGTTACTGATGCATTATCCGTAATGGAGAGAGCAGTACATAGCGGAGAGATCTCTCTTCACTCCCTTAATATGAGGTGCATGAAACTCCTTATGTTGAAAGAGAGGTTGGGCATACTTGAAGAGAGGGAACAGGTAAGTACCGAAAACCTCTATTCCGACCTTAATAAAGAGGAGTATATCTCTCTGATTTCAGAAATATCAAAGGGTTCGGTTACCCTTATTAAAAATGATGATAGTTTTTTGCCATATAAAAATTTAAAAGGCCAAAAGATTGGTTACCTCTCTCTTGGCGGAGATACAAATGGTAAAGAGTTTGCAGAGTTTTTATCTCTCTACTCAAAAATTGATACTGCAATCCTGAGAGGTAAGTATGCCATATCTCAGGTTTCAAATGCTTTGAATTCTCTCTTGGGAAACACGAGCTATATTGTTGCTATGCACAATACCGATTCGCGACCACAGAGGGATTTTGGACTGAACGACAGGGAGATAAAGTTGCTAACAGACTTTGCGACAAACAGAGATGTAACACTTGTCTATTTTGGTAATCCACTGGCAATTCCATTTATTAAAAATCTGAACAGATTTAAATCTGTGATAATTGCATACAACAATACCATTTATAACAATATTGCCTCCGGAGAGATTATTTTTGGCGTTTCCGGAGCAAGGGGAAGGTTACCGGTCTCTTCGGGTGAATACCCACTCGGATATGGCTTAAAAAGCGGTGAACTTTTCAGACTTAAGTATGTTCGCTCTGAATTCTCTCCTGATTCTATTATAAATAAAGATATTTCGGCTGGATTATATACTGGAGCTCAATTGGTTATTATGCATAAAAACAGAGTAATCCTGAACAGAGCTTATGGAGACCTTAACCGGTTTGATGAGGTAAACCTTAACAGGATGTCGGCATTGATCACTGAGTTACCTGCTATATCAATTCTGTTCTCTGAACATAGGATATCACCTGAAGATTTTGCCGATAAATATCTGAAATCAATTAAAAATTCTTACAATAGAAAGGTTCTTATCTCTGACTTACTTATGCAGAGAGTTTCAAAAAGTAAAGAAGATGATCTCTTTCCACACTTCTCGTATGAAAATGTTGAAAATATAAGAAAGATAACTGAAAGTGTAGCTCAATATCAACTCTCTGAATTTATTGCAGATACACTGTACAAGGTTTTGGGAATGGCCTATACCCGCACAGGCAAGAAGGGAACCTTCTCCAATGCAAACGATATTGCAAAATTTCTTTCAATGATTCAAAACGGAGGAACTTACGGAGGTGTTGATGTGATGACAAATGAAGCTGTAATGTTTACAGAGCTTTTTGATCAATACTATTTTGAAACCTTAAATGGAAGTATGATACGAACAGACCCCTCCGGAGAGTTTTTTATGATTTTTCTCAATAATGGTGCAGAATCGAATGGAAAAGAATCGGTAAAGTTTAATACCGGCGAAAAAATTAAATCTCTTTTTTGGTAAAATTCTCATATATAAAAATAAGAGAATTGAAGAGGATATAAATTACAAACAGTAAAAGAACAGCCAGAGACCATACCTTTCCGGTGCTCATTACAGGTAGAATAATGAGTGCCGAAATTGATAGAAAAAGATAAATCTTTTTATTTTCTGAATAGCTCAATCCTTTAATCTTCAATGAAAACATAGGTATATTGCTAATAAGAAGGTATGATACTATAAGTGAGAGCAGAGGTATGAACCACAAACTATTCAGGATAGTATCCAGTGAGTTGTCATAAACGGTAAAATGTGTGAGCATGGATATCAGTAAAGCATTCGCAGGGGTGGGCATCCCTATAAATGTGACTGCTTGTCTTGTGTCTATGTTAAAAATTGCAAGTCTTAGAGCCGATGCCAGAGTAATGAGCAGTGGTGTAAAGGATATAAGCTCCAAAACCGGTGTTATATGTGTTCCGGAGAGGTAAGAGTTAAATCTGGAGTAGAGTAACAGGGAGGGAGCCAGACCAAAGCTGACCAGATCGGCCAGCGAGTCCAGCTCCTTTCCTATATTCGAGTATGCCTTTAACATCCGGGCCGAAAATCCATCCAGAAAATCCATTAAAGCTGCCGTAAGAATAAGGTAAACTGCAAATATCTGCCATCCTTTCAATGCAAAAATTACTGCTATTGAACCGCAAAGCAGATTCATTAATGTGATTGTGTTGGGGATATGTTTTTTCAGACCCATAGTGGTTTAAATTATTTAATTATATACCTAATTTCTTTCTGATATCTGCAGGCACAGAGTTCTTGTGAACCATTACGGAGATACTTTTTGCTCTTACAAAACTCTCCGACATATTGAGATATCCTCCGAATTTATTTCTTTCTGTACCCCAGGAGTTCTTTGTGACATAGTATTTGTTGCCATTCTGATCTTTAACAATACCTGTGAGAAGCATAAGGTGGTCATCTGTAGTGGAGAAGCTCTCGTAACCTTTCTGACGGATCTCCTGTGTTACCTTAACCTCCGGATAGATCTTCTGGAATTTATAGATCTCGGCGTACCTGTCATCAGGTGACATCTTTTCAAATCTGGCACGATCTTCATCCTGGTGAACTGTAAGGTCACTCACCTCCGGATTTATTGCAACACCGTTGGTGTGGGAGAACCCCTTTTCGCTAACGTCCCCGTCCCAGCAAACAGTGTATCCATTCAGAATCGCATAGTCAATAATTGACATAAATTCATCGAGCGGAACATTGTAAAAACGACCGAAATCCCAGTTATCCGGAACTTCAATAACAGATTGTTTGTAAAATGGAATATGAGAAAGAGAGGTAATCTCAACATAATCACCCATATTTAAACCCAGAGATTGGGCAAATGTGACAGGAGTATACTCTTTTCCTTTGTATGTGAAATTCTCTGGCACCTTTCCAAGATAGATATCAAGCATAGAGTTGACCAGTTTATAGTACTCGGGACTTCTCTGTCTGAGCTCTACTGCGGCTGCCGAAATCACATTTACAAACTTATTTAACTCCTTATGGTTATTAAGTTTGGAGTTGTAATTAATCCCGTTGTAGACCTCCTGGGGAACTATACCCCATTCTGCCACACCGTTTGTAAACATATGTGCAAGACTTCCCTGTCCCAGATTACCTGTTCCTCTTCTTAAATAGTTATCATCCATTCGTTTGATATAGTTGTACCTGACAATGTACATCTCTGAGAGGTCAAATTCACCTTTTCCGGTTCTTAGAAGCTCAGACTCCAGAAAAGCTGCAGTAGCATAACTCCAGCATGTTCCGCTGCTCGCCTGGTTTTTAACCGGTGAAGCGGCATTCTTTTTAACATCTGTAAATATGTAACCCTGAGCAGATAGTATCTGAGAGCTACATAACAGAAGGAGCGTTATTAAAATAGTTGAGATCTTTTTCATTTTATTCCAAGTTTGGTTTTTATCTCTGAAGGAATTGAGTTTTTATGAACTACAATGTTCATAGTTTTATACTTTACAAATGTTTCGGAAACATACCAGAACCCCTTGTAATCACCTGCTTCTCCCCATGAATTCTTAACCATATAGTACTTGTTCCCGTTTTGATCTTTAGCAATACCGTAAATATGCATTCCGTGATCATCTGTAGTCTGTCCGTTGTCAAATGCAATCTGCCTGTCAGACTGAGTAATCTTTTTCTCAGGAACAATTGATTCCATAGAGTAGATTTTCGACTCCATTTCGTTTTTGTTAACACCTAGCCATCTCTGCTGATCTGAACCGGACATATTACTTACTTCTGTTTCAGGCACAAATGCAATCCCTTTTCTGGTAAACCCTTTTTCACTGACATCTGATCCCCAAAGAACAGTATACCCTTTTTCAATTGCAAAATCAAAAATCTTCATAAACTCATCTACAGGAAGATTATAGGATTTATCCCAGCGCCAGTTGTCTGGAATTTCGAGTGCGAACTCCGAATAGAACGGATGGTGGTTGTATGAGGTTATTGAGACATAATCGTCAGGATTTAAGCCCAGTTCGGCGGCAAAACTCTTTGGAGTGTACTCCTTTCCGTTATATGTAAAACGCTCTGGAACTTTCCCAAGGTAAGCCTCAAGAATTCCTTTAAACCCTTGTTTCCAGGCTGTGCTGTATTTCCCGTTAGGGTTTTTTACAAGTGCATTTACATAACCGGCAAGAGCTGCATCCATCTCATTATGAACATGCGCATTCTCTCCGTAATTAAGACCTGAAAGCACCGATTCCGGAACAATTCCGTAATTCTTCCATATTGTAAGAGCGTCTCCGAATGAACTTCCGGGTGCAAAATTAATATTGCCGGATGTTCTGATGTACTTATCTGCCTTGTCAAAGTAGGCGTTTGAAACTATAAACATTTCAGATAGGTCGTGAACCCCCTTTCCTGTACGGATAAGCTCTGATTCCAGAAATGAAATTGACGAAAAACTCCAGCAGGTACTTGTCCTGTTCTGGTTTTTAACATTGGTAACCGGTAGCTCTTTAACTACTGTAAACTTATACCCCTCTTTCTGGGCACTCTTTTCCTGGGCATTGATATTGAGGAAAATAAACGAAAATAATAGGACTACTGTCAGAAACTTTTTCATAAATTTGGTTTGATGTTATTTATTTAATTGTTCTCAAAGTTATGAAAATTTCATAAGGAGAGTTCTGAATCAGGGAATATTCATGTATTTATGTGTTTGCAGCGAGATATTCCAGTATGGGTTCTCCTTGACATACTCCACTATTTTTGGCAGCATGGTTGCCCTTTTGCTCCACTCCGGTTGCAGGTAAAGCAATGTGTCTGAACCAACCATTTTTCTGTTCTCCTCTGCCCAACCGAAATCTTCATCACACTCTACAATAACCTTGATTTCAGATGCCTTGGAATAGATATCTTCCAACGGTCTCTTCTTTCGTTTCGGAGAGAGGCATATCCAGTCAAACTCACCGCTAAGAGGATAAGTTCCTGAGGTTTCAAGAAATATCTCCATCCCTTCACTCTTTAGAAGCGATGTAAGTTTATCCAGCGGATAAGTCAATGGTTCGCCTCCTGTTATGACTATTGATTTAGCCTTATATTTAATAGCTTCATTAACAATATCTTCAACAGGTGTTGGCGGATACAATCCCGGGTTCCAGGTCTCTTTTGCATCGCACCAGCTGCACCCCACATCGCATCCTCCAAGCCGAATGAAAAAAGCAGCTTTTCCTGTGTTAAAACCTTCACCCTGTATTGTGTAGAAACTTTCGGCTAATGGTAGCAGTGAGCCATTATTTAATTCCGGATACTTCATATTTTTTCTGCAAAGTTAATATAGATAATCTAAAAGTGTCTTTTTGTCAGAAACAGTCAGCTGGCAAATTTGTTGTATTATTTAAAACGAAAATTAATAAATTCAATAAAATGAATAACAGGAATTACGAATCACTTGGAAATTTTGCAGTTAACCTCAATGCCCAGGCTGCGTCAGGTAAACTGGACCCTGTTATAGGCAGGGACGATGAGATTAGAAGAGTTTTGCAGATTCTAAGCAGAAGAACCAAGAATAATCCGATTCTGGTTGGTGAACCGGGTGTCGGAAAGACTGCAATTGCCGAGGGTATTGCGCAGAGAATTGTACAAGGTGATGTGCCTGAAAACCTTAAGAGTAAAACAATTTATTCGTTGGACATGGGTGCTCTTATAGCTGGAGCAAAGTATAAAGGTGAGTTTGAGGAGAGATTGAAAGGGGTTGTTAAGGAGGTAATTGAGAGTGCCGGAGAGGTGATACTTTTTATAGACGAGATACATACGCTGGTAGGTGCCGGCAGGAGTGACGGCGCGATGGATGCTGCCAATATTTTAAAGCCTGCTTTGGCAAGAGGAGAGCTCAGGGCTGTCGGATCAACTACTCTTGATGAGTATCAGAAGTATTTCGAGAAGGACAAGGCGCTTGAAAGGAGGTTTCAGATGGTTATGGTTGATGAACCGTCTGTTTCGGAGGCTCTCTCCATTTTACGAGGTTTGAAGGAGAGGTACGAAAATCACCATAAGGTACAGATTAAGGATGATGCCTTGATAGCCGCTGTTGACCTTTCGCACAGATATATAACATCGAGATTCCTTCCCGATAAGGCAATTGACCTTATTGATGAAGCTGCTTCAAAACTCAGACTGGAGATGAACTCGGTTCCCGAATCAATAGATGAGCTTAACAGAAAAATCAGACAGTTGGAGATTGAGAGAGAGGCAATTAAAAGAGAGGGCGATAAAGAGAAGATATCTGACCTGTCTAAACAGCTGGAAGAGCTGACAACAGATAGAAATCTGAAGAACTCCTTGTGGAATGAAGAGAAGCAGATTCTGGAGCAGATTCAAAAGAAGAAAATTGAGATTGAAGATCTGAAATTCAAGGCTCAGGAGGCGGAGAGGGGTGGCGATTACGGAAAGGTGGCAGAGATTCGTTACGGTAAAATTGTGGCTGCTCAAAAGGAGATCACTGAGTTGATGGAGAAAAAGGGGAGGAGTGAGTTCTGTTTGCTAAGAGAGTATGTGGAGCCGGAGGATATAGCTGAAGTTGTTGCCAAATGGACAGGTATTCCTGTAAAAAGAATGCTTGAGAGCGAAAAGGAGAAGTTGCTGAGGATGGAAGATGCTCTTCACAAGAGAATTATTGGTCAGGATCCTGCAATATGCGCTGTTTCGGATGCGATAAGAAGAAGCCGTGCCGGACTACAGGATTCCAAAAGACCGGTTGGTTCCTTTATGTTCATGGGAACCACCGGAGTGGGTAAAACGGAACTGGCAAAGGCACTTGCAGAATTTCTCTTTAATGATGAAAATCTGCTTACCAGAATAGATATGAGTGAATATCAGGAGAGGCACACTGTTTCAAGGCTGGTTGGTGCGCCTCCGGGATATATTGGTTATGAAGAGGGTGGTCAGCTAACCGAGGCGGTAAGAAGGAAACCCTATTCGGTAATATTGCTGGATGAGATCGAAAAGGCTCATCCTGATGTGTTTAACCTTCTGCTTCAGGTTTTGGATGATGGCAGACTAACCGATAATAAGGGCAGAACTGTCGATTTCAGAAACACTATTCTAATAATGACATCTAATGCAGGGTCCGATATTATTCAGGAAAATCTGAGCAGATTGAATGATTCGAACAGGGAAGAGCTTCTGGAAAAGACAAGAATTGAGGTTATTGAGGTTCTGAAAAAGGGCTTAAGACCGGAATTTCTTAACAGAATTGACGATATTATCATGTTTCATCCGCTTACAATGGAGAATCTTAAAGATATATTAATGCTTCAGATAGATGGTGTGAAAGAGAAACTGGAGGAGATGGGTGTAAAACTGGAGTTCACCAATTATGCTCTTAATTACTTGTGTGATAAAGGATACGACCCGGCATACGGGGCAAGACCGGTAAAAAGGGTTCTTCAGAAAGAGCTTGTAAATGAGTTGGCTAAATCATTACTTAAAGGAAACTTGAATAAAGAGAGACCTATAATTGTAGATTTCTTTGATGATGTGCTTGTATTTCGTAACTGATTTAGAGAACCATTTGTTTTTCAGTTATAAAGATACCTTTTGATTTTTTGGGTAGCAGTCTTTTCAAATGGAACTGGCTGCTCAACTATTTCCGAGAGTTTAGAGCTTTTGTTTATACGATCGTTGACATACCCGAGCAGCTCTCTCTTTATCTTTTCGATCTTTTGGGCAACATTTGCATTTTGTTCGCCAAAAAGATTCTCTTGCTCTTTGATCTCTTCGTAATTGAAGTGAACTTTTGCAATCAGTTTTCCTCTCTTCTCAATTACAAGCGATTCAAGTACCAGATCAAATTCGTTGATAACAGTCTCGATCTCCTCGGGGTAGATATTCTCCCCGTTGGAATTGACTATCATATTGTCTTTTCTGCCTTTAATAAAGAGATTGCCTTTTTTATCAATATATCCGAGATCTTTTGTCCTGAACCAGCCATCTGCAGTAAATGCAGCTGCAGTACTCTCAGGATCTTTGTAATAACCCTCCATAACATTGGGCCCTTTAACAACAATCTCTCCAATATTTTTATTGTTTGGATTAAGAATTTTCATCTCTATTCCGTTTAAAGCGGGCCCTGTTGATTGCCATTTAACTTTACCGGGAACGGCACCTGCAAGCAGTGGAGAAGTTTCTGTAAGACCGTATCCTATTGCATAAGGGAAACCGGCATCGGCAAGAAAATGTTCAACCACACCATCCAGTTTTGACCCGCCTATCCCAAAGAATCTCAATTTTCCTCCGAATGTCTCTTTTAACTTTTTTCCGGCAGCTTTGTGGAATACTCTTCTGAAGATCCATAGTGAATATATAATTCTCAAAAACAGATTCTTTGTAAAAACAGGCCTGATTTTAAGTTTATATATCTTCTCAACTATTAGCGGAACGCTGAGCATAATTGTCGGCCTGACTGCTTTCAGCGCCGGCATTAAGAGTGAAGGAGTTGGAACACCATCCAGATAGACAACAGATGAGCCGTGAGTAAATGGGAAAAGCAATCCTATACTACACTCATATGTGTGTGAAAGTGGTAAAATTGAGAGAAAAACATCTTCTGAACTTATAGGAAAGAGCTCCCCGGACATCTTTGTCTGCGCTACAAGATTTAAATGCGTCAGCATTACGCCTTTAGAGGTTCCGGATGTTCCTGAGGTGTAAATTATTGTTGCGATATCGGATGGATTAGGCTCATCTCTGAAGTAGACTTTTGCATCTTCCGGCGCTTTTAACACCTCCATATTATCCATCTTAACTATAAGACAAAGTTTTTCGGTAAGGTGGGAGGGTAATTTGTATTCCAACTTTGATGATATTACAATAGCTTTACATTCTGAGTGTTCCATTATATTGACAATCTCAAAAGCCGTGAAGTCGGGTAGAATGGGAACAGCAATTCTGGCAGAGGTGGTTATTGCAAAAAATGATACTGCCCAGTTTGGCATATTTCCTCCGAGTATGGCAATTTTATCCTCTCTTTTTAATCCGGCTTCATCAAAGATCTGAACAAGTTTTTCAACTTTACCGCCAAATTGTTTATACGTAATCTCCTCTTTATTAATCGTTGAGAAAGCTATTCTTTCGCCATATTGAGATACACTGTTGGTGTATATATCGCAAAGAGTTATGTTGTTGTTTAAAAAGTTCATATTTAATTGTATCTCTCGTTACAAAGATAAAAATATTCTTAATTCATAATGGGGTTGCCAATGGCTTGATTTTTGTTAATTTTGTGGGCAAATTAATGTTTCGGTATGTTTTTTAAGCACAGTTTTCAGAGGAAAATAATCAAAGGTATTGATAATGAGAGACTGGTTAAATACATGTCTCTTACAGAGATCAATTCTCTTGGTTTTTTATTTAATATAAACGAAGAGGGGATGCTCGATACAATTAAAAGGTTATGTGAATTAGCCGACAGCATGTCCATTAAATTTTCGGCTATTGCTCTTAATACTCTGAAACAGCCATATCCTAAAGATATTCTGGACTATCGTATAACAGTAATCAATAAGAGGGATTTAAATTATCTGGGCATACCGAAAACTCCATCAACCGAAATTTTTACTTCACAGGTATTTAATCTTTTCATTGATTTCTCTTCTGACTATAACTTCACTTGCGATTATATATCCCGTAAATCTATATCTTCCTTTAAAATCGGACGGTTAAACTATGATAAAAATCCGTTCGACCTGGTTCTCGAAAATATTAAAGATGGTTCAAGCCGAAATTTTCTGAATTCTATTATACACTATTTATCCTCAATAAGATCGGTATAAATGATTGGAGATGACTATTTAAATTTTGATCAGGAGGAGGAGTTTGCCGATCTCATTCCCAGGTGTGAATCTGCATTTGAAGAAGGGACGCTTGAGAGTATGAGGTTTTCTGAAGAGGAGTTCGAGTATCTGATTAATAATTTTATTGATGAGATGGACGATGATATAGTTTATATCCTTACTAAAATGGGCTATAATCAGCATCCTTACTCTACTGAATTGACTATCAGATATGCCGATGTTCTCATTGTGAACCGTGAAACCGAAAAGGCACTTGAAATTCTTAACAGACAAATGTCTCTGGATTCTGGAAACAGTGATATACTTTTTTTATTAGCCAGGGTTTATATAAAAAAGGGTGATGACGATGAGGCCTTCTCCTTTATCGACAGGTCTCTTATTTTATCCCAGGATGAGGGTCTTGATATGCTTCTGACTGCTGCTCAGGATTATATAGATATAAATAATTTTGAAAAGGCAATTCTTTTGTTGAAGAGGGCAGAGTCTGTGAGCCCGTCAAATCATGAACTTATTAACGATCTTGCCTTTTGCTACGAAAGGTCGGACAAACTTCAGGAGAGTCTTTATTACTATGAAAAGTATCTGGATTTAGATCCTTTCAACGATAATGTCTGGTTCAATGTTGGAACAATCTACGCCCGCGAGCAGAATATCCCCAAAGCAACCGACGCATTTGATTATGCAATTGCATTGAATCCGGATAACTCATCGGTGCTTTATAACAAGGCAATTCTGCTTGTAAATACCGGAAAGTACGACGATGCAATTGAAACTTTTTCAAATTTTCTTAGGCTGGAACCCAATAACCTCTTTGCCCTTACCGGAGTGGCAGATGCATATCTGGCCAAAGACAGAATAGATGATGCTTTAAAATACTTTAGTATGGTTCTGGTTTTTGATCCTGCAAACAATGATGCAAATTGCGGACTGGCATATATACATATGTTAAAACATAATCAGAATGAGGCTTTTGTGCATCTGAGAAAAGTTGTGGGAGATGAGAAGACAGATTATAATTTCCTTCAGGCAGAGCTTCTGAGCTCCTTTAAACGTACAAAAAATCCTGAATTTCTTGTCTATTATCTCACCTCTTTATACCATACGAAAGAGACCGGACTTTTCAATATTTATCTGGAAGTTCTGGTGACTTATGACGAAATCTGGCTGGCCAGACTTTTCGAATTGCTCCCATCTCTGAAACGTGATGAATCAGTTACCAGGCAGTTAAACAAGATTAAAAACAAATCAAACTAAATATGGCCAACTATTTACTAACCACGCTTAAGGGTGTGGCAATGGGCGCCGCCGATGTAATACCGGGTGTCTCAGGCGGTACAATTGCTTTTATGACCGGAATATACCAGGAACTGATTAATTCACTTAAATCTATTGATCATATCGCTTTAAAAAAGGTTCTGAATCTTGAATTAAAATCTTTCTGGAGTCATATAAACGGCACATTTCTGTTGGCTGTATTCAGCGGGATCCTTTTCAGTATATTCACTTTAGCACGACTGATGCAATATCTGCTTGTAAACCACCCAATACCACTCTGGTCATTTTTCATGGGGCTTATTGCAGCATCAGCAATATTTATTCTGAGAGATATAAAAAAATGGCAGATATCCAGCATCATATCCATGGTTGCCGGAATTTTAATTGCAGTCTGGATTTCACTCGTTTCACCCACAGAAACCACAGAGGCGTGGTGGTTCATTTTCGTGAGCGGAGTAGTAGCCATTTGCGCAATGATCCTGCCCGGGATATCGGGAAGCTTCATTTTGCTCCTGATGGGTAAATACGCCTTTATGATGAACGCTATCAACGAATTTAACATCCCCGTTATGGTAGTTTTCGCCTTAGGCGCAGCCACCGGACTCATATCGTTTTCACATTTTCTCTCATGGCTTCTAAAGAGATATTACAACCAGACAATTACCCTTCTCGCCGGCTTTATGGTAGGCTCGCTCGTTAAAGTCTGGCCATGGAAGATCCCATCACCACAATTCGAAGGGATCGATTACCCCTCATTGCCCACACAATTTGAGACCATTACCGGCCACCAGCCACTCATACTCCAGGCAGTAATATTTCTCCTTATCGGATTATCAATAGTTTTCGTCATAGAATTTGCATCCAAATCTATGAAGAAATAAAAAATAGTTATATCTTTGCACTCCCTCTTAAAAAGGAGACCGGTTCGGTAGCTCAGTTGGATAGAGCAACAGCCTTCTAAGCTGTGGGTCTTGGGTTCGAATCCCAACCGAATCACAAAGCAAAAAAACTTAAGCCGCAATTAATTGCGGCTTTTTTATTATGCGTTGACGGCTCAAGCTAGCTTGAAGCCGTAAAGCGCATAATGAAAAAGCTCCAGAGGAGCTTATGTTTTTTTGCTTTGAATGGCCCCCCCACCAGGGAACGCCGACTGCAAGGAGGCAATCCCAATTTATTCCTTATT
>CAZFTS010000003.1:0-129678 GCA_964521685.1 uncultured Muribaculaceae bacterium
TTGGAAATAAATGAGATCATAAAATCCCACGTTGCAGGTTTATGCCCGCAACCAATAGGTTTTATGTTTTTTATTCTGCTCATTTATCTTATTTGACGGTGCGAAGTTATGTATTGAGAGGTAAAAGTCCAAATTTATGTTTTAAATTTATGCGAATTTTATTGTAAAACCGGAAAAACCGAATTGATATGAAATGCTTTAAAATATTTATAATCACTGGTTTCGTATTTATTGCAGCAGTTTTATCTGCGCAAGAAAAAGTATACTCCGTTACCGATTTGCTTGCGGAATGGACATTTACAAAAGGTATCGAGGGGCCGGCAATAGACAGCAATGGAAATCTTTACGCCGTTAACTTTGCACAACAGGGAACTATCGGGATAGTAACCGGGGGAGTGGCTTCGCTGTATATAACTTTGCCGGAAGGTTCGGTGGGGAATGGTATACGATTCGATAAAAAGGGGTTTATGTACATTGCCGATTATCCGAAACACAACATTTTAAAGGTAGATCCTTCAGATAGATCAATATCTGTATTTGCACACAATCCATCTATGAACCAGCCTAATGATATTGCCCTCTGCCCCAAAACTGAAAATCTCTATGCAAGTGACCCAAACTGGAAAGAGTCAACAGGTAAGTTATGGCTCATAAACCGAAAAGGTGAGACAGTTCTGCTAGAAGATAATATGGGTACTACAAACGGGATTGAGGTGAGTCCCGATGGCAAGAGGCTCTATGTCAATGAATCAATTCAACGGAATATCTGGGTTTACGACATTAAAAAAGATGGAACGGTTGAAAATAAGAGACTTTTCATAAGTTTCAGTGACTTTGGAATGGATGGCATGCGTTGTGACTCTGCCGGTAACCTATATGTAACCCGGCACGGTAAAGGTACACTGTTAGTTCTCTCTCCCCGTGCGGTTCTCCTGAAAGAGATTCCGCTTAAGGGAAAGCTCTGTTCAAACGTGGTGCTCTCATCCGACGAGAGGCTTGCCTATATAACAATGGCCGACAGAGGCTGCTTTGAGGTGGTAGAACTAAAATAATTATGGCTATGAGGAAAAAGATTTCAGGGAATACAAATGACATCAATAATAACGGTAATTACGGTAATAACGGTAATGCCGGAAATGAAATCGCTGCCAATAAAACTATTACTTGCAAAAATTGCGAAACAACATTTGAGGGCCACTTCTGCCCCAATTGTGGACAATCGGTAAAGGATTTTGACAGACCCTTTAAGATACTCTTCTTCGACATTATGGCCAATATGTGGGCTTTCGACACAAGAGTGCTTAAGACACTTAAGTCGCTTATTCTAAAGCCTGGAAATATGGCACTTGACTATGTGAACGGCCGCAGGGCAAGGTATATGCCCCCTTTCCGATTGTATATTTTTATAAGTTTTATCTTTTTTTTGTTGCTTAACATTTCGGCTACCAACAGAGTGAACAAGGATTGGGATCTGCTTACGGTAAAGGAGAGAGGGGATACACTTACCTCAAACAGAAATAGTGTAATTTCGATAACCAGAGATGATAACCCGGATGATTCAAAATCCTCAAGAGATTTAATAGATGAAATTGAGTCAAATAAAGAGTATTATGTATCTAAATTTTTCACGGTTCTGTCGTGGAGCCTCTTTATCCTTATGCCCCTCTATGCATCGTTTCTCTGGATGATGTTTCGAAAGCGTCATAAATACTTTCTGGGCCACTTTATCTTTGCTATAAATCAACATGCTTTTCTTTTTCTTATATTCATAATCCTTCTTACAGTTAATTTTATCTTTCCTCAGAAAAGTATCTACCCGGAGAATTGGCTGTTACTCTTGTTCCCTCTCTATATTGTAACTGGTTGCAGGAAGTTATATTCTGAAAAATGGAGAAAAATAGTCTTCCGATCCTTCGCGGCAATTTTTCTCTATATGATTGTTATGCTGTTTGCCATAATGATAGTGGCTTATCTTACCCTTTATAAGGCACTTTAAAAAAATATTTTAATTGAAATGGAGCAGGAAAAAGAAAATGTCAATTCAAAACAAAAGCCTCTTCCCAGAAAAGGATGGGAAAAGGCTTTGAGTAAAATGCATCTAAATAATCATGACACTTTATTAATCGATGACATTTTTAAGAATGAAAATATAGACGATCCGGAGGATGGATTGTATTAGATCTGATAAGAGCCTTAGACCGAATACGTGCTATAAAAAAAATAGGTATTCTCACACATAAGGAGATTGACTCTGTTAAGGCAGTTATCATGGAAACTTATGTAGAATAACTCTTCAAAGTTATATCTTCTAATATCCGGATAAAAAGAGGCTGACCATTTGAATGACCAGCCTCTGTAATTGTTTCATAGTTACAATTATAGACTATAATTCTGAGGAAGCATGTTTGGATTGATACTAGTTACATTTGCAGGTATCGGAAATATCCACAGTTTAGACTCAGGTCTTATTTCATATGTTTTCCCGGCTATTGTTTTTGTCAGTGTTTGTTTGTAATCATCCAGCTGATTCCATCTTTTTTTATTGATGAAGTTGTGGCAGGAGTATAAGTTCTCTCCATAAGATGTCTGTTTCAGCCTTAAAATTGCTTCTGCCTTATTGTTTACGACACCTTTGAGAGGAGTATATACTGATGGGTCTATTCGGTTGATTCTTATTGCATCCAGCGCCTCCATTGCTGCAAAGAAGTTGTTTTTTCGTATTTCTGCTTCGGCAACAATAAGATACATATGAGTAGTCTTTATCCCGCCACCATTCCAATCTGAATTATAGTCATAGGTCATTGTATAATCAAGACCCATTTGTATGTTTACTAAGCTAGATGTATAATCATACATCATACGATCGGTTATAATCTTATCCCGACTGGAGTGTCCGGGTTCAAATGCATTCCAGGCTTCTGTTGTAATTGCATTCCCTCCTTCTTTACCATAAGTTGTGAACAGATCCTCTTCACATTTTAACAAAGGACGAAAAATAACATTGTAAGTATTTCCAAGAATGTTTCCCTTGTAGGTTGTAAGCATTTCATTATAATTATTCACACTGTTATTTATTGCAAGGGATTGTTTTGCGGCATCCAAAGCCTCGTCAAATTTTTGCATACTTATTAATGCCAGAGCTTTTACAGCATATGCACACGGTTTACTCATACGCATTCGATTTACTGCAACAGAAGGTAATGCGTTCATTTGTATTGCTTTGTCCAGATCGGCAATAATATTATCATAAACCTCCTTAACAGTTGCTTTTTTTGCAAGAGTACTTATGTCCCAATCCTCTTTCAAATATGGAATTCCAGGGTCAGTAGCTGAAGTAGAAGGATTGTATGCCTTTGCAAATTTGTTTACCAATATGTAATAGTAGTAGGCACGCAGTACTAATGCTTCGCATTTTAACTGATTTTTAACAGATTCGGGACCGGTAGCATCATCAACCAGTAAAAGAATAGGATTTGAAATTAGTCCAATGTAATAATAACAAGTCTCATATGTCCAATCATAAACTGTAAGTTCGGCCATTCTATCTATATTGGTCTCATCCCATGAGTATATTATTGCAGGACGGGTTTTGTTCGGATTACTTAAAAGAGTTGGAATATTCTGAAATGTTCTAATAACATCGCCCGACATCCAGCGCATATCATCGTCCCACATCATGAATATTTGATTTAGCAGCATTTCAAGCTGATCGGTTGTGGTAAGTAAATTTTTCCCTTTCGGTTCAATATCGGTGAATTTTGAACATGATAGGGTGAGTAAAATTGCTCCTGTCAGGAGGCTGTATATAACTTTTTTCATTTTTATGTCCTTTTATAAGTTAATGTTAACTCCAAAGATATATGAACCTGGATTTCGTATTCCCAAGGTTTCTGGGTCGACACCAACATCGTTTTTAATCCAGAGGTATTTTGGATTATCTATCTGAAAACGAAGGCTTAGTCTATTAATTCCCGTTCCCTTAAACCACTTCTCAGGTAAATCATATCCGAAAACAATATTACGAATCTTCAGGAATGCCCCCTCCCTTACAGAAATATCAGAGTATCTGGGCTCCCAACCCCAGTCTGTAGATCCATATCGACCTATACCGGGTGTGTTAGTAGGATTTTCCGGGGTCCATGCATTGAGAAAATAGCTTGCAATTGATGAATATTGTACGCCAGATGTTTCAAGTTCTTCAAGAGCACGTATTTTATGTCCTCCGTAATATGCCATCATAATATTCAGGCTTAAACCTTTCCAGGTAAAGCGATTCTCGATTCCGGAAACGACTTTTGGTTCACTTTGTCCTGAATATTCCATTATACTGACTCCTCTGTTTTGTGCACTTGTCGCTTTTTCACCATCCTCAACATACCACAATGTAAGACCTTTTCGACCTGCCTCATCACTAATTCCGGCAAAACGCCAGGACCAGAGGGCGCTCGTAGGATAACCTTTACGGTAGGGATTAGTAGTTGTAAGGTCTATCGCATTTGTCGAAGCGTTTTCAACATCTGTTACCTTGTTTTGGTTGTATGAAAAGGTTATACCGGTAGTCCAACCAAAGTTACCAGGTTTCATTTCACGGAACCAATCGTAGTTAAAAGACATCTCAAGACCCTTGTTATGCATGCTTGCAACATTTGCGAACATTGAGAGAAAACCGGTAGTTGGATCCAATGTTCTGTTCGAGAAAATATCTTTTCCCACTTTATTATAAAGATCAATAGTACCACGTAGACGATTATCTGCAAAAGAGTAATCTACTCCTATGTTTGTAGTTCTGCTCTGTTCCCATTTAAGATTTGGATTTGCAGGGTTCTCAACGTAACTTAAAGGCATATTTGTGTAGAAATTAAAATCGGTAGAGCTTGCAGTCATATAACTGGTAGCCCCCTGATAAATATTACCTGTTACACCATAGCTTGCGCGAAATTTCAGGAAGTTTATCCAGTTAATATCTTTTACAAATGATTCTTTATGTATATTCCATCCTGCGCCAACCGACCAAAGCGGTTTTCCCCGGAATTTGGAATTCAGACCGTAAACGTCGGCATAGTCCTTACGTAATGAGGCAAATATATTATACCTTTCATCATAAGTATATGTGAAGTTTGCATAACCCGATCCAAAACGGTGAAATTGCTCTAACACTATTCCCATCGCATCCTGGATATATGGGTTAAATACATTGTATTTTGCCTGATATCTCCCGGACATATAATATGGAGCATATGATATATAACTAAGTGCCCCAAAGTCAACTACATGTGTAGCGCTGTTTTGTAACTGTTCATCATAACCTAAAACAAGAGATTTTGTACCATTATATTTTGTTTCACGAAACTCAAGACCTGCAAGTGCAGTAATTGTGTGCTTTCCAAATGTGTTGGAATAGTCAATCTGTCCTCGGGCAGTCCAGTACCGACCATCAGTATTTGTGCTATGAAGCATACCCCCCGTACGTGGAGTAAGGTAACTTACTTTGCCCCCTTCCAAAGTAGTATAGGCGTTTCTTATAGACCGTGAAACATGACTCGCTTCATTTGCATACCATTGAGTAGTGGTGTGTTCATTTTCGTAGATATATTGAACATTTGCTGACAGACCTTTAAATATTTTGAAAAGCAGATTTCCGTGATAGCGAGTGTTCTGACGATTAGTTGACTGAACATTATTATAGAATTCATCAATAATGTTTACACCCAGATCGTGCAGCCCCTCTGCACTCTTGCTGCTCCAATATGGGTTACCATTATTTTCGTAGTAGTATGGTTTGATTGTTCCATCATTATTATAGAGTGTTTCATAAGCAGGGTGTGACCAAGGTTTGGTGTGATTTGATGTTACGTCATTACCAGCCTCTTTTCCTTTACTGTATATTCCATTGATCCCGAAAGTTGCCGTTAACCATGGCGTAACCTCATATATTCCTTTATAGCTGATATTTAACTGATTCTGACCACTATTTATGATCCCATTATTATCTGTTCTGTAGTTAAAAATCAGATTACTCTGAAACTTCTCTGAACTATTTCGCAATGAAAGGTTATACTGTTGTCTTACCTGACGTTTGTAAATTGCCTCTCCATACTCTTTTGCAAAATTGTTTTTCTTTAAATCATTTAGGACTGTATTTAACTGATTACGGGTAATTTTATTTTTAGCAAGTTGATAATATGCGTAATGAATAGGAGATATGCCAATTGTGCCACCCTCAATGTTTGACTCAGTAGCTTCTAAAGGATTTGAAATTTCTCCATTATTATTAAAGAAATAATATTCATAATAATCAGATTCAACTTTAACCTGTTGTTCTGCATTCATGTAGAAATTATCAGAATAATTCATGTTTCTTTTCTCGAAAATAGAGAGGTTGGATGAGAAGTCAATGTCGATTTTCCCTTTTTTACGTGCGTTTTTTGTTGTGATTACTATAATACCGTTTGATGCACGAGCTCCGTAAATAGCAGTAGAAGCTGCGTCTTTTAATATGTTGATGCTTTCAATATCATAAGGATTGATGTCCTCTATCTTGCTTTCAACAGGCATTCCGTCAACTACTACCAATGGGTTTGTCTCTGCATATAATGAGCTTGTGCCTCTTATTGTGGTTTTTCCTCCATAGGTGCTTAAACCAGCCACACGACCCTCCAGGTTATTCATAATGTTCGCAGTGTATCTCTCTTCTATCTTTTTGGATGAGATAGATGCTATTGAACCGGTAACCCGCTCTTTGGGCATATCCTGGTATCCTGTTACCACAACATTCTCCAGAAAGATCACACTTGAAGTGAGAACGATATTGATATTATTGCTTTTACCAATCTTAACCTCTTTGCTCTCCATCCCGATTGAGGAGAAGATCAAAAGGTCACCCTCTTTGCCACTGATCTGGAATTTTCCGCTTAAATCACTTGAAACATACTTGTTCGCTGTTTTATTCCAGATAGTAACACCCGGAATTGACTCTCCCTTCTCATCAACAACTACTCCGGTTATTAATTCTGTCTTCTCCTGTGCTGTAGCCGGAGAAATTGCAGCAGGTGACAGAGCGATGTTTTTACCGTCTATTCTGTAAATGATCTTCTTGTCTCCAAACAGCAGCTTTAATACAGAAGTAAGATTCTGATTCTCACATTTGATAGTTACAGGTTGGTTAATCTCCTTAAGCACATCTGAATAGACAAATTTGTAGTCTGTTGCTTTTGTTATTGCCGCCAACACCTCTTTCAGAGGCTTGTTCCTCATGTCAAGAGAGATGTTGTTTTGTGCAGCCATGCTCAGAGAGAACAAACAAAAAAACAAAACACTCAATAGCCGGTGTTTTGTTAATACACAATTTAGTTTTTTACTCATAAATTTAAAATTAGGTTTTGTAACTATAACAAGTAAGTGGTGGGGCATCCCTAAACTTTAAATTTAATTTTTAAAATTTTCTTACTTTCAGATAAGCTATATTATCAACTATTGAATAATCTATAGGAGAGGTGAATTTAATGAGCTCAAGTATCTGAATAAGAGACTCTGAGTTGAACGATCCTGTAAAGCGATAGTTAAGAACGTTACTCTCTTTAACCACAATTTTTGCTCCATGCCACCTCTCCAGCATTTTTACAACTTCGCTCATAGGGGTCTCTTCGAATAGCAACTCTCCTCGTTTCCACGCCACTTTTTTGGTAGTATCTGCCTTCTGACTAATTAACTCCACACCTGTTTTATTAAAAACCACCACTTCATTCGGAATCATATCAAATGTTCTCTTCTCCATAATCCCACCTTTCCCTTTTACAAGTTTGGCAAGTTGAATTTTTCCGGTAAAGAGGGTAGCCTGTTCATTCTCATCATTATTGTATGAGCGTATGTGGAATTTGGTTCCGATAACTTTAATTGACATCCCCTTTTCTGTTGTAACAACCATGGGCCATTCGCTATTCTTCTTAACCTCAAAAAAGCCCTCTCCTTCAAATTTAACCACTCTTGATTCATTGTCAAAGTGCTCGGGATAAACTATTCTGGAGTCTGAGTTCAGCCAAACGACGGTACTGTCTTCCAGTACAATTTTCCCTTTAACACCTCTCTCTGTGTAAAAGGTATTAATTACCTCGGTTTTGGGCCCCACTGCTAATGGTGTATTTACCTCCGGAACCACATTTGATCTGAATTGGTAAAAATTGAAAAGGAGTGAGATTAGCAAAAGCAAAGATGCTGCTGCAGATAGATAGAGATAAAATCTCCTGTCAATGATTTTGTGTTTTTTATCTGAAACTTTAAATGCAGATCCCTCTTCAACTCCAACTCTGTTCTTTATTACCTGCAATCTGTCATTAAGCTCAACTTCGGAGAAGATATGGTGTCTCTCTTTAAGCATATCTTTAGAGACAATGAGATTCATAAGATTTATGTAATAATTCTCATTCATCTTATCTGCAGATATCCAGGCACTTACCTCCTGTCTCTCACTTTCTGTTGTCTCTCCTGCTATGTTTTTAATTAATAGCCTCTTGTTCATAGCTGTTTCAAATTATCTTCCTTAATTTCTCTGTTTTTTTCTCTCATGTATTCCGGAAAATAATCTTTCAGATTCTTCCGGAGAATTCTCAGAGCCGACATTATGCGGTATTCAACCATCTTTACGGTAACTCCCATTATCCCTGCAATTTCATCATTTCGTTTGCACCCGTAACGGCTCATTTGAAAAAACTCTTTAGTTTTTGGAGGCATCTCCGACATACTTTTATTTATCAGATACTCAATCTCTTTAAATTGCAAATCTGTCATCGTACTGCATTCAATGGCTCTTGATGCTACCATCATCTCCTGCTTCTGAAGATGAGTTTTGTGCTTCCCTTTAACAATCTCTCTGTTCAGGTAATTTATTGTCTTGTTTTTTGCAACCATCAACAGATATGGGAGCGGTGTTTTATCGTGATCAATTTTTGAAAGGTTCTCCCAAAAAGTAATATAAGTATCCTGAGCCAGATTTTCGGAGGTACCCCAATCCTTGCAGTAGTGATAGACACATACCACCACCCGCTCATAATATAAATTAAAAGCACGCTCAAAAAACTCCTGTTCAGGCGATTTCTTAAGTACGGTCATGCATGCACCTTGTAAAGTTTATCTATATCAGGCAACTCTTTATAATAATAACAGTTTAAGTTAGTCAATCCCTAAAGAATATCAAAATAAAAAAATCGCCCTTAAAAAGGCGATCTTCTATTTTGATAGTTTATTTAACGTTGTACAGACCTCGTTACAGCTCAAACTTCTGAAGAAGAAGCTCCATCAGCTTAATTGCTGCAGTTGCTATTGAGGTACCGGGGCCAAAGATTGCCACTGCACCTGCTTTGTATAGAGCGTCATAGTCCTGTGCAGGAATTACACCTCCAACTATTACCATAATATCTTCGCGACCAAGTTTTTTAAGCTCATTCACAATTTGAGGTACAAGAGTTTTGTGTCCTGCTGCAAGTGAAGAAACTCCAACAATATGTACATCGTTCTCGACAGCCTGTTTGGCAGCCTCTTCCGGAGTCTGAAAAAGTGGTCCCATATCTACATCGAAACCGCAATCGGCATATCCCGTTGCAACAACCTTGGCACCACGGTCGTGACCATCCTGACCAAGTTTTGCAATCATAATTCTTGGCTGGCGGCCCTCTTTTGATGCAAACTCAGAAACAAGACTCTTAGCCTTTTCGAATTCTACATCACTTTTTACTTCACTTGAATAAACACCTGTGTTCATACGGATTACAGCTTTATATCTTCCGGCAACAGCTTCGCAGGCATCTGAAATTTCACCAAGGGTAGCTCTCACCTTTGCAGCTTCAATGGCCAGTGCAAGCAGGTTCCCGCTCTTTTCGGCTGCAGCTTTTGTAATTGCACTCAGAGCAGCCTTTACCTTGGTTTCATCACGGTTTGCACGAAGCTCATTAAGCCTTGCGATTTGTGATTCACGAACTTTTGTATTATCGACATCCAGAATTTCCAAAGGATCTTCCTTCTCAAGTCTGTATTTATTAAGACCAACAATTGTGTCAAGACCAGAGTCTATTCTTGCCTGTTTACGGGCAGCAGCCTCTTCGATTCTCAATTTCGGTATTCCGGTTTCGATTGCCTTTGCCATTCCGCCAAGCTTCTCAACCTCTTCAATATGGCTCCAGGCCCTCTCTGCAATCTCGGCAGTTAGCTTCTCAACATAGTAAGAGCCTGCCCATGGGTCAAGAGATTTGGTTATCTGAGTCTCCTCCTGAATATAGATTTGTGTATTTCTTGCGATCCTGGCCGAGAAATCGGTAGGTAGTGCAATTGCCTCATCAAGAGCATTTGTATGAAGCGACTGTGTGTGTCCCAAAGCTGCTCCCATAGCCTCGATACAGGTTCTGGCAACATTGTTGAATGGATCCTGCTCGGTAAGCGACCAACCAGATGTCTGTGAGTGTGTTCTCAGAGACATTGATTTTGGATTCTTAGGATTGAACTGTTTAACCAGTTTAGCCCATATCATCCTGGCAGCACGCATCTTGGCAATCTCCATAAAGTGGTTCATACCTATCGCCCAGAAAAATGAGAGTCTTGGGGCAAACTGATCTACATCCATTCCGGCAGCAATCCCTGTTCTAAGGTACTCAAGCCCGTCGGCCAATGTATATGCCATCTCAATATCACATGTTGCACCAGCCTCCTGCATGTGGTAACCTGATATTGATATTGAGTTGAATTTAGGCATGTTGGCAGCTGTGAATGAGAAGATATCCCCAATGATTCTCATTGAGAAATCGGGAGGGTAGATGTATGTGTTTCTCACCATGAACTCCTTTAAGATATCATTCTGGATTGTTCCCGAAAGCTCATCCAGCTTTGCACCCTGCTCCATACCGGCAACAATGTAGAAAGCCAGAACAGGAAGTACTGCTCCGTTCATTGTCATTGAGACCGACATCTTGTTGAGAGGAATCTGATCAAAAAGAACCTTCATATCCTCAACACTGCAGATGCTTACACCTGCTTTACCAACGTCACCTACTACCCTTGGATGGTCGGCATCATAGCCACGGTGGGTGGCAAGGTCAAAAGCAACAGAGAGACCCTTTTGCCCTGCGGCCAGATTTCTCCTGTAGAAGGCATTTGACTCCTCGGCTGTTGAAAATCCGGCATACTGTCTGATTGTCCAAGGATTCATCACATACATTGTGCTGTATGGTCCCCTCAGAAACGGAGGGATACCTGCGGCATAATTGAGATGTTCCAGCCCCTCAAGATCGGATGCGTTATAGGTTCCTTTAATTCCAATAAGTTCAGGAGTCATGAATTCTGATTCTGCAGTATTTGGTGCAGAACCACCGCTATATTTTATATCTGTAAATTTCGGACGCATAATTTCCTGTTTTTAACTATTTAATTCCCAAAAGTGTTTGATATTGTTTCAATGTCTCCAGAACATTGCTCTTAACGCTTATAAAGTTTGTTATTCCGGCAGCTATAAGATCATCTTTGCAGGCTGGTTCACCGGCAACAACCAAAATTGTTTTCTCCGAGCATAGATTTTTAATCTGAGGAACAGCAGAGGCATACTCATCGTCGGAAGAGCAGGCAACAATAATATCGGCACCAGCCTCCATTGCCGCTTTTACACCCTCTTCAGGAGTTGCAAAACGTGTATTGTCAATAACCTCAAATCCTGCAACAGCAAAGAAGTTACATGAGAACTGCGCTCTGGCGCGGCAGAAAGCCAGGTTGCCAAAGGTTAGCATAAAGGCTTTTGGTGTTTTACCGCTGGTTTCTGTTGCAAAACGGAGAGCTTCAAAGGCTTGTGCACCACGGTATTTCTCTATAGGTTCTACAACCGGGGTCTCACTTTTCTCCCATTTGGCACCACGGGTAACAACATCGTAGGTAACATCTTGATCGGCAACCTCATTAAAGTTTGGATACTGGTTTGTTCCTAAAAGTATATCCCTTCTTGTTGCGATATTATTATCTCTTTTTGCAGATGAAGCTTTAATTGCACCCTGAACAAAACCCTCCTTAAGTGCATCAATGTAACCACCCTTATCTTCTACGGATTTGAATAATTTCCAAGACTCTTCCGAAACGGCCGATGTGAGTGTTTCTATATAATATGAACCGGCAGCAGGATCATTAATTTTATCGAAATACGACTCCTCTTTCAGAATTATCTGTGTATTCCTTGCAATTCTGTTGCTGAATGTTGCAGGTTCGCGGAAAGTATAGTCGAATGGAAGTACCTCAAGAGAGTCAACTCCTGCAAGTGCAGCGCTCATCGCCTCGGTTGTTCCCCTGAGCAGATTAACGTAAGGGTCATAAACAGTCATATTCCACTGACTTGTAACAGCGTGGATATTTATCTTTTGTGCAGATTCATCTTTGGCTCCGTACTCTTTAACAATATTTGCCCATAACATTCTGGCAGCACGGAATTTTGCTATCTCCATAAAATAGTTGGAGCTGATAGCAAAGGTAAATTTGATTCGGGATGCAGCCTCGTCGGCAGAAAATCCCATCTCGGTAAGCATATTCAAATACTCACTTCCTGCACCCATTGCGAAGCCAAGCTCCTGAACAATAGTAGAACCGGCATCGTTGAACATATATGCCTCAACACCTACAACCCTGATTCCCGGATAATCTTTTACAAGAGACATGCTGCTCTTTAGAGTAGTTTTGAAATCGGAACAGCAGTAAGCACCTGTAGTTGTAAGATAGCGAAGCGGATCAAAATCAAATGAGGCTTTGAGACTCTCTCTCTTTACACCACTATCTGATGCCACTTTCAGAAAAGATTCGATAATCTCTGCAGATGCACAAGAGCATCCCTCAAGATTAACCTCGGTAACCGAAAGATCTATACCTTTTAATAGAATTGACATCTTCTCAGGTGTTATCCCTCTCTTCCCATCTATGCAGAATGCAACGGAATCCACACCCTTCTTAAGACCATCCACAGCCTGTTCATTTGCTTTTGTAAAGCTCTCCCAGGCACAGTATCCCTGACGAACCAGCCAGTTGTTGTCACCTTTGGTTCCTCTTACAAAAGGAAACTGCCCGGGAGATGTGCCGGGATGATTTAACTTTTCAAGATCTTCGACACGGTAATAGGGACGTACCGAAACCCCCTCCATCGTCTTCCAGACGAGCCTCTTTTCATAATCGGCTCCTTTTAAATCCTTGTTAATGACCTCCTCCCACTGTTGGGTGGAAACCGGAGGGAATTCAGAAAATAATTTTTCTGCCATACTTGTTATTTATTTGTTGATAATTTTCAAAATAATTGCGCAAAGGTATAAATTCTTTCCCTTTTATTAAACCTTTTCAAGTTATTGTAGTCATATAGGCAAACACACAAACTAAAAATAAAAAGAGATGAAAAAGTTTTACATTACTCTGTTTATGGCGTTTACAGCGCTATCATTAATGGCACAAAACAATCCGGCAGCGCCAAAAGGATTTATGGGGGCAAACCCTGCAAACCTTGCGCCAAAATTCACTGAAGAGCAGAAGACAGCAATGAAGAGCCTAAGGTTCGAAATAGAAAAAGAGATGCTCCAGATTCATAACCAGCTTGGCGAGAAAAAGGCTCAGCTTAAAACTCTTCAACAGGTTGACAAACCTGATATGAAATCGATCAACTCAAAAATTGATGAGATCACTGCACTCCAGAATAAGGCAATGAAACTAAAGGCTGCTAACCACGCAAAGGTGCGTGCACTTCTCACAGACGAGCAGAGACTTGAGTTTGACAAAAGAATGGGCCAGAAAAGAGAGGGGAATAATAGAATGCATATGCAAAGAGGTAATCGTCCGGGTTTTGCAGCACCTGGAGCACAAGCGATGGTTATGCAAATGAGAAACGGACAAGGTTTCAGAGGTATGCAGATACAACCCGGAAAAGAGGGCGAAGTTAAGATTATGAGATTCGAGAGAAAAGTGGAGAACGAGACTAAAAAAGATTAAGCACCGCGTTCCAGTTCATTGGCTTTATTGCCGTAATCAAGCATATCGGCACCCGATCCCTCAGCGTCAATTTCATGGTTTGACGGAACATTTACGGGGATTTGGGTGTCGGTATTGTTTTTTCTCTTTTTCAAAACAGCTTTCCTAAGCTCAAAGTTTTGTCCCAGATATTTTCTTCTTACCTCAGGATTGTTGGCAAGTGTTTCTGCTGTACCGCTTTCAAGAATTGTCCCCTCATAAAGAAGATAGGCCCTGTCGGTAATAGCCAAAGTTTCGTGAACATTGTGGTCAGTTATTATGATCCCGATGTTTTTTGTTTTAAGGTTGGCAATAATGTGCTGAATGTCCTCAACAGCTATAGGGTCAACACCTGCGAAAGGTTCATCAAGCAGTATGAATTTCGGGTCTATAGCAAGAGCGCGGGCAATCTCACAACGGCGTCTTTCCCCACCCGAGAGCTGCACACCCAGATTCTTTCTCACTTTATGAAGCCCGAACTCATCCATGAGCATCTCAAGCCTATCCTTTCTCTCACCTTTATTAAGAGTTGACATCTCCATAACAGACATGATATTATCTTCAACACTCATCTTTCTGAACACAGATGCCTCCTGAGCCAGATATCCCAGACCCATCTGGGCACGCTTATACATCGGGAGCTCAGTAATCTCTTCGTTATCAAGGAATATTCTGCCGGAATTGGGTTTGATAAGACCGGTTATCATATAAAAGCTGGTTGTCTTACCGGCCCCGTTGGGCCCCAGCAAACCAACAATCTCTCCCTGTTCAACCTCGATTGAAACACTCTTTACCACCGTACGTGCACCGTACTTCTTTACCAGATTACTGCAATGTAAACGCATATTCTTACTTAATTTCAAGTTTGAGGTCATCTTTCATCCCCTTAACCTCGGGATAATTATCCATCAAAAACTTTGCCTTCTCTTCGGGCATATATAATTTATTATCGGCCGGGTCATCATCGGGAGCTACCTCAAGTACAAGTGCGATATCTTTATTGTTAAGTTTTGTTCTGAGAAACTGGTTTAGTCGTGAAATGCATTTTTGCTCGATCCAGTTTTTCTGCAACTCGTTTTTCACAGGAAAAACAACAGTAACATCATTCCTGAGAAGCGGTTCCGTTTGATTTAACGCAGTTGAAAGTCTCGGAAACTCAGTCTCCTCTTCGGCCATCTGCTTCCACACCTCTTTTAATCTGACCAACTCAATTTTGTCGCTGCCAACCTCATCTGCTTTTGATGAGACAGCTGTTTTGGATCCGTTTGAACCGGCGTTTTTTATCAGATTCTTTATTGATATCGAGACTGCCGAACCGTTTCCGTTTCCGGACACATTCCCGTTTACCGGCTCCTCTTTAGGTTTTTCCTCAGGCTCTTTTTTGGCAGGTTCGGATATTTTCTGAGTTGCCTCACCCACCCATGACGGAGAGTTTATGCGACAGAGTCTGATAAGTGCAATTTCGATGTGCAGCCTTTGATGTCCGCTAGCTTTGTACCCTGCCTCACAGGCAGATGTTATCCCGAGTGCGTCATAAATAAACTGAAGTGAGCACAGAGCAGCCTGCTCTTTATATTTTTCAATAAATGAGGGCGCAAGTTCAAGTAGGGGTAAGGTGTTTTTATCTTTACAAACAAGCAGATCCCTGAAGTGAGTACTCAAACCCCCTATAAAATGGAGAGCATTGAACCCTTTTGTAAGAATTTCATCAAAAATCAGCAGAGCATCAGCATGCTTACCCTCAAGCAAAATATTGGTAAGCCTCAGATAGTAATCATAATCAAGAACATTCAAAGATGATATAACCTGGTCATAGCTAATGTTCTTTCCACAGAATGCCACTGCCTGGTCAAAGATTGTGAGAGCATCACGCATAGCCCCGTCGGCCTTTTGTGCAATAACGTGCAACGCTTCAAGTTGGGCATCCACACCCTCTTTAGCAGCAATACTCTTCAGGTTTTTCACAATGTCTTCCACCGAAATCCGGTTAAAGTCATAAGTCTGACAACGTGAAAGTATGGTAGGAAGGATTTTGTGTTTCTCAGTTGTTGCCAAAATAAAGATGGCATGAGCAGGGGGCTCTTCAAGAGTTTTAAGAAATGCATTGAAGGCCGATGAAGATAACATATGTACCTCATCGATAATGTATACGCTGTATTTGCCTATCTGCGGAGGTATCCTCACAAGTTCATTCAGCTGACGGATATCATCGACCGAGTTGTTGGAGGCGGCATCCAGCTCGTGAATGGAGTAGGAGCGCCCCTCATTGAATGAGAGGCAGGATTCGCACTTCCCGCACGGGTCCATATTCTCTCCCGGATCCAGGCAGTTGATTGTCTTTGCAAAAATCCTTGCTGTAGTGGTCTTTCCAACCCCTCGGGGTCCGCAAAACAGATAGGCGTGAGCCAACTGGTTACGGGTAATGGAATTCCGGAGAGTAACAGCTATATTCTCCTGTCCGATAAGGCTTTCAAAGCTATCGGGACGGTATTTTCTGGCAGAAA
This sequence comes from uncultured Muribaculaceae bacterium, assembly GCA_964521685.1. GTDB lineage: Bacteria > Bacteroidota > Bacteroidia > Bacteroidales > UBA932 > Bact-08. The sequence goes on from CAZFTS010000003.1 coordinate 16,506, forward strand.
CAATAAATCTTTCCATACCGGGCAAAAGTACAAATTTTTATCTAATTTTGCACCCGATAAAGATTCGGAAAATGAGACATTTTACAATATTGGTTGCAACACTGTTTTTATATAGCGGAATGAGCGGGCAGAACTTCATTTCGCAAACCAGAAAGGTCTTTGCAACATTCGGAACAAAAACGACAAAGGTGGTGATTCCATCTACGACCCTTGCCGATCTCACCCTCAGGGATGCCGTAAGCCGTTTATGGAGAATCTCCCCTTATGAATTCTGCTCTTTTGAGGAGTATGAGAAGATAAAACAGGACACATCTTACTTCTTTTTGCTGAGAGTAGATGGTATGTACAAAAAGGAGCTGGAACCCAAAATTGAGTATCTGACCTTGGTAAAAGGCGGGCCGGAGCAGAAAAACGGATTGTACAGCAGCCACAATATTATAAATCTCCCTTTACAGCAAAGCGATGATCTCACGGGAGATAACCTCTCTGTTATTCCTGCCTATGTGAGCATTATCCAGGATCATATTTACGGGATACAACAGGATATCACTCTGGCTTTCAAAGGGACTCAAAGCTATTCCGACAGAATACCGGAGGCAAAGGGTAAGAAGATTCTCTTTGCAAAAGAGCAGATTGGATATAATCTTAATGATGATGATTTAAAAACTCTCTTTAAAGGGGCGGCCTCATTTGTCCCGGCAGATGATCTGGAGAGTGCTTTAACAAAGAACACCCCGGGTACCGTGGTTGCAATAGTTATAAAGCCGAAGGGTGAGAGCAGGGGATCGTACTGCTATAAAATGGTTATATCTGCAGACAACTATAAACTTCTATTCTTCCGCCGTCATAAAATCGGAAAATCAACTCCGGCAGGTTTTACAAAAGAGGATATTAGAAAGATATCTGTTCCGTTTCTATTTTAACTTATGAGTATATCAGTTACAAAGCTTGATTCCGGTATAGGCTACGCATTCAAAAGAATATCTTCGCCGGTTGCATATTGCGCTCTCACTATCAAAGCGGGAACAAGGGACGAAGCCTCATCTCTTAACGGACTGGCACATCTTACAGAGCATATGCTCTTTAAGGGAACCACCAAACGTGGGGCAATGCGTATCAACAACTATCTGGAGAGTCTCGGAGGTGAATTAAACGCATATACAACCAAGGAGGAGACAGTAATTCATGCAACTGTTCTGAAAGAGGATATTGCAAAAGCTGTTGAGCTTCTTTCCGATCTGGCATTCAATTCAAAATTCCCGGTGAAGGAGCTTCTGAAAGAGAGAGATATTGTTCTGGATGAGATTTCTTCATACAAAGATCAGCCTTCCGAACAGATTTTTGACGATTTCGACGAACTGCTCTTCAACGGACATCCGCTCTCGATGCCAATTCTTGGAAAGCCTAGAACAGTAAAACATATTGGTGTAGATGAGATTCAAAATTTCAGGGACAGGTATTATCTGCCCTCTAATATGAGCTTCTCAATTGTAGCGGAGATCACTCCGGAAAGGGGAGCTGCACTGGTTAACAGATATTTCGGAAAAAAAGAGAATAACGGCACTGCTCCCAACGGGATTAAAAGGGCCGAAGATCTAAGCTGTAAAATAAACATTACCGGAGAAAAAGTTTTAAGAATTCCGAAAAAGACCCATCAGGCACATTGTGTGATGGGTAATAGTGCATACTCTATGTATAATGAGAACAGAATTCCTCTAGCCCTGCTTACAAATATTCTCGGGGGGCCTGCTCTTAACTCAAGACTAAACCAGTCGATGAGGGAGAAACATGCTCTTGCCTATACGGTTGATGCTTCATACACGCCTTACACAGATACAGGTCTCTTTACAATCTATTTCGGAACCGACAAGAACAATATCGAAAAGTGTCTGGACGTTGTTTACAAAGAGATGAATCTGCTTAAAGAGAGGGAGATAAAACCGGCTACTCTGAAATCTGCAAAAAAACAGCTTTTGGGACAACTGGCAATCTCAAGTGACAATGCAGAGTCGCAATGTCTCTCAATGGGTAAGTCTTTACTCTTCTATGGGAAATTAGAGCCCATTGAGGTTGTGAGGGAGAGAATATCTGCGATTGACTCTTTAAGACTTCACCAGGTTGCAAAAGAGATTCTGGATGATTCAAGGATGTTTACACTAATATTTTCATAATCTGTTATGTATAATTCAATAGATGAATATGTTCTGGACCATTCAACCGAGCTGCCCGATGCTCTTGAGTGGCTGGAGAGAGAGACCTCCTTAAAGACAAATCATGCTAAGATGCTGGCAGGACCCCATTTGGGCAGGTTTCTGATAAACTTTTCCCGGATGCTCTCTCCTGAACGGATTATGGAGATTGGGACATTTACCGGTTACTCGGCTATTTGTCTGGCAATGGGTCTGAAGGAGGGTGGCCATCTGGATGCTTTCGAAAAGAATGATTTTCTTGAACCCCTTATTCAGGAGGGATTTAAGAGAGCGGGCGTAGCTAATAAAATAACCATTCACTACGGTGATGCACTTGAAACCATTCCCGGTTTTAAGGATAATCTTTACGACCTTATCTATATAGACGGAAACAAACGCGAGTACTGCAAATACTACGAGCTTGTTTTCGATTTGCTAAGACCTGGAGGTTATATTCTGGCTGACAATGTACTATGGTACGAAAAGGTAATCGCTGAGCCTCTCCCGAAAGATGCCCAGACTCAGGAGATCTTGAAATTCAACCGTATGGTAAAAAACGACAATCGGGTTGAAAACTTCATACTACCCCTGAGAGACGGACTCAATATTATCAGAAAGTTGTAATTCTTAGAGATACTCTATCTCCATCTTGTAACGCCAGCGTCCGAAATAGAGGTTTTCCCCTCTCCACTCAACTTCACCCCTCTGGAAGTCTACTGTTTCACTACGAGGATGAATTTTTGCAGGATAGAACTGACCGGAAATATCGTCATTCACAATCAAACGATATGGGTCCAGACCTTTGGTAAAGAAGTAGAATGAATCATCGTCACCTTTGGCGCTTTTAACCCTGCCGAATGACTGATCTACAGGCACCCATCCAATTCCCTCAAACCAGACCTCTGCCCAGTCGTGCAGATTTTTATTTCCCGGATGCATCATCCACCCTGACTGCCATTTGGCAGGAACTCCTGCGCAACGTGCCATAGTTATGAAGAGAAGCGACACCTGTCCGCAATCGCCATGTCTGTTTTTCAGAACATATTCGGGGATGTTTTCAATTGTTGAGTACTCTCTTGCACTTGCCCACGGGAAGTTGCAATCTATCCACTCGTAAATTTTCCTTGCTTTAAGGTATGGATTGGTCTCTTCGCCAACAGCCTCTTTAACCGCTGCTTTTATATTGTCGCTGAATACAATGTGTTGACCACACTCTTTTGTAAAATCTTTGTAAATCTCACCATTGGTATCATACTCTTTTACATCGGCAGCATTAAACAGGTGAACCTGTGCATAAGAGGTGTAAGCAAGTTCAAAACCAAATACAAGCGGGTTGTCTTTAGTTGCTTTGCCCTCCATATAAATACTTTTGTGTTTATAGCTGTCCGGGGCAATTATGTAGAGTGGCTGTGTTGTATTGAGCAGCTCAATGTTTGTGTGTGCTTTTGTATCTGTTCGCGGGAAAGGCATCCACACCCTTACAGTTTCACCATCGGGAACTTCGTTCGGTTTAACTGTGAGAGTATATTTAATCTTCATCTTTACAGGGTTGACATAAACCTCTTTTTTACTCTTCGACTGAGCAACCAGCTGAGGGATAAGTTTTGAGAGCAGTCTGGTCAAAGAGTCCGGTTTTTCACCCTCTTTATATTTAAAATGCTTTTCGGCCAGCGAATCAATCCTGAAGAGATTTCTGCCGGCACTTGCAAAATAGTGTTTTTGACCGTCAATTATCATGTTCTCCAGAGCATTACTTTTCTCCCATGCGACAATTTGCTCAGGAGTAGCTTCTGGGTAGTGACCTTTGATATATGCCATTACCGAAGAGTCTTTCTGGTCAAAATCATCTTTAACCCTTGCCATCCATTCGAGACGGAAGTTCATCTTATACCTCATTTCGGGTGTGAGGGTATCGCATGCCAGAAAGAGACGAATCATTTTTGAGGCTTCCGTGAACTCTCCCTTTTCAATGGTTTTCTCTATTGTCTCAAGGTCAGGCACCTTGTAAGACAAAGACTCTCCACATGCAAAAAGCAGTGTGGAGAGTAAAATGATTGAAATATTTTTCATCTTGTTTAAGTTAATTCCGCTCAGCTCAGTTTTTGCAGCGCTCGGCGTAGCTTCTGGTCCGGGTATCTACCTTAATCCTCTCACCCTGGTTAATGAAGAGAGGTACCATAATCTCGGCTCCGGTCTCAATTGTTGCCGATTTCATAGCGTTTGTAGAGGCGGTGTCTCCTTTTACAGCAGGCTCTGTATAGGTTATCTCCATCTCAACGAATGGAGGAAGTTCACAAGTGAGGACCCTCTCCTGGTCGGCCAGGAACATCATCTCAACATATTGCCCCTCTTTCATCAGGTCGGCATTATCAACCAGATCGGCACCCAGATTTATCTGCTCATAGGTCTCGTTATGCATAAAGTTGTAACCCATATCATCTTTGTAAAGAAACTGATAAGGCCTTCTCTCAACACTGATAATCTCAATTTTCTCACCAGCATTGTAGGTGTTTTCAAGAATTCTTCCGTTTTCGAGATTTCTCATTTTTACCTTTACGAATGCTCCGCCTTTACCAGGTTTAACATGCTGGAACCATACTATTGAACAAGGTTTTCCGTTAAAATCGATACATAATCCGTTTTTGAAATCAGCTGTAGTTGCCATAAAAATGTTTTTAATTTGCTGCAAAGATAAAATAATTGAGAAATCTTTTTTTGCAAAAATCAAAAAATGTTCTACTTTTGCACTCCCTAACCAAACGGTGCCATAGCTCAGTTGGTAGAGCAAAGGACTGAAAATCCTTGTGTCCCCGGTTCGATTCCTGGTGGCACCACCCAAAAAGGGAAACCGCAGTTGAGATAATCAGCTGCGGTTTTTGATTATATTTCTACTCTTCTTAAAAATTCACTCAATCCACAAACTTCCACATTATTTTTAAATTGATAAAAACCTGATATGGGTGCAATAATATATGTTTTATCGGGCTTTATAGTCTCGATGGCTCTCCAGAATCCTTTAGTTACCTGAGGTGCCGAAGAGGCTTTGCATTCTACAGCAATTGTCCGGTTACCCCTCTCTATCAGAAGGTCTAATTCATCTCCGGTTGCGCTTCTGTAAAATGAAAACTTACAATCTCTTAATGAGGAGACTATATTCTCAATTACAAAACCTTCCCAGGATGCTCCGAAAACAGGGTTGCCCATAAGAGTGTTAAAATCATCTACCTGGAGCAGACGATGTAATAAACCACTATCTCTCACGAATATTTTTGGAGATTTTACCAAACGTTTTTTAATATTCTTTTCAAACGGAGGTAATGACCGGATTATAAAGGTTTGTTCCATAAGATCTATATACTTGCGTATTGTCTGATAGGTAACTCCAAGTGATTCTCCTAATTTTGAAGAGTTAAAGAGCTGTGACTGATTATGCGCACACATTGTTAACAGGCGACGGAGTTGTAATGCGGGAATTTGAAATCCTAGTTGCGGGATATCCCTTTCTACATATGTCCTAAGGAAATTTTCTCTCCAGAGTACGCTACCTTGATCTGATGATGCCAGAAAACTATCAGGATAGCCACCACGAATCCAGTATTTATTTAATTCAAAATTTTCATTCTGTTCAACCTCTTCAATTGTAAATGGAGAAAGCTCTATAAGCCCAATCCTTCCGGCTAAAGATTCCGACGTTTTCTGTATTAAATCCTGTGAAGCAGATCCAAGTAAAATGAATCGTCCCGGACGACGATTACGATCTATTTCACTTCTCAAAACAGAAAAAAGCTCCGGGACTAACTGTATTTCGTCTAAACAAATTGTCATATTCTGATTCGCCTGGAAGAACAGAGATGGTTCTCTGAGTTTATTCAGGTCATCCATGTTCTGAAGGTCTAAATACAGATAGGTGTCCGAATTTTGAAAGAGCATTTTTACTAGGGTAGATTTTCCGCATTGCCGCGGGCCTAAAATGGCAACGGCAGGAAATATCCCTAAATTCTCATTTACAAATGTTAATATCTTTCGGTCTATTAAAGTGCGCATATCATAATTGTGTCTTCTAATTTGCACAAATATAGTTGTTAGATTTAAAACTACCAAATAAAAGACGAGATGGTTAAGATTCTCTTACTGGTAGCGCCACTCAAAATTAATTCAGATGTTGAAAGTTATTGAAATGACAAACGGGGTAATCCAGTTTTTGGAGCGTTCAGGCTTACGCGTGGAAGCGAAGGATAAAGAAAATCCGAAATTGACAGCTTTCAGGCGCAGTATCCATTTCCCTGAACTATTATTCGATTTGGGATTGAGCGAACACAAGGAAGAACGTTTCTTGATAAAGGTTAAAAACCAAGACCAAGGAATCGTTTATCCTCCTGTTATTACAAATATCAAGGGTTGCGGATTCTTCTTCCCCTTCCCTGTACCTTCCGATCGTGTGCTATGCAGCATGAAGATTTCAGCAATGTTATCCCGAGCTAAAGGGCGTGATTTTTATGACCTTATGTTCTTACTTGCACAATCAAAGCCGGATTACGATTTTCTTTCGAAGCGTTGCGGTGTGAATAATTTGCAGGAGTTCAAGCGGGCAACTACAAACCTGCTGGAAACAGTGGATCTAAAAAAGAAGCAAAAGGATTTTGAACACCTTCTTTTCAATAAAGCGAATAGTAATAAGATTTTAAGGTTTGGAGATTTTGTTAATTCACTTACAGAATAAGTTAAATAGAAATTACTACTAATTTATTTTACAAAATTCTATAACCGGACAGACGAAATTACCCTTTTGCAGCGAACAAAAGAGCAGGCATACAATGACCACTCTAAGTTTACGGTGCTTACCGGACGGAGACGTGTCGGCAAGACTTCTCTTATTATGAGAGCTCTTGAAAACGAGATCGTAATTTATTTGTTTGTCAGCCGGAAGAATGAGGCTGACTTATGCAGTGGATACACAAAAGAGATTGAGAAACAGTTGGGGATATTTGTTCCTGCAATGGACAAATTTTCCGATATATTTAGCTTTCTGCTTGAGCAGGGAACTAAAACTAAGTTTTCCCTTGTGATTGATGAGTTTCAGGAGTTTGTCAATATCAACGAATCGATATACAGTGATATTCAGAACTATTGGGACCTGTACAGGACCAAAACATACATTAATTTTGTTGTAAGCGGCTCCATCTATTCGTTGATGACAAAAATATTTCAGGACAAGCGCGAACCGTTGTTTGGTCGTGCCGATGCTATGCTCAAGATAACACCTTTCACAACCACTGTACTCAAAGAAATCCTTCAAGACTACCACCCGGGTTATACGAATGATGAGTTACTGGCTCTCTACACCTTTACCGGTGGTGTACCTAAATATATCGAACTGTTGGTAGATAACAAAGCCTTAACCATACCTAAAATGATAAGACACATCTGCCAACGCGAATCCCCATTTATTGATGAAGGGCGTAATTTGTTGATTCAGGAGTTTGGCAAAAAATATGGAAGCTATTTCTCCATTCTTGATGCAATTTCATCCGGGAAAACGACTCAGACAGAGATTGAAGCATTTATGGGTGAAAAAAGTATCGGCGGACAGCTACATAAATTGGAAACAGTTTACGAAGTAATTAAAAAGCAACGCCCCATTTTTGCGAAAGAAGGAACACAAACTGTAAGGTACGAAGTAACCGATAATTTCCTGCGCTTTTGGTTCAGATATATTGAGCGGAACAGGTCACTGATTGAGATTGGCAACTTTGAAGGACTGTCTAAAATCATGCTCGATGATTATCCCACTTATTCGGGAAAGACATTGGAACTGTACTTTAAACAAAAGATGCAGGAGAGTTTTTCTTATCGCGCAATAGACTCATGGTGGGAACCAAAAGGAAATCGGAATGAGATTGATATTGTGGGAGTATATTTGGATGATAAGAGTGCGATTGCTGTTGAAGTAAAACTGCAGAAAAAGAACTTCAAACCTCAATTGTTTGAAGAGAAAGTCGAAATCCTTAAAACAAAGGAACTGAATAAACATACAGTGGAAAGTCTTTGCTGGGATCTGGCAGATATGTAATAGAAGTAACAGTAAAAACTGGATGATTAGTATTTCGTTTCTAAAACGATCTATTTTGTTGAACAATATGAGTAAAAATTTTAATTGCCTCTTCCTGGGGTCAGTCGATAAAGATATCAAAATCTATTTGATTAGTTTTACATATTTTATAACTTTGGGAAGTAATTATGTTACAACATAATCAACCGTGCATTATGTTTTTATTAATTGGATAGCGAGTGTAAATATCTAATGAATTCAGTAATTTGTTTCTATCTGTTATAACTTATTTTTATCTCTTTCTAATATATTTACTTACTGGCCAAACAACTGAGCCGATATTAAGTAAAAAAAACTCAGAAATAGTAATAGACTCGGTAATTAATGCATTACCAAAAGAAGGACTATTTATTAAAACCAGATTTTTTCTTAGCAATGCAAAAGGTTATTACCTCTTAAATGATTTTAGCAACACTCTTCGTGAAATTGATTCAGCTATTAAATATGTATCACCACTGACTCATCCAATTGATTTCAGAAGAATTATAAATTATGGAGTTAATATATCCAATTTACACTCAAATTACAAGAAGAAGATACAGTATTTAGAGATTTTAACAAAATCGGGGATTTGTAGAGATGTTTCGGCAGATTTAGGCAATATTTATATTCAAATTGCAGATTGTTATCTGAATATACACCTTTATGAAAAATCAATCTATTACTGTAACAAGGCGTATCCCATTTTTAAAAAAGAGAATGATATTAAGAGTTTGGTACATCTCTATATCAAAATGTATAATAATCTTTTTTTATATAGTAACGATTCAACGGGGTATGAATATATTGAAATAGCTCAAAAGATTGCAGATAGTACTAAAGATTCGCTTTTGCAAAGCGAGTTAAAGTTTAATATCGGGAAATATTATTACAGAAATAAGCAATATTCAAATGCAATATATTATTACAGAGTTGCCAGGGATCTTGTAACGAAAAAAGGATCTGACCAGGAGATTATTATTGCGATATTTCAACATCTAGCCTATACCTATATGCAGGACAGTGTAGAACATGCTTGTAGTCTTAATAACTATATTCTAACAAGTTCGCTGAAAAACAATAAATTACCATTATTAGGAAATGCATATTTAGGTAAAGCAAATTGTTTTGCAAAAAAAGGGCAGAAAGATTCTGCTGAGTATTATCTGGATCTTTCTGAGCATTATCGACTTCTTTATGGTAAGCCGGAGTCTTCACAGGGTTACTATTATAAAATGTATGAAGTTAGTTTAATTGCTAAAAGTTATGAAAGGGCATTACGGTATCTTAATACCTCTTATAATCAGAAATTAGAGAGCATTAGTCAAAATAATGACTCTATTCTCATGATGAACAGGATGCAGCTTGATTATAAAATTCAGAGAGATAAAATAAATGAGTTAAAATTTATAAATCAGAGTTATAAAAAGAGCTCAATTATAAGAAGATATATTGCAATTTTTATTATTCTGATTCTTCTGATTGCAATAACAACAATTCTGGTTACAGAAAAAAGGCACCATTATATCTTTTCCATTTATAAATTATTTAGAAAAATCAGGCAGAAGATCACAAAATCTGAAAACGATAGTTTGCTAATCAGAGATGAAGAATTAATTTATGAGAGAATAAAAAAGCTATTAGCAGAAAAAAAGATCTACAGGGATTCAGATTTGAGTTTACAAAAACTTTCCTCTATTCTTGATACTAACACAACTTATCTTTCGATAATTATAAATAAAAAATTCGGAGACCCTTTTAAAACAGTTCTTAACAGATTTAGAATTGAAGAGGCAAAGAATATATTATCTTCCGATCAAATTAACAGATATACAATTGACGGTATCGCGAAAAGTGTAGGATATAATTCCAGATCAGCATTTTATTCGTCATTTCGTCAAATTACAGGGATGTCTCCAAAAGAGTTCTTACTTCAAGGAAAGAGATAAAAAACAATTTGTCCTGTTTTATAAAATAATACAGAACACTTTTTTTTCAGGATTCAAAGTAACTTACATTTACAAAAACTTTGAACGTTGTGGAAATGAATTTAAAATCAACATTTCTGGTTATTATTTCTTTGTTGTTTGCATTAACCTTATATGCACAGTCTGGGAAAGAGAAAAATCTTATAGAATACATTGAGATTAAAGTTCCTGTTTTTGTAGATATATATACTTCGAAGATTTATAAGGATGTTAAGAAAGAGGAAGAACCGAAGTTTTTAGAAGACAATAAATCCAATATTGAAATTAAGTTACGAGGGGCAGAGATTGCTCTGAACGGAGCAAATTTCTCAGGGAGTTATCAAAATAAGTATTTCTTAAGTGAAAGATATCAGTTTTCTGGTCTGCTTTCTGAGGATAGATCTGTACTACAGCATCTTGAGATAACAAAATATGTAGATGTAAATAGTAACTACCTTAAACAACAGGTGACAATCAAGATTATTATTAAAGATATGTATCTATATTCCGGAGTCTATAAATTTGATAAGAAGAGAGGAAAAGTATATGTCTCAGATTACTCATCTAAGATGATAAAAGATTCAGGTGGTGTAATTACAACGACTGAACAGAAATTTAAAAAAATAAACTATGATGATATCCCATCCAATCCGGCGGAGATATCATTTAAATCGTTTAACCTTAAATTACTACTTAAACTAAATTAAATTATTATGAAAAGAGCTACAACTATTATTCTATTTTCGGCTTTACTGATGCTACCGATTATTCCTGTCTCATGCAAATCTGTAAAATCGGATTCCCCCTCTGATATTGTAAAAAAAACGATGGATTTGTACATTAAGGGTGACTATAATAAGGCAGCCATCTATTATGTTAACCTAAATGACAAACCAATGTCAGACGATGAAATTAAGACTCTTTCAACATTACTGGATTTCGCCTCACAACAAGAGAAGAAAAAGGGTGGAATAAGTACTTATAATATAACCGATGAAATAATTGATGACAACGGTTTAAATGCAGAGGTAACATTTAAAAAAACATTTAAAGATGGAAGTGAAGATACAGGAAAGACAAAGCTTATAAAAATTGACGGGAAGTGGTTTGTAACTCTTAAACAGAAATAGGTATGAATTATCTTAAATCAACTTTCATAATTTTTATATTATCTGCAATTACCTGCACTCTGAATGGACAAATATTTGGAAATGACCCCGAATATAAGATTGATGATGTAGCTGTAGATAATATCTGGCAAATAACAGAGATGGCTCTCAAAGAGCATTCGATTAAACCAGGAGTATTTAATACTAAAGAGGGGGTGCTTATTACAGACTGGATTGAATGGGAGTCAATTGCTGTAAAAAATCGCGCCAGATTACACATTAAATACTCTTCTTCAGCAGTTACAATAAAAATTGCAGACAGGCAGTTTAAAACAAAGGATGGCTGGTCTGAAGCTATCGGGAATCTATCCAAAAAAAAATATTCTGAATATGTGGTATCTGTGGCTGATAAAATTAAAGAAATATTAAAAGATGAGGAGTTAATTAAAAGAGCTGTTTTTGATTCAAAGTTGATTCCTTGTTTTAAGGCTATAAATTTTATAGACCCTATTGAGTGGAAATTAACTGGAATAAAACCACTTGAGAATGGAAATTTAAATTTTGTATTTGAAGTTAAAAACTGCGGAAAAAACCCGGTTAAAATATGGCCGCAAATGGGCTTCTTATTTGATAAAGTTCAATCGGAAGAGTCGGATGTCAGACTGATTACAACCGGTTGGTCAGTAACGGGTAGAGATCGGGAACCAACTATAACAATATTACAACCTTCAGAAGTGTTAATTGTGACTTTTGGTATTTTAAGCAATAAAACTTGGGCATCAGGGTCTATCCCAAAACTTAGAATAAAAATTCAGTATAATTCAGACTCTGGAAACCTGAAATTTCTGGAATTATATAATCTGCCAATTCCTTATTAGATAAGTATTTGTCTGATTTGTTATTGAACAATAAGTTAACCTCGTAATATTATATAATATTATGAGGTTTTTGTCATTGCATAGTTAAAATCTTATTAATGTGATGTTTCTGATATTCAAAAGAGATTGACAATATGATAATAATCTCTCATATACATATTTTTGGGAGATTTTACCAAATGTTATAACTTTCCTGCCAAAAGTTTTTAATAACTGATTAAATATGAATTTTAAAGAACTTAGCAAGGGGGAGTATATCGCCAGAATAAATCGTGTAATGGACTACATTACTGCGAACCTGGATAAACCGATAGATTTATCGGCAATGGCATCTGTTGCATCGTTTTCACCCTATCACTTCCACCGCATCTTTACCTGTATCGTCAACGAAACACCCAACAACTTCCTTTCAAGGGTAAGGATTGAAAAGGCGGCAAATCTTCTGCAGGATAACAGGAAAATGTCCATATGTGATATTGCATATAAGTGTGGTTTTACAAATATCTCATCGTTCAGTCGCGCATTCAGATCCTATTTTGATATGACAGCCAATGAGTTCCGGCAACAAAGCAAAGCAATTTTTATTAAAGACGGAATCAGATATAGCAAGAATTGCAAACCGATTCACAAGATTGGCAAAAAGTTCCAGGAGGTTAATAGCCAATTTTGCAGTGTCGAATTTAAACAACTGATTATTATGGACACAAAAATTGAAATTAAGCAGATGCCGGAACTGAATCTGGTTTATTGCCGCCATATGGGGGCATTTAACAAAATCGGAGAAGCCTATGAGAAACTCTACAGATGGGCAATCCCCAGAGGTCTTGTAAAACATGATACCAAAACTGTAACAGTTTATCATGATGACCCTTCGATAACAAGTATTGAGAAGGTGAGACAGGATGCAAGCATTATTGTAGATGGCGAGGTAAAAGTTGAAGGAGAGATCGGAAAATCGACCGTACCTGCCGGGAGATATGCCGTAGGCCACTTTGAGATAAAGGAGACTGAGTTCGAACAGGCATGGAACACAATGTGTTCATGGCTGACAGAAAGCGGATACCAGCCAGCCGATGGTCCAACTTATGAGCTGTATCATAACGATTACAAAGATCATCCAGAGCACCGGTTTATTGTGGATATCTGCCTTCCGGTAAAACCACTTTAGAAGATTATTCACTTATTTAGAGGGCTGTCTTAATGTAGACAGCCTTTTACTTTTTATGTACATCTCATGTATGCGAAGATATAAATGAAATTATTGTATTCATAAATTTCAGGCAGTTTATATTCTTTTTCTACATTTGCATCAATTGCAAATATGACAGAGGGAAAATTTAATAATATTGAAATTCTGAAACTGATTACACAGGGTAATCAGGAGGCGTTTGAAACGTTATATAAGCGTTATTGGCTCGATTTATACGATAGCGCTTATAAACGTCTTAAGAATGCAATGCAGGCAGAAGACATCGTTCAAGAGGTATTTGTCTCTTTGTGGTTACGTAGAAAAGATTTGAAAATCGATAATCTTCAAGCCTATTTGTATACTGCCGTAAAATTTAAAGTTTTTAATTATATAGAGAGAAATCGTTCTTATGAATCATTCTTCAATCCTCTGGTTGAGATAGCTTTAAGCTCTGTTAGTCCCGATAGTTCAATAATTGAAAAAGAACTTCATGAACTTCTGACAGCTTATATTAATACTCTGAGTGAAAAGAAACGGGAAATATTCAGGCTTCATATCTTTGAACAAAAAACGACAAAAGAGATTTCAGAGGTATTGGGGATTCCACGTAAAACAGTTCAAAACCATTTAAGATCAACTATATTGGGAATGAAGGGTCAAATAATTTATCTTCTATTTCTGTATATTGGGAGCAACTCTTAAAAAAAGCAAGAAAATTCAGGGATTTTTTCAATTTTATGTGACATATACTGTATAAACGCAGATTGTCATCAATAATGAACAGATATCCTAATAAAATTCTGGTAAATTTGATCAGTAAATATTGCCAGGGTAAAGTAAATTCCCAGGAGGAAAACTTTCTTGATAAATATTATTCATATTTTGACAAAGGGGCAAAAATTTCTGATTCACTGACTCTTGAAGAAAAGGAAATACTTGAAAATAAAATATTCAAGAAGATTAAATCAAAAATTGAAAATCCGCCAATAAAGAGCAAATTTCAAATCTATCTCAGAAAATCTTATCGTTATGCAGCTGCGGCCATTTTGGTGCTTGTTGTCGTAGGTACCCTGTTTTTAATCGAAAAAAAACCTGTTAATGATATTGGACCTGGAAGTTTAAAAGCTTTACTGACTTTGGATGACGGATCTACAATAGAATTGAATAATTCAGTATCCGGAACTCTTGCCATTCAGGGGAAAACAAAAATAATAAAACAGGAATCCGGCCTTTTAACGTATAATTCAAATGTTACCGATAATACTGAAAAGGTGGGAACAAACGTAGTTACAACCCCGCTTGGTGGTGAATACTCATTGACACTTCCGGATGGTACAAGAGCATGGTTGAATGCAGCTTCCAGTATAAAATTCCCGACGGCATTTACAGGGAAGGAGAGGATCGTTGAAGTATCCGGAGAGGTTTATTTTGAAGTTCATAAAGAGGATTATAAGCCTTTTATAGTCAAAACGAATGATTTAACAGAGATAAAAGTATTAGGCACCCATTTCAATATAAATGCATATCCTGACGAAGGTGTAATCCGAACCACTCTGCTTGAAGGATCTGTTTTAGTGACAAACTCTTCAGGTTCTTCGGTTACTTTATTTCCAGGGCAACAATCTATATCGGGTAATAATGAAACAATATTAGTTCAGGAGGTTAATATTGAATCAGCTATAGCATGGAAATATGGAGTATTCCAGTTTAACAGTCAATCAATAGATGAGATTATGAGACAAATTTCACGTTGGTATAATGTAGAAGTAACTTATCTAAATGACAGACCACAGGGTCAATATTCAGGTGTTGTAAGTCGTAACACAAATCTTTCGGAAGTATTGGAAATGCTTCAGTTGAGTGGTATCAAATTTAAAATTGAAGGGCAGAGTCTTACTGTTCTTTAATAATAATGGATTAAGAAAAAATAACAAAAGGAGGTAACATGACAGGAACATAAAAGAATAAAATCAAAGCTTAATCCATTAAAAAACCACTCCGGCGGTAACCGGAGTGGCGGAATGTCCGGGATAAGCTAATCGATCATGCGAATGAAAAATATTATTTAACCCAAACAACGCAAAGGTATGAAATTTAAACTTAAGAATTCCTCCTTTTTAAAAACAGGATGGGGTTTAAAACAAGCTATGAGAGTTATTAAAATATCACTTGTTTTAGTCTTGGCGACCTGTTTTCAGATAAGCGCCAAATCTTATGCACAAATTGTTTCTATTAATGTTTCAGATGTAACACTCGAAAAAATCTGTATGGAGTTACATCAGCAAACTGGTTATAACTTTTTTTATAAAGACGATTGTGTTAAAACAGCCGGAAGGGTTACCGTTAATTTGCAAAATGTAACCCTGACAGATGCATTGGATTCTTGTCTTGCCAACAAACCAATCTCTTATAAAATAACAGGTAAGACTGTTGTCCTTACAAAAAAAGAGAGTCTTCAACAACAGTTAAAATATTTAATAAAAGGTAATGTGTCAGACAAATCTGGATCCCCCTTGTCTGGGACTGCAATTATGATTAAAGGTACATTAAAGGGTACAACAACTGATCTTAATGGCAATTATTCCATTGAGATTCCTGAAAAATCAACTTTAATATTCAGTTTTTTAGGTTTTCAGAAACGAGAGATTGTTACTTCAGGAGAATCGGTAATCAATGTGGTACTGGAAGAGGAGGCGGCAGAACTGGCAGAAACGGTATTTATAAGCACCGGTTATCAAAAGATTAAGCCGGAACAAAGCACAGGCAGCCTTGCTGTTATCAGAGCAAAGGAGTTTGATACTCGTGTTAATACAACAGATTTTTTAACAGGTCTTCAAAATAAGATACCTGGGCTATTAATTAATAATGATATAAAATTTGAGGGAAACAGTCTATTCCAGATCAGGGGTATCTCTACAATCAATGGGAATAAAAAACCTTTAATCGTAGTAGATGGTTATCCAACCGAATTATCTCTGGATATGATTGATCCTAATGAGATAGAGGCTGTTACCGTTTTGAAAGATGCTGCTGCTGCGACTGTGTATGGAGTCAGAGCTTCGAACGGAGTTATTGTTCTGGAACGAAAGAAAGCTAAAGCAGGCAAATTAAATGTCAGTTTTAGGGTCACCTCAGGTATCACTCCTAAAGAAAATTATGATAGATATCGTTGGGATGAAGATGCGTCAAAAATTACTGTTGAATATGCAAAAGTGAAAAATTATAATATTTCATCAGGAGTATGGGGGCAATTGTCCAATAGCTTGAATGGATATGCAAATTATGATGCTCCAACTCTTGTTATTGCACATTGGAGATCTGCAACCGATTCAATAAATATGACTGAACGAGATCGGCAGCTTGCTGCAATAGCTTCTTATAACAATACGAATGACTATGGCAGACTATTCTTACGTGCTGCTTCTACTCAAACTTACAACCTGAATATGTCTGGAGGGAATGATCGCATATTATATTATTTAACAGCTAACTATACAAATATAAATGCTTCAAAAATAAGAAATGATAATAGTCAGTTCCGCCTCTCAGGGCGTACAACATTGAAACTATCCGAACGATTTTCTTTGGATTTAACAACAGATTTTCAGGAAGGAAACACAAATTCTGTACCTATTCCAGATATTACAAAGATTTATCCTTATGAGCATTTACAGGATGCAAATGGTACTCCACTTCCAATATTTAACGGTTCTGCTACTAATCCATATTATAATCAATATATTATGTCGCTTGGACTCCAGGATAATTTATACTATCCACTAAAAGAGATTAATGAAACGAGTGATAAATCACGCACTATCAATGATAGAATTACTGCAAATTTCCGTTATAATCTTGGCCGGGGTTTAAATCTCTCTTTTGGGGGAGTTTATGAGTATTCCAGAACCGATTCCCGGCATTTGGCTGGTGAAAATTCAGCAGAAGTGCGTCAGTATATCAACCGTTATACTAAGTTATTAAATGGAGTTCTGACAAATTACATTCCCAAGGGTTCATTCTTAAAACAACAATCAAACAGTACAGAAGGTTACACCATGCGTGCACAACTAAATTATGACACTCAGATAGCTGAAAAACATTCTGTTAATTTGATTTTTGGGGGTGAGATAAGAGATATAATTATGAAGAGTAACTATGCTTCTTATTTTGGTTATAATGATCAAACACTTTTTCATATACCTGTCGATTATAATGTAATATCAAATAATTTCTCACCAACCTATGCCAGATCAAATCCATCTTTGTCATACAGTTCCCTGTTTGGCCAAGGTTATACCGATGATAGGTTTGTTTCTTTGTATTCCAACATAGTATATGCCTTTATGGGTAAATATACGCTTACTGGAAGTATACGTATAGATCAGTCCAATTTATTTGGTACGGACCCGAAATATAAATATAAACCATTATGGTCAGTAGGTGGAGCCTGGAATGTCTCTAAAGAGGACTTTTTAAGGGATATAACCTGGCTTAAATCGTTGAAATTACGAATGGCGTATGGTTTTAACGGTAATGTTGCAAAAAATGCCCTTCCTCAGGTAATTGCGTCTGATGGTCTGAATAGTTTAAATCCCTCACAAACAACTCCTATGTTAAGTGTTTCTGCATATGCAAATAGTGGTTTACGATGGGAACAGACAGACAATTTTAATATCGGCATTGATTATGAATTATTAAAAGGAGTTACAGGTAGTATTGATTATTATATTAAGAAAACTGTTGATATATTGGCTACTAACCAGATTGATGCCTCAAAAGGTGGTACATCTGCCTTAATTAACCAGGCTTCAATAAGGAATAATGGGCTGGAAGTAAGTCTTCATTCAGATTGGATTACAAGAAAAAGATTAAACTGGAATACCGGACTTATTTTTTCACATAATACAAATGAAATATTACAGGTATATAATACATCTATTACACCGAGCAGTTTTTCGTCTGATTATGTAAGTGGTTCCAATTCTAATTATCTTAAAGGTTACGCTATCGGGACATTGTTTTCATATCGATATGCAGGTTTGGATAATACAGGGTACCCAATGATATATGATAAAGATGGCAATGCAAAACGCCTCTATACAAATGACTCCAGTACAGATCTTTACAATTCAGGGAGTTCTATACCTGCCTTTAACCTGGGTCTAAGTAACAGACTGGATATTGGCAATTTTTATATTTATTGTATGATAAATTATTATGCAAAATTTGCTTTAAGAGTTCCTGTCCCGGATCCAACTACTGTAAGACCATTAGAGGGAGCCGGAAACTACTGGATAAAAGCCGGAGATGAAACAAATCCGGATGTTTTACCTTCAGTAGCAAAATCTGCCTACTATTATTATATAAGTACTACTGATAAGTATACGGTAAATGGCTCTTATCTTTCCCTTGGCGATCTTACCGCCTCTTATAGTCTGAGAAACAGTAATTTGTTAAAAAAATCCAGGATTTCAAATATAGAGATCAAAGCACAGGCATCCAATATTTTCACTGTAGGGTTTAATAAATACAATTATAGTAAGGCTACAGGAGATTTTGCAAAGTCATATATGACTCCTACTTATACAATTGCACTTTCTGTTAATTTCTAATTATTAAAAAGTAAAAAATGAAGACAATAAAAAGATATATCTACAGATGGCCTTTAATAGTTCTTTTTTTAGTATTTGTACTGATATCCTGTGACAAGTACCTCGATGTACAACCTAAAGGTAAAAGATTGTTAAAAACGGTGGCAGACTATGATCTCTGGCTAAATAACAGCACTGATCTTGCCTATGCAATTCCCAATGAATTACTATTATTAGAAGATGTAGCGGACAATACTACAATTGCAATACCCTATTTAGGCAATAACGGAGTATATACATGGCAAAAGCAGTATACAGAAAATCCTACATCTGAACCAGTTATATGGAAGGATTTTTACAAAGCCATCTATTATTATAATACTGTAATCACTGGAATTGATAATGCAACCGGGGGAACAGAACAGCAGAAAAAAAGTCTTAAAGCAGAGGCCTTACTTGGAAGAGCATTTAGTTACCTGTATCTTGTAAATTTGTACGGGAAAGTATATAACTCTTCTACATCCAGTGAGGATCCTGCAGTACCCTTTGTTGAGTCTAATGATCTGAATGATCCAACTCCTCCACGTAGTTCAGTTAAAGAGATCTATGATAACATTATCTCCGATCTGACAGCTGCAATTCCTGATCTTCCTCTTGTTAATAGTCAGAACCGTTTCCGGGGTGCAAAATCATCTGCATACAGTATATTAGCCAGAACATATCTCTATATGGGGGATTATGCAAATGCTGCTCTAAATGCACAGCTGGCTTTGGAAAATGGGCCTAATACAATCCAGGATTATTCTGCATTATCGTTAGGAAATATTGGCAATCTTGTAAACAGGCCGGATGTTATTTATGCAAAATTCTTAAAATCGACTTATACACAAATTTATCCTACACTGAGTTTTCTTAAGACGTTTAACACGAAAGATTTACGACTTGCATTCAATTATACTTACCTGGACGATTACAGTTTTCAAACCAGAGGCAGAGCGCTTTATATGGGAATTGGTGTGACTTATGCAAATGCATACCCTAATTGTGGAACAACGGTAGCAGAGATGCGCCTGATTATTGCAGAGGCAGCTGCACGTGCCAACGATTTACCTAAAGCTATTCAACAATTGGATTTGGTACGTAAATGTAGGTTTAAGGCTGTCGATTATATTAAATATGATCCTGTTAACCCGATAAAAGAGGAGGTTTTACAGAAAATTCTGACAGAAAGAACCTTTGAATTAGCTTTTAATGGTATGCGTTGGTTTGATATGAGGCGGCATGACGGAGAAGGAAGAATGCTGACTGTTAACAGGTATGACGGACAGGGTAATATAATAGCCACTCTTCTTCCTCATAGCAATAGATACACTCTTCAGATACCACTACAGGTGATGTACTTCAACCCTGGATGGACACAAAATCCATGGGATAACGAATAATCAGACATTACTTACTGTCTGATAATCAAATAATCTGTTGTTATATATAATTCAGGGAGATTGCATCTTGTACAATCTCCCTTTTAAAACAGCGCTCTTTTCTCAGCGATATTTATAACCAATTTGAAAGAATAATCATTTTAAATGATTGCAACTATATTAACATATTATATCAAAATATTAAAAGTTTATGAAAGATCCATTAGTGAAAGTTGATAACCTCAGTCACCGCTACAATGTTCAATGGGCGATTAAGGATATAAGCTTTGAGTTACCTGAAAAAGGTATTTGCGGATTACTGGGTTCTAATGGAGCCGGGAAATCCACCACCATGAACATTCTCAGCGGAGTATTGAAACAAAGTAGTGGAGATATTTATATCAGAGGCACGAATATATCCAAAGATCCGGTTAAAGCTAAGAAACAGATAGGATTTCTTCCTCAGAATCCTCCGTTATATACAGATATGACAGTTGAGGAGTACCTGACTAACTGTGGATGTCTTAGATTAATCAACCTGAAAAACATTAAAGCTTCAGTCGAAGAGGTGATGGAGATGTGCTCTATTTCAAAATTCAGAAAAAGGTTGTTAAGTAATCTTTCAGGAGGTTATAAACAGAGAGTTGGTATTGCTCAGGCAATTATTCATAAACCGGCATTTATCATTCTGGATGAACCGACAAATGGATTGGATCCAAACCAGATTCTTGAGATCAGGAATCTTATAAAAGATATTGCAGTTGAGAGGGCGGTTTTATTATCTACACACATCTTAACGGAGGTACAGGCAATTTGTGATAATATTATGATGATTGATCAAGGGAAGCTGGTATTTACCGGTAAAACAGAAGAGTTTGATAATTACCTAAAACCTAACAGCATTTTTGTGCGTTTAATTGAGATGCCTTCCATTGATGATTTATCTAAAATTGAGGGTGTTGAGAGTGTTGTTGAACTGGGAGGTCCAAACTACAGGTTAAAATTTCTTGATATGAATGGGGCATCACAAAGAGTTGTACAGGAAAGTGTGAAACAGAAATGGCTTCTTGAGGAAATCAGGATAGAAAAGAGCTCATTAAATGAGATATTTTCCGCGTTGTCAAAAAGTTAAATGAGTTAAAAATGAAAATGATTTTAAGAATAGCAAGAATGGAACTCCAAAAAATGTTCTATTCTCCAATAGCATGGTTGGTATTAATTATATTCGCTATCCAGACAAGCGTAGCATTCATGCAAACACTAGGTAATCTGGTAAGGTATTCTGAGCTAGGTTATAATCTTCCGAATTTAACATATCAATTATATTCTCACCAACAAACAGGCCTTTTTAATGCTATTTTACGTAATCTGTACCTGTACATACCTTTGCTTACCATGGGATTGTTAAGCCGGGAGCTTGGTTCTGGATCCATAAAGCTTTTATTTTCTTCACCTGTTACAAACAGACAGATTGTTCTTGGAAAGTTTCTTTCAATGATGATCTTTGGTTTTGCAATGATTTGTATTGTTGTAGTTACAATACCTTTAAGTGGTTTTGCGATAAAGGATTCTGATCTTTCTCTTATACTAACAGGCATACTTGGTCTTTATCTTGTAATATGTACATATTCCGCAATCGGACTTTTTATGTCATCACTCACTTCTTACCAGATTGTTGCCGCGATAGGGTCCTTTACTACGTTTTTTGTCCTCGGTCAGGTTGGAAGAGTATGGCAAAGTATTGATTTCGTCAGGGATATTACCTATTGGCTATCAATAAACGGAAGATCAGGAACATTTATAAATGGATTGATATGTAGTGATGATTTATTATACTTTATTCTTGTATCCGGCTTATTTATTTATTTTACAATTATCAGATTAAAAGGATTTATGCAAAAAAAGACAGGTTTTATATCTTTTTGCAGATATGCCTGTGTTTTCATCTTTGTAGTGCTGATCGGTATTGTGAGTAAAATTCCCTCATTAATGGTATATTATGATTCGACATTTACAAAAGTAAACACGTTAACACCAAACAGTCAGAACGTTATCTCAAAACTCCGGGGTAGAATTAAGATAACAACATATGTAAATATTTTTGATATGAATGCAAGCTTTGGATTGCCTTCATCCAGAAACTATGATATTAACAGATTTAAACAATATAGCAGATTCTATCCCAATATCGATTTTGAATATAAATATTATTATGCACTTCCTGTTGAAGAATCTTCGTTGAAAAGTCATCTTGAAAGGTATAAAGGGAGGACGGTTGAACAGGCACTTGAAAAAGCCTGTGAAGTTTATGAAATGAAAACGTCGTTATTCAAACCAGGTGAAAATTACCATGATGAAATTGATTTACATTCTGAATTAAATCGTTTTATAAGAAAAATTACTTCTGAAGATGGCAAAATATCATTTCTTCGTACTTATAATGATATTATTAAATTTCCTGACGAGTCACAGATTACTGCAGCTTTCAAGGAATTAGTGGAAGAGTTACCTATCGTTGCATTTGTATCAGGGCATGATGAGAGAGATCTTAATGATTATGGATCAAGAGGTTATTTTGGACTCTCCAAAAATAAAACATTCAGATATTCATTAATTAATAATGGTTTTGATTTTACTGATTGTAATGTATCTGCACCAATCGACAGTAATATCAGTATCCTTGTAATTTCTGATGTCAGAAAGAAGTTTACTGTTGAAGAGATAAAAAACCTTAATAACTATATTGATCGTGGAGGTAATCTGGTAATTGCCTGTGATCTTAAGCGGCAAGAGAATATTAATATGCTGATAGAACCTTTGGGAGTCAGGTTCTTACCTGGGCAGATTGTAGAATATAACAAAGGTTACTCAATGGATATGATCACGGCAGTGCCAACTTTGGAGAGTCGTGGACTTGCCTATCAGTTTGGTGATATTTCTCTTAAGAATCAATGCGTCACAATGCCTGGAGCAGTTGGTATTTCCTATGAACATAAATCCGGGTTTAACTATATTCCATTATTTATTTCAGATTCTGTCAGAAATATAGCCCAAATTGATTCTATAGGCTCATGGAATGAACTTGAAACGACAGATTTTATTGATGAGATACCAAAATATAATCCTGAATCGGGAGAGACCCCGGGTGCAAATATTACAGCACTGGCACTTACAAGGAGATTAAAAGAGAAGGAACAAAAAATAATACTCCTTGGAGATGCTGATTGTTTTAGTAATGCTGAACTCCTGACAACCAGAAATGAGATCAGGGCTCAGAATTTCAACATGGCAGTTGGGATGTTTTATTGGCTTTCAGATAATAAAGTGCCTATAGACGTACGTCGTCCAGTATCACCTGATAATATAATCAATCTTAAAAAGAAGGATTTAAAAATTTTAAATTCCCTGGATAAAATGCTGATTCCTTTAATTTTGATTTTTGCCTCTTTGCTTATCTTACTTAGAAGAAGAGGAAGATAACATATCCTGTTGTTATACCATTTAAAAAATTACTCAATGGCATTCAAAGCAGACAGCCAGACAATTAATGATCTGAAAATTATCGGAGACATTAAGGGAAACGATATTTACAATTTGTTTAACAAAACCAGGACAAAAGGAGCGACATCCTTATTAAAGGATATGTTCCTTTATCCTCTGTCAAGAAATGAGGATATCAATAATAGAGTTAGCTCAATCAAATTATTAAGAGATAAAGATATCCCGTTTAAATTCACAACAGACCTGTTTGAAGTTATAGAATTCTATCTTGAAAATTCAGATGAGAGAAGTCGCCTGACAGTTCATGATGATTCTATCAGACGTCGATTAAATAGTGTAATAGGTTCAGATTCAGATTATAAACAAATAAAAAGAGGAGTAACCTCCATATTACGATTTTTTATTGAGTTGAAGGTTTTCAATTCACAATTTGAAGATTCTTATAAGGAATTATCACAATTACAGGAGATCTTAAATATTTCTGCTCTCCAATTTGTCAGAACTCTTACTGAAAGTAATATTAAGAATCTAACATATAAACAGGTCGCAGAGTATGATCAGCTTTTTCGTTTTTCAATAAAAAGTGAGTTGCGTAAATTACTGTTTTTTGCATATAAAACAGAAGTTTTTATTTCAGTAGCCCAAGTATCAAAAGAGTATAATTTTTGTTTTGCACAGATTGTTGAAGGTGCTTCGAATGAGATTGAGATGATAGGTGTTTACCATCCCCTGATTTCATGTGCTGTACCTAATGACTTAACAGTCAATGAGGAGAATAATATGATATTTCTAACCGGAGCCAATATGGCTGGTAAGTCTACTTTTATGAAAACCTTTTGCATAGCTATTTATCTGGCACACATGGGCTTTCCTGTGCCAGCAAAAATGATGAATTTCAGTGTGCAAAATGGTATGTTCACGACAATTAACCTGTCTGATAATTTAAATCTGGGATTCAGCCACTTTTATTCCGAGGTTTTAAGGGTAAAAAAGGTGGCAGAGAGTCTGAGGGCAAATGAGAGAATGATTATCGTTTTCGATGAGCTTTTCAGAGGCACTAATGTAAAAGATGCATTTGATGCTACTGTTGCTGTGATGAATGCGTTTGCCGGTAAACGAAAAAGCACCTTTGTTATTTCTACGCACATTATTGAAGCAGGAGAGGAATTAAAAAAAATAAGAGAAAATATAAAATTTCTCTATCTGCCTACAGTAATGAATGGCCCTCTCCCTGAGTATACTTATAAATTATCTGAAGGGATCACCAATGACCGTCATGGTATGGTAATTATCAGGAATGAAAACATACTAAATATTCTAAACGCTGGTTAATGAATACATTTATTGCAGATAAACAAACTTTGGACGATTTGAATATCCTTGGAAGGTATAAAACTAACTCTATCTTTAGTTTATTCAACAGAACTATCACAAATGGCGGCAGCAGACTGATGGAAAGGATGTTTCAGAGCCCCTTATCTAATGCTTCAGAAATTAACTCAAGATCAGAAATTATTTCATTTTTTGAAAGAATTAAAATCTCTTTACCTTTTAAAAGAGATGATTTTGAGTTAGTAGAAAACTACTTACATAGCGGACAACACTCAAACCGACTTTTGGCTGTCCTTAATTTATTCAAAGTAAAAATGAAGAATTTTTTGATCAATGACAAGGAATTCACCGTTATTACTAACGGCTTGATTAAGACGGTTGAGATCCTTTCAAAAATTCAAATATTTGTGGATGAAATTGAAGAGTCTGAAATTGGAGGGATATTAAACGGGGTAACGGATTTCCGCAACAGAATTATTAAGATAAAGGCTCTTTTTACTAACAGAAATATTGGAAAAGCTCTTAAGTATAAAAACATACAAAATTTAAAATTTATAGATTTACAGTTTATCGACTATATATTGAGGAGTTTATATTATGAACAATTAAATGAGTTGTTAAATGATATTTACGAACTTGATGTTTATATTGCTGTATCGGATCTCTCCCGTGAAAAGGGTTTCGGATATGCAAATGCTGTGGATAAATTAGACCAATTTATTCAAATAAAAGGAGTTTCTCATCCTTGTATACCAGGTGCAATTCCTAACGACATTTATATTTGCAAAGAGAAGAATGTTTTATTCCTGACAGGAGCAAATATGGCTGGGAAATCCACTCTGATGAAGTCGTTTGGAACTGCTGTATATCTTGCCCATATGGGTTTTCCTGTATCTGCTGCGGAGATGAGTTTCTCTGTCCATGACGGAATCTACAGTTCAATCAACGTACCAGATAACCTGGATATGGGATACAGCCATTTCTATGCTGAGGTATTAAGAGTAAAACATGTAGCACAAGAAGTTGCGTCCGGGAAACAACTTGTAATTATTTTTGATGAGTTGTTTAAGGGAACAAATGTCAAAGATGCCTACGATGGAACGGTATCTATTATTGATGCTTTTTCAAAAAAGGGAGGATCATTCATTATCTCAACTCATATTATGGAAGCTGGTGAATATCTGAAACAAAGCAATGATAAGATATTTTTCAAATACTTACCGACTATTATGAATGGACATACACCCACCTATTCCTACATTCTTGCAGATGGTATTACCGACGACCGGCATGGAATGATTATAATTCAGAATGAAAAGTTAATTGAAATTATTAATAGCTGACAATGGATTAATCAATAATATGTTACTCCTTTCATTATTTGCTAAAAGAGTAGGGGGCATCCTCCTCTTTTATCCCTCTTAAAAAATTTGGGTTGGTGCTCATTCTGTAAATGATATGGGCACCATTTACCAGTACTCCATGTGTCAGAAAGTTCTTTGACCAACTTTTCCCGTTAACCGACATTGAGCCGATATAGCGGTTACTTCTATTATTGCCATCTGATTCAATGATAATATTCTTCCCACTTAAAAATTTGATTGTTACCTTTTTGAAAAGAGGAGATCCAATCACATACTCATCCGTTCCGGGGCAAACCGGATAGAATCCCATTGCCGAGAATACATACCAAGCCGATGTCTGTCCGTTATCCTCATCTCCGCAATATCCGTCCGGAGTTGCCGAGTATAGTCTATCCATCACATCTCTTACCCTGAACTGGGCCTTCCACGGCTCTCCTGAATAGTTGTAGAGGTAAATCATATGCTGTATGGGCTGGTTGCCATGAGCGTAATTACCCATATTCATAATCTGCATCTCCCTTATTTCATGTATAATCCCTCCATAGTAGCTTTCATCGAAAAGAGGGGGGATATTAAATACGGAATCCATCATCCGGTTAAAAACTGGCTTACCACCCATTAAATCAATGAGACCCTTAGGGTCGTGAAAAACAGACCAGGTGTAGTGCCAGCTGTTTCCCTCGGTAAATGCATCTCCCCATTTGAGCGGATTGAAAGGTGACTGGAATGTACCATCCAGGTTTTTACCTCTCATAAGATTGTGTTCCGGATCGAAAAGGTTTTTGTAGTTCATCGCATTTTTCCTGTACTGCTCTAGTTCCTGATCCGGCTTTCCCAGTTTGCGCCCCAGAGTGTATATACACCAGTCATTATAGGCATACTCCAGTGTTCTTGCAGCACTCTCGTTTATCTTATCATCGTAGGGGACATATCCCAACCGGTTGTAGTACTCCCAACCAAGACGACCGGTCGAAGATATCTGAGGATGAACACTGTTTGCTCCGTGTTTAACAGCCTCCCAGAGCTTTTCAATGTCGTATCCTCTAACACCCTTCAGATAGGCATCCGCAACCACCGAAGCCGAATTGTTCCCCACCATACACCTTCTGTGTCCGGGACTTGCCCACTCGGGTAAAAATCCGCTCTCTTTGTAAGTATTTACCAACCCCTCCTGCATCTTTGCGTTCATATCTGGATATACCAGGTTCAGAAACGGGAAGAGGCAACGGAAAGTGTCCCAAAAACCTGTGTCCGTAAACATATAGCCCGGATGAACCTCTCCGTCATATGGACTGTAATGAATTGTATTTCCCTTTTTATCAACCTCATAAAAGCTTCTCGGAAAGAGAACCGAGCGGTATAGGCAAGAGTAAAATGTGCGCAGATTATCTATATTTCCATCCTCAACTACAATTCGTCCTAAAACACTATTCCACTCATCTTTGCCCTTTTTCACAAGTTCGTCAAACGACAACCGACCCAGCTCTCCAAGATTAAGTTCGGCCTGTTCATGACTGATAAACGAAGATGCAACCCGGGCATGAACTACCTCGCCTCGCCTGGTCCTGAATCCTATAACAGCACCGGAATGGCCTGCCGTTACTTCGCAGATACTTTCGTTTATCTTCCCATCTTCCGCTACAGCTTTGTAAGTAAATGCCTTATCAAAAATAATTACAAAATAGTTTTTGAAATTTGCCGGAACCCCACCACTGTTACGGGTTGTGTATCCGATTATTTTATTCTCTTCAGGAATAATCTTCACATAAGAGCCCTTGTCAAATGCATCCACAATAACAAATGAGTTCTCATTTTCCGGAAAGGTAAAACGGAACATGGCTGCTCTGGATGTCGGAGTTATCTCCGTTACAACATCGTGGTCGGCAAGGTAGACCTTGTAGTAGTGAGGTTTTGCCACCTCTGCCTTATGCGAAAACCAGCTTGATCGATTCTCCTGATCAAAAACAACCTTTCCTGTTACCGGCATTATGGCAAACTGCCCGTAATCGTTAATCCACGGACTTGGCTGATGTGTCTGTTTAAATCCATTAATCTTATCGGCAGTATAAACATAACCCCAACCGTTCCCCATACTCCCGGTCTGCGGCATCCAGAAGTTCATCCCCCAGGGCATCGCAATTGCCGGATAGGTATTTCCTGTTGATAATGAGATCTTAGAAAGTGTACCAATCAGAGGATTTACATATTCGGTAAGGTTACTTTTTTGAGCATATACAATTGAAATGCTTAATAAATAGCAAATAATGCCGGACTTGAGAGCTTTCATACTTATTAAATTACTCAGATATTAAGATGGTTATCTGCGTAAAAGTATATACTAATTATTTATCTGCAAAATTTCCAGTTTTACTACTATTTTTTAGTTGCGACTTTCTCCCGGGGCATAAGCTCTCTGAAAAAAACGGAATTGAGAAACAGGCGTGCGGTTCCTAACCAATATCCTCTGAAACAGGGATCTTCAGCAAAATATATTAAACCTTTCCCTGCAAAAACATATGGTGTCTCTTCAATTTTAGATAACGAAGCAGATGTTACATAACCACTAAGATGAGGTTTTTTATCAAATCGTAAAGGGGTTATATATTTTTTGTCGGGTGCGTTAACAATTGTAGATGCGTTATAAAAAACAGGCATTTTTGCAGAATACGTTCCGAAACTAATTGGATGTGTTGTATCTATAACAGCTTTTAAAATAACACCGCTAAATGGAGAAATGTCGTTTCTTTGTTGATATTCACTAAATGTGCCATTTTCACCCCCTCTATTTCCAGTCCTTACTGGTGTTGTAGTTATATTTGAAACCGAAATATCATTAACAGTTCTGTATGCTGTTCCTGTAGCGATAATCGTATTATCTTTAGCCCATTCCAGCAACTTCTCACAAATCTCTTTTGGAATATTCATTGAATTGCTGATAATTATCACATTATATCTGGTTAGATCCATTTCCGGAATAGATTTGTAATTTATTACGCTTACTGGTATTCTGAATCGCCAGTCGAGCAGATGCCATAACTCACCTGCTGAACTATATGTTGCACCATCACCGGTTAATAGTGCTATTTTGGGTATAGAAATCCTTTTAAAATGAGGGCTTCCAAGGTCAATCTCTTCGCCTATTCCCTGATTCAGGGCATATACTTCAAGATTGGCTTCAGGTGTTAATGTTTCTTTGTATTTACAAATCAAATCAAATATTTTCTCAGAACTACAACTCTGTTCTGCTACTGATAGCATAACTGTCCCTCTCTCAAATTTTTTAAAACTATTACCCATTTTAATATTAAATGAGATGTCAGAAACTTTTAACTTTATTCCGTTGTTTTGTAAATAGTAAATAAAGTGATATGAGTAAAAATCGTTTATTCCAAACATATAAGCATAGTCACATCTTCTCTCCGGAGATTTAAATGTATTGGTGGTTTTCTCAATTTTTTCACCTTTAAGAGAGCTGACGTTTTTTAACTCATCATAATTGATATTCATGGCCATAGGAATATTCCAGGAGGAAATGTCATAAAATACTGAATCCGTATAGTTTTCCGTTCTCTCGAAAATTGCATTTAAAATATTATAATTCATATGATTAAATGGGATCATAAAGGAATTCTCCTTCTCATACAGATTATTTGCTGAGTTAAAGTTATCTCTGATAGTATACACTTCAATATCGTGAGTATGAAGAACTTTAATAAATTCATTCAGTGTGGATTTGTCTTTTTTGGTGCCAAATATATATCCTTTTACATCGCTTTTTTTAATCTTCTCAGATACCTCTTTAAAAAAGTTTTTTTGATAAGTAAGTAACTCCTCTTTTAATTCTGTAGCAGCATTCAGAGTAGAGAAAGAGCATGCTATCTGGTTTCTTATCATTTTTGTAAAACGTATTTCAGTTCCGTTTCGCTCAGATACCAACCCTCTTGAGTTTGGCTGTTCATATAATATTCCAATTCCTCCGAATATATCTGGAATAGTAGCCCCTTTTCCGATATAAAAATCGTCATATCCCTCTTTTGAAAAGTAGAGTGTTCCGATTTGATCCAGTGAATTTGCATGATATTGGGATATTTTTTTGCATAACTCCTGATTTTTTAGTGGAATAAGAGAATTAGTACTAGTTATAATTCCCGGAGAGAAGAATGAACCGCTGGTATTTCCATGCTCATGGTAGTCATTAACTACTGTAGGCAGCCAATTGTAAAAGACCTCCATTCTGTGTATACTTTCGGGATGTTGTACAAATAGCCAGTCTCTGTTAAGATCAAACCAGTAGTGGTTACTCCTTGATGTGGGTGCCGGTTCTTTGTTTGAAAGGATAAACTGATCGCTATTTTCTGTATAACTATAATTGGAATTGACCCATGTTGCATATTTCTGAACTCCATCCGGATTTAGAGCAGGTTGGATGATTATAACATTATTATCAAGTATCTTTTTTATGTAGTCATCTTTGGATGCCGATAAAAGATATGAAACGACAACAGAAGCATTGATCCCGCTGGCTTCGTTTCCGTGAATACTATATCCCAGCCAGTTTATAACAGGCATTCTGGAGATATCTATCTTTTCTGAAAGATCAGGATTGCATAAATTAATATGTTCTGCCCTTATTTTCTCGATATTTTTTATATTTTCAGCAGAGCTTATTATCAGAAATACCAGAGGTTTGCGTTCATAAGTGAGTCCATTTTCAATAATCCGGACTCTGTCTGAAAAAGATGCTAGTAATCGCAGATAGTTAATTGTAGCATCGTAAGTGAGGTGCTGTTCCCCTATCTCAAATCCAAAAAAACTTTTTGGATCAGGAACGTTTGCATCCAGGGAGGAAATCTCCTTAGGATAAAAAAATGATAAATCCTGAGCAGAAGCTATTCTGTCAGGAATTATCATTAGTGTAAAAAATAAAAGAGTTATTTTCAGGGTTTTCATTATTTAATTATTAAAAAATGGTAGGATTTGAGGAGTTTCTTTTTCCGAAACAAATCATTAAGATGCTCGTTGGGGCATTTGCTTTAATAAAACCATTGTCAATTAATTCTATGAATACCATTTTACTATTCTTTGTATTTGTATTATCATTATTTGTCAGTACTTCTATCTGGAAGGTGCCGAAACTTGAATTGGCAGGTATTGTAAAGCTGCCGGAACCTGAGGAGTTGTAATTTATTCCTGCTGTTGCTGTGGAATTTATCTTAAGCCAATTTATATTTTCATCTCCTGCAGGTTGTGTTCCTGTTATCATATTTCTTGCAATATCGTAATAGACGAAATCTCTTATAACGTAGTTCACGGTAATATCAGCATCTCTTTGTGGTCCGATTAACTGAACGGTATAGGTATTGTTTCCGATTGCAGGTGCCAGATTGTAATTGTGAAAATAGTATCTGGCATTTAAATATTGATTTGATCCTGATCCGCTGGTTGGCTTGAACTCGACATAATCGGGTCCGTTATACGAAAAATCCTCTTTTTCGCAAGAAACCGAAAAAACAATTACGAATAGGAATATAAGTGTGATTTTAATCTTTTTCATGATTTTAATTCTTTAATAACCTGGATTTTGAACAAGATTTGGATTTGCTCCGTTTGGCTGGGAGTCAGAAAGAGGAATTCTCGCTACAACTCTTGGATCATCCCATGTGAGAGGAACCAATCCGGCGGCAACGCCTTCAGGTGATTTTGAAATATCTTTTCCCCATCTTTTCAGATCAAAAAACCTGTGACCCTCACCGATGAACTCTTTTCTCCTTTCATTTTCTGCAAGATTCAAAAGATTTTGACCAGATATATTATTTACCGAAGTTAAACCTCTTGCAAGTCTCATAAAATTGATATCTATTAATGCATCTACCTCATTAGGAGAGCTTTTCCTAAGATTTGCTTCAGCTCTTATATGATACATCTCAGATAACCTTAAAACTGGAATGTTATCCATTCCATATACACCTCCGTAACCATTAAATTTAAATAGCCAGATTCCCTTTTCAGGAGTAGAGAGATTAGCTCCCCTTATAACTTTTTTCATAAGAGCAAGTCTCGTATCACCAGATTCAAAACTATTGTAAAATGATGTTGAAAACAGAACATCTCCATATCCGCTTCCTTTCTTTTCATCTCTGTACCATGTTGGATCGGACGGAGAAGGGTCAAGTAATCCTGTGTTTGTATAAATTGATTGCATAGAAGAGGATCCAAGGTTATCGGTTTCACGGTAAACCAGTTGAAATATTGTCTCTTTGGATTGAGAAAATACTAAAGTATAATCTACTTTTGATACTGATATGCCGTATGTAGGTGCGTTATTTATTACCCAGGTAGCTGCACTGATTGCCGATTGATAATCTTCTTTATAAAGATAAACCCTTGCTAGT
Source organism: uncultured Muribaculaceae bacterium (assembly GCA_964521685.1). Taxonomy (GTDB): domain Bacteria; phylum Bacteroidota; class Bacteroidia; order Bacteroidales; family UBA932; genus Bact-08. The sequence continues at coordinate 49,527 of CAZFTS010000003.1, forward strand.
AACGCCTTTGCTGCAAGAGCAGTTGCTCTGTTTGGGAAGTTACCGCTGTCATTATTTTCGAGAAGGCTGAATGCCTCTTCGAGATCTGCTATAATCTGAATATAAGTTTCATTTACATCAGACCGGGCTTTTTCTATCTCAGGAATGTTATCTCCATTGAAAATAAAAGGCATAGTCTGAATTATTATTCCCAAATTAAAATTTGGTATAAGGTGATTCGGCTCTCTCGAATAGACCCTTGCCAGGTCAAACTCCTGCCATCCTCTCAGAAAATAGGCTTCACCTTTTAGAAGTCGTTTGTTATATGCATCGGTTGACGAAACCTCTTCAACCTTATCAATTGCGTCAATTACAAAGTTTGCATTTCTTATTACTTTGTAACTTGTTTCCCAGTTATTGCAATGACTTCCCGTGGCATTTTTACCTTCATTTGTAATTATATTACCATGTGAAGTAGCAATTTTAGCATTATCTGCAAGTACTTCTGCTCCTGCAACCATCTGTCTTCCATATGAACCCGATCCGGTTAACAGAGAATAAGCCGAGATGAGGGTTGACTTATTTCCGGAAATAGTACTAAGTGCTTTATCGGCATTAACAGCGTTCTCAGGATCTATGTTAAGCCACTCATCACATGAAGAGGTTAACATAATAGCCAAAATTATATATATTATTTTTTTCATAATTTCATAGTTTTCTACAGATCAAGTTTCAAAACATAAGTTATTGTCCTCGACTGAGGATAGGTGCCGGAATCACTCCCGGTAAATTCAGGATCATATCCGGTGTATGGAGTTGTAGTCCAAAGGTTGAAAGCATTTAAAGCCATGGTAAGTCCGTTCACACCCAGTCTCGAGCAAATTTTCTTAGGAAATACATAGCTAACTGAGATATTTTTAAGTTTAATAAAATCGGTCTTTTCATAGTGATATGACGATGTCGCCGAATAGGAAGTGGTGCTCCCGCCAGGTCCCAAATATGTATTACCTGTCATTGGCTGTGCTACTGAGGTAATCTGTCCGGGCTCCTTCCAGAAATCTGTGTACATCTTCAATAGTTGATTTCGATCGTTTGTATTTCCAACCCTTGAGAGTTGTACTTTATCTGAATTGGCCCTCCTTGCCCCGGATTGGAACTGGAACAGAAAAGAGAAATCAAAATTCTTCCATGAGAATGAGTTTACCACCCCACCATAAAATGTAGGATAAATTCCATTCAGATAAACCCTGTCTTCTGAGTTTTGTTTATATACTATATATCCATCTTTATTGTACCACATTGGCCTGCCATCTGCCGGGTTGACTCCGGCGAAGTTATATGTATAAAATACATCAATCGGCTTACCTACTACAAGTGTGTTTCCAATTTGGGATGCTCCGTTGATAAGAGAAAGAATTTTATTGTTTAACCATGTATAATTCGGAGTTATACTCCATTGAAATTTATCATTCCTTACAGGTACAAGGTTGATTGATAATTCTATACCCTGATTTCTAACAGAGCCTACGTTCTGAGGTATTGTAGTATATCCTGAATTGATAGGAACAGGCCTGTCAAATAAAAGGTTTCGTGTAATGTCGTTAAAATAATCGGTTTGAATTGTAATTCTGTTTGCAAACATTGAAAAATCTATTCCAAAGTTTAATGAGTATTTTGTTTCCCAGGTCAGATCTTTATTCCCTGGAATTGATGGAGAAATTCCGGAAATATTATCATACCTTCCACTTCCTGCAAACTGTGGTCTTGCAACAAAATTACCAATGTCTGAGTTCCCAGTTAATCCGTAACTGAATTTAAGTTTCAGATCGTTTATCAATTTATTGTTTTTCAGGAAATTTTCGTTGCTTATTCTCCATGCAGCAGAGAAAGATGGAAATGTTCCCCATTTCCGATTTTCACCGAACCTTGATGAACCATCCCTTCTGACTACAAGATTCAAAATATATTTGTCATCATATGTGTAACCTATCCTTCCAAAAAGCCCTATGAGTTTATAACCGGTAAAACTTTCGGTAAAACTGTCTATTGTTCCTGCTTGGCTCAGAAGTTGAAAATCTGATGATGGAACGCCCACTGCAGATGTTTCATTACTTCTGGATGAATAGTCTTTATATTCAAAACCTGCAAGAACATTCATTCTGTGTCTGCTGTCGGAAGATATATATTTATAATTCAAAGTTTCAGATGTCTGAATGTTTACGATTTGAGTATTTGCTGTTGCAATAAAACCATTATATGCCATACCTTGAGGGGTTAAGGGGTCAAGGAACTGATGTTCATAAAGAGTATTATAATCAATTTTGCCACTAGCTTTAAATTCAAGATTTTGTAGCAGGTGGAATACAAAATCCGTTGAATGAGTAAGCTTGTTGGTTGTCAGTTTGTAGACATTCAACTCAGATGCCTGAACAGGGTTTGTAGTTTGTGCCCCTTCCAGATTGTTAACATTAAGCGTTCCATCTTCATTGTATATCCGATTGTATGGAATCATCATTAATACACCTCTTACCGGAGTTGCAATCAAACCACCTGTTGTAGGTTGTCTTTGCTTGGTAGAACCAAATGTCGTAGAATTGTTGATGTCAAGCCATTTGTTAACTTTCACATCAATATTTGACCTTACGGTTAATCTTTGAAAATAGTTATAGATTGTTGATGCATCAGAATCATTGTAACTACCGCTAACATAAGATTTGACATGTTCATTTCCTGCAGATACCCCTAGTTGATACTCTCTCGTTACTCCCGTTCTGAATATGGATTTCTTCCAGTTATCATTTGGGACTTTCCCAGAATCGAATACAATATTTGGGAAATCAGCGGCTTCACTCAATATCCATCCACGACTTTTATATGTATTGAATGGTGTTGTAAAGTTTGAATTTGAATTTCCGTACCTGTTATAAATTCCCATTAAATTTAGTTCAATAAATTGTTCGCTGTTGCAGATTTCGACATTATCACTAACCATATCTAATCCATAGTTCATTGAAAAATTGATTTTTGGCTTTCCGGTCTCACCTCTTTTTGTCTTAATTATTATCACTCCATTTGCTGCCTGAGCTCCATATATTGAAGCAGTTGCAGCATCTTTCAGGATATCTACCGATTCAATATCCTCTGGGTTTAGTGCCGATAATACATTAGAGGTCTGAACAATTTTTGCAAAATCACCTGTTGTCATCTGAACTCCATCCACAATATATAAAGGTGTTATCCCTCCATTTATTGAACTTTTCCCTCTTATGTTAATGTTTACTGAGGCTCCAGGAAGACCATTTGCAGAAACAATTTGCACACCGGCAGCTTTACCCTCGAGAGCTCTCTGAATATTGCTTACGTTTGCCATATGGAGCTCTTTTCCTGAAACATTTGAAACCGCACCTGAAAGATTTTTTTTCTTTTCATTAACATATCCGGTCGAAACAACTACTTCGTTAAGAGCAATTGCATCAGGTGTAAGTTCAATATTAATAACACCTTTTCCACCTATTTCCACTTGCTGAGTTTCATAGCCGATATATGAAAAATTCAGAGTTTTTACGCTATCGCCTATTTCAATAGCGTATTTTCCATTAATATCGGCGCTAACCCCCTTTGAGGGGGTGTTATCAGGAATTACAGTTACACCAGCTAGTGGCATTTTATCATCAGAAGAGATAATTAACCCGGTTATTACTCTTCTATTCTGATTTTTATTTTGAGAATTGTTTACAATTTTCTCAGCTCTTTCTCTGTTCTGAATTGTACTTGCATCATCATACATCCCCTCCGGATATAAAATGATTTGATTTTCAATTAATTTAAAGCTGATTTTTTTATTAGTCAGCATATACTCCAGTACCGATGATAGTGTTTTATTTCTGGTATTAAGTGACACCAATTGACTGTCATCGATAAGATTGTTGTTGTAAAGAAAATTGCAGCCAAAGGTTTTTTCAACCTCCATCACAGCCTGTTTTAAAGTCATTTGTTCTGACTTAACTGCTATTTTCTTTTCGTTCTGCCAAATCACATCCGCTATCAGAATCTGATTTGAAAACAGAAGTAGGAGAAGCAACAAACATCCTTTTAAGTAATGTTTAAGAACTTTTTTCATAGCTAAGTTTTTTTGGTTATTTAAAATTTGTGAAGATTACTTTTTTTGAAAAGATTTACCTTATTATCACTGAACGTATAATCAATAGGAGATGAGCAAGATAAAAACATAAGAATCTGATCAAGACTCCGGTTATCAAGTGTAGCTGTAAACTTATATTCATACAACTCTTTATCGGTAATTTTAATGGAAACATTAAACCATCTTTCTAGGATTGAAACTATTTCGGACAGAGAGTTATTGTTGAATATAAGCTTCCCGTCTTTCCATGAATTATATGCGTTGGTTCTGATAGTTTGAATTGCCATTGTGTTTTTACTCTTGCTATAAATTGCTTTGTGATGAGGTTTTAAAACTAACTCTTTGCTATTGCTTCCTTCCTTATAATTCAGGCGTATCTCTCCTGTTAACAGAACTGTCTCAATGCTGTTCTTATCCGGATAAGCCGATAAATTAAATGTGGTCCCGGTAACCTTAATAACCATGTTACTCGTGTTAACAAAGAAAGGCTTTTCTATATTCTTCTTTACAGCAAAAAAAGCCTCGCCAGATAGAACAACCTCTCTTTTCTCAACTCCGTAATCGGAATTGATAACCATTCTGCTATCGGCATTTAACCAAATTTCAGTACTGTCAGGCAAATAAATACGCGACCTTGTACCGGGTGGTGAAAAATACTCAGTAATAGTTTTTTTAGTATCTGATTTATTTATAACGTTGTGTTTGTCCGGAAATAAAACCAGTAAAGCAAGAGGAATAACGATGATAGCAGCTGCTCTGCTGAAATATTTGTAAAAAACTTTGCTTCTTTGAAGTAAAATATTCTTTTTCTTTGTTTTTCGAAGCAGGATCTTTTTATTGATTTCACTATATATAGCTTCAATATCATCCTTTGTTTTATACTCAACGACACTTAATCCTTCCCAATGTTTCTCAAAATAGAGGTTTAATAATTCTTCTGATTCAGGGTTATTAAGAGCATTCAGGATAGAAAATAATTCAGATAATTTAAAATCCGCCTCATTATTATCAAGCCACCTTTTTAATAGATCAATTTCGCTTTTCATACTCATCTTTCAATATCTATATATAAATACTGTTGATGATGAAATTTCCGTGAATCAGAAAAAAATAAAATTTATAAAATTTTTGAAATTATTTCTTAAATACTTAATAACAAGTCTAATATGTGTTTCAACTGTATTTTCTGAAATATTCATTTTTTTTGAAATCTCCTTATGCGACAATCCATATACTTTATGAAGCAGGAAAGCCCGTCTTCTTTGAGGAGGAATATCTTCCATGAAGTTTATCAGTTTATTAAGAATGTCTTTTGAGTCAATGTCTTCGGAATATTGTCCGTTAATATTTGTATTGGTCGGATGACAGTCAATTATTTTTTTAAGTAGGATATTTTTATGAAAGTCAATAACACAATTCTTAGCGATGGTAAAGATGTAGCCGTAAAATGATTTGTTCAAATCAATATTTTTATGATTTTCCCATAATTTTACAAATACAATCTGTACAATTTCATCACAATCAGCCCTTGACTTTATTGTTCTGGTTATAAAAAAATATACCTTATTGAATAGTAAAATATAGAGTTTATGAAAAGCTTCAGAATCACCGTTTTTGACAGCCAGAATTAATTCTGAATCTATATTTCCGGACATTTAATGTAATTTCTAAGTTGAGAATTAAAAATACTTATAAAATTTAAATAACCTGAAACAATCTCCATTATTATACTATTATTTCTTTAAAATAAAGATATTTGATTAAGTTTGAATGATTTATAAAACTTCATTTTAGATTCAATTCCGAATTTAGTTGCCAATTCATTGAAAATAATTGTAAGTTCTTTGTAAATAGGGCTGAAACAGCTATATTGATCGCCGAATCTGTTTTGATATCTCTCCTTCCTGCCGGGCAAATGGCAGAATGGGAATAAGAGTAACACCTGTATAGATTCCTGAGAGTGTTGCATCTGGTTCAGTTATCAGGGATAAACTATCAGATGAACTGGTAATTGTGAAGCTGACAGCAGCATATATTTTAGAAATCTTCTGGATAATATCTACATCACGTAATACAAGGTAACTCTTTGTTATTATATGTACTGGGAAGCTTCCATTAGCAATAATCTGCAAAGCCCCTCATTCATAGCACCGGAACCGATTGTCCCTCTGTTTTAACGTTTTGAAACCAACTCTTTTCTTAATATCTCCAGAGCAATTCGCTTTACTGATATTTTGAAATATCAACTATACCGTAACACTCGCTTCTGATATCGCTATATATACATCCATGCTCACATCCCCGATAAAGGTTCATACTGTATATAAGACCGAAAAAATGAACGTGATCCTTTAACTTTGAGAGTATTGATTTTGATTCTATATAGGAAAAGTCACTCATAATTATTGTGAAAATAATTGACAGATTAATGAAATATTAATTACATTTGGAATGATTTTCAGTATACTTATCAACTAATTACAAAATTATGAAAACGGTTCTTCATTTTTTTATTTTTTTCGTACTTTTCATCTCCGTAGGATGTAGTAAGGAAGCTATTGGTCCTGAATCAAATCAGACTGTTGATCTTTTTGTTAATCAGCTAAAAGAGGGTAGTTATACTTCTATGAAGCTACCTGCTTTTTCATCTTTTGATATTCCAGCACTACTTAAATACAGAAATGAATCTACTCTCATTTCTGATTTCCCTGGTAATCCTCTATCGTCTTACTATCTTAATGAGTGCAGGCTTGGGTTGTATATTCTCTGGGTTATTGAATCCATAAGAGTTGGATCTGATAATTCAAAAATAGCATTCTTTGATTTTTATTCAATGAATCCGGTTTTATTGCCAAAATCGAGTATAGAAAGACCTCAAACTGTCAATTCTGAATATTCACATCAAATTGCTGCTGATGCCTATAGCAAATGGTGGAAAGACAACGAAGGAAAGGCTTTTAACAGATTCAGAACTAAAGATCCGTTGTTAAAAACTGATTTCAGGTGGAAATAGGTCTACAGATCCTGTTTTTCGTCAAAAATAAACAGTTCTTCAATTGAAACCGAAAATACTTTTGCAAGATCATAAGCAAGTTTCAGTGATGGATTGTATCTGTTTTTTTCAAGAAATACAATTGTTTCTCTCCTTACATTTACCCGCTTTGCCAGTTCATCCTGAGTAATATCATACCTGGCTCTGTACTCTTTAATCCGGTTATTCATTTTTTATGCCTCTGAAATTGAGAATCATCCATATTATTCCAAAAGTAAGAGCCATTCCAAGAACTCCTGTCCCAATTAACTGATCGGAATCGAACTGGATTCTATCTTTTATAAATAGCAGAAATACCCAAATATAAAGTGATACGTAATACGAATATGCGGCTGTTTTTAAAAGCACTCTCTTTGTAAGTTCATCCTCGGCAGGTTCTCCTCTTTTTAAACTGACCACTCTTTTATAACCTACAAAGAGTGCAAATATTAGTACAATAATTATTACTCCAATTTGGAGAGAGTCCATTGCGTCAAGATTGCCACCTGAGGATATCAGCCATACTGTAAAAGATGAAACTACAAGAGCGGCAACAACAAATAAGATAATTGTTCTTTTCATAATGATTAATGTTAAATAAATCTAACACAAAGTTAGAAATACATAACATCAATCCAAATATTTTTTGAGAATTTTATCGGTATTTTGCAATTAACTCTTCAATGACCTTTTCAGTTAACTCATATCCTTGAAGTGACGGGAATCCCTCCCATCTTACAATACCTTTGGGGTCAATTAAAATGCAGTGAGGAATACCTTTAATCTCCAGAACCGCCGAGGTGGTTCCTTTAGTATCTATTGCACTTGCATATTCTATAACAGGCTCTTTCATAGAGAGAACTTTCTCTGAAGTCTCTTTAGAGATTCCAATCACAACCAGGTCTGCTGCAAATTTTTTCTGAAAAATATTGAGCTCAGGAATAGCTTTACGACATGGACTGCACCAGGTTGCCCAAAAATCAATAAGAATAAACTTGCCTGTTGTTTCGGGTTTTGCTGTTATCCACTGTTCAACAACCAGTTCCGGTGCTTTTTGATTCAGGAATGATTTTGCCCATAACTTCTTCTCTCCGTTTGTCTCTTGTGCGTTTGCCATAAATGCTGAAAAACAAAGCATTAATAATAGTAACTTTTTCATATTTTGATTATAATTTAACTTTATAAATATACAACATAACACCATATTACCACAATTTTTCTCTATTTTCTTTCAACTTCATCTTTTTTAATGTAAATTTGGTATAAACTTCAACCTATTAAACCATGAAAAAATTATTCTCCTATCTTTTTGTACTAATTTACCTTGCATCTGTTCAATCCTGTGATCTGATTGATGCTGCTACAGGTAAATTAGGTGGTACACCTTCACCAATGGGTGCTGTAGGTGTAACTGTAACAACATCATCCGCGCCAATATCGGGTGTCAGCAACTTTTCAGCAACGGTTACAACATCAAATGATGGAGTATCTACCTATTCTGGATCGGCTACGGTAACCAACACAGCACTGATTACTCTCTTTACAAATATCCCGGGAGTTTCAGTTAACGGTAGTAATGTAAGCACAAGCAATATGCAGTTTAAACAAACTACAAAGGGTTTGGAGCTGCTGTCAGGTCCAACAGCCGGAGTGATTGTTAATTACGACTCATCTGCAGGGGCGAAATATCCTATAGGAAATACAGGTGCATACAGAGAAGTAATGAGCAAATCAACTACCGATGACTATCCTTACGGTTTTTATAACATTAAGGTTATGAAGATTGAAGAGGTTGTTGCCGGGGTAAAGAGTACAGCCGGAATAAGCAAGATAACCTATTGGGCTAACCATAAATATGGGTTGGTCGGAGTTCAGTTCAATTTCAGTGACGGAACTTATGCCAAATTCCCGGTCTATACATCTTCACAAAACGACTAAGATCTGTTAATGAGATATCTTAATGTAATGGGGGGGATGGAAAAGATCCCCCCTTACCCTCATCATAAAAATTTTGTCTACAGAAGCAGGGTTTTCTTTAAAGCAAATAACTTATTCAACTTATTTGCAATCAATGGCTTGAGCTATGCATTAAAACGTAAATGGCTCCAGTTCAGACACGGCTACTCAATTCCTTATATTCTGCTTATTGACCCGACAAGCGCTTGTAATCTAAAGTGTACCGGGTGCTGGGCTGCCGATTACAGCAAAACTGCCTCATTATCATATGAGAAGCTGGATGAGATACTCACAGATGCGAAAAAACTGGGAGTCTATGATATAGTATTCAGTGGCGGCGAACCATTAATGAGGAGTGCTGATATTCTCAAACTTTGTGAAAAGCATAGCAAACTATCATTAGCAATGTTTACCAACGGCACTTTGATAGATGAATCATTTGCCAATGAGATGGTAAAACTAGGTAACCTTAATGTATTTATAAGTATAGAGGGTTTCAAAGAGATGACAGACTTCAGAAGGGGAGCCGGGACATTTGATAAAGTGAGCGAGGTAATGGACCTCTTAAAATCAAAGGGGATCGGATATGGTTTTTCTATATGTTATCACTCAAAGAACAGTGAAGAGATAAGCAGTGATAGTTTTCTTGATTTTCTTAGGGATAAAGGAGCTTGGATAGGATGGCTCTTTAATTACATGCCTATCGGGAAGGATGCCGATACCTCTCTGGTTGCAACCCCTGAGCAGAGGAGGATGGTATATGAGAGGATAATGGATTATCAAAAAAGGAACGATTATACTTTGATCGATTTTGCCAATATGGGGCACTTTGCTTTCGGATGTGTTGCCGCAGGAAATGAATATGCCCATATAAATTCCAACGGTGATCTGGAACCCTGTGCATTTTTTCACTATTCAGACTCAAATCTGCATGAAGTGAGGTTGAAAAAAGCGCTTGCATCACCGTTCTACCGGCACTTCAGAAGGCTCAAGCCCTTCTCATCCAATCCTTTTCTACCATGTCCCATTATGGATAATCCTGATAAACTAGACGAACTTTCAAAATGTGCCTGTGTAAAATCGACACATCTGCAACACCCTGAGTCATTGCACGAACTCTCTTTAAAAACAAAACCAGTTTCGTTAAACTGGAAACCGGTTGCAGATGAACTGCTCTTAAAACTGGATAAGAGCCAAAAGAAAAAGATAAAACTGTTTACAAAATTTCTTATGTTTAAAGAAAAATAGTGTATGAATAAAGAGTTGGTGCCGTTTCCGAACAGTGTAAAATATGTTGGATGGATTTTAATATCTGCCGGGATAATTTTGGGTATTTTGTTTGCATTTTTCAATGTTATTATAAATATGCCAGTGTTTGCAATCTTCTCCTCGTTCCTGGAGACAAAATATTTTGCGGTGTTTACAACGAATTTTACCGATGAACTGACTTTGTTACTTTTACTTGGAGGAGTATTTCTTGTTGTATTCTCCAGAGAAAAATCGGAAGATATGTCTGAAGAGAAATCCTTATTTTACAATAAAATCCGGACAAGATCACTGTTCAAAGCACTCTATTATAACACATTCATGCTAATTTTCTCGATTCTTTTTATTTTTGGTCAGGGGTTTTTCTGGGTGCTTGTGATTAATCTGCTCTCGGTGTTTATTTTATACCTTTTTATTTTTGAGGTTAATAAGAGAAGACCAATGAATAATTGATTGAGATTTCAATCCACTCACTTATTTTAACCAATCCAATCATAGCAGATGGAGGTGTTAATCCAAAATCTTTTATAGTTAGTCTGAGGATACCCTCACCACTAATCTCTTTTCCGTTTTTGAATGCTTTAAAAGGGATATCGTATTCTCTGGTTTCACCCGTAAGGGTAATTCTCACAGAGGCAAATCCTTTAATATAAGGAACTGATTTTGATCCATTCTGAGCCGGATCCGGGGATATATTATAAAGAGTTATATCTTTTAGTTCAATATCCATAAAAGGGTAATCCTTTGCTTTGATCAAATCCAGAAATCCGTTTAAAGCGAGCAGATTTAATGATTGAAACTTGTTAACATCAAGGGATAATCTGTTTTTTGAAAGAGTTATCTTATCGCCAATAATATTTGTAAAAAATGAAAATTCAGGTCCCGGGAAATTTTTCCCCTCCAATGTTAATCTGAACTTTGAGATATTGGTAGATCCGTTAATAATCAAAGAACTCTCTTTCTTTATTGTCATTGTAGTTTGGATCTGACTAAAAGCAGATTCTGCAATAGAAAGAGATAGAAGTATAGAGAGTAATAATTTCATTTAAGTTAAAAAAAGAGGGTGGTACATGTGTAATGTGCCCACCCTCGTGAAACAGCACTTTTTAGAAACCAACTACAGCCTCCAGAACAAAGCCGTTAAATTTACCCCCGTTACGAAGATCGCTTGCAGGGAATCCTTTATACTTCTGAGAGACATATTCGAGTTTTGTCATGATATTTTTAGTAAGAAACCAACCACCACTGAAGGCAATACGGTTTATGTCTACGTCGTTTCCTGATAATACCGAAGATACTGAATTATATCGTCCGCCAAACCAGAAATTCTCATTTTTACCGAATCTGTAAACAATATCTGTTGCAAACTGGTTTGCCTTTCTTTCGATTGTCTCGGTTTTGCTGCGCCCTTTTGCTCCTTCAAGGGTTGTAAACCACTCAAATCCACCAACCTTAAGAAAAATATTACCCATTACAGCACCAATCTTGTCAGTAAATCCGGGGTTGAATCTTCCAGAGGTAAAGATTGTTGTCGCAAAAGCATTATCCATAACTCCAAAATAGTGTGATCCTGCACGGTCACCACCGTAAAGAGTGTTTGCAATTGATCCGCCAGTATAGTATCCTGAACCGGTAATCCTGAGTCTTACATTGTCATTGATCTGTTTGTCAAATCCGATTTTGCCAATAAATGCAGGTCTGCTTTTTCCGTCGCTTCCACCGGCGTAGATTACCCCTTTAGCAATATCACCTTTGATTTTACCATTTGTTATTGCTGCCATTGCAAGAAATCCTTTATGCTCAACATTTACCTCTGCACCTATCTCAGTTGTAAATCCATCCATTATATAATTCTCAACAAACGGGTTGTAAATTGAATTCCCGTTATCGGAACGTCTGAAATGGGCATCACCATAATTTATCTCCATATGTCCGACTTTAATTGTGGTGATTTTCATTATATTGTCAATGAAGTCACTCTTTAAAAACGGAAATTTGTCAAATTGAATGTATCCGCCTTTCACCCAGGTTTCGTTATGATGCCTTGCACTTAAATATAGTGTCATATTTAGCGTTACTCCATCTGCAAGAAATGCATCCAGATATAAGTTTGCGTTAGCTGTATTAAATCCTGGAACTATTGCCACAATTCCTGGATTAGCGGTTGAAGTGCTGCTATGTTCCAGTGTTTGGAATGATTGGGTAAAACTTCCTCCAAATTTAAGTTTAAACTTGTCGTATTTGACAAGATTCTCCTTTTTTGGCTCAAATTGGTTTAATCCGCTCTTATCATAAGGTCGGATTTGTGCACTTCCGATAACTGTCGTCAGGAATATTGCAAATAGAATAACGATTGACTTTTTCATCTGATAATTGGTTAGTAGAGTTAGTGGAAAATAAAGTAGTTTTATATGGTTTTTAGTCTTTTTAATATGTTGCAAGAAGGCTCTGTTGAGGAATAGTAACATCAAACTTAATATTGATGGCATCTCCGGTTTTAATAAGACCAAGCATTGCTACGGGTGGTTTTATTTTGTAGTCACTCATTTTAAGAGGAACTACTCCGGAAAATTGATATGCTCCTGTTGAGTTCTTTTTACCTGAAGATTTGATTGATATCTTCTTTGTTATTCCTGCAATTGTAAGATTACCGGTTAAAATTACCTGAGCTTCTGATCCGTTTATTACAGGTGTAGCAGGCTCTGTTAACTGGAACAAAATTGTTGGGTTTTTATCTGAATTGAGAGCCTCGTAGGTCTTTTTATCCATAAGCTTCTCCTCCTGCTTACTCTTTATTGAGGTAACAGGAATATTGATTGTAAGAGATTTAATTGTTTTCTCATCAAAAACATACTCACCTTTGGGTGATTCAACAAAGCTCTCCCAATCATGCAGAGTAGATGTTCCTGAGATAGTTATTGTAGGCTTGAGTGGATTAGGTTTCAAGCTTTGAGCAGCTGCAACCGAGCTAAAAAGAAGAATGGCCGAAATTGAAAAAAGAGTCATCAATTTGTTCTCTATTGTTTTCATGATATTTCTGTTTTGTTTTTATTTAGTATATGTGAAAGCTTTTTGTTTGATAGTAATTCTATTAAATCTTTTTTAAACTCTATCCAGTAATCTCTGGAGAGGCAGTCGCATGACCGGTCACAAAATGCTTTGTTTTCGATACAATCAACAATTATGGTAGGCTCGAAAGCAGTATAGATATCCCACACAGTTATCTCCTCCGGAGATCTTGTAAGTTTATATCCGCTACCTTTTCCTCTGGCATTTGCAATAAGCCCTTTTAGTTTCAGTGCAGCAATTATACTGTCAAGATATTTCAACGATATATCCTGATGTATGGCAATATCTTTCTGAAGAACTCCATCCGGATTGGTAGAGCTTGCAATGTCTATCATTGCTCTCATCCCATAGCGTATTTTTGTATTTATCTTCATAGGGCTTAAATTAAAATTGCCGCAAATATAAATAAAAATATAAATCCTATAACATTAGTAGGATTATTTTTGTTTAGTTGTCTTTATTATTTTTCGTTCCTTTGTAAATATATTTCAATTTAAATTTTATTTATGCCTTTTTTAAAACGAACTTCAACCAGAAGGGCTTCAATGGTTTTTTTGTGTTTCATTATCTCAACTTCTCTTTTTTCACAAACATCACTTTCAGGAACCGTTGTAAACTCAACGACATTAACAGGGGTTGAGATGGCGTCGGTTATAGTAAAAACTGACACTAAGATTATTTCAGGGACTTTAACTGATTTAAAAGGAAATTTTACACTTTCGGGATTAATGCCCGGTGCCTCTGTTTTGCAAGTTAGTTTTATCGGATTTCAAACTTACAGTCAAAATGTAACTTTAAAACCTGGAAAGAACACGCTTGATTCTCCTGTAAAACTTAAAGAGTCTGCTCAATTGTTGAACGAAGCTGTGGTAGCTGCCTCAGCATCAGAAAAGGTTTCGGATATCGAAAAAACAAAAATAAACACTAGCGGAACACTTGCCGCTTCAAAAGGATCTCTTGCAGAGTTACTCCGGAGTTCGGCATCAGTCACACTTGATAATAACAACAATATATCAATCAGAGGTAATTCCAATATTCTGATACTGATAGATGGAATCCCAACGACACTAGGAACTCTTGAGGGAATACCTGCCTCTAGCGCAGAGAGTGTTGAGATTATTACCAACCCTGGGGTAAAGTATGATTCCGAGGGAACGGGAGGAATAATAAACATTATATCCAGACGTGAAAAGAGGGAAGGCGTCTCCTTTTTATCGACAATAAATTACGGATTTACCGGAAGGGTCAATGGTGATTTAACCACATCAGCCAATTTTAAAGGGTGGAATGTAACTCTGAATATCGCAGGTAAATCTCACAAAGAGGAGGTTAACAGCGAACTGTCAAGAAAATTCAACTCTTCAGGAAATTCTGCCGAACAAAAAATTCTTTCAACTCAAAATCAAAGTACTTTATCGTCGGCATTATCTGCGGGGAAAAAATTTAAATCAGGTGATGGTCTCAATTTTAATTTCAAATTCATGAACCCTGTAATTGCGAATTTGCAAAACATTACAAACAAAAATTTCTCAGGCACCTCTGGTAGTTTCAGTAACAGAGTAAGTGATTTTAAACATATAAGAAATACTTTTGAAGCAACGGCCGAATATAAAATGGTGATTAAGAAGAACTGGAGTGATATCTCATTTAAAGGGTCCTTTTCAAGGACAAAAGGTGAGAGACCGGGGAAATACTATGAAGATGATCTGTTTATCCAGAAATCAGATGGTGGCGGATATCCAACAAATTACTTTTTTCAGGCAGACTTTTCTCAAAAAACAGATAATAAAGGGGTGTTTGAATCAGGTGTGAAGTACTTTTCCAGAGGTAATAATTTCAGATTCAAAACATATCAGCTTGATATTAATACAGGAGAATGGTTATACAATACTTTTTTCAGCAGTGATCTTACACATAAAGAGGATATCTTCTCGGGATATATAAATTACTCTTCACCTGCCGGGAAGAAATTAAGCTATAAAATTGGATTGAGAGCAGAGTACAGTACCTCTGAGTTCATTATAATAGAGAATCCGGAAGAGATAAAATATGACAAATTATTCATGTCTCCTGCATTTCAGATAAAGAATATTTTATCGGAAAGATCGGCACTTTCATTTAATTATTCCCGCAGGATAACCAGGCCAGCCTATCCTCAGATAAATCCTTTTGTTAATATGATTGATAAATCAATTTTCGAAACAGGGAACAAAAATTTAAAACCGGAGGTTGTTAACAAATTTGATTTAATGTATAATTATTCATTAAACGGGACACTGTTCCAGGCATCTCTTTATTTAAGTGCTTCAAAGGATTATATTACACAGATTTCGTCGGCTTACAGTGAGGATGCACTTATGCTCACATATGTAAATGGTAACAGAAATTTTAAAGGAGGGTTGGAGATAAGCGGAAAACAGAAGTTGGGGAGATCTGTCACTACAGCATTGAATTCAAATTTATATTACGGAAAAACCACCGGAGAGGTTAATGGATTCGATATGCGAAGTAATAGTCTTATGTTCACCGGAAATCTATCATTAAACTACAATCTGAAAAAACTGGGTGAATTAACAGCGCAATATTTCTATACTTCCTCACAAACTTTTCCTCAGTTTAAATCATCTCCGGTGCATTTTTGTGACCTGGGATATAAAAAGGGGTTGGCTAAAGAGAAGATCTCATTGACAATTACCCTTTCCGATCTGTTCAATTCAAAAAAATGGGATATTGAGTCCAACAACCATCTCTACTCTCTTAAAAATTTCAGTAAAGGGCAAAGTAGAGTGTTATGGATAGGATTCTCTTTTAATTTTAATAAAA
The DNA here is from genome assembly GCA_964521685.1 of uncultured Muribaculaceae bacterium. Classification (GTDB taxonomy): domain Bacteria; phylum Bacteroidota; class Bacteroidia; order Bacteroidales; family UBA932; genus Bact-08. The sequence goes on from CAZFTS010000003.1 coordinate 65,792, forward strand.
TGCAGATCTCAAAACCAGGGAAAAAAGAGGAGGAGACAGATACCGGACTTATACGTCTGGGCTATTAAATGCCCTATTGAACATTTGGCACGATTTTTTTGTTATTAGAGATATTTTAAACTAATAATTATGAGTTTTATAAAAACGTTATTCACTGCATTTGCCTCACTTTTTACCGGGAGCATTGTAGCACAGAATGTTGTAACGCCACCAGTCGATTTTTATACTCTTTCATTTAAGACAATTACCGGTGAGGTCTTTAAGTTTGATAATCTTAAAGGGAAAAAGGTTCTTATTGTAAATACTGCATCAAAGTGCGGATATACTCCACAGTTCAAAGATCTTGAGGAGCTAAGCAAGCAATATAAGGATAAACTTGTTGTTATCGGATTCCCTTCAAATGACTTCGGTGCGCAGGACCCGGGTTCAAACTCAGAAATCAAAGAGTTCTGTGAATTAAATTACGGAGTAACTTTCATGATGATGGATAAATCTTCTGTAAAAGGGGCTAACAAGAACCCTGTTCATCAGTGGCTTACAGATAAAAGCAAGAATGGTTGGAACACAATAGAACCATCATGGAACTTTGGAAAATATCTGATTGATGAAAAGGGAAGATTGATAGCATTTTACCCATCTAAGGTGAAGCCAATGGATCAGGAGATCCTGAATAATCTAAAATAGTCAGGTAAGATATATCAATTATTAATTGAGTGAGCGAGAAATTTTTCGCTCACTTTTTTTTGAAAACTTTTTGACACCGGTATATCGATAACACCTTCGGCGTCAAGCTCAATAAAGAGGCCATCTTTTTCTCGTCTGATCACCTTTGCCCTTTGCAGATTAACAAGAAAAGATCTGTGACAGCGGGTTACCATGGTATTCTCAAGATTACTTTCAATACTTCTCAGGGTATTTCTTATAATATATCTTTTTACACGACCCTTATTTGTATAATTAATTACCGCATAGTTATCGGCAGATTCTATAAAGAGTAGTTCACGGCTGTCAAGCGACAACCTGAGTATTCCCTTTTCATCTTTGAAAGAGAGATTTCCAGGGATGATATTTAACTCCTCACCCTCAGTTTTCAGATATTCAAGTTTTTTTGTAGTCTCTTTCCATCCATAATAAAACCATAATACAGAGTATGGCAACAGTAATACAAGAGCAGTGTTTATAACGGACGATTGAAAGGTCTCCATAATATCTTTATCACTGTCAAGAATAATGGAGTAAACAGTATAAAAAAGAGACATAAAGAGTATCTCCAGAAAGACCCATATTCCATATGTCACATATGAAATAGAGTGTTTCCTGCTGTAAAGGTACATTATGATACGGCTTAATATAACCACCAGAACACCTGTAAGAATTATCAGTGATGAGTATACAAAAAACATAAAAGAGGAGACTTTGTACCACTGTGATGAGCTGAAGGGCTTGTAGATATTGATAAATACAAGCGCAAACAGTGCAGTGAATGAGACCAGACCTACAATGTTTCTTTTATAATTAATATGTTCGGGAATATTCATACATACAAATATAACTAATTTCATCCCATATAGCGTGATTTCGCCCCGCATATAGAGATTTTATCCCCGGGAGATACCAAACAGACCATATTTTTCCAACTCACCAGTATGTAAGCTTTATTTGCAGAAAAATATGCGTTATGAAAGAGTATGACATACATTTTGAAGAGAGATTGGGGCTAAAAGAGTTTCTGAAGACTAGAAACAGGATCAAAATGCCCGAATTATTAAAGATAAATGATAATGAAATATATGAAAACAGGAGTTTCGACTACAAGGTCATTTATGAAGAAAGTACTTTTAAACCGGGTGGATTTGAGAATGCAATTATAATGTTTCACGGGCTCAATGAGAGGAGCTGGGATAAGTACCTTCCATGGGCTAATACACTTGCAGGAGAGACTGAGATTCCAGTAATTCTGTTTCCGATAGCTCTGCATATTAATCGCTCCCCTAAAAACTGGAGTAATCCTAGGGAGATGCAACGATTAGTACAGATTGAGACTAGTTTGGAGAGCTCTGAAAGCGGAGTCAAGGCACACTCATCAAATGAAAATTTGTCTTTTGCAAATTATGCACTCAGTTCAAGGATAAAGGCCGATCCTTTCAGGTTCTATATCTCCGGAAGAGAGACAATTATCAACGTTTGTCAGCTGATTGAAGAGATAAGAGAGGGCAGAAATCCGCTCTTTTCAAAGGATTGCAAAATAGACTTTTTCGCATATTCAATCGGAGCTCTGTTATCTCAGGTACTCCTGATGTCCAATCCAGGTTCACGCTTTAGTGAAAGCCGTCTTTTTATGTTTTGCGGAGGCTCCTTTTTTAATGATATGAATGGAAATTCGAAGATGATAATGGATAAAAGATCATTCGAGATACTACATAAATATTACAAGGGTAAATTTGTAATTGAGGGAGCTGAGACCAGAAGGGCGGGGGATTTTATTGATAAAGCTTTTATCTCTCATATAGACCACTCTCTCTATAAAAAAGAGAGGGCTCTGTTTTATAAAGGGGCAAAAGAGAGGATTAGAGCAATTTCATTAAAAAAGGATAAAGTTATACCGGCTTTCAGTATAAAAAAACTATTTGGAAAGGATTGGCAAAGAAACCTTACGGTTTATGATCTCCCCTTCAATTATTCCCATGAAGCCCCATTCCCGACAAGTATGTCATTGATAATGTTGTGTGAAGAGAAAAATTTCTGGTTCAGAAAAATATTCTCGGAGGCAGCCGAATTTTTAAAGAAAAAGCAGTGATCTCGGATCAAGATTATCTCTTTCGATATCTTTAAAGTAATTTACTGTACCAACTTTAAGTTCGACTGTGGAGGCATCGTCGCACACTATGATTCCTTTACGATGCATCTGCAACACGCTTATTGTCCACATATGATTTACACTACCCTCAATACCGTGGTACAGAGCCCTGGCTTTATGATGACCGTTTACAAGGATCATCACCTCTTCCGAATCCATAATTGTACCTATTCCTACGGTCAAAGCTGTTTTCGGAACCTGGGAAATATCATTGTTAAAGAATCTGGAATTCGCTATAATAGTGTCAGTCGTCAGACTTTTTACCCTTGTTCTGGATGAGAGAGATGAGCCGGGCTCATTAAAAGCAATATGCCCGTCCGGTCCTATTCCACCCATAAACAAATTAACACCCCCGTATGATTTCATCTTCTTTTCGTAGTTTTCACACTCAAATTCGAGGTCATATGCATTACCATCAGGTATGTTTGCATTCTCTCTTTGTATATCAATATACTGGAAAAAGTTATCCCACATAAAAGAGAAATAGGACTGAGGATGCTCTTTAGGAATGCCAATATATTCATCCATATTGAATGTAACCACATTTTTAAATGAAACCTCACCCTCCCTGTAATACCTGATTAACTCTTTATAAGTCCCGTAAGGGGTTGATCCTGTAGGAAGGCCCAATACAAAGGGTCTATCGGGAGTTGGCCCGAAATCCTTAATTCTTTTAACAATGTAGGCCGCAGCCCACTGCGAAATATGTTCGTATGAATTTTGAATAATGACTCTCATATGGTGTAAAAGTTAAGTTATGGGTTATTTTATTTAGAGAGAAAGACTTTGGCATTTGCAACGGCAGCCTGCGTGAGCTCTTTTCCACTCAGCATTCTTGCAATCTCCATTACCCTCTCTTCATTTTCAATTTTCTTAATTTCAGTTACAGTACTACCACCCCTGATTTCCTTATAAACAAGCAGATGGCAATCACCTTTCGAAGCAATCTGTGGTAGATGCGTTATCGCAAAAACCTGCATATAACCGGAAAGATCACCTATCAGTGTTCCCATTTTATCGGCAATGCTACCGGAAACTCCTGTATCTATCTCATCAAATATCATAGTAGGCATCCCCTTACCTTTGGCCAGAATTGCCTTTAAACACAACATTATTCTGGATAGTTCACCCCCGGATGCTACTTTTGAAAGCTCTCTGGACGGGATATTATGATTTGCAGAGAAATAAAGATTTACAGTATCTTTCCCGTAATATTCATAATTCTGACACTCTCCCATTTTAACTTCGAAAAGAGCATGGGGCATCTCCAACTCTCTGATGCTCTCCTGCATGCCGTTCGCAAACCCAAGTGAGGCCTCTTTTCTTGAATCAGACAACTCATGTGCTATGTTTGCCATCTCATCACTGAACGTTTTTAACTCCCTTTGAGTTAAACTAAGTCTCTCTCTGATGTTTTCTCCCGATTCAAGACGGGTAGATAACTGCTCTTTAATTTCTATGAGCTCTTCGACACTCTCTGTTCTGTATCTTTTAAGCAGATCATAAAGGTATGAGATCCGTTGTTCAAGCAGAGCTGCCCTCTCCGGATCAACCGATACCCTCTCTGCAATTGAAGTAATATCTCTTTCAACCTCCTTTATCTCAATTCTGCAAACCTCTATTCTTTCTGAGAGCTGTTCAAGAACAGGAAGTGCTTTGGAATTTTTCTGAGCAATATTAGTAATCTCTTTCAGATTCTGAATAAAAGATATTCCTGTGGGATTAATGAGTTCAACTATTTGGAAAAGAGAAGATTTTATCTCTCCGGCATTACTGAGCAAATTGAACTCGCTCTCTTTTTCCTCAAGCTCTCCGGGAACTAATTTAGCATCTTCGAGTTGCTTGAACTGAAAAAGGTTATACTCCAGCTCCTGCTCCTCTTTTGCCAACTGACGTTTTAAACTCTCCTGCTCTTTTTCAAGCTCCTGTACTCTGGTCCAGTAACTCTGATATCTCTCGAGAATGGAGGAGTTTCCGGCAAATGAGTCAAGAACAGATAACTGAAAACGGCTGTCACCTATAAGCAGATGTTCATGCTGGGCGTGTATGTCAATAATCTTTTCCGATATATCTTTAAGGAACTGGATACTTACAGGTTCATCATTTACAAACGATCTTGTTCTACCATTCGGGGATACAACCCTTCTTAACACAATCTCGCTTGAAGGTTCAAGAGAGTTTGCAATGAAAATGGCATCTGTTTCAGGACCCCTTTCAATTGTGAATGTGGCCTCTACGATACAGTTTTTATCACTCTCTTTAAGAATGTCCTTATCTGCTTTTGCTCCGAGTAACAGGGAGATAGCTCCCAGAAGAATAGATTTCCCCGCACCGGTTTCACCGGTAATAATTATCAAACCATCCGGAAAAGTGATCTCCAGACTCTCAATAAGAGCGTAGTTTGATATTGACAGAGACTTTAGCATACGAAATTATTTTCGATATAATTTACAATATCGGAAGCAACCTCTGTTTTATCTTTAAGCTTATATTCTGTAATTTCACCTGAGTATGAGATGATTGTCACCTTGTTAGTGTCAGTACCGAAACCGGCGCCGGGGTCATTAAGCGAATTCAGTACAATAGCATCCAACCTCTTCTTTGAAAGTTTCGACAGCGCATTCTCTCTCTCATTGTCAGTTTCAAGAGCAAAGCCAATATGAGTAACCCCTTCTCTTTTTACTTTGCCTGCCTCAAACGCAATATCTTTTGTAGGTAATAGCGAAATATTGATACTCTTCTCCGTTTTTTTTATTTTGGAGCTCTCCGTTGCCGATGGGGTAAAGTCGGAAACAGCTGCTGCAAAGACCGCAATATCTGTTCCCGCTTCATAAGTTTTCATACTCTCCCGGAACATCTCAGAGGCAGAGTTAACCTTAATAATATCAATGGAATCTGAATGAGTTGTTATATTTACCGGTCCGCTGATAAGTGTTACCGAAGCTCCACGACGGGCAAACTCATTAGCAATCGCATAACCCATCTTTCCTGAAGAGTGGTTAGAGATGAATCTTACAGGATCAATTTTTTCAACCGTGGGACCTGCAGTAACCATCACTCGTTTACCTTTGAGTGTTTTTTCACAGAAATGGTCATTGATTACTCTGGCTATAACCTCCGGTTCCTCCATCCGTCCTTTCCCCTCAAGACCGCTGGCCAGCTCCCCTGAACCCGGTTCAACAACAATTACACCATCTCCCCTTAATTTCTCAATATTGCTCTGTGTCACTTTATGGTTGTACATATCTACATCCATCGCCGGAGCAATCATCACCGGACACCTGGAACTAAGATATGTTGTAAGTAACAGATTATCCGCAACTCCAGTTGCCATTTTTGCAATTGTGTTTGCAGATGCCGGAGCAACCAGGTATAAATCCGCCCACATTCCAAGCGAAATGTGGCTGTTCCAGTCTCCGTTTTCCGGATTGTAAAACTCAACCATAATCGGATTTTTTGAAACTGTTGCCATGGTAAGAGGGGTGATAAACTGTTTGGCCATCTCGGTCATTATTACCCTGACCTCGGCACCCTCTTTTACAAGAGCACGTACCAGAACGGCGGCTTTATATGCAGCAATACTTCCGGTAATTCCCAGTAATATGTGTTTTCCCCTTAACATGGTTAAAGTCGTCCGGGTTTTAACCCTCTATTTTCCGTACCTGGATTTTATCCTCTTCAAATTCGTTTATTGCAAGCAGAGTAGCTTTAGGAAGTCTCTCATAGTAGCGTGAAATCTCAATCTGCTCCCTGTTTTCGAAGGTCTCTTCCAAAGTATCTGCAAAAGATGAAAACTCCTCAAGTTTCTGCTTTAACTCTTGTTTCAGCTCGGCTGCTATCTGGTTGGACCTCTTAGCAATAATCATTGCAGATTCATAGATATTGCCGGTTGGTTTTGCCAGTTTAGAGAGGTCTCTGGTAATGGTGTTTGTCGGAACGTTTTTGCTTATCTCCATATTGATCTATTTTTTTAAATACGATTGTGATTTCTGGAACATATCATCAACCTCTTTCCTGTACTTTGATTCCGGGAATTCGCTGATAAAATTGTAGTACTCGTCAACCAGAGTAAGGAAACGCTCTTTTTGTCTCTCTTTAACACTATTGGTTGCATATTGATAGTTAGCCGCAACAATATAGTACATTACATCTTCCCTGTAATTGTTATCGGCATTCTCTTTTAAAACATTCTTAAGAGCATATGCTGCAGCTTTGTAATCCATTATTGTGTAATAAAGTTTTGCAGATTCAAAACTCTTTCTGTCAATTCTATCCTGCAAATCGACCAGCATATCTCTCATTCGTGGCAGATGAGAACTCTCCGGATATTCGTAGATAAAGACATTGATTGACTGCATAGCTTTAAAGGATGGTAACTGGTCCAGTTCGTACCTGTAAGTTGATCCGTAAAGACACTCAATCCTCAGATATTTTGCCTCCTCTGTAAATGGACTTCTTGGGAAAACACTTATGAACTGATCGAAATTAGCCTCTGCAATTGTGAGATCTCCGAACTTATAGTTGCTAAGTCCCAGGTAGAACTGAACTGTATCGTCTTTACTGGTTCCTCTTGTTGCAAGGAGTAACTGATCAAAAAGTTCGGCGGCTCTGGAGTACTTACCTGCCTTAAAATACATAAATGCTCCATCGTATTTCTCCTGCACATCGTTGGAATTGAGGAGAGCCTCATACTGGGATTTACATGAAACAGTAAGCAGAATTGCTGCAATTACGAAAACTAATTTAAAGTGCTTCATTTTTATCTATTTATTATCTGAAAGAAATCTCTCTGCATCAATAGCTGCCATACAACCCGAACCAGCAGCAGTTATTGCCTGTCTGTAGTGTGGATCCTGCACGTCTCCGGCAGCAAAAACTCCGGGAACATTGGTCTTCGAACTCTTTCCTTCGGTGATAATGTACCCCTCATCATTTGTCTTTACCCACTCACTGAATAGTTCCGAATTCGGATGGTGACCTATTGCCAGGAAAAAGCCGTGAATATCAATAAGCTTTTCACTTCCGTCTTTGTTTACAATAATCGCACCATTAACACCACCCATTGGTGTCCCGACAATCTCTTTTGTATTGGAATTCCACAAGATTTCGATATTCTGAGTGTTCATAACTTTCTCCTGCATTGCTTTAGAAGCTCTGAGAACATCTCTTCTCACAATCATGTATACTTTGTTACACAATCCGGCAAGATAAGAGGCCTCTTCACAGGCGGTATCCCCACCACCCACAACAGCTACATCTTTTCCTCTGTAAAAAAATCCATCACAGGTAGCGCATGCAGATACACCCTGCCCCCTGAATCTCTCTTCAGATTCAAGTCCCAGGTATTTTGCAGTAGCTCCGGTAGATATAATTACAGTTTCGGCAAAAATCTCCTTATCTTCATCAATTGTTATTCTGAAAGGTCGTTTTGAAAGATCAGCTTTGGTTACAATTCCAAATCTTATATCGGCACCGAATCTCGCAGCCTGCACTTTAAGCTCATCCATCATCTCCGGTCCGGTTATACCTTTAGGATATCCGGGGAAATTCTCAATCTCAGTGGTGGTAGTCAGCTGTCCACCAGGCTGGATTCCTTCGTAAAGCACGGGATTCAGGTTGGCTCTTGATGCATAGATTGCTGCAGTGTAACCTGCCGGTCCACTGCCGATTATAAGACATTTTGTAGTTTCGGGATTCATTTTTTCTATTTTATAATAAATAATAACTCTATTTAACCCACAAAGGTAAAAACTTTTTCTTTAATGCCATCTCGAGTCTCAACTCCCAGACAAGGAGAAAGGCAAAAGCCCATCTTGCTGCAAGTAACCACCAAACCAGAGCGCCTACGCTTCCCAATAAAATGACATCCTCTAAATTACTATGGGAGATACTTATATGATGATTCAATAAATTTGCATCATCGGCAGTTATCTTACCACTCTCTGTCTCTTCGATCATTACCGCTGCTCCGTATGCAAGTCCGAGAGTATTAGCGACTATCCATAGAAACGATGTTTTTGCCGGTAGTCCAAAAATATATAGTACCGGGCGCAATAGCTTTGAGAGCCACTTTATCACTCCAAATTCGGAAAGCAGCCGTTGAATGATTGATAAAGAGAATATTAATACACTCATTAAGATAATAAGCCGAATAGTTTTCACTCCCCACACCTCTATCATTTCCAGGAATGATTCATAGCCACTGTTTGCCTCTATAGCGATTTTTTCACTGATCTCAGGCATAATCAGATTGAGAACGAATCCAAGGACAAATGCACTTAATGTTCTGATTATTACAATTCTTACTGCAGAAGATCCCGTCTTCTTCTGAACTGCTGTCTCTGCAATTATGTTGTGAGCACAGAGTATCATTACAGATAGTATTGTGACCATTCTGACATCAAGATTCAAGGTTGCCATTACGGCGATTGCAGAGTAGACGTTTACGAAAAATCCGGTAACCCAGGCAAGTGCTGCTTCACCAGGCAACCCCATTATATTAAATACCGGACTTAAAAACCCGGAAATCCATGGTAGGATGTTAAAGTATTCAAGAAGCTGAACACCAAATGTTATCAATACCGTAATACGAATAAGCCAAAGACATGTTTTCAATGTCTTTGGCAATATCTCCCTTACCGAAACAAGGGCTCTTATAAATGCAGATCTCTCCATATCAGAAATAATCTGCAAATATAGGCTTATTTCCTGTGCTAATAGTTATTTTTCTTTGGTTCAAAATACTCTTTAGGGTGCTGACATGCAGGACAATTTTCCAGGGCTTTTTTACCTTTATGAACATATCCGCAATTACGGCACTGCCACTCAATCTCCTCCTCTCTTTCAAAAACTTTACCGGCCTCGACACGAGCCAGAAGTGTTCTGTAGCGAGCCTCATGTTCGGCCTCCACTTTTGCAATCATTTTGAAAGCGGTTGCCACTTTAGGGAAACCCTCTTCCATTGCGATCTCGGCAAATTCAGGATAGAGTTCTGTCCACTCTTCATTTTCGCCGGCAGCCGCAGCTGCAAGATTTTCAGCAGTTGTTCCAATAATACCTGCAGGATATGAGGCTGTTATTTCGACCATTCCACCTTCAAGAAATTTGAAAAACTTTTTAGCGTGCTCCTTCTCCTGCTCGGCAGTCTCTTCAAATACCGCTGCAATCTGATGATAACCCTCTTTCTTAGCCACCGAAGCAAAATAGACATATCTTCCCCTTGCCTGAGACTCACCGGCAAAGGCCTTAAGAAGATTTTTTTCAGTTCTTGTCCCTTTTATACTTTTTTCCATACGAATAAATTTATAAGGTTAGTTTTCTACAAATTTAATCAATAAAAAAGAACAAACAAAGCTTCTTAGTATATTTGTAATCTTATAAATTTCATTATATGAATACAATTAAAGAGAGAGTAAGCAAACTTAGAGAGTTTATGAAAATCAACGGATTGGATGCATTTATAATTCCATCTGCAGATACCCACTCCGGAGAGTATATTCAACATCATTTTTCCTGCAGGGAGTGGATTTCAGGCTTCACAGGTTCGGCCGGCACCGTTGTAATTACGGAGAGGGATGGTGCATTATGGACAGATTCAAGATATTTTTTGCAGGCTCAGTCAGAGCTGTCGGGAAGCGGAATTGAACTTATGAAGATGAGGATGCCGGAAACACCCTCTATCCCTGTGTGGTTAAACAAAGTTCTTAAAGCAGGTTCAAAAGTGGGAATTGACTCATCACTTTTTTCAAAAACGGAATGTGATGTACTAATATCCGAAATCAAACCTCTGCAAATTGTATTCTCCAACGATCCATTCGATGCAATATGGGCTGAAAGACCTCAGATTAAATTTTCACAGGCCAGAGGTGTGAGTAAAGAGATAAGCGGGGCAGATACCCGGAGTAAGCTGGATATGATCGTGAAAAAATTGAATCTAAGTGGTGAATTTCTTTATATTCTGAGTACATGTGACGATATAGCCTGGCTATGTAACATCCGCGGAAACGATATCCCATATAATCCTTTGGTCCTATCCTATGCAGCATTTACACGGAATGAGATACATCTCTTCACGGGAGATGGGGCTATTGACATGAGTTTAAAAAGTGTACTTGAGAGGTGTGGTGTTTCGATTCACTCATATTATGATTTTGAAACCTTTATCAGAGAGTTCGATAACAGATATACAAGAGTAGCCCCGACCGACAAAATTTCGGTAAGAATCTATAACGCTGCAGTAGAAAATGGGGCAGACTTTATACCAGATACAATCAGGGGCGGGGTAACAGGATCGCTGAAAGCTTTGAAGAATGAAAATGAAGCCGATGGATTCCGGGACGCTATGATAAATGATGGCGTAGCCTGGGTTCGCTTCTGGAAATATCTGGAAGAGGAGACAGATTCAGGAAACGACAACTTAACAGAGGAGACACTTGCGGGCAAAATAGGCTATTTCAGAAGTTTATGCAAAACATATATGGGCGAGAGTTTCTCTCCTATCGTCGCTTTTGGCGGAAATGCTGCCATGCCTCACTATTCACCTTTTGGAAACGGACCCGTAAAAGTAACAATGGATGGATTTCTGCTTGTCGATACAGGTGGTCAATATATTAACGGAACAACCGACACAACACGCACCTTTATGCTTGGAGAGCTTACAGAAGAGCAGATTAAAGATTATACTCTTGTGCTAAAAGGAATGGTAAATTTGAGTAGGGCAAGATTTATTAAAGGGACAAGGGGAGCATCACTGGATATTCTGGCCAGGGGCCCTGTATTTTCGGCAGGTAAACTCTATTCACACGGAACGGGACATGGCATCGGACATAACCTGTGTGTGCATGAAGGACCACAGAGCATCAGAATGGAGGAAAACCCTGTGGTACTGGAGCCAGGAATGGTGATATCCAACGAACCGGCAATATATGAAGAGGGTAGGTACGGGATAAGAATTGAAAATACTATTCTCTGCAAAAAATGGACAGAAAATAAATTCGGAGAGTTTTATGAATTTGAAACATTAACCTTTGTACCGATTGAGACAAGATGCATAGATATTTCTCTGCTTGGTAATGAAGAAAAGGAGTGGCTTAACAGTTACCACTCCCTTGTTTATACTAAACTCTCTCCACTGCTCACCGAAGAGGAGAGGCTATGGCTTGCGGGAAAAACTTTGCAGCTCAATTGAGTAATCAGGCTTGTAGATGATTTGTCTCACAGCGCTGTTTGTGAACCCCTTATCGCCGGGTTTGTGAACAAAGTGAAAGTCTGTTTGCAGGAAACCTGTTTTCTGCTCCTCCATGTATTCACCAAAGTTGCGACCATATTTAAGTAAGGAGCTCAGGAAAAAACGTGCAATATCGTATGCCTGATAAGCATAGGCAGATGGCTCTGCACCATATAGTGCTCTGAATCTCGAGAGAAACCGTTTTACATCCTCACTGGTGTAGTCAATAAAATTTTGCATAGATATACTCAGCTTCATGTTGTGATAATAGTTGATATCTACACTTTCAAAACCTCTCCACCCCGGAGTGCCGTATACAGCAATCTCAAAACCATTTCTTGTCTGCAGAAGGTTGAGATTTCTCAGAACATCGGAGACAAATGCCTCTGAGTTTGATGCTACGATCACATGGTTGATTTTACCCTGAGCAAGTATTTCAGATATTTTTGGAAGGATCTCTCTTCCGCTCAAAATGTCATAAGAGACCTCTCTGAAATCAACACTCTTCTCATTCAAAAGATGCCGGGTAATGTTTACCAGACTACCATCAGCCCCTCCCTTTTCCCAGATGACAGCAACTTCAGAAAATCTTGTTATCCGGCTGAATATCCCGTTCTGTAGAAACATTAACGGAGTACTTACCTGATAAAGATTCGGATAGAGAGTTGTCAGATGCTCACTTGCCGGATCTACCGGAGAGACAACAGGAATATTTCTATCATTTGTAAAATCTAAAACCGACTCTATCTGATTGCTGTAAACAGGACCAATTACAAGGTCACTCCTGTTAATTTCCGATGCTGATATTAGTTCAGAAACATTTTTGTAAACATCCGAATCAATAACATTAACTTCCAGCATTGATCCCGGAAAATCTCTTTTGATATCTTCGAGTGCAACGAGAAATCCCTGATAAAATTCAAAAAAGTTTAATGTGCGATCATCTCTGGTTTCAGTATTCCCTCCCAGTGGAAGGATGAGTGTGGCAGAGTAGCTCCTGTCGGCAAAACCCGAAAAGGATACTCTCTCATTTTCACTCTTTTTTTCCTTCTCAGTTGCAGATCTCTGATTAACCTCCTTAAATACAGATGTTGTATCATTTTTATCGGAGTGAACTACTTTATCGGATTGAGAGTCAGGAACTGGTATCCTGAGAATTTGCCTGGTTACGACTCTCTTGTCTGAGAGGGAGTTAAGCTTTATTATCTCATCCTCTGTAACTCCGTATTTCTTTGCGATTGAAAAGAGAGATTCGTACCATCTTACAACATGTTCAATACTCTTAATATTTGGAATCTCTTTTTCAGGTATCTGTTCAACAGGTATTTTAGAATTATTTACGGAATTATTACTGTTATCTTTTATATAGATTCTGTCGCCTGCTCTTAATCCCGATGATAACGACGGATTGTCCTTAAGTATGGCACCCGTTTCGGTACCATATGCTCTGGCTATGGAGAATAGAGTCTGCTGCTTCTCCACCGTGTGAAGAAAGTAGATTTCACCTTTTACCATAACCTTCTCTTTCGAAATCTCTACCTTTGCAGGAGTATATTGTGCCATGCAGGCCTGGCTGAAGAGAAACAAAAATGTTAACAGTATAATTCCGTTTAATTTCATAATCTTGCAAGCATATTTCTGATGTTTGTCTCTATCCTTTCGTAAACATTACCACCATAAGGTTCTTTGACAAACTCAGTTCCTGTTATGTGTTCGTAAAGTTCAATATATCTGTTTGATATTGAGCCTACAATCTCGTCTGTCATCTCCGGAACCTTCTGTCCGGTTTTGCCCTGAAAATCATTCTCCATCAACCACTCCCTTACAAACTCTTTGGATAGCTGCCTCTGTTGAAGACCTTTTTCAAAAAGTTCAGGATATGTATCGCTGTAGAAATATCTGGAAGAATCCGGCGTGTGTATCTCATCTATAAGATATATCTCATCACCCTTTTTACCAAACTCATATTTGGTATCTACCAGAATCAGCCCCCTCTCTGCTGCAATTCTGGTCCCTCTCTCAAAGAGAGCAAGCGAGTACTCCTCCAGTTTTTTGTAATCGCTCTCACTTACCAGCCCTTTAGCAAGAATTTCCTCTCTGGAAATATCCTCATCATGAGCTCCAAGTTCGGCCTTGGTTGTCGGGGTCAAAATTGGTTTTTCAAACTTCTCATGCTCTCTCATGCCGTCAGGAACCGGAACACCGCAGATTGATCTTGCACCTGCCTTGTATGACCTCCATGAGCTGCCTGTCAAATAGGCTCTTACAATCATCTCAACAGGAAATGACTTACATCTGTGCCCAACAGTTACCATAGGATCCGGAGAGGCAATCTTCCAGTTTGGAACTATATCAGAGGTGCTGTCAAGAAACTTTGAAGCAATCTGGTTCAGAACCTGCCCTTTATAGGGAATCCCTTTAGGCAGAACAACATCAAAGGCCGAAATTCTGTCGGTTGCAACCATCACCAGATAGTCCTCTCCAATAGAGTATACATCTCTAACCTTACCCACATACTTGCCGGTTTGTCCCGGAAAATCAAATTCTGTTCTTGTAATTGCTTTTAGCATATAAATCTATTTAATTATTGTTCATTATAAACTTTTATAAAAATCGGTCAGCTTAATTGCAAACTCCCTCCAGGAGAGTTCAGATTTCAGCTTTTTAATATTTTTCACATACTCATCTGCATTTGATGCTTCAAAATAGGATATAATTGCATTTGAAATTTTGATGCTATCCGGACTATCTACAACAACTCCTGTGCCCGTATCGCCTATTGCCTCTTTCAGACCGCCGACATCTGTTGTAATCATAGGAACCTCAAAGTGATGCGAAACTGCACTTATCCCGCTTTGAGTTGCAGACCTGTATGGTAGCACAACCACATCTGATGCTGAAAAGAAAAGAGGCACCTCATCATCACTTATATATCTGGTAAATAGCTTTATCCTATTAGCACATCTGGAGGATTCTATCATATCCATATAACTCCCGAAGCTACCGTAAGGCTCACCGGCTATTATCAACTGGTAACTCTCATCCAGCTTCGAAAAGGCCTCAATCAGAATATCCAGACCCTTATACTCTCTGATAAGCCCAAAGAAAAGGATATTCTTTTTATCCGGCATCAGATTGAGTTTTTTTACGGCAAAGTCTCTCTCCACCTTTTCCCCGAAGTGGTCGTATACAGGATGCGGGATTACCCTGTATTTTGCATTTGGTTTAAGTCTGACCAGATCATCTCCGACGGAAGATGAGAGAACTACAAATGCATCAGAGGAGGATAAAAAATATTTTGTCAGAGGGGTATCGTAAAACATCCTCTCATGGGGAACAACATTGTCAAGAATTGAGATCACCTTGGTGTTTTTGCCCACATTTCTGCCGACATAACCGAGGGATGGTGCGAAAAATGAGTTCCAGTATCTCATTATAAGAAGATCCGGATTCCACTCTTTTATGGTTTTTACGCTTTTGTAATATGAGAGAGGGTTAATTGAGTCAAGGATGCGCAACCCCGGGATCTTTGAGGCAATATCTTCATTGGTAACATACTGTGTTTTTCCCGGGAAAAGAAGACCCGGATACTGCCGTTTGAAGTTGAAAGCCTTTACATCGTGAAGTTTGCCCAGTTCATTATACAGATTTGCATTGAACTGGGCAATACCCCCGCGATATGGGTAAAAACAAGAAAGAATAGCAATTCTCACCCAATTTTATGTTATTTATCTATTTAGATTTCTGCTGAATATACTCCTGATTCATTCCGGTTACAACCATACTTGTGATATTCAGAGCTGGATTGCCGTCAAGAATTGTATTTGTTGTTCCGTTAGTGTTGATGATCAGAGAATATTTCTTCTCCTGATTCAGTCTCTTCAGGTAAACATTGAGAGCTTCAAAGACCTTTCTGTAAAGTACAGCCTCCTCTTCAGACATCTCCTGCTGTTTCTGACGGGCATAGTTCTGGAGCTCCTGTTCACGCTGAGCAAGTGATTGCTGCTGAGCCTGGGCCTGAGAATTTGTTATAAGCCCTTTCTGAACCTTCTGCTGAAAATCCTTCACATCGCTCTCGAAGGTGCGGCTTCTTTTATTCAGATCGTTCTGAATTGTCTGCGCCTTACTCTCAAACTCAGAACGCAGGTCGTTAAACATGTCGTACTGATTTATAAGAGAATCCACCTGGATAAATACAATTTCCCCGGAAGATGCAAACTCTCCCTGAGTTGCTTCGTCAGCTTTTGTATCGGGTTTTGATGTGAAATGTAAAATAAACAGTACGATTACTGCTACCGAAAGAACAATGTTCGTGATAATTGATGCGTTTTTCATCTGATTTTTTTATTTAAACGACAAATATAATTAATAATTTTTTAACTGCCTAAGATAGGATTGAATGGTATTCTCCAGTCCCAGATAAATAGCGTCACAAATGAGAGCGTGGCCAATCGAAACTTCGAGCAATGAAGGGATTATTTTGTGAAAATAGTCCAGATTTTCAAGACTCAGGTCATGTCCGGCGTTAAGCCCCAGACCATACTCCTGAGCAATTTGAGCCGCTCTCACATATGGCTCAATTGCCATCTCCCGGTTCTCAGGAGAGTAATCTCTTGCATATCCTTCAGTATATAATTCAACCCTGTCGCAACCTGTCTCAGCGGCATATTTTATCATTTCCGGAACCGGATCTACAAATATTGAGCTTCTTATCCCTGCATCTCTGAATATACGGCATATCTTCTTTAGGAAATCGAGATTGTTTTTTGTATCCCAGCCGCAATTTGAAGTCAGCACATCATGTGCATCCGGTACCAATGTAACCTGAGCAGGTCTGTTGTTCAATACCAGTTCAATAAACGACGGAACAGGGTTACCCTCTATATTGAATTCAGTAGACAATACGGGTTTAAGTTCATAAACGTCCCGGTATCTGATGTGTCTCTCATCGGGTCTTGGATGAACGGTAATGCCTTCAGCTCCAAATCTTTCGCAGTCAAGAGCAGCTTTTACCACATCGGGAAGATTACCTCCTCTTGCATTTCTGAGTGTGGCAAATTTGTTTATATTTACGCTTAGTTTTGTCATAGTGGATGCAAAATTACTTATTTTTGAAGATTAATATACTTTGAGCTGGAAATGAAGATAGCAATTTTTGCAAGAGAGATAAATGAGAAGTGGAGAAAGAGGCTTTCCGGAATCCTGGTTGCACTTGATAAAAGAGGTGTTTTACTTACATATTACCGTCCGTTTTATCTCAAAATGTGTGATTATGACTACATGAAAGTTCCTCAGGGTGCCCTGTTTACCAATGAAAACGATCTACCTGAAGATACCGGTATTTTTCTATGTTTCGGAGGAGACGGTACACTACTCGAGTCGGTAACAATTATAAAAGAGAGAAATATACCGGTTGCCGGAGTCAACTTCGGAAGGCTCGGATTTCTGACAAGTGTGGACTCAAATCTTGGAGATGAGTGGATTGACAGGATTATCTCAGGAGACTATGTGGTAGAGAACAGAGGTTTGCTGGCAGTAAGCACCACAGCAATGCCTAAGAATTTTTGCAGATATGCTCTGAATGAGGTCTCATTTCAGAGAAAAGATCCATCTATGATGTCAATTCATGTAAAAATCAACGGGATGGAATTACCTCCCTATTGGTCGGATGGAATAGTGCTTGCAAGCCCTACAGGTTCAACGGCATACTCATTAAGTGTGGGCGGGCCTATTGCTCTCCCTGGAGTAAAGGCACTAATACTCGCGCCAATTGCTCCTCACAATCTCAATGTAAGGCCTTTGGTAGTATCAGACGACTCTGTGACGGAGGTATTTATTGAGAGCAGGTGGGGTGAAGCGATTTTGAGCCTGGATAACAGGTCATTTACAATACCTGCAGGAGTAAAAGTTACAATTACCAAAGCCGAATCCTCTATAAAATACATATCTTTGAATAAAGGAAGTTTTATACAAGCTTTGAGAGAGAAGCTTATGTGGGGAGAAGATAAAAGAAATATATAAAGTAAACATGGATAAAATTCCAACGCACGTTTCCATAATCATGGATGGTAACGGAAGATGGGCAAAGAGCAAAGGGCTGGAGCGGCTGGCAGGACATAAAGCCGGAGTAGAGTCTGTGAGGGCGGCAACTGAATTTGCTGCAGAGAACGGGATTAAATATCTTAGTCTTTTTGCCTTTTCCGAGGAGAACTGGAACAGACCGCAAAGTGAGATAATGGGTTTGATGGAGTTAATGATAGATGCTATTATTAACGAACGATCTACCCTGATGGATAACAAAGTGAGGTTTCTTTCCATAGGTGATAAAAGCCGTTTGAGTAAATCACTCGTAGAAAAGATTGCCGAGATAGAAAAAACGACATCTGTCAATGATGGATTAATTCTTGTAATATTCCTGAGTTACAGTGGTAAGTGGGATATTATACAGGCTATCAACAGTTATATATATAAACTTAAAATGGGAGAGGTCTCAATGGATCAGCCGGTCACAAATGAGTGCCTTGAATCTCTTTTAAGCACTGCATCCATTCCCGATCCGGACCTGCTTATAAGAACCAGCGGCGAGCAGAGGATAAGTAATTATATGCTGTGGCAGTGTGCTTACACAGAATTTTATTTTACAGATGTTCTTTGGCCCGATTTTCGCAAAAATGACTTCAAAAGAGCTCTGGAAACATACGCCTACAGGGAAAGAAGGTATGGAAAGACAGGAGATCAGATTAATAAAATCAATTAAACTAAACTTGGATACAAATAAAAATCTATCTTTGCAATTTTACAGTCGAAAAGTGCAGATGAAGTCATTACCACTTATCCTATTATTGTTATTAATATCTCCGGTTTACAGGGCTGCAGCTCAGGATAATACTGCGTCCAAAGGGGTAGTCGTTGATTATAATAAACCCCAGGAATATATTGTCGGGGGTATAAGAGTTACAGGAGCAAAATTCTACGGAGAGGAGCAGATGCTCTCCTACACCGGATTATCCAGGGGTGATAAAATTACAATACCAGGAGATGATATCTCGTCCATTGTCAAGCGGATATGGATGCAAAGATTCTTCTCGGATGTCGGGTTGTATATTGATTCAGTAAAAAGGGATACTGTTTATCTGAACCTTTATCTTCAGGAGAGGCCAAGGGTTTCCCACTGGGATTTTGAAGGTGTAAGAAGTGGTGAAAAAACTGACCTGAATGAAAGACTTAAACTTCGCAGAGGTAGCGAATTAAGTGATTATATATTATCATCCTCTTCTGAAATCATCAGGAAGTTTTATGTTGAAAAAGGCTTCCTGCAGACTCAGATTACTGTAAAACAAGAGAATGACACTCTCATTTCCAACGCTGTAAGGGTTACTTTTGTTGTTGACAGAAAAGAGAGAGTAAAGATTAAAAAGATCTTCTTTGAAGGGAATGCGAATGTAAAGAGTTCGAAACTTGCATCTGCAATGAAAAAGACAAAGGATATGAGAATTCTTAACTTTTTCAGCAGCAAGAAATTCAATGAGA
This sequence comes from uncultured Muribaculaceae bacterium, assembly GCA_964521685.1. GTDB lineage: Bacteria > Bacteroidota > Bacteroidia > Bacteroidales > UBA932 > Bact-08. The sequence goes on from CAZFTS010000003.1 coordinate 85,405, forward strand.
AAGAGTACGACAACGATAAAAAATTAATGCTTCAGAAATATAGTGAGGCCGGTTACAGGGATGCAAGAATTGTAAAAGATTCAATTTTCTATATTGAAGATGGTAGATTGGGTATCAAATTTATTATTGACGAAGGTAAACGATACTATTTCAGAGATATTACATGGACAGGCAATTCAATGTACACAGGTGAGGATCTCAATGGTGTGCTCAGAATAGGCAAGGGTGATATATATGATGTTGTTTCTATGGAAAAACGTCTCTTTGAAGCAGAAGATGGAAATATATCAAAGATGTACAGAGACGGGGGCTACCTGTTTTTCCGTGTTGTTCCTGTAGAAAAGTCAATAGTGAATGATTCGGTGGATGTAGAGATGAGGGTGTTTGAGGGAAAACCTGCAAACTTTAACAGAATCATAATAAACGGGAATAACGTTACTAACGAGAAGGTTGCAAGAAGAGAGCTCTTTACCCGCCCGGGTTACCTGTTTAATCAGACCTATCTCGAGAGATCTTTAAGAGGTCTTGCTGCAATGGGGCATTTTGATCCGGAGAAGCTTATGTCACCCACAGGTTACAGTGTAGTACCAAACGAATCTGCCAATACCGTAGATATCACTTATAACCTTGAAGAGAAGTCGAACAGTCAGTTTGAGATTGCCGGGGGATGGGGCGGAAATACATTCGTTGGAACTCTTGGTATCAGTTTTAATAACTTCTCACTTAGTAAAGTGTTCGATAAAAAGGCCTGGAGGCCTGTTCCTCTTGGCGATGGCCAGCAGCTGTCTATCCGGTTCCAGACCAACGGATCTTATTATACTGCATTTTCGGCAGGTTTTACCGAGCCTTGGTTATTCGGAAAAAAGCCTACATCTCTGAGTTTTTCTTCGTATTATACCAAGCAGACAAATTCAACCTACTTCTATCAGAACTCAGGGCAGAGCATGGAGGTTTATGGGTTATCTGCAGGTATCGGAACCAGATTGAAGTGGCCGGACAATGAATTTGTTCTCTATAATGAGATAAGTGCACAATCATATAAACTGACCGACTGGCAGTACTACTTTATTTTTAAAGACGGTATTTCAAACAATATCAGCTGGAAAATCAGATTACAAAGAAACTCTACAGACCAGCCGATTTATCCTAGGTCAGGATCCGATTTCCAGCTTGGTCTCCAGATTACCCCTCCTTACTCACTGTTCAGAGATAAGAATACAAATTACAAAGGGATGACAGATGCCCAGAGATACAAATGGATTGAATACCATAAATGGACATTTAAAGGGAGCACTTTTAACAGGATTTCAGGGGATCTGGTTCTTATGACAAGGGCTAACTTCGGCTATCTGGGATACTTTTCAAGAAGTTTGGGCTACTCTCCTTTCGAAGGGTTTATTCTCGGAGGAGACGGTATGTCCGGTTATAATACTTACGGTTCAGAGGTCATTGGTTTGAGAGGATATCCTAACAACTCACTCACCCCAAGAATTAATGACAGTTATGCTGGTAATGTGTATGACAAGTTTACTCTGGAGTTAAGATACCCTATCGTATTACAACCTCAGTCAACAATTTACGCTCTTGTTTTTCTTGAAGGTGGTAACAGCTGGTCTGACATCAGAGATTTCAATCCGTTCTCTATTAAGAGATCGGTGGGGTTTGGCGTAAGAGTACTTCTTCCGATAGTTGGTATGCTTGGTATTGACTGGGGATATGGATTTGACCCTGTAGAGAATAAAAAGGTGAGCGGAAGTAATTTCCACTTTGTAATAGGTCAGCAGTTTTAATTATTAATAATTCCGTATATGAAAAAGTTGATTTTTATTTTAGGGGTTCTATCGGTCATGGCAACATCTGCCCTGGCGCAAAGTGCGGGATATGTGAATACAGAGGTAATCTTATCAAGGATTCCGGAATATATTCAGGCAAAGCAACAACTGGAGAGAATGAAGAGTCAGTATGAGATTCAGATCGAAAAAGAGATAAAGGTTATAGAGAATATTTTTAGCCAATATCAGTCTGAGAAGATTAATCTGAACGATCTGCAAAGGCAATCCAGGGAGAACGATATTATTATGAGGGAGCGCAAAGTAAAAGAAAAACAAAAGGAGATTTTCGGTGAGGATGGCGTAATGGCGGCAAATTCAAAAAAACTTCTTGATCCAATAAAAGATCTTGTTCAGGAGGCAATTAATATTGTTGCTAAGGAGAGTGGGGTTGTATTGGTATTTGACCTGACCACTGCCCAGGGAATAATTTTCAGCGATCCAAAAGGGGATCTTACGCCACTAGTTCTTAAAAAACTTAAAATAAATTAGAAACCAATAATATAGACACAATATGAAACATTTATCAAAAATTCTATTATCTGTTTTCCTTTTAGCCTCTTCTACAAGTTTTGCTCAGACTCTCAAATTCGGACACATTAATTCTCAGGAGTTGATTGCTGTTATGCCCGAAAGAGACAGTGCTGTAATTAAACTCGAAAAATATGCAGCCGAACTTGAAAGCGAACTGAAAGCTATGCAGGCCGAATTCCAGACCAAGTATAATACCTATCAGCAAAAACAGGCTACATGGACAGCAGCAGTTCTTGAGTCAAAAACAAAAGAGCTTCAGGAGCTTGATGGAAGAATCCAACAGTACCAGCAAAATGCATCTGAAGAGTACCAGCAAATGCAGCAGATCTTATATGCTCCTGTATTTCAGAAAGCAAACGAGACAATCAAGAGTATCGGTAAAGAGAGAGGTTTAATCTACATTTTCGATACATCTGCAGGGTCATTGCCATATATAGATGCAACATTGAGTGAAGATATTCTTCCTTTGGCAAAAAGTGCTCTTAAAATTCCTGCCGATAAAAAACCTATGCAGTCGGGACAAAACGCAGCCAATTCATCTGCAAATACTCCGGCAGCTACACCTGCAAAAAAATAGTACCCCGTAATTTTTTCGCAGAACGCAGAGAATCAAACGGATTTTTTATAACTTTACTGTCGCTTCATCATCGGAGCGACTTTTTTTTAATATGCACAGGAAAAAATCGGAAATTTTACCTATTGGAATTTTTGATTCCGGGGTTGGTGGATTATCGGTATGGAGAGAGATTATTAAACTTATTCCGGGTCATCCATTGTTATATTTTGCAGATAATGCCTACTGTCCTTATGGCCCAAGACCAAAAGAGGAAATTATTGGCAGGACAGAGAAGATAACCTCTTTTTTAATTGAAAGAGGTGCTGCAATTGTTGTAGTTGCTTGTAATACTGCCACATCTGCTGCAATACAAAGTTTGAGAAGTAAATTTCAAGTTCCATTCGTAGGTATGGAGCCTGCCGTTAAGCCTGCAGCAAATTTCTCAAAGAGCGGTGTAATTGGTGTACTGGCAACAAAAGGCACTCTATCTGGTGAGTTATATAACTCTACCCTCGAAAAATATGCATCAGAGATAAAGGTGGTGGAAAAAGTGGGAACAGGACTGGTTGCACTTGTAGAAGAGGGAAAACTTTCCGGACCGGAGACTGAAAAACTGCTTAGAGTCTATATTGAACCTATGCTGGAAGAGGGAGCAGATAATATAGTTCTCGGATGTACTCATTATCCTTTTTTAAAGCCCGAAATAGAAATGATTGCCGGGAGAGGTGTCAATGTTCTGGATCCGGCACCGGCAGTGGCTAAACAGTTAGTTAAAATAGCAAAAGAGCTTGAAATCCTAAAAGATGAAAGCTCTTTTTTGAATACGCTATTTTATTCATCAGGCCCAAATGATGTTCTTAAGTCACTCTCCAGAACTATCTGTCCGGAAATTAACGATGATAGATATGAAGTTGTAAACCTTTAAATTAAAATTATTAAACTGAAAAATATCTAATACTATAAAAACTTAAATTTATGAACACAGAATTACTTTTTTACCTTGTACCTGCTGCATCTCTTCTTGCACTTGGGTTTGCCTGGTACTTTTTCAGGCAGATGATGAAAGAGAGCGAAGGGACCGATCTTATGAAGGAGATTGCACAGCACGTAAGAAGCGGAGCGATGGCATATCTCAGACAGCAATATAAAGTTGTATTAATTGTATTTATTGTACTCTCGCTTTTCTTTGCGCTTCTGGCCTATGGTTTCGGAGTGCAAAACCCTTGGGTGCCTTTTGCTTTTTTAACGGGTGGATTCTTCTCTGGACTTGCAGGATTTATTGGGATGAAAACAGCTACATACGCATCTGCAAGAACCGCTAATGCTTCTATCAGATCACTGAACAGTGGTTTAAGGCTGGCATTCAGGTCTGGGGCGGTTATGGGACTTGTTGTAGTCGGACTGGGTTTACTGGATATCTCTATCTGGTATATAATTCTTGATAATTTTATTGAGAGTGTATCGGATTCTCAAAAAATGGTGATAGTAACAACTACCATGCTTACATTCGGAATGGGAGCATCAACTCAGGCTCTTTTTGCAAGAGTAGGGGGTGGTATCTACACAAAAGCAGCCGATGTCGGAGCAGATTTGGTTGGAAAAGTTGAGGCGGGAATCCCTGAGGATGATCCCAGAAATCCGGCAACTATTGCCGATAACGTAGGAGACAACGTGGGTGATGTTGCAGGGATGGGTGCCGATCTTTATGAATCGTATTGTGGTTCTATTCTTGCAACAGCGGCATTGGGAGCATCTGCATTCTATATAAATCCGGAGATGCAGACAAAAGCAATTTTTGCACCAATGCTCATAGCAGCGGTTGGTATTATTCTGTCTATAATCGGAATATTTATTGTCAGAACCAAGGAGAGTGCCGGGATGAAGGAGCTTTTACGTTCTCTTGGTCTTGGTGTTAATGTAAGCTCTGTATTGATTGCAATTTCAACTTTTGTAATTCTTTATGTGCTTGGCCTTGAAAACTGGCTTGGAATTTCATTCTCCGTTGTTACGGGACTTGTGGCAGGGATAATTATAGGTCAGTCGACAGAATACTATACATCACACTCATACAAACCTACTAAACGAATCTCGGAAAGCGGTAAAACAGGTCCTGCTACTGTGATAATTTCAGGGGTTGGGCTTGGTATGATCTCTACAGCAATTCCTGTAATAACAATAGCTGCAGCCATAATTCTATCGTTTCTGTTTGCCATTGACTTTGATTTAGCAAATATGACAAGTGCCTCAAATATTGGATTGGGTCTGTATGGAATAGGGATAGCTGCTGTTGGGATGCTATCTACTCTGGGTATTACTCTTGCAACCGATGCCTACGGTCCGATTGCCGATAATGCAGGTGGAAATGCACAAATGAGTAACCTTGATCCTGAGGTTCGCAGAAGGACAGATACACTGGACGCTCTGGGAAATACAACAGCGGCTACCGGGAAAGGTTTTGCAATAGGTTCGGCGGCTTTAACAGCTTTAGCACTGCTGGCATCATATCTGGAAGAGGTAAAAATAGGTTTGGCGCATATCGGACAAACAACAATTGAGGTTGCAGGAAGGGTCGTAAATGTTGCTGAGGCTACTATTCCGGATTTTATGGACTATTATCAGGTGACTTTAATGAATCCTAAAGTTCTTGCAGGGGTGTTTATTGGTTCGGTAATGTCGTTTCTCTTCTGCGGTCTTACAATGAATGCCGTTGGCAGAGCAGCTCAGAAGATGGTAGAGGAGGTGAGAAGGCAGTTTCGTGAAATTGCAGGTATTCTGGAAGGAACCGGCAAACCTGATTATGCAAGGTGCGTAGAGATATCTACAAGAGGTGCCCAGAAAGAGATGCTATTCCCATCAATCCTTGCTATCATAATACCAGTTGTAACTGGTCTTATTTTTGGAGTTTCCGGAGTAATGGGTCTGTTGGTTGGCGGTCTGGGAACAGGCTTTGTACTCGCAGTCTTTTTAGCGAATGCAGGAGGTGCCTGGGATAATGCAAAGAAATATGTGGAAGAGGGGAATTTCGGAGGTAAGGGATCGGAAGCGCATAAAGCCACAGTGGTTGGCGATACTGTCGGGGATCCGTTTAAAGATACATCCGGCCCATCACTGAATATCCTCATAAAACTGATGAGTATGGTCTCAATTGTTATGGCCGGACTCACTGTTGCGTTTTCTATACTCTAGATATAGAGAATTAACATAAACTTAAAGAGGGTGACTAATAAAATAGTCACTCTTTTTTGCCCAAAACAAAACAAGATTTATCTCATATTTTGTTCCTGTATATTTCCTTAAGAAATAGTGAACAAGATTCATTTAATAAAAAAGTAGAATATTTGTTGTGTCTAATATTATTTTAATTTAAATTTACAGAAATATGTAACTAAAATTAAAATGAGAAAAGGATTAATTTTGTTGAATTTAATTATCTTTCTGATAATTAGCAATATAATTTATGCGCAACCATTTGGAGATGCTGAAAAAAGTTTCAGAATAGAATCATTATCTTATGAAAACAGTTCAGGAGCAAAAGAGAAAACTAAATTCAAATATGACAATAATGGTACTCTGTATAAATCATTATGGTCTATGAATGATAGTAGTCGCTGTTCTGTAAATCTGTATGAATATGATTCAAAAGGGAATTTAATAAGCGCATTCAGAGATTTCTCAGATGGTATAACATCATTTGAATGCTTCGAGTATGATAATCAGGGCAAAAAGTTAAATGAACACTTCTTCAGATCTGATAACAAATCGGGATATGCCGAATATTTTTATAAAGACAGTGTGCTTATATCGGCAAATCTCGTTAATCATAAAGGATGGTTAAATGGTAATCTTAGGTTTTTTTATAACAAATCCGGGAAAAAAGATTACGCAATACTGTTTAATAACACCGACACAACATGTGTGGTAACATATAAGTACGATAAACATGGAAATATGACTTCTGAAAACTGGGATTTCAAAGGAAGATGGAGTCAGAACTTTGAATATTACTACTCTAAAATAAATTCAAAAATTTATAATTATACCAGCCCTTATCTGTCAGGCAATTCTAAAGCTAAGATAATTAAAGAGTTATACACATTTAATAATGAAAAAGGAGGTCCATCATATTATTATTATAATGATTCTGATTTACTCGAAAAAAAAGTTTTTATCAGAGACGATGGCTTTGAAACGAATACATTATATAAATATGATAAATATGGAAAATTGTTAAGTTCTGAGAGAGAAATTTCAGAAGATAATAAAGAATATTTTACATATCTGTATGATGAAAATGATAAATTAATAAGAAGAAGTTCATATAAATCAAACGCATTAAACAGCTTTGAGTCATATATTTATAATTCCAGTGGTGAGTTGATAAAAGCATATTATAAGAATATGGATGGCTGGTTGACCGGAGTAATAAATTTCGCTCATGACCGGTATGGTAAAATAATTTCCGGGAAATTTAAAGGTGAAAATGGCTTTGACGCATCTTTATTCTTCAGATATAATAATGAAGAGCTTCTTCAGGAAATTGAATGGGTTTTTACTTTTGGAAAATTCCAGAGATATACATTTGATTATTTGTAAAGCGTTGTGATTAATTATAGAAATAATTACTGCAGACAGATATCCTGTAAATAAATAATCATGGTTCACACATGATTAACTTCATTATTTAAAAGATATCTATTTTGGTTTTAAATAATTGCAAAAAAAATGTTAATAAAAAAATATTATAACTATATTTGATATAACAAAAATAGACAGCGCAATATATAGCCCAACATAAACTATTATTAATCTAAAAACTAATCAAATGAAAAGACTCCTTTTGTTGACAATGTCAATCATTTTGGGTATTTCAGTTCTTTATCCCCAGCAAAAAATAACCGGGAAAGTCGTCTCCAGTGAAGATAAAGAACCTCTGCCCTATGTGACAGTATCTGTAACGGGAACAAAAATCGCTACATTGACCGACACAGATGGTCGGTACATAATCAATGTACCGGCTTCTGGTAAAACTCTGACATTTACCTTTATTGGTAAAAAAACAGAAATTGCAGAAATTGGTGGCAAAACAGTAATTGATGTTACAATGTCTCCTGAAGCAATTGCTCTTGAAGATATTATCGTTGTTGCATATGGAACAACCAAGAAAGAATCATTTACTGGATCTGCACAAGTCGTAAAATCTGAGAAAATTGAAAAGAGAACAATTGCTAACATCACAAAAGCATTGGATGGATTGGCAACGGGTGTTCAGGCTACCTCCGGCTCTGGTCAGCCAGGAGCGGGAGCATCGGTTGTTATACGTGGTTTTGGCTCTATTAGTGCCTCAAATAACCCATTATATGTATTAGATGGAGTTCCTTATGATGGTGCAATTAACGCAATTAATCCAAATGATATTGAGCAAATGACTGTTATCAAAGATGCTTCTGCCGGGGCTCTTTACGGAGCAAGAGGTGCAAACGGAGTATTGCTTATCACAACAAAAAAAGGTAAGGAAGGTAATATTTCAGTTAAGTTTAAAGGTAACTGGGGAGTATCTTCACGCGCTATTCCACGTTATGAAACAATGGATGCATTTGAATGGACAGAAGATATCTATTTTATGTATAAAAATAAATTGATTGCAGATGGGACACCACCTTCACAGGCAGGAGTTGCTGCACAGACAGAAATGGCTCTGGGTGCTTCGAAAATATTTGGTAACAATCAAAAATACAATCCATTCAGTCGATCAGCGACAGATCTTTTCGATCATACAACCGGTAAGATTATCGATGGAACAACCTTGAAATGGAGCGAGGATTGGCTGGATTATTCTACAGCTAAACAACCTATAAGGCAGGAGTATCAAATCTCATTAACAGGAGGATCGGAGAAAACAAACTACATGTTCTCGGTCGGATATCTTAAAGAAGAGGGATTGGTAGTATCTACTAACTTTGAACGTTATTCAGGAAGAGCAAACATTGATTCAAAAGTTAAAAATTGGTTAAAGACAGGATTTAATGTGAGTTTTGCTGCAAATACAACAAACAGTACCACTCTTGGTAACCTGCAAGCCGGAAATACTTCATATTCAAATGTTTTTTATACATGTCTTTTAATGGGACCAATTTATCCTATGTATGAAAAAGATTCGAATGGTAATACAATTACTGATGCAAATGGAGATCCAAAGTACGACTGGGGTGAAGACAGACCTGCAGGAGCATCAGCAGGGTGGAACCCACTTGCCAATTTACACGAAGATAAATATCTTGGTGTTACCGATAATGTCAGTGGCAGGACATATATTGAACTAGGCGGTTTGGAGAGTGGATTTCTTCAAGGGTTAAAGGCTTCTGTAAATTATGGTTTTGATTATATAATGGCGAAAAACAGAACCTATTATAATCCCTATTTTGGCAATTCAAAAGGAATAAACGGATATATTAATATTCAGGATGACAGAACGTTCAGCTTTACTTTTAACCAGTTACTAACGTGGAATCGCAAGTTTGGATTACACACAATAGATTTTATGGCAGGACATGAGTTATATAAGTTTAATAAACAATTTTTGTCAGCTACTAAAACAGGATTCCCTTTTGGAGGCCTTTATGAACTTGATGCAGCCACTACTATCCAGGATGCAAACTCATTTTCTGATAATTATGTAATAGAGTCTTACCTATCAAGACTCAACTATAACTTTAATGATAAGTATTATTTTTCAGGGAGTTACCGAAAGGATGGGACATCCAGATTCAACAGTAATGTAAGATGGGGTGATTTCTGGTCAATAGGTGGTAGCTGGAGAATTTCTCAGGAATCATTTCTTAGAGGGATATCAGAAATTAACAACATTACACTCAAAGCTTCATATGGAGTCCAGGGAAATGATAATATAGGATCTCTGTATGCTTGGCAGGCATTTTATTCGTTGGAATTTCCAAACGGTGCTAACTCAGGAGCTGTCATCTCTTCTTTGGAAAATCCGGAATTAAAGTGGGAGAAGAATGAAAATATGAATATAGGTATCGAGACTAGATTTTTTGATAGAGTCTCTTTATCGGCAGAGTATTATAATAGATTCACACGGGATATGCTTATGAATTATCCAATGGCCCTTTCACTTGGATTTAACGGATATTCTAAGAATATTGGAAATATGCAGAATAGTGGTTTTGAAACCAGTATCTCAGCAGATCTCTTTAAGAAAAAAAGATTTAACTGGAGTTTGACCTTTATGGCTTCAACAATAAAAAACGAAGTTAAAAACCTTGCAGATAAGCCTGAAATCATTACCGGGAACTTTATAATAAAAGAGGGAGAGACACTCAATTCATTTTATTTGTCCCGCTCCGCAGGAATAGATCCTGCTACCGGTAATAAACTCTATTGGGTTTGGGATAATGATGAGAACGGAAACAGGGGTGATAGTTATATTTCCAGTGACTATTCAAAAGCACTTCAATGCCGGGATATAGCAGGAAGTCGTATTCCTGATCTCTATGGATCTATAGCTAATGATTTTAAAATTGGGGACTTCGACTTAAGTATTCTGCTTACATATTCTTTAGGGGGAAAAATATTAGATGAAGTTTATAATGGTTTACTTTATAATACATATGTCGGACAGGCAGGTCATAAAGACAGGCTCTTGTCGTGGAGAAAACCGGGTGATTTGGTAACTATACCAAGAATAGATGGTAACGGATATTATAAAGTTACACGTACTGCCGATGAATTAATTGATGCATCATATTTCTCATTGAAAAATATTACACTAGGATATGCATTACCTCAAAAATGGATGAGAGCAGTAAAATTTCAGGATGTCAGAATTACATTAACAGCTGATAATATTTTTATTGCAACTGCAAGAAAAGGATTAAATCCTCAATTTGATTTCAAGGGAGGTACATACTACTCATACACTCCATCAAGGACTGTTTCAATGGGATTGATATTAAATTTTTAAATTCTATAATAGAATAAAGATGAAAAAGATATTATATATATTTTCACTTGTAGGAGTGCTTTTGTTGAGTAATTGTTCGGATATGCTTGAAACCGACCCTACAAACAGTGTTTCGGGAACTGCAATCTTTTCCGATGCACAAAATTCTCTTGCTGCCATAAATGGTATTTACAGACTAATGTATACGGGAGGTTGGGGAACTGGATGGGCTGCAGAAAATGGTGGTCTGCCTGCTTATATACTTGTTTTTGATATTATGGGAGAAGATCATATTATGGATGCCGCCGGTTCAGGATGGTTCTGGTATGATTATGCATTTGATATCTGGGGTGACTATTCCAATACAGCCGGTCGTCAATACCAAACATGGAATTTCTTTTATACTCTTATTTCAAATGCGAACTATATCATTGCGCATGAGGGCAAAATTCCGGGAGATGAGTCTATTGCAAACTATGTTGTAGGACAGGCATATGCTGTAAGATCGTTTTGCTATATGTGGTTAGTTCAATGTTATCAGCAAAATGATCCAACAAAACCAGGGGTTCCTATCTATACAGAACCTACTATCGCAGGATCAACAGGGAATCCAAGGGGAACTGTAAAACAGGTTTATGATCAGGCTAATTCAGATTTAGATAAAGCAATACAACTTCTTGAAGGAAGTTCTCAGACTCAGAGCCATAAATCTCATATAGACAAATACGTAGCATATGGATTAAAAGCAAGGCATGCTTTGGTACAGAAAGATTATTCAACAGCTTTGGCTGCGGCTAAAAAGGCATTGGAATCGCCAACTTCAATTGCTTCTTTCTCAGAAATTTCACACATTAATGATGCGAATGCCAAGGATGTAATGTGGGCGTTGATTATACAGACAGACCAAGCTATCGGGAATTATGATATTTACAACCATATGGATGCTGATTGTAAAAGTACCTATTCAAAAGCAAGACACCTCATTTCATCATGGTTATATTCTCAGATACCAAATAGTGATAGTAGAAAAAATTGGTGGACAGAACCTTTAAATAGTAGTCAATGGGGACTGCCTGGAACAGAAAATGGCTCATACAGGTCATGGTGTCAAAAGAAACTGGTTTATAAAGATGCTACAGCTTCTACAGGAGATCATGTACTAATGAGAAGAGAAGAGATGATTCTTATAGCAGCTGAAGCAGCATGTCATCTGCAAAACTGGAGTGAGGCAAGAGAGTATATCTCAATGATTGGTACAAACAGAGATGCAAATTATTCATCAAGACTTGCAGCACTTACAAATAGCAAAGAGATAAACCCTAATACTACCGGCTCTATTACAACTTTAATGGATGAGATTATATTCCAAAGAAGATTAGAGCTTTGGGGTGAAATCCCGAGATTACATGATTTGCAAAGATTAGGATTAGGGTTTAAAAGGAATTTTGACGGATCAAATCATACAAGAATGATTACATCAGTTAATACAAACCCACGATCTCCAGCATTTATATTATGGATTCCGCAATCCGAATTTGACGGGAATGAGAATATGAATCCTGACTCGGATCAAAATCCAAGTCCTCAAGGTTAATTATTAATTTAATAAGTAAAGAATGAATATGAAAAAAATATTAATTTTTACTGGTGTTATTGCACTACTTGTTTCACTGGTTGCATGTGAAAAAGAGAGGGTAAAATACGAACTTACAGATAAAATAGAGGCCTCTTTCCCGTCAACAGTAGTCAATTATTCAATGCTTGCTTCGGATGGCAATAAAATTCAGCTTGAAATGTGGAGAGGTAACACAAAGGGTTCTGCATCAGTCCCTGTTACTATTACAAATAATACCGGAGGAGTTTTTTCACCTCAAAAAAACTCTTTTGATTTTGCCGATGGAGAAAATAAGGCTTATTTAGTTTTTACCTATCCAAGTATAAATAATTTTGGAGGTGAAAAATACTCAATTGATGTAACAATAACCGATGAAAATCAGGTATCAGAGGGAGGTATAAGGACCATAAAGGTTTCTGCACAAAGAAAACTGACGTTTCAATCATTAGGGACAGGCCTTTTTACTTCAGAATTCTTTGAAGACAGTTGGCCACAACCAATAGAAAAGGCTTTAGAGGCAGATTATTACAGATTACCCGACTTATACTATAACAATTATCCGATTGAATTTTCAGTTAATAACGGAGTTGTCTCTTATGCAAAACAACCGATGGGATATATACACTCAACGTATGGAATGATAAGCTGGGATCCAAGAAGTTCTGCCGGATCATCAAAAGTTGGAAAAAAGATCACATTCATTGTGGATTTCAGAGTAGAAGCAGGTTCATTCGGAGTATATAATGAAGTACTTGATTTACCATAAATAATAGAAACTCTTTTTAAATCAAGAGGGTGACCATAATTCATGATCATCCTCTTTTTAATTATATGAATTATAAGTTTCAGAAGTTTAATATTTTATAAAGCATAATACGTAAAACACCTAGATCTAATTCAGAAAATTCATTATTGTAGGTAGTTATTACTCATCATAAATTTGAGTATAAATTAAAACTTTAAACTTATGAAAAAATCTATTCTCATTATTTTAATGACATTTCTACTATTTTCTCAGACAAAGGCTCAGGAATTGAACTTTGGTGGAGATATCCTTAACCGTTATGTGTGGAGAGGCTTGGATTTGGGAGGCAAAAGTCCAAGTATACAACCTTGGATGAAATTAAATATGGGTGGAACCGATCACTCCTTTACAGTGGGGGCATGGGGTGCTTTTTCTCTTGCCGGAACAGCAAATGAAGAGACAGATCTCTATCTCTCTTATACATACAAAGGTACCTTTACCATAGCAGTTACAGATTATTTTTTCCCCGGATTGAACACAGGAACAAAAGATAATTATTTTGAATGGGGAGATACAAAAACAGGACATATTCTGGAAGGTAGCCTTACATTTCATGGAACGGAAAGAATTCCTTTTACTCTGCTTATAGCAATGAATTTCTATGGAAATGATGCTCGTAGAAATAATGGAAAAATATTTAAATCAAAATATATTGAGATAGGGTATAACGCCAGAATCAAAGATATAGATTTAAATGTTTTTTTAGGTGTGACTCCAGATAAAGCAAACATAAACGAAGGTGAAACACCATTTTATCTTAATGAAAAGCCTGGTGTAATAAATTTAGGTTTAAAAGTTTCTAAATCAATTCAGATTACGGAGAATTTTTCAGTTCCGGTACAATGTTCACTGATTTCAAATCCAGTGAATAATAAAATATTTATGGTCTTTGGATTTTCATTATAGAATAAATCCTTGAGAGTATTGAATTAATAATTAAAATCAAATATTATGATATTATCTACTATGTTAAATGCAGGTGTTTTAGACACCGGTTCCACAGGATTTATGCTTCTGGCTACCAGTCTTGTAATGCTTATGACTCCTGGATTAGCCTTTTTTTATGGAGGGTTGGCAACCAAACGAAATATATTGGCGATAATGATACAAAGTTTTGTATCATTAGGTTGGACAACTGTTTTATGGATAATTTTTGGTTATTCACTTTGTTTCAGCGGTGGAGATGGTGGCATAATCGGGAATCTGGATAAAGCATTTCTATCAGGCGTTTCAATTGATACATTATGGGAGGGCAACGGAAAGATCCCGGAAATTGTGTTTATTGCTTACCAGATGATGTTTGCTATAATTACTCCAGCTTTAATAACCGGTGCATTTGTTAACAGGGTTACCTTTAAATCATATTTTATTTTCTTAACAGTTTGGCAAATACTGGTTTATTATCCATTTGTACATATGATTTGGGGCGGTGGATTATTAGCTCATTGGGGAGTTCTGGATTTTGCCGGAGGGATAGTGGTCCATGCTACAGCGGGTTTTGCTGCTTTAGCTTCAGTGTTCTATGTTGGAGCCAGAGTTGATAGGAATTCAGTACCTAACAGTATTCCTTTAGTTGCAATTGGAAGCGGATTACTCTGGTTTGGATGGTATGGGTTTAATGCCGGAAGTGAAGTCCAGGTTGACAGTATAACCTCATTAGCATTCTTAAATACAGATATAGCTGCATCTTTTGCAACAATTTCATGGTTGATTATAGAATGGATTAGAGAACGTAAACCTAAATTTGTTGGACTACTCACCGGATCTATTGCAGGTCTTGCTACAATAACCCCTTGTGCAGGATATGTGCCATTATGGGCCTCTCCAATTATAGGAACTGCAGCAGGGGTAATGTGTTATTTAGCAGTTCAATATAAAAATAAAATGAAATGGGACGATGCACTGGACGTTTGGGGTGTACATGGAGTAGGAGGTGTTTTTGGATCAATTTTATTAGGAGTTTTTGCGTCTAAGTCTTTAAACAATGCAGGTACAGATGGTCTGATATATGGAGGTGTTGGTTTCTTTTTAAAACAAATTACAGCAGTTGTTGCTGCTTCTGCATATGCATTTGGATTCACATATTTAATGTTGATTATTATAAATAGGATTACTCCGGTAAAAGTTAAAGAAGAAGACGAAAAATTAGGATTAGATACAACGTTACATGGTGAAAAAGCTTATGATGAAGGAGTAATTTAATGTACTTTTGAATATAATTTTAGAATAGGAATATGTTTAAGAAGTCTATTGTAAAAAAACTAATGTTCCTATATTTGATTGTAGGGCTTTCTTCACTTTCTGTAATAGGGTTTTACTCATACTATAAAGCGAGGGAAGCTCTTATTATGAGAGCAACCGATCAGTTGACTTCTGTTAAGTCTTTGAAAAAGCAGCAGATACAAACCTTCTTTAGCAGTCTCACTAAGAGCGATTCCGAAGGCTCTATCAGTTTATCTGAAATTAATTTTAAGGAGATTGACAGAATAATGCTTGATACAAATCAGGTAAATGGACTGGGGAATTCAGGAGAGGTCTATCTGGTTGATTCTAATTTTATAATGCGAAGTAAATCCAGGTTTTTACCCTATGATACAATTCCGGTGAAAGTAAAAACCAACGCAGTAAGGAAAGCATTAAGTGAAGGTTGCGGGACAATGATTACTAAAGACTACAGAGGGGTAACATGTCTGAGCTCTTTTGACAGAATATCAGTTAAAGGGTTTAATTGGGTAATAGTTGCAGAGATAGATTATGATGAAGCTCTCATCTCTATAAAAAATCTGAGAAATGATATCATTTTTGTTTCTGTCATTATTTTAATATTGATCTTCTCTATAGCCCAGATAATCAGATCAGATGTTGTATTGCCGGTTCAGAAACTAATAAAAATTGCGGGTAAAACAGGAGAAGGAGACTATAATAGCAAGGTTGATATCAGATCTGAAAATGAATTTGGTGTTCTGGCTCTAACATTTAACCAAATGATTGAAAATATCCAAAAAAACACTTTGGAATTAGTTGATGAAAAAGCCAAAAGAATTTCCGCATTATACGATGGTCAGGAGTTTGAGCGCCATCGTATTTCACGTGAACTTCATGATGGATTGGCTCAGGAGTTAATAGCAATTAAAATGACACTTGAAAATCTGATAAGTAAAAAGGAATTTGCTAATTATGAAAAAATTAATGATTTAAAAAATCAGATCAACCATTCAATTGACGAATTACGAAAGATATCAACTGACCTGGCACCTTCGGGTATATTGGAGTTTGAATTCGAAATTGCGATAAAAAATCTATGCAACCAGGTTCAGAAAAGCAGTGGTGTTAAAATAGATTTCTCTTGGTTCGGTTATTTTGATAATATAAAACAAAGAACAAAAATTTATTTATACAGGATTGTTCAAGAGGCATTAAATAATGCAATAAAACATTCAGGAGCAAATCAGATACTTGTTCAACTTACAGAAACGACAGAAAACCTTGTTTTAATAATTGAGGATAATGGAAAAGGATTCAACTATAATATCAATGATACGGGGCTGGGAAGAGGGTTTTTCAATATGCGTGAAAGGAGCATTTTACTGGACGGAACATTCGACGTGGAAACCTCCCCTGAAAATGGAACAACAATTAGAGTTAAAGTGAGTAAAATTGTTTAACAATGAAAAAGATAAAAGTGCTTCTGGTCGATGACCACCAGATAATTCTTGAGGGTGTGAAAACCATGCTGATAGACGAAGATGACATTGATTTTTTAGGCTGTGCATCCAACGGGATAAAAGCACTGGAAATAATCAAAATGAAATCTCCTGACATTGTTATTAGTGATATTTCAATGCCGGATATGACTGGAATCGAATTATCCTCAAGAATCATTGAGCTGAATTTACCCTCCAGAGTGCTTATATTATCTATGTATACAACTGATGATTATATCTATAATGCAATAAAAGCAGGGGCTAAAGGGATTTTGCCAAAACAGGATACCAATAAAGAGATGTTAATGGAGGCGATAAGAACAATATACGATGGAGAGGAGTATTATGGTTCAAATATTTCTAAAAACCTGATGAGATCTTATGTCTCAAAAATTAAGAATGTAAGTTCCAATGAAAAATTAAAAAACTACTCTCTTACACTCAGAGAAAAAGAGATTTTAAAATTATATGTTGAGGGATTTTCAAATCAGGAAGTGGCAAAAAAATTAAATATAAGCGTAAGAACAGTTGAAACTCATAAAAACAATATAATGCAGAAGTATGACTTTAAAAGCACAGTAGAAATGGTAAAGTTTGCATTAAAAAATAATATAGTATCTTTTTAGTGATGATATTTTTATATTCAATATCTAACAGATAACCACAAAAAAAGGGAGAACATATGTTAATGAACTCCCTCAATTAATGAAAATTGCTGAAAATCTATTTTTTCAGACCCAGAAATTCTGTAAGGAACTCCTCTATTTTATCTTTTTCTACTTTTCTCTTAACAATTTTACCCTCCTGATCAACAAAAATATTCTGAGGGATGTATCTTACATAATAAAGTTTTGCAGCAGCACTGTTCCAATACTGGAGATCAGAAACTTGTGTCCATGTAAGTTTATCGTCTGCTATAGCTTTATTCCATAAACCTGCGTCATTATCAAGAGAAACGCCTAAGATTCCGAATCCTGCTTTATTGAATTTTTTATAAATTTCTACCAATGTTGGATTGAAAGCACGGCATGGACCGCACCAACCTGCCCAAAAATCTATCATTGTGATTTTATTTTGTTTGTAAACACTTGAAAGTGAAACGGGATTACCTTTAGGATCGTTAAGTGTAAACTCAGGCGCTACCATACCGACCTCAAGGGTTTTAAGGGTATTTACAGCATCCTCCATATCCTTCACAAAACGATTACCCTCAAATTCAGGAAGCGCTTTGTAGCCGGCTATCTTTGCCTCCATTTCTGCAATTGAGTAATTTTCAACTTTTTTAAGCATCTCGTTTACTGTATAAAACGAGTTAGGGTTGTTTGCAAAGAAAGTTGAATCAACAATAGCTGTCTCTTTTTGTGCTTTTTCATAGACAGCAATTATCTCATCTTTTCTGGCCTGAGTTGTTGAATCTTTGTAAAACTCGGTAAGAAGAGAGTCCAGGTTGTATTTCTTGCTTATAACGGCTCTATCGGCATCCAGAACTTTAATAAGTTCGTTTGTAACTCCGCCTGTGATCTCTGCTTTATTAAGTTCTTCAACTTTGGCAGCTATGTTAATAATTGAATTATCTACGAAAACATTGATTCTCCCTTTAATACCCTCAAATGTGATGGCATATGTCTCAGGAGTTACAACTTTGCCCATAAATTTAAATTTGCCCCCTATGAAGTCAACAGTATCTTTTATTGGCTCTACCCGGGAAAGGTTTGTTATATACGCTTTACCATCAGTGATATTATCACCGGTAACCGTACCTTCGATAATGTAGCCATCATGTTTAGGCGTACAGGCAATCATACCTGCGGCTACTACCATTAAGAAAATTTTTTTCATTTAGTATTGTGTTTTAGAGAGATTAATTTTAAAAATCAAATTTCAGATCCGGAGTTATACCAATCTTTATACATCATATATCCCTGTGCATTTCTGAATGCAGACTCTCCAATCTGTTCAGAACCCTCTTTTACCTTCTTTGCAGGAACTCCTGCATAAATCCCGGGCTCAAGCACACTATTACTTAAAACGACTGCACCTGCTGCAATTATTGTATCATCGGGAATAATCGAATTATCCATAAGTATTGCACCCATACCAACCAGAACTCTGTTGCCAACCTTAGCACCGTGAATTATTGCGTTATGACCTACAGATACATCGTTACCGATTTCAACTACAGACTTTTTATAAAGCGTGTGTAGTACAGCACCATCCTGAATATTAACCCTGTCACCTATCTTTATTGGGTTTACATCTCCTCTTAGAACAGCACCATACCAAATACTGCAGTCGTTTCCGATTAAGACATCACCAATAATGGCAGCATTTTCTGCCAAAAAACAATTCTTGCCAATTTCAGGCGTAACACCATTGAGTTTGCGGATTATTGCCATTTTAGTTTACGTTACACAAATATAAAAATAATTATAACTACTCAATATCTATAACCAATCTTAGATTTTTTTGTTTAACTTATGGTTCGTTTTACAAAACAATCTCAAATTAGGCAAAACACATATAATTTGTTAAAATTATAAGCCTGGCACAAATAGATACTTATTATATTGCATAAAAAAAGTAAAATTTAATTATAAATTAAAATTCAGAAGAATTTTCTTTTGTGGATTGGAATATTAACTACATTTGTAGAATATTTATCAAACAAACACAAAGATCCAGTTTATTTAAACGTTTATTTATGCAACACAAAGTTATTGATACTAAAGAGGTTGTTATCAGGTTCACTGGTGACTCCGGAGATGGTATGCAGCTAACAGGAACGCTTTTTGCCGATGCATCGGCCCTGTATGGTAATGATATCTCAACATTCCCGGATTTTCCGGCTGAGATTCGGGCACCCCAAGGAACAGTTGCCGGAGTTTCCGGATTCCAGGTAAATATAGGAAGTGGAGAGATATTAACTCCTGGAGATTTTTGCGATGTTCTTGTTGCAATGAATCCGGCAGCTCTTCGCTCTAATGCAAAATGGGCAAAACCATCTGCAACCATAATACTGGATGCCGATACTTTTGATGAGAAGGGAATTAAAAGAGCGGGCTTTTCAACAGATGATCCCGTTTCTGAACTAAAAATTCAGGACCGCCACATAATATTTGCGCCTATCACTTCATTGACAAAAGAGAGCCTTAAAGATAGCGGGCTGGATTCAAAATCAATCCTGAGATCAAAAAACATATTTACACTAGGTATCTGTTACTATATGTTCAACAGGCCTTTGGAATCTACAGAAGAGTATCTTGATAAAAAATTCAGAAAAAAACCGGAAGTTGCAGAGGCAAATAAAAAGGTTTTGAGAGATGGATTTAATTATGCAGGCAATATTCACGCTATTCCAAATACCTACAAAGTTCAACCTGCAAAACTGGAGAAGGGTACATACCGTTATATAAACGGAAATCAGGCAACAGCATGGGGTCTTATAGCAGCTTCCGAAAAATCAGGTATTCCACTTTTTTGCGGGTCATATCCTATTACACCTGCCACAAACATTCTTGAAGAGTTAGCACTTAGAAAAGATCTTAATGTTAAGACACTTCAATGTGAGGACGAGATTGCCGGCATTTGTACTGCAATTGGAGCTGCCTACGCAGGAAATCTGGCTGTAACAACAACTTCCGGCCCGGGATTGTCTCTTAAATCGGAGGCTTTAGGTTTGGCAATGATTACTGAACTTCCGTTAGTTGTCGTCGATGTTCAAAGAGCCGGTCCGTCAACCGGAATTCCTACTAAAACAGAACAGACTGACCTTTATCA
This sequence comes from uncultured Muribaculaceae bacterium, assembly GCA_964521685.1. Classification (GTDB taxonomy): domain Bacteria; phylum Bacteroidota; class Bacteroidia; order Bacteroidales; family UBA932; genus Bact-08. Next base: position 106,185 of record CAZFTS010000003.1, read on the forward strand.
GGCTCTTTATGGAAGAAACGGAGAGTGTCCTATCGCAATTATTGCTGCTCACTCACCATCTCACTGTTTTGATGCTGCCTTTTATTCTGCAAAATATGCCATGGAGCATATGATGCCTGTCATGCTGTTAACTGAAGGATTTTTGGGAAATGGTTCTGAGCCTTGGAGAATTCCTGCAATGAAGGACTACCCTGCAATTAACCCTCCACTGATTAAGGAGGCCGAAGAGAATCCATTCTGGCCTTATAAGAGAGATGTGGAAAGAATGGCAAGAAGATGGGCGTTTCCGGGAACAAAAGGTCTTGAACACAGAGTGGGAGGCTTGGAGAAGAACAATAATGGATCAGTATCTTCCGATCCTTTGGTTCACGAAAGAATGGTTGCAGAGAGAGCCCAAAAAGTTGCAAGACTTGCCAATTTCATACCTGATCAGAAGGTGATAGGAGGGGAGAGTGGCGAAGTATTGGTTGTCGGATGGGGCGGTACTTACGGACACCTTTATACTGCAGTTAAAGAGTTGCAAGGTGAAGGTAAGAGTGTAAGTATGACACATTTTGACTATATCTTGCCTCTGCCAAAGAATACAGCCGACATTTTCTCTAAATTTAAAAAAATAATTGTTTGCGAATTAAACAGCGGGCAGTTTGCCAACTATTTAAGAACCCAACATCAACAATTCAATTATCATCAATACAACAAAGTTCAGGGTCAGCCTTTCATCGTAAAGGAGATTTATGACGCAGTAAACGCAATACTTTAATTAAACAATTTGAATTTATTTGGATATGAAATACACTCCACAAGATTTTAAAAGCAACCAGGAGGTAAAATGGTGTCCGGGTTGCGGAGACCATGCTATTCTGGCAAGTATTCAACGTGCGATGCCTGAAGTTTGTGAAGCACTAAATTATACAAAAGAGAGATTTGTGTTTGTTTCCGGAATCGGATGCTCATCCCGTTTTCCTTACTATATGGACACTTACGGCTTTCATGGAATTCACGGAAGAGCTGCTGCAATTGCAACAGGGATAAAGGTTGCCAATCCAACACTCACAGTTTGGGAAATTACCGGAGATGGTGATGCTCTTGCAATTGGCGGTAACCATTTTATTCACGCAATCAGGAGAAACATTGACATAAATATCATTTTGTTCAACAATCAGATATATGGTCTCACCAAAGGGCAGTACTCACCAACATCAAAACTTGGAACGATAACAAAAACCTCTCCTTACGGAACAGTAGAGCATCCATTTAATCCCGGAGCTCTTGTTCTCGGATCAAGAGGAACTTTCTTTGCGAGGAGTATAGATGTTGAATTGAAACTCACTCAGGACATTATGGTTGAAAGCGCTAAACATGACGGAACAGCTGTTACCGAAGTGCTGGTAAACTGTGTTATTTTTAACGACAGAACACACTCTGAAATTGCTGATAAAGAGTTTCGTGCCGAAAGAACTATTACTTTAAAGCATGGAGAACCTATGATCTACGGTAAAGATAGAAACAAAGGTGTTATTCTCGATGGCAACAAACTAAAATCGGTCATAATCGGAGAAAATGGAATCACCGAAAAAGATTTACTCGTTCATAACGCACAGGAAGAGAATCCGGGAATCCATTCGATGCTAATAGATATGACATATCCTGAACTCCCGGTAGCACTTGGCGTAATCAGGGCTGTAAAAGATAAAACATATGACGACAACGTTCGGGATCAGGTTATAGATGCTATTGAACATGCACAAATCCACAACATGGATGAGTTGTTGCATAGCGGAGCAACCTGGGAGGTAAAATAACATAAGATAACTTTTTACCAAACAATATAAATTAACTTATTATGAAAGTAGCAGAGATAATGGCCTCTCTAGAAAAGAAACATGGCCACGAAAAAGAATTTTTACAAGCAGTTCACGAAGTATTAGAGTCGATTGAGGAAATCTACAATCAGCACCCTGAATTTCAAAAAGCAAAAATCGTTGAGAGACTAGTTGAACCGGACAGAATTTTCACCTTCAGGGTTACCTGGCAGGATGATAAAGGCGAAGTTCAGTCAAACCTTGGTTACAGAGTACAATTCAGTAATGCAATCGGTCCATACAAAGGCGGTTTTCGTTTCCATCCATCAGTAAATCCTTCAATCCTGAAATTCCTGGGTTTTGAGCAGATGTTTAAAAACGCCCTTACAACTCTTCCAATGGGTGGAGGTAAAGGTGGATCTGATTTTGATCCTAAAGGAAAATCTGATGCAGAAGTTATGCGTTTCTGCCAGGCATTCATTACAGAGCTATGGCGTCACCTTGGTCCTGATACAGACGTTCCTGCTGGTGATATTGGAGTTGGTGCCCGTGAAATAGGTTATATGTATGGTTGGTATAAGAAACTTGCCCGTGAGAATACGGGTGTTCTTACAGGAAAAGGTTCAACATGGGGTGGATCACTTATCCGTCCTGAAGCGACCGGTTTCGGCGGAGTTTATTTTGTGACACATATGCTTGCTACCAAAGGCCTTAATATCAAAGGTAAAACCGTATCTGTTTCTGGTTTTGGTAATGTAGCATGGGGTGCAGCTCTTAAAGCTACAGAACTTGGAGCAAAAGTTATTGCTCTTTCAGGACCTGACGGTTTAATCGTAGACGAAGAGGGAATGACCAAAGAGAAAATCGACTATATGCTGGAACTTCGTGCATCTAATAATGATGTAGTTGCTCCATATGCAACAAAATTCCCGGGTTCAAAATTCTTGCCAGGCAAGAAGTCATGGGCTGTAAAAGTTGACATTGCATTACCTTGTGCATTCCAGAACGAACTAAACGGAGATGATGCCAGAGAACTTATTAAAAATGGTGTAATTTGTGTAGGGGAACTTTCAAACATGGGTTGTACTCCTGAAGCTATTGCCGAACTTCAGAAAGCAAAAGTACTTTATGCTCCGGGTAAAGCTGCAAATGCAGGTGGTGTTGCTGTTTCAGGTCTTGAAATGACTCAAAACGCAATGCATATCAGCTGGACTGCCGAAGAGGTTGACGCAAAGTTAAAGCAAATAATGGAAAGCATTCACGAACAGTGTGTTAAATACGGTAAACAAAGTGATGGTTTTATAAATTATGTAAATGGTGCAAATATTGCAGGATTTATGAAAGTTGCCAGAGCTACACTAGAACAAGGACTCTGCTAGTAAATAATTACCACATTTACCTAAAATATAGTAAAATAATTAAAGTAGAAAGGCTGCATTTTGCAGCCTTTTTTTATTAAATAGTTAGTTTATAGTCTTTAATGACTTAATTTTATTACTCAATATTATTTATGTTTGAAGGAAATTTTTATTATCTTTGTTTTATCTCATAAACTGAGTACATATAACATAACCAAAATTACTTAAATTACTAACCAAAATTTAACTAAATGAAAAAATTTAAACTACTCTTTACAGGGCTGTTGCTTGTAGTGTCTGTTGGGTTTACCACTGCCCAAAACATACAGGTAACGGGTACTGTTACCGATGCAAAAACAGGTGAGCCTGTTGCCTATGCATCAGTTCAGCTGAAAGGTACTGTGACAGGAGCTGCTACAGATTTAAATGGTAAATATGCCATTAGCGCCCCTTCAAACGGTACACTTATTTTCAGTTTTATCGGGTATACAATGGTTGAAGTTCCAGTCAATGGACGTACTGTTGTTAATGTTGCCCTTGCTCAGGATGCAGTTCAGCTAGAAGATGTTTTAGTTGTTGCCTACGGTACAACTAAGAAAGAATCGTTTACCGGTTCTGCGGAAGTTATTAAATCTGACAAAATTGAAAAAAGAACTGTTTCCAACGTAACAAAAGCTGTTGAGGGACTGGCTACAGGTGTACAGGTAACATCCGGTACAGGTCAGCCCGGAGCTTCTTCAAGCATAGTTATCAGGGGTTATGGCTCTATAAATGCTTCAACTTCTCCACTTTATGTAGTTGATGGTGTCCCTTATGATGGTGCTTTATCTTCAATTAATCCTTCAGATATTGAATCAATGACAATATTGAAAGATGCTTCTGCCGGAGCTCTTTATGGTTCTCGAGGTGCAAATGGCGTTGTGATGATTACAACAAAGAAAGGAGCAAGAGAGGGTGAAAGGATAAAAGTAAACTTCAGAAGTTTATGGGGAGTCTCTTCACGTGCTTTTCCTTCGTATGAAACACTGGATGAGAAAGATTGGATGGAATATATGTTCCAGTCATTCAAAAATGAAGAAATTATTCTTAAAGGAGCAGATCCTGCAACTGCCGGAGCCACTGCAATTACACAAATGTTGAGCGGACCTAGTAAATTATTTGGATTGAACGAACAATATAATCCTTATAATTTACCTTTGAACCAACTATTTGACCTGACTACAGGAAAAATTAAAAATGAGGCAACATTAAAATATAATGATGACTGGATGCAGGCAGTAACAGCTGATAGTCCGGTAAGACAGGATTATGTTTTAACTGTGACCGGAGGTTCTGAAAAATCCAGATATATGGCTTCTGTTGGTTACCTGGATGAAAAAGGTATTCTTCAGACAACAGCTTTCAAACGTTATTCAGGAAGAGCAAACGTTGACGCTCAACCAATAGAGTGGTTAAAGTTCGGGTTAAATACAAACTTTGCTCAAACTACCAGCAACTTCCTGAATGCTACAGGATCTTCAACATCAAACGTATGGTACTCATGTATGTTGATGGCTCCTATCTATCCAATTTATATTCTTGATGCAGAAGGAAAACCTGTATTAGATGCGAATGGTAAAAAGCAGTTCGACTACGGTAATAACCGTGCATCGGGTGCTCAGCAAAACTATAACAGTATTGCAACACTTTATGACGATAAATTCTGGTCTGTTAACTCAAGTGTCAGCGGAAGATCATATATTGAGCTTCTTGATTTCAAGACAGGTCCGATACGTGGATTAAAATTCGCTGCAAATCTTGGTTTTGACTTTATTAATCAGCAACAACACTCTTACGAAAACCCTTACTTTGGTAATGCTGCAGGTTCTCAAGGTCGTGCTTATAAGTATAGTATGAATACAATAAGTAAAACTTTCAACCAGCTTTTAACTTATAAAAGAACCTTTAATGAGAAACATAATCTTGATTTCCTTGTAGGACATGAGAGCTACTCTTACCAGTACAACTACATGATGGGTGCAAAATCGGGATTCCCGTTTGGCGGACTTTACGAATTATCGGCTGCTGCAACAGTTATCACAGCTAACTCATACGAAGATAACTATACTATTGAGTCATATCTGTCAAGGTTGAACTATAACTATGCAGACCGTTATTATATTTCAGGATCCTTCAGAAGGGATGGTTCATCAAGGTTCCACAGTTCAAACAGATGGGGTGATTTCTGGTCTATCGGTGGTAACTGGAGGGTTTCTCAGGAGTCATTTATGCAGGGTATTTCGTGGATTAACAACATGAACGTGAAGGCCAGCTTTGGTGTTCAGGGTAATGATGCTGTTGGTGGATACTATCCATGGCAGGCACTTTATGACCTCGGATTCCCTAATGCAGGAAGAAACGGTTCAGTTGTTGCTTCAATCGAAAATACTAACCTTAAGTGGGAAAAGAATGAAAACCTGAATATCGGTCTTGATGCTAGACTATTCAACAGGTTAACAATATCGGCAGAATGGTATAAAAGGGTTACTAAAGATATGTTGCTGGCTTACCCTCTTGCTATGTCTACAGGTTTCTTAAGCTATAACAAGAATATTGGTAATATGCAGAATGCCGGTTTTGAAATTACAGTCGGTGGTGATATTATGACTAATAAGGATTTCAAATGGACACTTACATTGATGGGATCAACTGTGAAAAACAAGGTTCTGAATCTTGCAAACAAACCTGAAATTACAAGTGGTAACTATATTATTAAAGAGGGTGAAGTACTTAACTCATTCTATCTACCAAGGGCAGCCGGTGTTGATCCTGCAACAGGATATCAACTTTACTGGGTATGGGATACTGCAACAGACGGTACACGTTCTGATCCATATATCTCTTCAGATAAAACAAAAGCAGCTGCTTGCAGGGTAATTGTGGGCGATCGTATGCCTGATCTTTACGGTTCTATCAACAATGATTTCAAATTATTCAATGTAATTGATCTTAGTGTACTTTGTACATACTCTATAGGTGGTAAGATTCTTGACGGTCTGTATGGTAACCTGCTGGATCCTCTTTATCAAGGTAACGCACTTTCGTCACACCTTAAGAGAGCATGGCAGAAACCTGGTGATATCACAGATATTCCACTCCCTCAGCTTGGTGCAAATATGCAAACATCTGACAGAAACCTTACAAATGCATCATACTTCTCAATAAAGAACGTAACATTGGGATATTCGTTGCCTAAGAAATGGATGAGTAAAATTGGTGTTGAGAATGTAAGAATTTCTGCTGTTGCCGATAATATTATGCTCTTCTCATATCTGAAAGGGATGAATCCACAGTTTAACTTCACTGGAGGTACCGATTATGTATATACTCCAACCCGCTCTATCTCTTTGGGTCTGGATATAACTTTTTAACAAGAAATTAAATAAGAAAATACTTTATGAAAAAGATAATATCAATATTAGCAGTAGCGATGGTTCTTGTATTGAGCTCTTGTGAAAAGGAGTATCTTGACACGGTCCCTACTGACTCAGTTTCAGGTAAATTGATCTTTAGTAACACCGAGAGTGCAATGGTAGCACTAAACGGTATTTACAGAGCTCTTTATCTGCCTAACAGTACCTGGTTTGGTACAACAGGAAACGTACAACAAAACTTCGGGATAGTTTCACACAATATGGTTGCCGATCTTATGGGTGAGGACTATGTACAGGCCGAGCAGGGTAACGGGTGGTTCTATTTTGACTACAAATATGATGTTCGTTCAAGATATGCAAGTGCCTCGTGGAGATGCTACGGATTGTGGAATTTCTACTATAAGATTATAACCAATGCAAACTACGTATTGGCATCGAAAGATGTGATTACAGGTGACCCTAACAAAATAAAGAGTATTATTGGTCAGGCACTGGCTCTCAGAGCTTACGGTTACTATTATTTAACTCTATTCTTCCAGCATACTTACAAAGGAAACGAGAATGCTCCGGGAGTTCCTCTCTATACTGAGCCTACTTTGATAGGTGCACCAAGAGGAACACTAAAACAGGTTTATGATCAGATCACAGCTGACCTTGAAGAGGCAACTACACTGTTGAAAGCTGCTAAGGATGCAGGAGTTGCAAGAGCACATAAATCACAAATAGACTATAACGTAGCTAAAGCAATTCAGGCGAAGGTTTTATTAACAATGGAGAACTGGACAGGTGCTGCTGCTGCTGCTGCTGAAGCTCGTCAGGGATATGCTTTACTTTCAGGAGATGCTGCTCTCTATTCTGGTTTCAATGATATTAAATTATCATCTGTTCTCTGGGGTGGTGAAGTTATTGCAACTGAAGCTGTATCAGGTGGATGGGGTACTTTCTTCTGCCACGTTGATCCGGGTAGCACACCTGCGGTAATCACTGCAAACGGTTACGGTGTAACTTCAAGAAAATGTTTGGATGCTTGGTTATACGGACAAATTCCTTCAACAGATAAAAGGAAACAATGGTGGAATGTTACAGTTGCATCTCCAGCAAGTTCCGGTCCAAACAAGAGCCATGCTCAGTTTAAGTACAAATACAAAAATATTGCTGACTATACCGGAGACTATATCTATCTGAGAGCAGAAGAGATGTTGCTTATCGAGGCTGAAGCTAAGGCAAGACTTGGACAATATCCTGCTGCAAGAACATTACTTATGGAACTCGGAGCAGTTCGTGACCCTAACATGGCTGCAAGATTAAGTGCCAGAACAGATGCAAACACTTATAACTCAGACACACATGGCGCATTTGTTACAATAATGGATGAGATTTTATTCCAGCGTCGTATCGAGCTATGGGGAGAGGCTGGTCGTCTGTTTGACATTAAGAGACTAGGACTTGGTTTTACCAGAGATTATACTGGAACTAACCACTCTCAACTGATTAAGACCATTAATACCGGTGTTAAGTCTAAAGAGTTTGTATTACCAATTCCTCAACAGGAGTTTGATGGTAATGAAAATTTGAATATTGAGACAGATCAAAATCCGCTATAATTTTAATACCTATTGTAAATGAAAAATTTAAGATATATAACAACGCTGGTATTATTACTTGTACTAGTCGTTTCATGTAATCAGGATGAGATTAAGCCATATATCAACAGCAGTGATATAGGTGCAGTTGATGCCTCATTCCGTTCAACTCTGCTGGTTTATGGATTGAGCCAGGCCGATAATGGTAAAGTAAATGTTCTGATTAACAGAGGAAATACTAAAGATGCAGCTACTGTTCCAATAACTATCTCTGGAACTGGAACTTCAAAATTCTCGCTTCAAAGCAACTCTGTAACCTTTGCTGCCGGTGAGGGAAGTGCTTATGTTGTTGTTAACTACAGTATATCAAGTGTTGCGCCTGCAACTAAGTATACTTTTACTTTAACAATTAATGACGACACAATGGTTTCAAAATCCAAAGTGAAATCAATAAATGTTGAAGCGATGTTACCTTTGGTATATGTTGCTTTCGGTAATGGAACATACTCTTCGGAGTTCTATGAAGGAACATGGAGTCAACCTGTTCAGAAGGCTACTATTTCGGCAACTCTTAACTTCTACAAACTTACCAACTGTTATGAGCCGGGTTACAATATTGAATTTAAGGTCGATAATGGAGTTATTACTTGTGCACAGCAAAATATTGGATATCTATATAGTGCTTCATATGGTTATGTTTATGTAAGTCCGCAAACAACAGAGATTAGTGGGAAAAATCATATTTGGTACAGTAAATTTGTTCTCCCTACTGCAAATCCCCCACTTGCATTTAGTGGTACATTTAAAGAGATGTTTACAATGCCATAACATAAATAGCAAAAGTATTATTAAGAGGCCGGAATTTCCGGCCTCTTTTTATAATATCTGAGTTTAATAAAAATATTTAAACATTTAGTTATTAAATTTGTATAATAGTATAATGAATAGAATATGTATCGAACAGTAATCAAGTTCTCTTTTTTTCTGGTTTTACTCTTTACCGGTTGTAGTTACGGTGGAGAGGGTTATGTGATAGAGGGGAGAATATCAGGTGATGAGGAGTGCCTCAGGCGTGGGAAAATTTATATGCAGATTGCAGAGACAAAGGGGGTGTTATATGACTCTGCCGGGTTGAGGAGAGGTCGGTTTAAGTTTGAGGGAAAACTTGATTCACCTGAGAGGATGTTGTTATTTGTTAAGGATATACCTCAAAATATTCCTATCTGTCTGGAGAACGATAATTACAGAATTGAAGCTCAATCATCTTCATTAAGGGATGCGAAAATATCGGGCGGTGAGAGTCAGGAGCTTTTTAATAAGTTGAATATTAAGAGTAAAAATGTAATGGAGAGGTATAAATTAAACGAAATTCTCCCCGAGTTTTTAAACCCGGAAACAGACTCTGTCAGAAAATCGGAGATCAATACCATTCTGAAAAGAGCCAATTCAGAGATGGGAAGTTATAATGATTCTCTGATAAGTGCCAATCCGGAGTCATTCTATTCACTACTAAATTTATTTGAAACTGTTAATGTTGCCGACTTTAATAAGGTGACAGAAAGATTGAGATTCTTTGAAGATAGAAATTTATATTCCGGTAATAAGTATCTTAAATTGATTAAAGAGATTATTAATCGAAGAGAGACTCTTTTAGCGGGTAAAACGGCACCGGATTTCGCATTGAATAGCTATAATGGGGATAAACTATTCTTAAAAGATATAACAGTTAAAAACAGCATGACAATACTTCTCTTCTGGGCATCCTGGAATAATGAGAGCATTGACATAATCAGACAATATTATTCATCATATAAGAGAGGAAAATTTAAAAATACAGAGATCGTAACTGTTTCAATAAATGACTTGGAAAATAACTGGAGAAGAGTAATAGAGAGGGAGAATTTTGATTGGATAAACATGATAGATAATGCCCAAAAGGAGGTCATGATAAAATACAACATAAATTTGATTCCGAAAGTTTTTCTGATTGACAATAAAAACATGATTGTAATGAGTGATTTCAGTTTGGAAGATATTGAGCGATTTAATAATTCCAACTCTTTAAAGTGAAATGATATCAGAATATATCGCTTTTTTTTCTATATTTGAGTCTTAACTTAATTTCGTTTTAAAAGGATTTGTAACTCATGAAAAAAATATCCATAATATTAAATCTGCTTATAATTAGTTTAACTTTAATTTCTTGTGAAAAGGAACCGCCCGAATCTCTGGAATTGTCTCTGACAACCATACCGGTTACCAACATAAACGGAGAGGTTAAACTAAAAATAACATCAAACAGCAAGTGGACGGCTACCGTTGCCTCTACCTGGTGTACCATCACACCTACGAGCGGTGCAGGAAACGGTGAGATTACTATAAAGGCAACCGATAACAACTCTATTGAAGAGAGAAAGGTCACTTTGACGGTTACAAGTAAAAGCCTCACAAAAACCGCCAATATTGTACAGGGTTTTGCTACACTTGAAACTGACAGGTCAGATATATTGCTTACTAAAGATGCCTCAACCAAGCCGGTGATAATTACATCAAATACCAAGTGGCAGGTAGAGATACCCACTGATGCCGGCTGGATCACTGCTTCTCAAATGAATGGTGAAGGAACAAAGGAGATCGTTTTATCATTTGCTATTAATTCGGGAATGGAGAGAAATGCATATGTGAATGTTAAGTTTGCGGACACTTATAAAAGTATAAGAGTAGTTCAGGAGAGAGGTAAAAATACAGTACCTACTGTTCCTGTACTAAAATCTCCTGTGAATAATCTGACAGATGCAAACAGACTTCCTACATTCAGATGGGGAACTTCGAAAGATCCTGACAATGACGAAGTGACTTATAAAATAGAGTATTCGGAGAATCAGACGACTTGGACCTATTTTGATACCATGAAGGATAGTGTCTATAATCTGCCTGCATATCTGGACGCAAATAAAAAATACTACTGGAGAGTATCTGCTTCTGATGCATTCGGAGGTGTGAGCACGTCAACTGTATATAACCTGACAACAGGTGTTAAAAAGAGTTACTTTGATACGGAATACAAGGTGGCACAGAACAGCACAAAAGGAACCTATCCGAACGAAATCCTCTTCCTGGGTGATGGGTATATCTCAGAGGATTTTGAAGAGGGTGGTCTTTTTGATCGTGATATTGACCTGGGAATAGAACATTTCTTCAGTGTTGAGCCGTACAAAAGTTACAGAGAGTACTTTAAGATTTATAAACAGGCAGGTTATTCAAGAGAGAGTGGGGTTAAACAGACTGATAAGAGCATAAATAAAAATTCCAGATTCGGTTCTGATTTTCTGGGCGGATCTTCTATGTCAACCAATACAGATCTGGCATTTGATTTTGCCAGAATGATTCCGGGAGTAGATAATACCAAACTGAAGAACATGCTCATTATAATGGTTGTAAATCAGAACAGATATGCAGGTACCTGCTGGATATGGTCAGATGGTAAGGCAGTTGCAATCTGTCCTGTGAGTCAATCATCCACTCCGGGATCAAATTTCAGGAATCTGTTGCTTCATGAAGCGGGTGGCCATGGTTTCGGAAGGTTGGCCGATGAATATGTTAATTCGGCGAATTCCGGTAAAACAATCAGTGAAGAGGATAAAACCAAATTCAATAATTTTGCAAAGGCAGGTTTCTATCCTAATGTTGATTTGACAGGGGACTATCTCACTATTAAGTGGAAGCATTTTATTAACAAAGAGAATTACGAGCGAGTATCAGCATACCAGGGAGCATATTATTACACTTACGGGGCGTGGAGACCTGAAACATCAAGTTGTATGATTCAGAATGAGCCCTATTATAATGCTCCGTCGAGAGAACATATGGTTAAAAGAATTCTTTCAACGGCTGGGGAGGAGTATACTCTGGAGAAGTTTGTTCAGAAGGATATTGAAAAAACCCCTTCACAGGCAGCGCTTCTTATGACCAAGAGCTACAATCCATTTACATTTGTACCGCTTGCACCACCTGTGATGGTCAAATAACTGAGAGAATAAAAAAGAGAGGCTGTCTTCACCAGACAGCCTCTCTTTTTTGCTAAGCTATTGGATTACTCCTCTTTACGGCTTTTGAAAACTCTCTGATAATCATCTTTTGAGGTAACGATTATCTTCTCGAACTCTCTTGTGCCTGTTCCGGCAGGAATCAGGTGACCGCAAATAACGTTCTCCTTAAGACCTTCGAGTGTATCAACTTTACCGAATGTAGCGGCTTCAGAAAGAACTTTGGTAGTCTCCTGGAACGAAGCTGCCGACATAAAGCTGTTGGTACGGAGTGCTGCCCTGGTAATACCCTGAAGCACCTGATTTGAGGTTGCTGGGATTGCATCCCTTGCCTCTACAAGTTTAAGGTCTCTTCTCTTAAGAGTAGAGTTCTCTTCACGGAGTCTTCTTACAGTAATGATCATACCTGCTTTGAGTTCAGTGGAATCACCCGGATCCAGAATAACCTTTTTGTCATAAATGTTATCGTTCTCCTCCATGAATTCCCACTTATCAACAAGTTGTTCAGGCAGGAATCTTGTATCACCCGGATCAACAATCTCAAGTTTACGCATCATCTGACGTACAATTACTTCAAAGTGCTTGTCGTTGATCTTCACACCCTGCATTCTGTACACCTCCTGAACTTCATTTACAATGTACTCCTGAACCTTTGTAGGTCCCTGAATTGCAAGAATATCGGTAGGGGAAACAGCTCCTTCCGAAAGTGGCATCCCGGCTCTTATATAGTCGTTTTCCTGAACAAGGATCTGTTTAGAAAGCGGAACCAGATACCTCATCTCCTCTCCTGATCTCGATTTGATGATAATCTCTCTGTTTCCTCTTTTTATCTTGCCCATTTGTACCTCACCGTTTATAGCTGATACAACTGCAGGATTGGATGGATTTCTGGCCTCAAAGAGCTCGGTAACCCTAGGAAGACCACCTGTTATATCACCCGATTTCCCGATTGCCCTTGGTATCTTGACAAGAATATCACCAGCCTTTACCTTTTTACCGTTTTCAACCATAATATGGGCTCCAACAGGGAGGTTGTACTGACGAAGTTCGAGTTTATTCTCATCGAGAATCCTGATAATAGGGTTTTTGGATTTATCTCTCGATTCAATGATTACCTTCTCTTTATGTAATGAATATTCATCGGCTGCCTCTTCGCGGAATGTAACACCCTCAATGAGATTTTCAAAATGGATCTTACCACCTGTTTCAGCGATTGTCAGAGCGTTATAGGCATCCCATTCGCAGATTTTATCACCCTTTTTAACCATATCTCCGTTCTTGAAGAAGAGAGTTGCGCCGTAAGGAATGTTGTGAGTAGAGAGCACGATACCTGTGTTAATATCCACAGTACGCATTTCGGCTGTACGACCTATTACAATCTCGGCCTTCTCTCCGAACTCATTCTCTTTTACAAGAGTTCTGAGCTCTTCAAACTCAAGTCTTCCTTCGTATCTTGCAAGAATTTCATTTTCAGATGCAATATTTGAAGCTGTACCTCCGACGTGGAACGTACGAAGAGTAAGCTGTGTTCCGGGCTCTCCGATTGATTGTGCGGCTATAACTCCAACAACCTCTCCGATCTCAACCATTCTGCCGTTTGCCAGGTTTCTTCCGTAGCATTTGCTGCAGACACCTTTACGCGACTCGCAAGTGAGTACCGAACGTATCTCAACCTGTTCAATAGGCAAGCTTTGGATAAGTTCTGCGATATCTTCAGTAATCTCCTCTCCGGTTTCAATAATTTTCTCACCGGTAAGCGGATTATAAATATCGTGAACCGAAGTACGTCCAAGTATTCTGTCGTACAGAGATTCTACAATTTCGTCTTTGTTTTTGATAGCTGTTGCCACAAGACCTCTTAGGGTTCCGCAATCATCCTCATTAATAATAACATCGTGAGAAACGTCTACAAGTCTTCTGGTTAGATAACCTGCATCGGCAGTTTTAAGAGCAGTATCGGCAAGACCCTTTCTGGCTCCGTGTGTTGAGATAAAATACTCAAGAACAGAGAGTCCCTCTTTAAAGTTGGAGAGGATAGGGTTTTCGATAATCTCTGCTGATGTTGAACCTGATTTCTGAGGTTTTGCCATCAGACCCCTCATACCCGAAAGCTGACGAATCTGCTCTTTAGAACCCCGCGCACCTGAGTGAAGCATCATATAAACAGGGTTAAAACCTTGTTTATCGGTTGCAATCCTCTTCTCTACAATATTTGTAAGCTTTGAGTTGGTTGATGTCCAGATGTCAATTATCTGGTTATAACGTTCGTTATTGGTTATCAAACCGTTATTGAATGAGAACATTATATTTTCAACCTGTTTGTAACCCTCTTCAATAAGTCCCGATTTTTCTACAGGGATAATAACATCTTCAAGGTTGAATGAGAGTCCGCCTTTGAATGCCATTTTAAACCCGATCTCCTTGATATCGTCAAGGAATTGTGCAGTTCTTGCTACTCCGGAAACCTTAAGCACGTTTCCAATGATATCCCTTAAAGATTTCTTTGTGAGGATTTCATTTATGTATCCTACCTCCGGTGGTACAACCTGGTTGAAGAGGACTCTTCCGACAGTTGTTTTAACAAGCGCATAACCTTTAGAGTGATCGCACATATCTTTTGGCATACGTACCTCAATTTCAGTATGTAATGCTACAGTGCCTTCATTATATCCGATTATTACCTCTTCCGGTCCGTAAAACCTCATCCCTTCACCTTTAGCTCCGGGGCGTAGTTTCGTAATGTAATAGAGGCCTAAAACCATGTCCTGAGATGGAACGGTGATAGGTGCTCCGTTTGCCGGGTTGAGGATGTTGTGTGATCCTAGCATTAGCAATTGCGCTTCAAGAATTGCTGCATTACCAAGCGGGAGGTGAACAGCCATCTGGTCACCGTCAAAGTCGGCGTTAAATGCAGTACATGAAAGTGGGTGAAGCTGGATTGCTTTTCCCTCAATTAGTTTTGGTTGGAATGCCTGAATACCAAGTCTGTGGAGGGTAGGAGCACGGTTTAGCATTACCGGATGGCCCTTCATTGCATTTTCCAGAATATCCCAGATAACTGGATCTTTTCTGTCAACAATCTTTTTGGCCGATTTTACCGTCTTAACAATACCTCTTTCAATCAGTTTTCTGATAACGAATGGCTTGAATAGTTCGGCTGCCATATCTTTAGGCAGACCGCATTCATGCATTTTAAGTTCCGGACCTACGACAATAACCGAACGTGCCGAGTAGTCAACCCTCTTACCGAGTAAGTTCTGACGGAAACGACCCTGTTTACCTTTAAGACTGTCTGATAAAGATTTTAACGTTCTGTTTGCCTCTGTCTTAACAGCGTTTGATTTTCTTGAGTTGTCGAAAAGAGAGTCAACGGCCTCCTGAAGCATACGTTTCTCATTTCTGAGGATTACCTCCGGAGCTTTTATCTCGATTAGTCTCTTAAGACGGTTATTCCTGATAATTACCCTGCGATAGAGATCGTTAAGATCGGATGTTGCAAAGCGACCGCCATCAAGCGGAACAAGCGGTCTCAGTTCAGGAGGTATAACCGGAATCACCTTCAGGATCATCCATTCAGGATTGTTAATGTTCTTTGACTCCCGGAACGCCTCAACTACGCTCAATCTCTTAAGAGCTTCGGCTTTCCTTTGTTGGGAGGTTTCATTCTCAGTTTTATGGCGCAGATCGTATGATAACTGATCAAGATCTATTTTACCAAGCATTTTGTATATGGCTTCCGCTCCCATCCCGGCAATAAACTTATTGGGGTCGGAATCATCCAGCAATTGATTTTCTCTTGGGAGAGAATCAATTATGTTCATATACTCATCTTCCGTGAGGAAGTCATGCTCTTTTATACCATCGGCCTTCTTAATACCGGACTGGATAACTATATATCGTTCATAATATATAATTGCTTCAAGCTTTTTAGAAGGTATTCCCAACAGATAACCTATTTTATTAGGGGTGCTTCTGAAGTACCAGATGTGAGCAACGGGAACAGTCAGAGAGATGTGTCCCATCCTCTCCCTTCTCACCTTTTTCTCTGTAACCTCAACTCCGCAACGGTCACAAATTATTCCTCTGTAACGTATTCTTTTGTACTTACCGCAATGACATTCATAGTCTTTGTAAGGTCCAAAAATTCGTTCGCAGAAGAGACCGTCCCTCTCTGGCTTATAGGTTCTGTAGTTGACTGTTTCCGGTTTTAAAACTTCGCCGGATGATCTTTCCAGAATCTCTTCGGGAGAGGCCAGACTTATTGTTATCTGGTTAAAATTGCTCTTTACCTTTATATCTTTCTTTGTAGACATGTTATTCTAATTCAAAGATTTGCAAATTCTATAATGTAATTAATCAAGGTTTATGCTTAGTCCCAGACCACGTAATTCGTGGAGAAGGACATTGAGCGACTCAGGAATACCTGCAGCCGGCATAGGATCACCTTTGACTATTGCTTCGTATGCACGGGATCTTCCTGCGACATCGTCAGATTTTATGGTAAGAATCTCCTGCAGAATATTGGCTGCGCCAAATGCTTCAAGAGCCCAAACCTCCATCTCTCCGAAACGCTGTCCTCCAAACTGAGCTTTACCTCCGAGTGGTTGCTGAGTGATGAGTGAGTATGGTCCTATTGAGCGGGCGTGCATCTTATCATCAACCATGTGTCCGAGTTTGAGCATATAAATTACCCCCACTGTTGCCGGTTGGTCGAACAGATCACCTGTACCTCCGTCACGGAGATAGGTCTTACCGTATCTTGGAACACCGGCTTTGTCGGTAAAGTCACAGATCTCATCCAGGTTTGCCCCGTCAAAAATAGGGGTGCTGAATTTCTGACCAAGCTCTTTACCGGCCCAGCCCAGTACTGTTTCATAAATCTGACCAAGGTTCATACGAGACGGCACACCAAGTGGATTGAGAACTATGTCTACTATTGAACCATCTTCAAGGAAAGGCATATCTTCATCTCTTACAACTTTGGCAACAATACCTTTGTTTCCGTGTCTTCCCGCCATTTTATCACCTACTCTAATCTTTCTCTTTTTGGCAATGTAAACTTTTGCAAGTTGCATTATACCTGTTGGAAGCTCATCTCCGATTGTAAGGTTGTACTTGATTCTCTTAAGCTCGGCATCAAACTCTTTATAAGCAATCAGATAGTTGTTTATCAGTTGTTTGATTAGATTATTTGTGCTCTTGTCAGGTGTCCACTTTGTAGGGTTGATATTTTCATAATCTATCTTGTCCAGAAGATCTAATTTAAATTCAACGCCTTTAGGTACTATTTCTACACCATACAGATCTGTAATTCCCTGAGAACTCTTGTTCTGAAGCAAAGCGAATAGCCTTTCCAGGAAATTGACCCTTAACTGACCGGTTTTGCGTGCGAAGTTCTCTTCGGCATGCTGAATCTGGTTTTTAGATGTGGATTTTCCCTTTTTGGAGTTCTCTTTGGCAACTCTTGAGAAGAGTCTTTTATCAATTACTGTTCCTCTTAATGATGGAGAAGCTTTAAGCGAAGCATCTTTCACGTCTCCGGCTTTATCTCCGAAAATTGCTCTGAGGAGTTTCTCTTCCGGAGATGGGTCACTTTCACCTTTAGGAGTTATCTTACCAATGAGAATATCGCCAGGTTCGATGTTAGCACCGATACGGATAATACCATTCTCATCGAGATCCTTAGTCGCCTCTTCACTGACATTCGGAATATCTGAGGTTAACTCCTCCATTCCTCGTTTTGTGTCACGAACCTCCATTATGTATTCATCTACGTGAATAGATGTGAATACATCTTCCCTGAGAAGTCTTTCGGATATAACAATAGCATCCTCAAAGTTGTAACCCTGCCATGGCATGAATGCAACTTTCAGGTTTCTTCCAAGTGCCAGTTCGCCGCTTTCGGTACCGTAACCCTCTGTCAGAATATGTCCTGCCTCTACCTTATCGCCTTTTTTGACAATGGGTTTAAGTGTTATTGAGGTGTTTTGATTTGTTTTTCTGTAGAGAGGCAATCTGTAAACAGTTATTTCCGGTTCAAAGCTTACAAATCTCTCATTTTCAGTCATTTCATATTTAATATGAATTTCACGGGCGTCAACATAAACCACCTCTCCTTTACCTCTTGCTGTAATCTGAGTACGGGAATCTTTTACAACAGGGCCCTCAAGTCCTGTTCCAACAATAGGTGATTCAGGCTTTATCAGAGGAACAGCCTGCCTCATCATATTGGATCCCATGAGTGCACGGTTAGCATCATCATGTTCAAGGAAAGGAATTAAGGATGCAGCTATTGATGCAATCTGGTTTGGAGCAACATCTACAAGGTGTACATCCTCTTTACCAACTACAGGATAATCGGCCTCAAAACGGCATTTAATCCTTTCGTCTTTAATATCACCATCTTCAGCTATATTTACGTTTGCCTGAGCAACCATCTTCTCCTCCTCCTCTTCGGCACTCATGTAGACAATTCCTTTCACGGTCATATCTACCTTTCCATCTTCTACCTTGCGGTAAGGGGTCTCAATAAATCCAAGATCGTTAATTCTTGCATAGACGCAAAGTGAGGAGATAAGACCAATGTTCGGGCCTTCGGGTGTCTCTATCGGGCATAGCCTTCCATAGTGAGTGTAGTGCACGTCACGAACCTCAAAACCTGCTCTGTCTCTTGAAAGACCGCCGGGTCCTAATGCAGAGAGACGTCTTTTGTGAGTCATCTCGGCAAGCGGATTGGTCTGGTCCATAAACTGTGATAGCTGGCTTGTCCCAAAGAATGAGTTGATTACAGAAGAAAGAGTCTTGGCGTTAATCAGGTCAATTGGTGTAAATACCTCATTGTCCCTTACGTTCATTCTCTCCCTTATTGTTCTGGCCATTCTTGACAGACCAACGCTGAACTGATTTGCAAGCTGCTCACCAACAGTTCTTATCCTTCTGTTGCTCAAGTGGTCGATGTCGTCTACAACAGCTTTTGAGTTAATCAGTTGTATCAGATACCTAATAATTTCAATGATATCCAGTTTTGTCAAAACCCTGGTCTCATCTGCAATATTGAGATTTAATTTGTGGTTTAACCTGTAGCGGCCAACTTCGCCCAAATCATATCTCTTATCAGAGAAGAAGAGTTTGTCAATTACATCTCTGGCAGTGGCCTCATCGGGCGGTTCAGAGTTTCTTAACTGACGGTATGTATAGAAGACCGCCTCTTTCTCGGAGTTGGTCTGGTCTTTTTGCAATGTATTGTGAATGATTGCAAAGTCATTGACGTTTGCATCTTCTTTATGTACCAGAATTGTGCTGACTTCAGAGTCCAGTATGAGATCAATATGATGCTCTTCAATTACGGTCTCCCTGTCAACAACAATTTCGTTTCTTTCAATGTAAACAACCTCTCCTGTATCTTCGTCAACGAAATCTTCATTCCAGGTTTTAAGAACTCTTGCTGCTAGCGTACTCCCCAGGCATTTCTTAAGATTGTTCTTGTTTACCTTTATTTCGTTAGCCAGACCAAAAATGTCAAGAATGTCTTTGTCACTCTCATAACCTATTGCTCTAAGCAGTGTAGTTACAGGTAATTTCTTTTTTCGGTCGATATATGCATACATCACATTGTTGATGTCTGTTGCAAATTCGATCCACGATCCCTTGAAAGGGATTATCCTTGCAGAATATAGTTTCGTACCGTTTGCATGAACACTTTGCCCGAAAAATACTCCAGGTGAACGGTGAAGCTGAGAAACTACAATTCTTTCAGAACCATTTATTACAAATGTTCCCCTCGGTGTCATGTATGGTATTGTACCAAGGTAAACATCCTGTATTACGGTATCAAAATCTTCATGTTCAGGATCAGTACAATAGAGTTTAAGCTTTGCCTTTAAAGGCACGCTGTAGGTGAGACCTCTGTCCAGACACTCCTCGATTGTATAACGGGGTGGGTCTATAAAGTAGTCAATAAACTCCAGGACGAAATTATTCCGGGTATCGGTAATTGGAAATATCTCCTGAAAGACTTTATAAAGGCCTTCGTTTTTACGATTTTCCGGAGTTGTCTCAAGTTGAAAGAAATCTTTAAAAGATTTCAACTGAACCTCTAAGAAATCCGGGTAATCCAGAAGGGATTTTGAAGTCGCGAATGTAATCCGCTGATTTATAGTTTTGTGCGACATTTTTTTCGGATTAGTTGAAAATAAATAAAATAACGACAAAAAGGTTTAGAGCCGCCTTACGGCTCTAAACCTGATGGTATTCCCCGATCAACGGGTTGTGGAGTTATTTAATCTCAACTTCTCCGCCTGCCTCTTCGATCTGAGATTTAACTTGTTCAGCTTCCGCTTTTGAAACTTTTTCCTTAACGATAGCTTTAGGAGCTGTATCTACAAGGTCTTTAGCCTCTTTAAGACCCAGACCGGTGATCTCTTTAACAACTTTTACTATCTGAAGTTTTGCTTGTCCGGCTGAAATAAGGACTACATCAAACTGAGTTTGTTCTGCTTCAACAGCAGCAGCAGCAGCAACAGGGCCTGCAACAGCAACAGCTGCAGCAGCAGGCTCGATTCCGTACTCCTCTTTAAGTACTTTAGCTAGTTCTTGAACATCTTTAACAGACAGGTTTACTAATTCTTCTGCAAATTTTTTGATATCTGCCATGGTTATTATTGTTTTAAAATGATTAATTTCTTCTTACTCTTTTTCTGATAAAGTCTTGACAATACCTGCGATCTTTCCGCCACCGTTTGAAACGAGACCGGATATGATGTTTTTAACAGGTGATTGAAGAAGACCAATGATATCACCGATAAGTTCTTCGCGTGACTTAATGCTGATAAGTGCTTCCAGCTGGTTCTCACCAACATATGCGCACTCCTGTACAAGTGCTCCTTTAAGGACAGGTTTACCGTGCTCTTTACCAAATTCTTTAATAAGTTTGGCAGGAATATTTGCAGTTTGTGTAAACATTACTGCAGTCGGTCCTTCCAGAATAGGATATATAGCCTCTGACTCTGCAAGTGCCTTCTTCTCCAAAGCTTTTCTAAGCAGTGTGTTTTTAACAACTATCAGCTTAATATCTTTTTCAAAGCAAGCACGGCGCAACATAGCAGTTTTCTGAGCGTTAAGCCCTGAAATGTCTGTTATGTAAAAGTTAGGTGTCTCCTCTAACTGCGCTGCCAGACTTTCAATAATTTGTGTTTTTTCCTCTTTTCTCATAAAACATTCGTTATTTATTCAGCAGCACTGATTGTTTTCACATCAACATTAATACCCGGGCTCATTGTAGAAGAGATAAATATGCTTTTAACATATGTACCTTTCAGGGCCTGAGGCTTAAGTTTTATTACAGTATTAAGGAGCTCCATAGCATTTTCAACAAGTTTTTCCTGCTCAAAAGATACTTTACCGATTGAGGTGTGAACTATACCTTGTTTATCTACCTTAAAGTCAATTTTACCGGCTTTTACTTCATTGACAGCTTTTCCTACCTCCATAGTAACTGTACCTGTCTTAGGGTTAGGCATAAGACCGCGTGGTCCCAGAATTCGGCCTATTGCACCTATTTTAGCCATAACAGATGGAGTACAAATGATCACATCAACATCGGTCCAACCGTTTTTGATTTTCTCAATGTAATCATCAAGTCCTACATAATCGGCACCGGCTGCTGTAGCCTCTGCCTCTTTATCCGGTGTACACAATACCAGTACACGTACTGTTTTACCTGTACCATGCGGAAGAGTCACAACGCCACGAACCATTTGGTTCGCTTTACGTGGGTCCACTCCTAAACGAACAGCGATATCAACAGAGGCATCGAACTTTGTAAAAGTGATATCTTTTACCAGCTTGCATGCTTCTGACAATTTGTACTGCTTGTTAGAATCAACCTTAGCGTATACTATTTTCTGATTTTTTGTAAGCTTACTCATTATCGCAGGATTTTTCTATTTAACATCTTCGGGAAAATCCCCGGTAACAGTTATACCCATACTTCTTGCAGTACCTGCCACCATATTCATGGCGGATTTCATGGTGAATGCATTCATATCAGGCATTTTATCTGTAGCTATTGCACGGACTTGTTCCCATGTTACAGAGCCTACTTTCTTCCTGTTAGGTTCAGCAGAACCGGACTGAAGTTTAGCAGCCTCTTTTAACTGAATAGCCACCGGAGGTTGTTTTACGATAAACGTAAACGACTTGTCGCTGTAAACGGTGATAATAACCGGTAATACTTTACCTGCCTTATCCTGGGTGCGAGCATTGAATTGCTTGCAAAAATCCATTATGTTTACACCCTTCGAACCAAGTGCCGGGCCTACCGGAGGTGAGGGATTGGCTGCTCCGCCTTTGATCTGCAATTTAATGAGAGCGGCAATTTCTTTAGCCATAATGATTTAATATTTATTCTTTAATAACTTGAACAAAATTTAATTCAAGAAGAGTTTTTCTTCCAAAAATTTTAACCATCACCTTCAGTTTCTTTTTGTCTTCGAGAATCTCTTCAACCGTTCCATCGAAACCGTTGAAAGGACCATCAATAACTTTAACAGGTTCACCTACAATGAATGGTGTTATGTTCTCCTCCTCTTTATCGGCAAGTTCGTCTACGCGACCTAAAATTCTGTTCACCTCCGACTGACGGAGCGGAACAGGTTCTTTGTCTTTTCCCGACTTCTCTGTGAGAAAACCGGAAACATGAGGTAAATTGCGGATAAGATGCTGGATCTCTCCTGTGAGGGCTGCCTCTATGAGGATGTAACCGGGATAAAAAATTCTCTCCATACTCACCTTTTTACCATTTTTTACCTGGTAAATTTTCTCAGTAGGAATGAGAACCTGAGAGACATAGTCTTCAAGATTCAATCTCTTGATCTCGTTCTCTATATACTCTTTGGCCTTTTTTTCTTTTCCCCCGGCTGCCCTTACGACATACCATTTTTTGGAAATTTCACTCATAATGAAGACTAGTACAACATATTGTAAATAAAGGTCATAATATTCCTGAACCCGAAGTCCATGAAGGCTACAACCAAAGCGAATATCAGAGATGCTACCATAACTACTATGGCCGAACTCTGAAGTTGAGCCCATGTTGGCCAACTCACTTTTTTTACTAACTCAGTGTACGATTCCTGGATGTACAATCTAAATTTGTTCATTTCTGTATGATTGCGGCTTGAGACATTGGAAGCTGTGCTCTTACCGGTTAATTAACTTCCGGCTCGTAACAGCCGGCGTTGCAGGGGCAGAGCGATTCGAACGCCCATCAACGGTTTTGGAGACCGCTATTCT
>CAZFTS010000004.1:0-117515 GCA_964521685.1 uncultured Muribaculaceae bacterium
GCCGGTAGTTACAAAATACGCAGTTCGCAGGGATTACCAGGAATAATTTAATGAAGAAATAAAAGATGAAAGCAACCGAGATTCGCGAATTATCCTTAAATGATCTGAAGGAACGCATAGACACCGAGAAGGCAAACCTGGCGCGCCTCAGGATGAACCATGCAATTTCTCCGTTAGATGATTTATCACAGATTAAGAAGGCAAAAACAAATATTGCCAGAATGCTCACAGTTTTGGGCCAAATGGAAAATAAGAAGGACAAATAGAAGTCATGGAAAGAAATCTTCGTAAGGAAAGAATAGGAATGGTGGTAAGTAACAAGATGGAAAAATCTATCGTTGTTGCTGTTAAAAGAAAAGTAAAACACCCTATTTACGGTAAGTTCGTAAATAAAACCACTAAGTTTGTTGCTCACGATGAGAAGAACGAGTGCAGTGAGGGAGATAAGGTTCGCATAATGGAAACTCGTCCTTTGAGTAAGACCAAACGCTGGAGACTAGTAGAAATCGTAGAAAAAGTTAAATAGCCATGATACAGCAAGAATCGAGATTAATGGTGGCAGATAACAGTGGTGCGAAGGAGGTTCTTTGCATCCGTGTATTGGGGGGAACCCGCCGCCGGTATGCCGGAGTTGGCGATAAAATTGTTGTTACCGTAAAGAGTGCAATCCCTGGTGGTGACACCAAAAAGGGTACTGTATCAAAAGCGGTGATAGTTCGTACTAAAAAGGAGATCCGTCGTGCCGATGGTTCATATATCCGTTTTGACGATAACGCTTGTGTGTTGTTGAACAATCAGGGAGAGGTTCGCGGTACCCGTATTTTCG
The DNA here is from genome assembly GCA_964521685.1 of uncultured Muribaculaceae bacterium. Lineage (GTDB taxonomy): Bacteria > Bacteroidota > Bacteroidia > Bacteroidales > UBA932 > Bact-08. The sequence continues at coordinate 827 of CAZFTS010000004.1, forward strand.
GACCTGTTGCAAGGGAGTTGAGAGACAACTATATGAAGATTGTATCTTTAGCACCTGAGGTGTTGTAAAAATATATTTAAAGGTATGAATAAGAAATTACATATTAAAAAGGGCGATACAGTTTATGTAAATGCCGGAGACGACCGGGGCAAAACCGGTAAAGTTCTTGAGGTTTTAATAGACAAGAGTCGCGCCATTGTTGAGGGAATCAACATGGTAAGCAAACACACAAAGCCAAATGCGAAACATCCTCAGGGCGGAATTATCAAACAGGAGGCAGGAGTTCATATTTCAAACCTGCAGGTTGTAGATCCTGTGAAGGGTGGAGCTACAAAAATAGGCCGTCGTTTGAATGACAAACAAAAATTAGTTCGTTACGCGAAAAAATCTGGAGAGGAGATTAAATAATGGCAAACACTAAAGATGGGGCTGCAAAAAAAGCAGTTGCAAAAACTCAGAATACTAAGGCAGAAAAGCCGGCAAAGGCCGCAAAAGTTGAGGGTGCTCAGGTTGTGGTAAAAGGCTATGTGCCAACATTGCAAAAGAAGTACAAGGATGAGATAGTTCCTAAACTTAAACAGGAATTTGGTTACACATCGGTAATGCAGGTGCCTAAACTGGTTAAAATAGTTATTAATCAGGGTATCGGATCGGCAACAGGTGATAAGAAACTTGTAGACGTTGCTCAGCAGGAACTGACAATTATTACCGGACAAAAAGCTGTTCAAACTTACTCTAAGAAGGATATCTCAAACTTTAAACTAAGAAAAGGTATGCCAATTGGTGTTAAAACCACTTTGCGTTCGGCTAAGATGTATGAGTTTCTTGAAAGGCTAATCGCTGTTTCTCTCCCTCGTATCAGAGATTTCAAAGGTATCAACGAGAAGTTTGACGGAAAAGGAAACTACACACTCGGAGTTAAAGAGCAGATCATTTTCCCTGAGATCGACATCGATAAGATAACTAAGATGCTTGGTCTTGAAATGACCTTTGTAACGACGGCTGATAAAGACGAAGAGGCTTATGCTCTGCTTCGTGAATTTGGACTGCCTTTCAAAAATATCAAGAAATAATCTTAACTTAAGAGACAGATAATGGCAAAAGAATCAATGAAGGCACGCGAAAGAAAACGCGCTCAACTATGTGCCAAATATGCAGAAAAACGCAAAGCTCTTAAAGAGGCAGGAGACTACGCTGCTTTGGATAAACTTCCAAAAAATGCAAGCCCCGTGCGTCTTCACAACCGTTGTTCAATAACAGGTCGTCCAAAGGGTTACATGCGTGTTTTCGGTATCAGCCGTATACAGTTTCGTGAAATGGCCAGCAAGGGACTTATCCCAGGCGTTCGCAAAGCTAGTTGGTAGAAAAAACGTGGCGTGAGCCACCTTTGTTATATATTTATTAATCAGTTGGATATCGGGCACTTGTAATAAGTGTCGTATAGACTAAAAAATTTTAAAAATGACTGATCCAATTTCAGACTTTTTGACAAGAGTACGCAATGCGTCACTTGCAGGGCACAAGATTGTTGAGATCCCTGCCTCGAAAATGAAACTTGAACTTACCCGTATTCTCCATGAGAAGGGGTATTTTATGAGTTACAAACTTGTTGAAGGAAAGCCCTTCAATGTAATAAAGATCGCTCTTAAATATCATCCTGATACCAAGAAATCGGCTATCAAGAAGATTGTAAGGGTCAGCAGGCCGGGTCTGAGACAGTATGCCGGAGTAGAGGAGATGCCACGGGTTCTTAACGGACTAGGTATTGCCGTTATTTCAAGTTCACGTGGTCTCATTACCGATAAAGAGGCTAAAGAGCTTAATGTTGGCGGAGAGGTAATCTGCTATGTATATTAAAAAGTAATAATTAATTAAGATCAAATAAATGTCACGAATAGGAAAATTACCTGTAAACCTTCCTGCCGGAGTCACATTCAGTGTGGGTTCCGACAATGTGGTTAAGGTTAAAGGCCCGCTCGGAGAACTTTCACAGAAGGTTGATCCCGATATCAAAGTTACCGTAGAGGGAAATGTGGTTAAAATTACCAGACCTACAGATCAGCCAAGACATCGCTCGATGCATGGTCTGTACCGCGCACTTATCCAGAATATGGTTACCGGAGTTTCAACCGGCTTTACCATCAAACAGGAGTTTGTCGGTGTTGGCTACCGAGTAGAGGCTAAAGAGCAGATACTCGAGATGAGTCTTGGATATTCTCATGATATCCATATCATGCTGCCAAAGGAGATTAAGGCAACAACAGACGCTGTTAAAAAGGGTCAGAACCCTGTACTCACACTTACAAGCCACGATAAACAGTTGCTTGGTATGGTTGCAGCAAAACTGCGCTCGCTGCGCAAACCTGAACCTTACAAAGGTAAAGGTATTAAGTTTGTAGGTGAACAACTTCGTCGCAAAGCCGGAAAGTCGGCCAGCGCTAAATAACAAGTGGAGGATTTATGGCTTTAAATAAAATAGATAGAAGAGAAAGAATACGGATGCGCATTCGTAAAGTGGTGAACGGAACAGCCGAACAACCAAGAATGTGTGTATTCAGAAGCAATAAGCAGATATATGTTCAGCTAATTAACGATATAGATGCGGTTACACTGGCATCGGCGAGCTCTCTCGATAAGGAGATCGTTCAGGAGTGCAAAGGGAAACCGGGTATCGAGGTAGCAAAACTGGTAGGTAAGCTTGCAGCAAAACGTGCGATTGAAAAGGGTATCGAGAAGATATCATTTGACCGCGGCGGTTACCTTTATCATGGAAGAGTAAAAAGTTTAGCAGATGCCGCCCGTGAAGGTGGTCTTAAATTCTAAGATATAGAGTATGATTAATACAAACGTAAAAAAAGTTAAGACTACCGATCTAGAATTGAAAGACAGATTGGTTGCAGTAAAAAGAGTTACCAAGGTAACCAAAGGGGGACGCCACTTCAGCTTTGCGGCAATTGTGGTTGTAGGTGACGAGAAAGGTGTTGTAGGTTACGGCCTGGGTAAGGCAAACGAGGTGACCACTGCTATCTCAAAAGGAATTGAAGATGCCAAGAAAAATCTTGTGAAAATTCCTCTGAACAAACAGACTATCCCTCATGAACAAACTGCAAAATTTGGTGGAGCACAGGTTTTTATGAAGCCGGCTGCTGCAGGTACAGGAGTTAAGGCAGGGGGTGCGATGCGTGCCGTTTTTGAATCGGTAGGTGTACACGACGTTCTTGCAAAATCAAAAGGTTCTTCAAACCCGCACAATCTTGTAAAAGCTACCGTTGCTGCTTTACTTGAGATGCGTGATGCCTATACTGTTGCCGGTTTACGTGGAATTCCAATGAATAAAGTATTTAACGGATAAGGAGAAGAGAATATGGCAAAAGTTAGAGTAACCCAGGTTAAAAGCAAAAACAGTGCTACCAAAAGACAGGAAGCCACATTGGCCTCGCTCGGAATCCGCAGGATTAACCACTCGGTTGAGTTAGAGTTGAATCCTGTTTATAAAGGAATGATAGATAAGGTTTTGCACCTTGTTAAAGTTGAAGAAATTAACTAATAGGAGATTTAATAGATGAAATTACATAATCTAACACCTTCAGAAGGATCCCTTGGCAGAGAGAAGAGGATCGGACGTGGTGAAGGGTCAGGACACGGTGGAACCTCTACACGTGGACATAAAGGCGCTCAGTCAAGATCGGGTTATTCCCGCAAGATTGGTTTTGAGGGGGGGCAGATGCCACTTCAGAGACGTCTTCCGAAATTTGGATTCAACAACATCAACAGAGTAGAGTACAAGCCAATAAATATATCAACAATTCAGACACTTGCCGAGAAATTGTCGGTTAATGAAATTACAGTTGATACATTGATTGAAGCAGGACTTGTTTCTAAAAATGACAGGGTGAAAATCCTCGGAAACGGTGCGCTTACTTCAAAGCTTGACGTAACTGCTCACGCATTTTCAAAAACTGCAGTAGCGCAGATTGAATCTCAACAAGGTAAGGCGACTATAATCTAAAAGTAAAGATGAAAAAACTGATCGATACTATTAAAAATATCTTCAAAATTGAGGAGCTGCGCAAAAGGATAGTCTATACTATCCTGTTGCTGCTGGTTTACCGCCTGGGAAGTTATGTGGTTTTACCGGGTATAGATCCGACTCAGCTTGCAAACCTGCAATCCCAGGCATCTGAAGGGCTGCTGGGGCTGCTTAACATGTTTTCGGGTGGAGCCTTTGGTAACGCTTCAATTTTTGCTCTGGGTGTGATGCCTTACATTTCGGCATCCATCGTGATCCAGCTTTTAGGGATTATGATCCCTTACTTCCAGAGAATGCAGAGAGAGGGGGAGAGCGGAAGAAGAAAGATGAATCAGTGGACACGCTATCTTACAATAGCTATTCTTGCGCTTCAGGGTCCTGCTTATATGGCTAACCTTCATGTTCAGCTGCCTGAAAGTGCATTCTTATTTGACAGTTTCACATTTAATGTTTTTGCCACTATAGTACTTATTGGAGGAACTATGTTCATCATGTGGTTAGGAGAGAGAATTACCGATCGCGGCTTAGGTAATGGTATTTCGCTCATAATCATGGTTGGAATCGTAGCCCGTATGCCATTTGCCCTTTTAGCCGAGGGTGGAGCCAGAATCAACCAGACAGCGGGTGGCGGAATCCTTATGCTCATAGTAGAACTTATTGTACTCTTCTTTGTGTTTGTTGCAACAATAGCACTTGTTCAGGGAACACGTAAGATTCCGGTACAGTATGCCAAGAGAATTGTAGGGAATAAACAATATGGCGGTGTACGTCAGTATATACCTTTGAAGATAAACGCAGCAGGTGTTATGCCAATTATCTTCGCACAGGCATTGATGATGTTTCCGCTTATTTTTGCAGGGTTTGACTCAACCCGCGGATTGGTTGCCACTCTCACGAATCCGACAGGATTCTGGTACAATCTCATATTCGGTCTTATGGTTGTAGCTTTCACTTACTTTTACACAGCAGTAACTGTAAACCCAACCATGATGGCAGAGGATATGAAGAAGAATGGCGGTTTTATTCCGGGTATTAAACCAGGCAAAAAGACCTCAGAGTATCTTGACTCAATAATGTCCCGCATTACTTTTCCGGGTTCGGTATTTCTCGCGCTCGTAGCAATAATGCCTGCTTTTGCAAAGATGCTTGGAGTCAACAATCAGTTTGCACAGTTTTACGGTGGAACATCGTTGCTGATTCTAGTGGGTGTGATTCTGGATACTTTGCAGCAGATTGAGAGTCATTTGCTGATGCGTCACTACGACGGCTTAATGAAGACTGGACGTCTCAAGGGTCGTTCGTCTATGTAATCTGGTCTCAAGTTCTTTGAAAAAATGATAAGACTTAAAACCGAGGAAGAGATTGAGATTCTGAGAGAAAATGCTCTCTTGGTTTCAAAAACTCTGGCCCAGGTAGGAAGGCATATCGCTCCGGGAATAACAACTCTGGAGTTAAATAAAATTGCCGAAACCTACATCAGGGATAATGGTGCCGAACCGGCATTCCTTGGTTACGGTGGATTCCCGTTTACACTTTGTATTTCGGTTAATGATGTGATTGTTCACGGATTTGCCTCGGAGTACCGACTTTTGGAAGGAGATATTATCTCTGTTGATTGCGGTACCTTCTACAAGGGTTATTACGGAGATTCAGCATACACATTTCCTGTCGGAAATATTACCGATGAAAACAAAAAACTTTTAAAGGTTACTAAAGAGTCTCTCTACCTTGGAATTGAGAAGGCTGTGGCCGGAAACAGAATTGGTGATATCTCTTACGCAGTTCAGCAACATGTCGAGAAAAACGGATATTCCGTAGTGAGGGAGATGGTTGGACACGGGATCGGGAAAAAACTTCACGAAACACCTGAGGTTCCGAATTATGGCAGTAGGGGCCAGGGGAAACTGATACAGAATGGACTGGTTATCTGTATAGAGCCCATGGTAAATGCAGGAAGCAGGGCAGTTCATCTGCATAATGACGGATGGACGCTCAGTACTGCTGATAAAAAGAACTCTGCACATTTCGAGCTGATGGTGGCAATTGTGAATGGTAAGCAAAAGGTCTTATCTACTTTTGAGTATATTGAGAATAATAATATTTAATTATAAGGTTAATTTTGGATGGCAAAACAAGCTGCTATTGAAAAAGAGGGAACAATAATTGAAGCCCTGTCGAATGCGATGTTTCGCGTTGAGTTGGATAACGGGCATGTGATAATTGCCCATATCTCAGGAAAAATGAGAATGCACTACATACGTATTCTGCCAGGAGACAGAGTAAGAGTTGAGATGTCACCTTATGATTTAACAAAAGGAAGAATTTCTTTCAGATATAAATAAAATTGAAATAATATGAAAGTCAAAGCATCCATTAAGAAGCGCAGTGATGATTGCAAGATAGTAAAACGTAAAGGTCGCCTTTATGTGATCTGCAAGAAAACCCCTAAGTTCAAAATGCGTCAGGGATAATTTTTAATTGTAAACATTAAAGAGAATAGATAAATTATGGCACGTATAGCCGGAGTTGATTTACCAAAAAACAAAAGAGGAGAGATAGGTCTTACCTATATCTTCGGAATCGGACACAGTTCTGCCCAGAAAATCCTTGCCAAGAATGGTATCGATTTTAATACAAAGGTTAAGGACTGGAATGACGATCAGATCGCTGCAATAAGGGCAACCATTTCAGAGGAGTATAAAATTGAAGGTGAGCTTCGATCTGCAGTTCAGACCAACATCAAGCGATTGATGGATATAGGTTGCTACAGAGGAATCCGTCACCGTCTCGGACTTCCTGTTCGTGGTCAGTCCACAAAGAACAACGCCCGCACAAGAAAGGGTAAGAAGAAAACTGTAGCTAACAAGAAGAAAGCAACTAAATAGAACCTAGATCATGGCAAGAAAGACAGGAACATCAAATAAGAAAAAGATTGTAAAGGTTGATGCCTTTGGTCAGGCACACATTTCATCTACTTTTAACAACATCATTGTATCCCTCACAAACAGCACAGGCCAGGTTATTAGCTGGTCATCGGCAGGTAAGATGGGATTCAGAGGTTCAAAGAAGAACACACCATACGCAGCTCAGACAGCAGCGGAAGATTGTGCCAAGGTGGCTTATGATTTAGGTCTTCGTAAGGTTAAGGTCTATGTTAAGGGACCGGGAGCCGGACGTGAGTCTGCAATTCGTACTATTCACGGGGCAGGTATAGAGGTAACCGAGATCGTAGATGTTACCCCTCTTCCTCATAATGGATGTCGTCCTAAAGGACGCCGGAGAGTTTAACCTTTTTAAAATCATAATAAACGATTTAACATGGCAAGATATACAGGGCCAACCACAAAAGTCGCCCGCAAATTTGGAGAACCAATATTTGGACCGGACAAGAGCTACGAGAAGAAAAACTATCCTCCGGGACAGCATGGTCTGGCTAAAAAAAGAAAAAAGACATCTGAGTACGGAATTCAGTTGAAAGAGAAGCAAAAGGTAAAATATACCTATGGTCTTCTTGAGAGACAGTTCAGAAATCTGTATGAAAAAGCATCAAGAATGAAAGGACGTAAAGGTGAAAACCTTATTTTACTCCTTGAATCGAGAATTGACAATCTGGTTTACAGAATGGGAATTGCCCCAAGCCGCGCAGCAGCAAGACAGCTTGTTATACACCGTCATATTGTACTTGACGGTGAAGTTTGCAGTATTCCGTCAACCCTGGTAAAACCGGGTGATGTAATTGCAGTTCGCGAAAGGTCAAAGAGTTTAGAGGTTATTCAAAATAGCATTTCTCGTGGTTCCGCCAGACACTCCTGGATTGAGTGGGATGGTTCATCACTGACAGGTAAATATCTTAATTTACCTCTAAGGAGCGAAGTCCCTGAGACTATAAACGAGCAGTTAATTGTTGAGTTATACTCTAAATAATAAAAAAATGGCAATTTTAGCATTTCAAAAACCCGATAAGGTAATAATGCTTGACGCTACCGAAACATTCGGTCGCTTTGAGTTTCGTCCGCTGGAGCCGGGATACGGTATCACAGTTGGTAACGCTTTGCGCCGCATTCTTCTGTCGTCTCTTGAGGGTCATGCCATTACTGCAGTAAGATTTCAGGGTGTGGATCACGAGTTCGCAACAATCCCCGGAGTAATTGAAACTGTAGTTGACATTATTCTCAATCTGAAACAGGTTCGTTTTAAAAGAATGGTTGAAGGAGAGGACTCTGAAGTTGTGAATATCACAGTAAGCGGTAAACAACAGTTTACTGCAGAGGATATTTCAAAACAGCTTTCATCTTTCAAGGTTCTTAATCCGGATCTGCATATCTGTTCAATGGAACCTTCAGTAACCTTGTCAGTTGAACTGAGAATAGGTAAAGGAAGAGGGTATGTTCCGGCTGAGGAGAATCGTCTTGAAGATGCTCCGTTCGGGCATATTCCGATAGATTCAATTTACACTCCTATAAAGAATGTGAAGTACTCTGTTGAGAACTGGCGTGTTGAGCAGAAGACAGACTACGAAAAATTGAATTTAGAGATAACAACCGATGGTTCAATACATCCTAAAGATGCGCTGAAAGAGGCTGCGAAAATTCTTATCCACCACTTTATGTTGTTCTCGGATGAGAAGATCACCCTTGAGACTCCGGTTGAGGTTGTGAGCAATGAGCTGGATGAGGAGTCACTCCGCATGCGTCATCTGTTAATGACAAAACTGGCCGATATGGAGCTGTCTGTTCGTGCACTTAATTGTCTTAAGGCTGCCGATATTGACACTCTGGCCGATCTGGTTTCGCTTCAGAGGTCTGAATTGATGAAATTCAGAAACTTTGGTAAGAAATCTCTTTCGGAAATCGATAACCTTGTTGAGCGCTACAGACTCAATTTTGGTATGGATGTAACAAAGTATAATATTGAAAAGAAAGTATTGAAAAATGAGGCATAACAAAACATTTAATCACTTGGGCCGCAAGAGCGGGCACCGTAAGGCTATGCTTGCCAATATGGCTTCGTCTCTTATATTGCACAAGAGAATCGAAACAACTCAGGCAAAGGCAAAAGCTCTCAGGGAATATATTGAACCTATCATCACTAAATCCAAAGATGATACTACTCACTCACGTCGTACTGTTTTTGCTTATCTTAAGCAAAAAGAGGCTGTTACTGAGCTGTTCAGAGTAGTAGCACCAAAGATTGCCGATCGTCCGGGCGGATACACAAGAGTATTGAAACTTGGTTTCCGTAAAGGTGATGCTGCAGATATAGCAATGATAGAGTTGGTTGACTTTAATGAGGCCGCTTTGGCATCGAGCCCTAAGGCTGAGGTTAAGAAGAGTACAACCCGCAGAAGCAGGGCTAAAAAGAGTGATTCGGCAGAATCGGCTCCGGCTGCAACTCCTGTGAAAAAAGAGACAAAAAAAGCTCCTAAAGCTGCAAAGGTAGAAGAGGCAGTTGAAACTCCTGAAACTGAAGAACAGACAGAGACAAAAGAGTAATTTCATCTCATATGATAGAAAAGGGAGTGATCATTAGATTGGTCACTCCCTTTTCTGTTGTGAACTATTTATCCGGAAATTTATATTAATTTCGTTTGGGGTATACACCCGTATAGTTGTATTAAATAATGAAAACCTGATAAAATTTGAATATGAGAGTTGAAAACCTGAAGAGCCTTGTGGGGAATACGCCACTGCTGGAGATAAAGTTCCTCTATAAAGGAGAGGAGAGAGTAATTTATGCTAAATCGGAAAACCTTAATATGACCGGTAGTATAAAGGATAGAATGGCCTATGCAATATTGAAAAAATCGTATGAAACCGGAACACTGAAACCGGGAGCAACTATTATTGAGGCAACCAGTGGAAACACAGGAATCTCTTTTTGTGCAATGGGAAAGGCTTTGGGACACCCGGTAGTGATTTACATGCCCAACTGGCTAAGTGTAGAACGTTATAATCTCATTCAGAGTCTGGGGGCAAAGATCAACCTTGTTACCAAAGAGGAGGGGGGATTTCTGGGTAGTATAAAAATGTCTGAGGAGCTCGCAGCGAACATTGAAAACTCTTTTTTACCCAGACAGTTTTCAAATGATTATAACTCTCTGGCCCACTACGAGACAACCGGGCCTGAGATATGGAGTCAGCTAAGATTCAGGAATATTATGCCGGACGCATTTGTTGCCGGAGTTGGAACCGGTGGAACAGTTATGGGAACCGGACGTTTCCTTAAGAAGATGAATCCAAAAATTAAGATTCATGCTCTTGAACCTGCAAATTCACCTACATTGACCACAGGCCACAAAGTTGGCAGCCATAGAATACAGGGTATTTCGGATGAGTTTATACCGGAGATTGTCAAGCTAAATGAGCTAAACGAGATAATCCAGGTCGATGATGGAGATGCCATTATTATGGCCCAAAAGTTATCGGCGGAGTTGGGACTGGCAGTAGGAATCTCATCGGGAGCAAACTTTATCGGAGCGCTTATCGCTCAAAATATGATAAGTTCAAAAGCAAAAGTGGTTACAATCTTCTCTGATGATAATAAAAAGTATCTGAGCACCGACCTCATGAGACAAGAGCCTGTTAAAAGCAATTTTTATTCCAAAGAGATTAAACTTCTGGAGTTCAAAGCTATAAAGCGTGTTTGTATAACCTGTTGCGACCCGGTAGAGTGCACAGGAGAGAGCAACCCTTCCTCATTTGAGTCAGGTAACCTTCCAAAATGTGTAAGGAGGTAACTTTTACGCAATAAGCATTCCAACCATTGCTGCAGACATAAGAGCCACAAGCGTTGCACCAAGCAGAGCCCTGAAACCGAAAGCCGATAATACCGGCTTTTGGTTGTTTGCCATACCTCCGACTCCACCAATAAGAATACCTATGGATGCAAAATTTGCGAATCCGCAAAGCACATAAGTTGCCATAATTACTGACTTGGTAGATACAAATGCTCCGGTTTTAATCATCTCAGCAAGACTTTGATAGCCAATAAACTCTGTCATTATGAGCTTCTCCCCCAGCAACCGTCCAACCAGATCGATGTCTGAACCTGAGACTCCGGTAAGCCATATAACAGGGGCAAAAAGGTAGGAGAGTAAAAATTGCATATTGAGTCCCGCAAATCTTCCATTTGTTAAATCGGCAATTACCGGATTTAAAGATGTAATATCTCCGATTTTCATAAATATTGCATTAAAACCGGCTATTAAAGCATAAAAGACAAGGAGCATAGCACCAACGTTTGCGGCAAGTTTTAAACCGTCTGTAGTGCCGTTTGAGATTGCATCAAGAACATTTTTCCCGATCTTCTCCTTAGGAACCTCAACACTGTTGTCAATCTCCTCGGTCTGAGGTTTGATTATTTTCGAGATTGCTATTGCACCCGGTGCCGCCATAATTGAGGCCGATAAGAGATGTTTTGCAAATTCAAGTTCAAGCATTTTATCACCATTGCCAAGCATTCCGATGTATGCTGCCAGAACACCTCCGGCCATTGTTGCCATCCCTGCTGTCATAACCAACATGATTTCGCTTTTGGTCATTTTCGGGATATACTCTTTAACCATAAGAGGGGCCTCAGTCTGCCCGAGGAATATATTACCAGCGGTTGAAAGCGATTCTGCACCCGATAATTTAAGAGATTTCGAGAGTAACCACGCCATTGCCCAAACAATTCTTTGCAAAATTCCCAGGTAGAAGAAGAGGCTGGTAAGTGCAGAGAAGAATATGATTGTAGGAAGTATCTGCAATACAAAAATAAAACCAAAACTATTTACGTTCATCAATGAGCCAAAGAGGAATGTTGAGCCCGCCTTGGTCCAGTCCAGCACTGCAACAAAGAGACTCCCCATAAACTCAAATACAGATTGGACTGCAGGAAATGCAATTACTGAAATAGCTACCAAAAATTGCATAGACAATGCAAAACCAACGGTTTTCCATTTAATCTTTCTTCGGTCAACGCTGAAGATCCAGGCAATAAAAATAAGTGTTGCCATTCCGAGCAACCCTCTTATTATTGACCAGATATTGAATGCGAGCTCCTTTTCTGCAAGGATATCCTTGTACGGATTCTCCTTTATCGCAGGTGTTGCAGGAAGAGCTGCTTCTGTATTTATTGATTGTGTAAGTGTATCGGAAGATACCGCAGTACTGCTCTCCTGTGCAGGTAGTGCTGCCCATGTCAGGAGAGTGAATGTGATTATCAGAAATAGTTTTTTCACAGGTAATGTTTTTTGAGTTTCAACGAAGAGCAAATATAGCTATTATATTTATTATCTTTGGGGGTTGTTTGTAAAAGAGTATGAGATTTGAAAAAATAGCCTGCGACCCCGAATCAGCTGCAAGGTGCGGGCTTGTATATACCGATCACGGAGTTATAGAGACCCCTGTTTTTATGCCGGTTGGCACTGTTGGATCGGTAAAGGCGGTTTACCACAGAGATCTTAAAGAGGATATTAAAGCGCAGATAATTCTGGGCAATACTTACCATTTATACCTCAGACCGGGAATTGACATAATCAAAAAAGCGGGAGGTCTTCATAAATTTATCTCATGGGACAGGCCAATTCTCACGGACAGTGGAGGCTATCAGGTCTTTTCACTGGCAGAAAACCGGAAACTAACGGCAGAAGGGTGTATATTCCGGTCACATATTGACGGATCTAAACATCTGTTTACACCTGAGAATGTAGTTGATATTCAAAGAGTGATAGGTGCAGATATTATAATGGCACTAGACGAGTGCCCGCCGGGAGACTCGGACCACACATATGCTAAGAGATCTCTGAAACTTACACAGGAGTGGCTGGAGAGAGGCATCCGCCATTTCGACAATACAGAGCCGCTATATGGCTATTCTCAGACATTTTTCCCTATAATACAGGGTTGTGTATATCCCGATCTCAGAGCGCAAGCTGCCGAGCATGCATGCTCTCTGGGCAGGGAGGGGTATGCAATAGGGGGGTTGTCGGTTGGAGAGCCTGCCGAGGTGATGTATCAGATACTTGAGGTTCTTAACCCTCTTCTACCGCAGGACAAACCGCGCTATTTAATGGGAGTAGGTACCCCCGCAAATATTCTTGAAGCAATCGAAAGAGGTGTGGATATGTTTGATTGTGTGATGCCTACACGAAACGCCAGAAACGGAATGCTCTTTACCTCTGAGGGTATGATAAATATCAGGAATAAGAAATGGGCCGATGATTACTCTCCTATTGACGAAAATGGTACATCCTTTGTAGACTCTGCATATTCAAAGGCTTATCTGCGCCACCTCTTTATATCCGGAGAGATGCTTGCAGCACAGATTGCAAGTGAACACAACCTTGCCTTCTATATCAATCTGGTAAAAGAGGCACGCAACCACATAAAAAGAGGCACATTCAGGTCGTGGAAAAGAGATTATGTAAAATGCTTAGAAACAAAATTATAAATGAATTTCAGACCTACTATTCTGGACAAATATATAATTAAGAAGTTTATAGGAACCTACTTCTTTGCGATTCTCATTTTCATTGTGATAGTGATAATTTTTGATGTAAGTGAGAAGATTGACAATTTTGTAGAGAAGGGGGCATCGCTTCAGGCAATAGTGATACAGTATTACGGGAACTTTGTTCCATATTTTATGAATATGTTCAATGCTCTGTTCATATTTATCGCCGTTATTTTTTTTACCTCAAAGCTTGCCTCCCACAGCGAAATTGTTGCGATCCTGGCAGGAGGGATAAGTTTTAAACGTCTGCTCTATCCCTATTTTGTTTCGGCGATGTTCATTGCTATGCTCAGCCTTTTTATGAACCTCTTCGTTATTCCTCCGGCTAACAAGGTACGGCTTGAATTTACAGATAGATATATTAAAGATAAGTTCATAAACACCAGTAAGGATATACATCTTCAGATATCCCCGGGCACCTATGCCTATATTGAGTCGTTTAACAGCTGGAACAATATTGCCTCCAAGTTTACACTAGAGACTATTGAGGGGCATACTATCGTTTCAAAGTTAACTGCAGAGACCGCAGTCTGGGATACAACTTTCAACGGCTGGAAATTGTATAAATATTATCTGAGAGAGAGCAGGGACGGTGTTCAGAAGATAACCCAAGGTGAGACAAAAGATACTGTAATTAACCTCTCTGTTAATGATTTCAACAAGAGGGACAATATTGTTGAGGCCTATAACTACCGAGAGCTGAATGAGCTTATAAGAACCCAGAAGATGCGGGGAGATAAACGGGTAATGTACTCCCAGATTGAGAAGCATACCCGGTTTGCATTGCCTTTTTCTGCATTTATTCTGACATTAATAGGGGTGTCGTTGTCAGCCAGGAAACGGAAAGGGGGAATCGGACTCAATATGGGAATCGGTCTGATGCTCAGCTTCTCATATATACTCTTTCTGAGATTCAGTCAGATGTTTGTCCATTCAGCAATACTGCCACCGTGGATAGCCCTTTGGGTGCCCAATATGCTTTATGCATTAATTGCACTCTATCTTTACAGGATTGCCCCTAAATAGCTTTAATTTTAGCACCGATAGCTTTGAGCATATCGTCTACCATTAACTCCAGACTCCACTCCGGACTCCACCCCCACTCATTACGGGCACAGCTGTCGTCCATGGAATCGGGCCATGAAGCAGATATCCGCTCTTTAACAGGATCAATATCATAACTGAATGTTGCACCCGGAACTCTCTTCCCTATAAGGGCAAACAGCTCTTTTGGAGAAAAGCTCATTGCGGTAACATTAAAGCTGTTTCTGTGAATAAGTCCCGATGGGTCACAATCCATAAGCTGGGTGCATGCGTTAAGTGCATCCGGCATATAGAGCATATCCATATAAGTGTTTTCAGGAATAGGGCAGGTGTAGTGGCCGGTTTTTAAAATTTCATAGAAAACTTCGACAGCGTAATCGGTTGTGCCGCCACCGGGCAGACATCCGCTCGAAATTATTCCGGGAAATCTAACGCTTCTTGTATCTACACCAAAACGAGAATAGTAATAGTCGCTTAAAAGCTCTCCGGATACTTTGCATACACCGTAAATTGTATTTGGTCTCATTACAGTATCCTGCGGAGTATTGATATGCGGAGTGGAGTGACCGAATGCTCCGATGGAGCTAGGTGTAAAGACTGAACATTTGTACTCTCTTGCCAGTTCCAGCGAGTTTATGAGCGCACCCATGTTTATGTTCCAGGCCAGTTGCGGATCTCTCTCCCCGGTAGCTGATAATAGGGCTACAAGATTGTATATCCTGTCAATTCTGTTTTTTACAACCACATCTCTGAAGGCCTCCCTGTCAAGGGCATCAAGGAGTATCGCCCTGCTGAATTCATTCATCCGGGTAACATTCTCCTTTTTGAGATCTGCTGCTATTACATTATCTTCGCCATACAGAGACTGAAGATGCGGAATTAACTCGGTTCCAATCTGACCACCGGCGCCAACTACTAAAATGTTCATTCTATTTTAAGTTTAAATATATTCTGTAAGTAAAAAGCGGAGCAAAAGTAAGAATTTTATAGAAATTTTCTCTGTTTCTTTAATTAAATTTGTGCAATGTGTAACGAGGAGCTTCATAACTATATTTTAAACCTGTCGGAAGAGACGGGCTTTGTAGCTTATGGGGCGGTGAAGGTGCAAAAGTTGACAGAGGAGAGGGATTACCTGGAGTCATATATCAATGATTCCTGCCACGCAACAATGGGTTATCTAGCCCGTAATCTTGATCTGAGAGAGGATCCCACTCTCCTTTTCGAGGGCGCAAAAAGTATTCTGGTTTTTCTTTTTTCATATAAACCAGCTCAAAGGACACACAAGGGATTACCGGCAATTGCCTCATATGCATATGGGCTTGATTATCACATTTTCATTAAAGAGAGGTTAAAGTTGTTGGCAGAAAAGATAAAGGAGCATCGTCCACAAATGAAATGCAGGGTTTTTACAGACTCTGCTCCGGTTTTTGAGAGAGCCCTTGCAAAACTTGCCGGGCTCGGGTTTATTGGCAAAAGTACTTTTCTTATAAGTAAAACCGCCGGAGTGCACACTTTAATCGGAACAATATTTATAAGTGAAGAGGTTTTATATAACGACTCTGTTGTAAAGGAAGGTTGCGGAAATTGCACAAAATGTATTGACGCCTGCCCGACCGGAGCCCTCACATCTCCATTCAGGCTTGATTCGCGAAAGTGCATATCTTACCAAACGATAGAGTCAAAACCTGAAGAGAGTGATCGACTGCTCCCGATTGAGAGGGGAGAGTACATTTTTGGCTGCGATATATGCCTCAACGCCTGTCCATGGTCATCCAGGGGAGTCGAAACCACACTAAATGAATTTACGCCGCTAAAAGACCCTCTGGGGAGAAGCATACTCAGTTACACTCCGGAAGATTGGATTAATTTAGGTGAGGAGCAATTCAGGGAGATCTTCTCTTGCTCTCCGCTTTTGAGAACCGGATTACGGAAAATAAAAATGAATGTCCGACAAATTTCAAATATTTGAAAATGAAATGGTATACCGAAATTGAGATTACCCCTTTAAAGGAGAGAATAAATTACAGAGATGAAATTTTTTGTCTGGGGTCATGTTTTGCGGGAGAGATTGGAGCTATAATGCAGAATCTCAGGTTTAATATAACCGTTAACCCATTTGGAGTGCTTTTTAATCCGGGATCAGTTGCATTGGCAATCCGGAGGCTGATGAGCAGATCACATTTCAGTGAGGCAGATCTGTTAAAGAGCGGCGATATTTATAAAAGTTTCAGCCACGGAAGTGAATTTGCATCCCTGAGTAAAGAGGAGTTTCTAAGTAAAAACAATGCAATACTGGAGAGAGCCTCCGATAACTTCAAGAATAGCAACTGGATTATCCTTACGTTGGGAACCTCATGGGTTTATAAGTTGAAAAAGAGCGGGGAGATTGTATCCAACTGCCATAAACTTCCGGACTCTCTGTTTTCAAGGGTGTTGATGGAGCCCGATGAGATATTCGCAGATGTTGACAGCTGTATTAAGAAGAATCCGGGAAAGAGATGGATAATAACCGTCAGCCCGGTGAGGCATTTAAAGGATGGGGCAAACGGAAATCAGCTTAGTAAGGCAAGGCTGCTTCTTGCCACCGAAAGGTTGGCAAAAGAGAATGAAAATGTTTTTTATTTTCCTGCATATGAGATTTTTATGGATGAACTCAGGGATTACAGATTTTATGCATCCGATATGGTACACCCGTCACAGGAGTCAATACAGTACATATGGCAACGTTTTATGAAATTTGTAATTGATGAGAGTAGTGATAAAATGATAAAACAGATAAGTGACCTGAATAACCTCATGAACCATAGGGTACTTTTTCCGGATAGTACGGAACATAAAAAACTTTTAGAGAAAATAGAGTCGCTTCAAAGAAAAATTGAGATGGAGTTGCTGAATTTATAGGTTATTAAGGATTTTTTATTTGGTTTTAATAATTAATCGATATATATTTGTATAACCTCTAAACACTCAACATCCTAAACAATTTTTTATGAACAAAGCAGAATTTATTTCAGCAATTGCAGAGAAGGCTGGCATTACTAAGTCTGATGCACACAAAGCGATGAACGCTTTTATGGAGGTGACAGGTGATACCCTGAAAAATGGAGAGGGGATCACGCTACTGGGTTTTGGTACATTCAGTGTAAAAGGGAGACCTTCAAGAACAGTCAGAAACCCTCGGTCTGGTAACATGATTAAGGTTCCGGCCAAAAGGTTTGTGAGATTCAAAGCAGGTAGAACACTTGCAGGAAAAGTGAGCTAGCCATTCCGGAAAGGATGCGAAAGACGCTGCATTTTGTGGCGTCTTTTTTATTGCCTGAAACTTACAAAGATTATTAATATCCGATAAAAATTATAACCCGACCCTTTTCAAAAATGATTTCGAAATTATCATCGACAGATTCATTCAGCGTTGCCTTCCACCAGTTGTCAAAAATGACATTCTGAAGCGGAAACTTCAATCCGCGGGAGTTCATGCGGATACCATCCTCCAGCGCAAATATGGATATCTGACTGCCGATTGTTGCGTTGAAAACTCCACCGCAGTTGACAGAGAAGAATTTACCGTAGTTTGTCCACATTGTCACAGGAATTTCGGTAATCTTTGAATAGTCGCTGAGTAATGAGATATTACCCAAAGTGTGGTCCTCTCTGAGTCCGGTTGCGCCAAGAATTGAGATTTTTGCCGGCCTCTTTTCCAGTGCCA
The DNA here is from genome assembly GCA_964521685.1 of uncultured Muribaculaceae bacterium. Lineage (GTDB taxonomy): Bacteria > Bacteroidota > Bacteroidia > Bacteroidales > UBA932 > Bact-08. The sequence continues at coordinate 19,102 of CAZFTS010000004.1, forward strand.
GCATAAAGGCCTTTGTGAGATCATTTGTCTCCTGACAATCGGAATGATAAATGATAGATCGGTACCTCTCCTGAAGTTCAGGTGCAAGCGAATCCATGTCTCCGGCAATAATATCCGGGATAATGCCTCTTTCGATTAGTTTACCTGCAGCTCCGTCGCAGGAGATGATGAATCCGGCACTCTCAAGAATTCCCAGAGGGATTTCATGCGAAGGAAAATCCCCGTCTGCCAAAATAACTATATCATCTATTGCGGACATAGTGAATTAATTATATAAACTTATATGAACAAATATCTCTGGTGCCGGTCAGAAACTCTTTTATCTCCAACCTTTTTTTACCTGCAACCTGTATTGAAGTTATTTTAACCGAGCCCGTCCCGCATCCCACCCTTAAAAAAGTTTTGTTATCGGACTCTATCTCTCCGGGCTTTAATTCATTTTGAACAATTTCCTCTCCCTGATATGCAGGTAATGTTGAGAAGATTTTAACTGAAAGCTCCTTAAATCCATTATTCAAGGTAGAGTATGCTGCCGGATACGGCGATAAACCTCTTATCAGGTTGATGATATCCGTTGCAGGGCTGCTCCAGTCAATCAAACCGGTCTCTTTAGTCAGTTTCGGTGCCTCTTTAAGTTGATTATCCTCGTTTACTATTTTGCTTTGCGGAGTTATCTCGGCTTTACCTGAGATAATTGACTCTATTGTCCTGATTACCAGCTCTGATCCTAAGATCATAAGTTTATCGTGAAGTGTTCCGGCATTGTCAGATTCGGTTATTTCACACTCTTGCCGGGCAATAATTCCGCCGGTATCAATTTTTTCATCAATCATAAATGTGGTTACACCGGTAACCCTCTCTCCGTTAATAATAGCGTGATTTATAGGAGCTGCACCACGATAGTCGGGCAGGAGGGATGCATGCAGATTAAATGTTCCTAACTTAGGTATTGACCACACCTCCAGGGGTAACATTCTGAAAGCCACCACAACAAAAAGATCGGCATTAAAACCTCTTAATTTATCGGTAAACTCTTTGTCTTTTAATGATAACGGTTGGAGAAGAGTCAGCCCCTTTTCAGATGCAAATTTCTTTACCGCACTCTCCGACATCTGCAACCCCCTTCCTGTAGGTTTGTCCGGAGCAGTTACAACTGCACAAACTTCATGTCCGGCATCAAGGATTGCCCTGAGCTGAGCTACAGCAAACTCCGGTGTACCCAGAAATACAATTTTACTTCCCATTTTCCTTCTCCCCTTTGTAACGGTTAATTTTTTCCATAACCTTATTGAAGAACATTATATATGAGTCGGCGTTAAACAGCGAGGAGTCTCTTGTAGATTTTAAGGTGAGATAGACACCTATCGGGAACAGGACCGCCGAAGAGATGAGGGTGCCCACCTCCGGCCCGATAACTCCGTCGGTGGCCAGTTTCTTGCCGCTTATATCTACAACCCAGTAGATTACAAAGAACAGCATAGATACGATTACCGGAGTTCCAAGACCCCCTTTCCTTATAATTGCACCAAGCGGAGCTCCTATGAAGAAGAAGATAAAACAGGCGATTGAAAGTGTGAATTTCCGGAACCTCTCTATTCTTATTTTTCGTAATGGATTGATATACTGAAACTCTTCAATCTGATAATTATCCAGAAGAGTTGTCGCAGTTTCTAATTGAGATATGGCCATATTGAGATGCCCCTTCTGTTCTCTGAGTGACTCCCACCTGAAAAGGGAGTCGTATTCAAAACTGCTTCTGTACTTATCGGTATATGCTGTATCAAGCTCTCTGCTGAACGAAAGTCCGCCACCCCCGATCAGATTTCTGTACTGGAACATATGAACCTTTTGATAGAGTGTGTCCAGTGAGTCCTTTGCCGATTTAAGCTGTTTTAAATTCTGAGCCATTATCTCATTGCTGAACCTCCCCTCTTCAGACCGTTTAAATGAGTAGTCAGAAAAGATAATAAGCTCCTGCTTTGAGAATCCTACCCTTTGAAGGGTAAATGAGGAGTCGTTGGAGCCATACTCCCTTGGCTCCTCTTCGTATGAGTAACCGTCATAGAGCGAAAAAATGAGGTATTTTTTATCGGCAGAGAATTTTATGGAACCTGAATCGGCAAGTGTGAGGCTGGTATTACCCTTTCCATCTTTGTGGGAATAGACCATAATATCGAAGAGGGTCCCCCTCTCTTCATCTTTTGAGCCGATTCTGATATTATAACCGACCATTCCGTCATAAAAGATCCCTGTCGGAATTTTAATCTCATCCTTGGTTCTTTGAATATCGTCTCTGAGCGAGTATATTTTGTTGTAAGAGACCGGAATAAGATTATTGGATGCAAAAAAAGCTCCGATACTTATGAAGAAAGAGAGAATTATAAGCGGTGCAAGCACTCGTTGAAGCGGAATTCCTGCAGCTTTCATTGCAAGCAGTTCATTATCTTCACCCATCCCTCCCAATGTCATGATTGATGCAAGAAGCGTGGCAATAGGGAGTGCCAAAGGGATCAGAGTGGCAGATCCCCAGGCCAGAAACTCGATAATAACCCAGAAGCTGAGACCTTTACCAACAAGTTCGTCAATGTAGAGCCACAAAAATTGCAGCATCAGGGCAAATATCACAATGACAAAGGTTAGGATAAATGGTCCCAGAAAAGATTTAACAATGAACTGATCTAATTTTTTCAACTGTACCCCTTTTTTTGCTATTACATTTGTGTAGCAATTTCAATGAGCTTATCAACTGCCAATTTTATGCCCTCTTTGTTTTTCCCACCGGCAGTTGCAAAGAAGTTCTGGCCACCACCACCTCCATTAATTAATTTTGCAGCCTCTCTTATATCTCTTGAGGCATTTTTGCCATGAGTGAGCAGATCTTCGGTATACATCAGAGCCAGTGAGGGTTTGTCCTGATCGGAGTAACCCGCAACAAAAACGGTGTTGGTACATTCCGATTTCAACATAAATGCGATATTCCTGACAACCTCGCTGTTCTGATTTCCTGTCAGAACCATTACATCAACTCCGTTAATTGTCATTTTCTGCTCAGCTATCTTCTCTTTTAACGCAGATGCAACCTCTCTTCGCAACTCGTCAATCTCCCTTTTAAGGGCATCATTTTCATTTACGAGCTTATTTATTGACCCTTCCGGATTTGGAGCATTGCCAAGAATTCCCTTTACAGACTTGATCAGATCTTCATTTTCGTGCACGATAGCCTCGGCATTCTCCCCCGTAGTGGCTTCGATTCTTCTTACCCCAGCTGCTATTGCCGATTCTGAGATAATTTTGAAGAGTCCTATATTACCGGTTGCACTGGTATGAGTTCCTCCGCACAATTCGATAGAATCCCCGAATTTGATGACCCTCACCTTATCGCCGTATTTTTCACCGAAAAGTGCTATAGCTCCCATTCCTTTTGCCTCATCTACCGGAATGTCCCTGAATTCATCTCTTACAACATTACTTCTGATTTCACTGTTCACAATCATCTCCACTTTACGAAGATCCTCTTCCGAGATCTTTTCAAAATGGGAGAAGTCAAACCGGAAGCTTTTAGGCCCAACCCACGATCCTTTTTGCTCAATATGTGTTCCGAGTACAGAGCGGAGTGCCTTGTGCAGAAGGTGGGTTGCAGAGTGGTTGTTCGCAATGTTCTGCCTTCTGGCAGCGTTAACCGAAGCACTGAAACGGCATCCGGTATCTGAAGGCAGTTTGTCGGTTATATGAATATTGAGATTGTTCTCTTTCAGGGTGTTTGTAATCTCGGTAACCTCTCCCTGAGGGGATACGATAACTCCGGTATCACCTGTCTGACCACCACTTTCGGCATAGAAAGGGCTCTTATCAAAGACTAACTGATAATACTCTCTGTTTTTAGCAGCCACCTTCCGGTAGCGGATTATCTCTACTACCTCTTCGGTTTTTTCATATCCCACGAATTCGAATGTTTTTCCCGGATTGACATCTATCCAGTCACCCTCCTGAGTAGAGGTTGCCTGACGGCTTCGCTCTTTTTGTTTCTCAAGTTCTTTTTCAAATGATTCGTGATCAATAGAATATCCATTCTCTCTGGCTATAAGTTCACTTAAATCAACAGGAAATCCGTAGGTATCGTAGAGCAAAAATGCCTCTTCTCCGGAGATCTTCTTTGAGTCTTTGTTCTTTTCGATCAATGAGTCCATCAGCTTAATCCCCTTTTCGAGGGTTCTGAGGAATGACTCCTCCTCCTCACGAATCACCTTTTCTACAAGATTTTGCTGGTGAACAAGTTCCGGGAAGGCACTTCCCATCTCTTTGACCAGGGTGGGAACCAGTCTGCACAATAGCGGCTCAGATGAACCAAGGAATGTATATGCATATCTTACAGCTCTGCGTAAAATCCTGCGGATAACATATCCAGCCTTCACGTTTGAAGGGAGCTGACCATCGGCAATGGAGAAGCTGATTGCCCGGATATGGTCGGCAATAACTCTCATTGCAATTGATATCTGCGGAGTTTCATCATATCTCTTCCCTGAGAGGGTGGCAATTGAAGATATCAATCCTGTAAAGACATCGGTATCGTAGTTGCTCTTTTTCCCCTGCATGGCCATACAGAGTCTTTCGAGACCCATTCCTGTGTCGACATGTTTCTGCGGAAGAGGGACAAGTTCACCGTTAGCCTTTCTGTTGTATTGAATAAACACAAGATTCCAGATCTCAATCACAAGATGGTGACCTTTATTGACAAGAGTGGCTCCATCCAGTTCTGCTCTCTCTTTCTCGTTCCTGATATCCACATGAATTTCACTGCAGGGACCACAAGGACCTGTATCGCCCATCTCCCAGAAATTATCCTTTTTATTACCATAGAGGATACGCTCCTTAGGCAGATATTTGCTCCACTGTTCACGAGCCTCGTCGTCGGCCGATATTCCATCTTCACTGCTGCCTTCAAACACAGTTGCATACAAACGTTCTTTGTCGAGTTTGTAAACCTCTGTAAGAAGCTCCCAGGCCCAGTCTATCGCCTCTTTTTTAAAATAGTCTCCGAAACTCCAGTTCCCGAGCATTTCAAACATTGTATGGTGGTAGGTGTCGTGGCCAACCTCTTCAAGATCATTATGTTTTCCACTTACTCTCAGACACTTCTGCGTGTCGGCCACCCTATTGTATGTTGCAGGGGTATTTCCCAGAAACCAATCTTTGAACTGATTCATCCCGGCGTTTGTGAACATAAGTGTCGGATCACCCTTAACAACCATTGGTGCCGAAGGGACAATTGTATGTCCCTTGCTTTCAAAGAATCTTAAAAAATTATCCCTGATCTCTCTTGATGTCATATTTAATATTGATATTTATCTGTTTTCAAAATGAATCACAAAAATAGGTTTTTTATTAAAATTATATAAATTTGCACGAAATAAAGGGGCGTTTTTAACAATGGTAAAACAAAAGAGATACAAATTTAACCACGAAACTCTGGCCTACGAGATCCATAAGCTTTCGTTAAAAGACAGATTTTCAAAAGGTTTTGTTTTTTTCTTATTGAGTGTGGCGCTTTCGGTCGGTTACTATTTTATCTATACACAATATTTAAATCTCGAAACTCCAAAGACACTTTCACTCAAAAGGAGCAACGGAGAACTGGCAAACAGACTCGAACTAATTAACAGAAGATTTGAAAGCGCAAACAAGTCACTGGTTACACTTCAGATGAGAGACAACTACGTGTATCGTCCAATCTTTGGTATGGAGGAGATATCTCAGGATGTGAGGAATGCAGGGTTTGGTGGCGTAGACAGGTATTCCCATCTTCAGAGTTTTGAACATTCAGGTATTTTAAGCCGAACGGCTCTCAACCTGGATGTGCTTTACAAAAAGACATTTGTACAGACAAAATCTTTCGATGATTTATCTCTTCTGGCAAAGAATGCCGATGAGATGACTCTTTGCGTACCTGCCATACCTCCTCTCAATATTGCATCATCAAGAATAAGATATTCAAGTAGTTTTGGTTACAGAAAAGATCCTTTCCACGGAGATTACAGAATGCATACCGGGGTTGATTTATCGGGACCGCAGGGGGAGCCGGTATACGCAACAGGCAACGGGCGAGTGGTCGACATAGGATTTGACTTTTTCGGCTACGGAAACTTTATCCTTGTAGATCACGGATTTGGTTATAAAACCCGTTATGCACACCTGAAATCGGCTCTGGTGACAATCGGAAGGGTTGTCAAAAGAGGGGAAGAGATTGCTGTTATGGGAAATACGGGACGTTCAAAAGGTCCACACCTTCATTACGAAGTTATATACAGAAACAGACCTGTTAATCCGCTCAACTATTACAACAGGGATATCAATGAAGAAGAATTCAGGAGTTTAATCTCTCCTAAGAGTTAGGAACCATGAGCAGATATAAATTCAACAGGGAGCAGCTTAAGTTTGTAGAGGAGAAACTTGGGCTCAGGGGGAGGGTAGCTTTAATTCTGAAATATGCAATTGGCAGCCTCCTTCTTGCAGTTTTGTATTACATAATTTTTGCTTCGCTTTTTAATACAAGGGCAGAAGAACGGCTTCTCAAAGAGAATGAGATACTGGCATCACAGTATGAAAGGGCTGCAGAGAAGATGGATATTCTGGATAATGTGATAAATGATCTTCAAAAAAGGGATAAAGAGATATATATGAGTATCTTTAAATCCTCGCCACCGGAACTTCTTTCGGAATACAATCCGAGATTATATATGCAGCTGGATACATCCTCGGACTTTTCACTGGTTAATTACACAGCTGACAGAGTGAAATTCACCGATTACCTTGCTGCCGAGCAGATGAAAAAAATAGAAAAGATCTATTCCGATCTTCAGTCAAACAGGAATCTCCTTTCCATACCTGCCTTATTACCAGTAAAAGAGCTCTCCGTAACTCAGACTGGTGCCGGTATTGGCAGAAAGATCCATCCTTTTTACAAAACAATGAGCGAACACACCGGGTTGGATTTATTGCCGGGGATCGGGGCCGAGGTTGTTGCAACTGCGAACGGAACAGTTTCAAAACTTGTTAAATCGGATCGGGACAGAGGTAATCAGATTAGAATAAACCATGGAAATGGTTATGAGACATACTATGCCCATCTTGGAGATATATTTGTGAGAGAGGGGCAGGTGGTCCAGAGAGGAGGAGTAATTGCAAGAGTGGGAAACAGCGGTCTCTCGTTTGCTCCGCATTTACATTATGAGGTGATTTACAATGGGAAGATCATGGATCCGGTGAATTATTTCTTTGCAGAGCTCAATCCGGGCAGCTACAAGGAGATGATGTTAATTGCGCTCAACAGCGGACAGTCAATGGACTAGTCCCCATAAAAATATTAAAGAAACCCTTTAATTCTTAACTTATGCCATACAAAGAGTTTAAAATTGAAAAGCTTTACTATACGATAGGTGAAGTTGCAGAAATTCTGGATGAGAACACTTCTTTGGTAAGATTCTGGGCTCAGAAGTTTCCGGAGTTTATAAAGCCGGCCAGGAATAAAAAGGGTAACAGGCTTTTTACTGCCGATGATGTTACTAACTTCAGGATGATCCACTATCTTGTCAAGGAGCGTGGTATGACCCTTGAGGGGACGGCCAAAAGGCTTAAGGATAATAAAACCGGAGAGGACAGAAGGGTTGATGTGGTTGAGATTCTTAACGGGATTAAAGAGAGACTGAAAGAGGTGTCGGATTCGCTTTAGTATGAAGGTTTTTGAAATAATTAATGCAATTGAGGATTTTGCACCGGGAGAGCTTCAGGAGAGCTGGGATAATTCTGGTTTGATAATTGGTGATGCTGTCCGGGAGATTCAGTCTGTTTTGCTTGCTCTTGACTGTACACCTGAGCTCATTTCTGAAGCAATAGAGAGCGGAGCCGGTATGATTATTACACACCATCCGCTTATATTTAAGGGGATTAAAAGAATAGGCACAAATACCGTTCAGGAGAGGATGATCTCTTCCCTTATTAAAAACGATATCGTACTCTATTCAATGCATACGAACATTGATAAGGTACCAGAAGGAGTCAGCTATCTGATGGCAAAGAAGCTGGGATTGAGTAATCTCTCCATATTATTACCTGATAGCAGCGGTGAAAACGGGCTGGGTTTAGCCGGGGATCTGGAAAGGGATATGGAATTTTCAGAATTGACAGACCACTTGAAAAGGCTCTTTCCGGTGAAAACCTTGAGATTCTCAAAACCATTGAAGGGGAGTATCAGAAGAGTGGCGGTATGCGGAGGCAGCGGGGGGTCGATGATACAGGATGCAATAAAGGCTGGCGCTTCTGTTTATATTACCGGAGATCTCTCTTACCACAATTTTTTCTGCGAAGATGGATTTATGATAATTGATATTGGCCACTATGAGAGTGAAATAGATGTGCTGGAGCTGCTCATGTCTGTTATTTTGAAAAAAATACCTAACTTCGCAGTTCGTATTGCAAGAAATAATAATAATCCCATATACTACCAATAAAGAATATGTGTGCAGCTAAAACAAAAGCAATGATAGATACTCCACTGGATGGCGGAACATTTATCTCATTACAAAAAAGCTCAGTAGAGGGAGATCTGAGCATGGAATCCAAACTTTTTCTGCTTTATAAACTTCAGCAAACTGATTCAAAGATAGATAAAATACACCTTCTCAGAGGGGAACTTCCATTGGAGGTTCAGGATCTGGAAGATGATATTCTGGGTCTTAAGACCAGGGTTGAGAATCTGCAACAGGAGATTAAAGAGATAGAGAAGGGGATTGCCCAGAAGAAGATTGATCTCGAAAACTCAAAGACTCTCATTGAGAAGTACACCTCTCAACAGAACAATGTTAAAAATAACAGAGAGTATGATTCGCTTTCCAAAGAGATAGAGTTTCAGGGTCTTGAGGTTCAGTTATCCGAGAAGAGAATCAAGGAGAACACCCTGAATCTTGCCGATAAGAAGAATACTCTTGCCGAAACTATCAAAGCTCTTGATGAGAGAGGTCTGGATCTGGAGAATAAAAAGAGGGAGCTTGATTCGATAGTACTTGAGACTTCGAAAGAGGAGGAAGAATTATTGAAATACTCTCAGGAGATTCAGTCTCAGATTGATGCCAGGTTACTTGCGGCTTACAAGAAGGTTAGATCAAATGCAAGAAACGGTCTGGCTGTTGTTACGGTAAGAAGGGATTCATGCTCGGGATGTTTCAATAAAATACCGCCTCAAAGGCAGATGGATATTGCATCAAGCAAAAAAATCATTGTTTGCGAGTATTGTGGTAGAATCCTGGTTAGCGGAGAATTTGAAGCGGAGTAGATGAAAACAGCGCCCTATACGTTAAGGGATCTGTTTTTTAAACATATAGCACAAACATCCCCCTCTCCTTTAGGAATTGAGATCCAAAGGGCAGAGGGGGTCTTCATATATACGCCTGAAGGGAGAAAAATAGTTGATCTTGTTTCGGGAGTGTGTGTTTCAAATACAGGTCACGGGAACAAGGAGATTATCGATGCCATTGTCATGCAGGCAGAGAGCCATCTCCATCTTATGGTTTATGGTGAGATTATTCAGCCTCCCCAGGTTGAACATGCCGCTTTACTTACATCGTTGCTTGACCCATCTCTCAACTCGGTCTATTATGTGAATTCGGGCAGCGAAGCAAATGAGGCTGCTCTTAAGCTGGCAAAAAGGGTGACGGGGAGGAGGGAGATGATTTCGTTCAAAGGGAGTTATCACGGAAGTACCCACGGAGCATTGAGCATGATGGGTGATGAGGAGTTTAAAAATTCATTCAGGCCACTTTTGCCGGGGGTGAGGCAAATCAGATTCAACTCATTTGAAGATCTCAATCTTATAACTGAAAGAACTGCATGTATCCTTGCCGAACCTGTAATGGCAGAGGCAGGCGTAATATCTCCTCAATCTGACTATCTTAAAGCATTGAGAGAGAGATGCACACAAACCGGGACGCTGCTTATTCTGGACGAAGTTCAGACCGGATTCGGCAGAACCGGTTCCCTTTTCTCACATCAGAAATATGGAATTGTTCCGGATATTATGACACTTGCAAAGGCGCTTGGGGGCGGAATGCCTCTGGGTGCATTGGTTGCCGGAGCAAATCTGACCAACGCTTTCACTTCGGATCCCGTGCTTGGTCATATAACCACTTTCGGAGGTCATCCGGTCTGTTGTGCCGCAGCTCTTGCATCTTTGAAATTCCTTTTAAAAGAGAATCTGCCTGGTCAGGTTAATGAAAAGAGTGCTATATTTGTAAATGGGCTCGCAGGGCATCCACTGGTAAAAGAAGTAAGAGCAGAGGGCCTTTTGATTGCCGTTGATCTTAAAAACGAGGAGTATGCAGGGAGAATCCTCTCTCTCTTGCTTGAAGAGGGGGTTATGAGTGATTGGTTTTTATTTTATCCGACGGCTTTCAGAATTGCACCACCGCTTACAATAACCATCGAGGAGGTTTATTATGCCCTTGAAAGAGTTGTAAAGGCACTTAACAGATTATAAAATAAGCACTTTTTTAAAATGGCAAAAATTTCGGGGAGAGGTAAACCCAGAACGGAACCCAATATTGATGTACTAGGTCTTGAAATGGGAAAAAGACCACCTCAGGCAGTTGATATTGAGGAGGCAGTTTTGGGAGCATTGATGCTGGAGCCAACCGCAATAACCGATATTATTGATATTATCGGTCCCGACTGTTTTTACAAAGAGACGAACAAAAAGATCTTCGTTGCAATTTCATCTCTCGCATCGAGACATGCTCCGGTGGATATCTTCACTGTCTCCGAAGAGCTTAAAGGAAAGGGTGAGCTTGAGGGGATAGGCGGTGTTTCATACCTCAGCCAGTTAAGTATGAGAATAGGTGCGGCAGCCCATATTGACTATCATGCTAAGATACTGCTTCAGAAATATATACAGAGAGAGCTCATCTCTATTTCATATGGTGTGCAGAAAGAAGCTTTTGACGATGCCGTGTCGGTAGATGAACTACTTGACGGAACTCAGCAAAAGATCTTTACTCTCGCAGAGAGAAATATGCGCAAAGAGGCTCAGGTGGTGCAGTACGTCATTGGACAGGCAATTGATGACCTTGAGAAGACACAGATCCGCTCAGATGGTTTAAGCGGTGTGCCATCGGGATATACATCCATTGACAGAGTTACACTCGGATGGCAACCCTCCGATCTGATAATTATTGCTGCCAGGCCCTCTATGGGTAAAACAGCCTTTGTGCTTACAATGGCCAGAAATATGACTGTAGAACATAAAGTTCCGGTTGCATTTTTTTCGCTGGAGATGTCCTCACTCCAACTGGTAAAGAGGTTAATGATAAGTGAAACCGGTCTTGATTCCGATAAAATCAAAGGGGGCAAAAAACTTAAAGACTATGAGTGGGAGCAGCTTCACACAAGGCTTAAGCAGCTTGTAAAGGCTCCGCTCTACATAGATGATACACCTTCACTTTCTATAAATGAACTGAGATCAAAAGCAAGAAAACTAGTTTCGATTCACGGGGTTAAGATGATTATTATTGACTACCTGCAACTTATGACAGGGCCTGCAGAGCTTAGAGGGATGAGAGAGCAGGAGGTATCTGCAATATCGAGATCCCTTAAAGCTATTGCAAAGGAGTTGAATGTGCCGGTTATTGCTCTTTCGCAGCTGAGCAGAGCCGTTGAAACAAGGGGTGGAACAAAACGCCCGCAATTGAGCGACCTCAGGGAGTCGGGTGCAATCGAACAGGATGCCGACCTTGTACTGTTTATCCACAGACAAGATTATTATAGTATCGGAGATGATAATCCGGCACTTAAAGGTGTGTCTGATATTATAATAGCTAAACACCGTAATGGTGAAGTTAAGGATGTGCAGCTTCGTTTCAGAAGCAACGAGGTTAAATTTGTCGATATGACTGATGCTGCCCTTGAGAGGGATCCGTTTGCATCTGCTGCCGTTGAGACATATCAGTCCAAAATGAACAAGGAGGAGTTTCTTTCAAATTCAGATTTTGACAAGGAGTTTTAGAGAATGCGTCTTATCACTCTGCTCATATCACTTCTTTTTGCACTACCGGTTACCGGACAGCAGAGAGATTGCGCACCTCTCATTACTGTTACGGAAAAGAACCGGGCTTACAAAGAGGGTGAGAAGCTGGTATATGTTATTAAATATACCTGGGGAGTCTTCAGAACAGATGTAGGTGAGGCTGTTACAAATCTGAACAGGAGTTACGACAGTGTAAACGGAGACCATTTTCACTCATTAATAACAGGATACAGCTATAAGTTTTACGATGTCTTTTTCAGAATAAAAGACATATTCGAGTCAAAATTCAACACGACTAACGGACGTCCATTCTATTTTCACAGAGATATTTCGGAAGGGAAATACAGAATGAAAAATACTTACAGTTTTAATTCTGACTATTCAATCAACGCAAGAGTCAAACGTAAAGATGAACCGGAAAGGGTGATAACACTAAAAGGGAAGGAGTGTACCTTCGATTTGGTCTCTCTCTTTTATTACTCAAGAAATATAGATTTTGAGAATATACCGCCGGGTGTGGATCAGCCTGTATCGTTTGCAATTGATGATGAGATTTTCAATCTTTACTATCGTTATATAGGGAAGGAGCAAAAGAGGGTGCCGGGAATGGGTGTGTACAGAACGTTGAAATTTGCTGCAAGGGTGGTGGCCGGAGAGGTTTTTGACGGTAAGGAGGAGTTGACTATCTGGGTAAGCGACGATGAGAATAAGGTTCCCTTGTATTTTGAGACGCCTATTATTGTCGGAAGGGTCTCCGGAAGATTGTCTCACTTTGAGAATCTGAAATTTCCATTAAGAAGTAAAATAAAATAAAACATACATATAACAATTATTGGCGATGGGAAAGGGTGATATTATTAATCATGAGGGAGTTGTGAAAAAAATTGAAGATGGATTCATAACAGTCGGGATTTTAAACAAATCGGCCTGTTCTGCCTGCCACGCCAAGGGTGTATGCACCCTGGGTGATGAAAAAATAAAGGAGGTTGAGATCGAATACTCCGGATTTGATATCTATGAAACAGGGGAGCTGGTCAATGTGGTAATGAAAAAGAGTATGGGATTTAAGGCTCTTTGGATATCTTATCTTACACCCCTTATAATTCTTTTGGTTTTATTAGTATCTTTGTCAGCCTTTAATGTCCCGGAATTAATTACAGGGTTAACAATAATCGCAGCTATATCTCTCTATTATTTTATTATTTGGATGTTAAGAGATAAACTAAAGAGAGAATTTGTTTTTACTATTGAAAAACTTCAAATACAATGACAACTACAATTATTTTTACAATTGTAAGCCTCACACTCCTTGGCCTTTTGCTGGCCCTGGTTCTCTATCTGGTTGCTCAGAAATTCAAAGTTGAAGAGGATCCCCGGATTGACGATGTCGAAGCAATTTTACCCGGAGCAAACTGCGGGGGTTGCGGTTTTGCAGGATGCAGAGCCTTCGCAGAAGGTTGTGTCAAGGCAGATTCTCTGGAGAGTCTGTACTGTCCTGTAGGGGGGAATGAGGTAATGAAAAATGTTGCCTCCTACCTCGGAATGGTGGTTGCCGAAAAGGTTCCTCAGATTGCTGTTGTAAGGTGTAACGGAAATTGCGACGTAAGGGATAAAACCGGATATTATGACGGATTCTCTTCATGTGCAGTAATGTCCAACCTCTATTCGGGAGATACAGGCTGCAGTTACGGATGTCTCGGACATGGTGATTGCGTGGCGGCCTGTACATTTGACGCAATAAGAATGGATCCGAGGACCGGTTTGCCGGAAGTTGACGAGGAAAAGTGCACAGCTTGCGGAGCCTGTGTTAAGGCATGCCCTAAATTTATAATTGAGCTCAGAAATAAAGGGCCTAAAAACAGGAGGATCTTTGTTTCATGCATAAACAAAGATAAGGGAGGGGTGGCTAAAAAGTCCTGTGCCGTTGCGTGTATCGGATGTTTTAAGTGTCAGAAAGTGTGTGCATTTGATGCTATAACAATTGCCAGCAATCTGGCATACATAGATTACAACAAGTGCAAACTTTGCAGAAAGTGTGTAACTGAATGTCCTACCCACTCAATATGGGAGGTAAACTTCCCTGTAAGGGTTCCGAAAAAAGAAGAGACCGTCATTGTTGAACAATAAAAACATTATATATGAGCAGAACATTTTCCATTGGAGGTGTGCATCCCAATGATCAAAAAATTTCCGCTAAAGCTTCAATAGAAGATTTTCCCCTGATGGAGACTGCATACATTTCCGTATCGCAGCATCTGGGAGCCCCGGCCGAACCAATAGTTACAAAGGGTGACAAAGTTAAGACCGGGCAATTGATTGCAAAGGCAAATGGCTTTATATCTGCAAATATTCACTCCTCTGTTTCCGGAACGGTGAACTCTGTTGAGCTGCTTCCTGATCTTGCTGGCAATATGGTTCAACATATTGTGGTCAAGGTTGAGGGTGATGAGTGGGAAGAGGGGATTGACAGATCTCCCGAAATTGTCAGAGATATAACTATGGATGGCAAGCAGATTATCGAGAGGATTGCTGCCTGTGGAATCGTAGGTTTGGGCGGGGCTGCCTTTCCAACCCATATAAAACTCTCTCCTCCGCCAAACAAAAAAGCGGAGTATCTCATGATTAACGGCGCCGAATGCGAACCCTACCTGACATCTGACTACCGCGTAATGGTTGAGCTGCCCGAGCAGATTCTTATTGGGACAAAGATCATGATGAAGGCTCTCAATGTAAAAAAGGCATACTTTGGTGTCGAAGAGAATAAACCTCTTGCTATTAAGAAGTTAAAAGAGGTTGCTTCGAAAGGTTATAAAGAGATTAAAATTGTATCGTTAAAAAAGAGATATCCTCAGGGAGGTGAAAAACAGCTTATAGATGCAATTCTTAAAAGAAGGGTACCATCACTTGGGTTGCCTATTGATACCGGTGTTGTAGTTCATAATGTGGGTACTGCACTTGCCGTTTATGAGGCTGTTCAGAAAAATAAACCTCTTATTGACGGGATTGTTACCGTTACGGGCAAATGCATGACCGAACAGAGAAACTTCAAACTTCGTGTCGGTACCAGCTTCGAAACGATAATGTATGCAATCGGAGGTTTTCCCAAGGATGCGGTTAAGCTTGTAAATGGCGGGCCAATGATGGGTAAGGCGGTCTCAAAAATTGAGGCGGCTTCCGTGAAGAGTACATCTGCACTTTTGCTTTTAACTGAAGATGAGACAAGAAGAGGAAAAGAGGGAAATTGCATCCGCTGTGCGAAATGCGTAGATGCCTGTCCTATGGGACTTGAGCCTTATCTTCTGAACAGGCTATCAAGAGCTTCAAGGCTTGAAGATCTGGAGTTGAATATGGTTCATGATTGTATTGAATGCGGATGTTGTATGTACACATGTCCTGCAAATATTCCATTGCTGGACACAATACGTTTGTCGAAAAACCAGGTGTTAAAAATATTAAGAAGCCGTCCTAAAAAGTAACAGAAAACTTATGAAAAAACTTTTAGTATCACCTGCACCTCATATTCATGGGAGTGAGAGCACGAGAAGCCTCATGAGAGACGTAATAATTGCACTTTCGCCCTCGTTGCTTGTCTCAATCTACTTCTTTGGATTCTCTGCCATAAAATTGGCTTTTGTTGGTGCAATAACTTGTGTTCTTGTAGAATACGCAATTCAAAAATATATTATCAGGGAGAAACCATCGGTAAAGGACTACTCTGCAGCACTTACCGGATTGCTTCTTGCCCTTAATCTCCCTCCTAACTCGCCGTGGTGGATTGTCTTTATAGGCTCACTTGTAGCAATCGGTGTTGCGAAGATGAGCTTTGGCGGGCTTGGGCAAAACCTCTTTAATCCAGCTTTGGTCGGACGTGTCTTTTTGCTGGTTTCGTTTCCGGTGATAATGACAGACTGGACAACACCGGAATCCTGGTTCAGAGAAGGGATTGACTCAAACACAGGCGCTACGGCTCTCTCAATTGTGAAAGAGGGGCTTGGTAAAGGGATGACAATGGATCAGATTTTTGCCGAACATAACTTCTCTTATGCACAGATGCTTTTCAGTAAAATAGGCGGTTCCGTAGGTGAGGTATCGGCATTTGCTCTTCTGCTTGGATTTGGTTATCTGCTTATAAGAAGAGTTATCAGACCTCATATTCCGCTTTCGGTAATAGGAAGTGTCGTTATCTTTTCAGGAATCTTCTGGCTCATAGATCCTGATCATAATCCTGACCCTATCTTCACAATTCTTACAGGAGGTATACTTATAGGTTCAATATTTATGGCTACCGATTATGTTACATCCCCGATGAGCACAAAAGGAATGATAATCTTTGGTGCCGGAATCGGGATACTCACGGTACTCATCAGAAATTTCGGGGCTTACCCTGAGGGGATCTCATTTGCAATACTTATAATGAATGCGACAGTCCCGTTGTTGAATAACTTTTTCAAACCTGACAGATTCGGGAAGGAGGTAAAAAATGGCTAAAGAGTCTTCACTTAAAAATATGGTTATAACTCTATCTGCAATAACCTTAATTTCTTCGGCGTTGTTAGGTGGTGTATATGCTGTGACAAAAGGCCCGATTGATGCTGCACTTACTGCTAAAACAAACAGTGCAATTGCAAGTGTGGCGCCTAAGTTTGATAATGATCCTTCATCTGAAGTTCAGACAGTAGAGTATGCGGGGAAATCCTATAAAGCCTATCCTGCTAAAAGCGGGGGTGAGATTGCCGGTTACGCTATAGAGAGCTACTCATCGGGATTTGGTGGAAGAATCTCGTTAATGGTAGGTTTTAATATAAACGGAACTATAAACTCAATTTCGGTGCTCGGACATACCGAAACTCCGGGTCTGGGAGATAAGATTGAACCTAAAAAGAGCGATTTCGGGGTTCAGTTCCAGGGTAAAAATCCTGAGGAGTTCAGAATGATTGTAAAAAAAGATGGCGGAGATGTAGATGCAATAACTGCATCAACAATTACATCCAGAGCCTATTGTGAAGCTGTGAACACAGCCTGGGAGGTCTTTAAATTGTGTGCCGGAAAGCAAAATAAGGAGGTGAATAATGAGTAAGCTAAAACTAATAACCAAGGGTATTTTTAAAGAGAACCCGATATTTGTACTGATGCTTGGAATGTGTCCTACACTAGGTACTACAACATCAGCAATAAATGGTATGGGAATGGGTCTGGCAACCACATTTGTTCTTATCATGTCCAATATGGCAATTTCATCAATCTCCGGATTCATACCGAATAAAGTCAGAATTCCTTCTTACATTGTTGTAATAGCTGCTTTTGTTACAATACTTCAGCTTCTGATGCAGGCCTACACCCCGGGTTTATATGCGACACTAGGTCTTTTTATCCCCCTTATTGTAGTAAACTGCATTGTTTTAGGAAGGGCAGAGGCATTTGCCTCAAAAAACGGAGTTCTTGATTCTGCTCTTGACGGAATAGGAATCGGCATAGGTTTTACTATGGCTCTTACTGTCCTGGGTGCTGTTAGAGAGCTCCTTGGAAGCGCATCTGTTTTTGGCATTAAACTAATTAATGCCGATGGTATGCTGGTTTTTGTTCTTGCTCCGGGAGCATTTATAGCCTTAGGCTATCTGCTCGTTATTTTCAATAAATATAAATCTAAGATCTCTTAACAGAAATTACCATGGAATATATTCTTATAATTATATCGGCAGTTTTTGTAAACAACATCCTGTTGTCTCAATTCCTGGGGGTTTGTCCTTTTCTGGGAGTTTCCAATAAAGTAAGTACAGCCGCAGGTATGTCGGGTGCTGTTACCTTTGTTATGGCAGTAGCAACTCTTGTGACATATATCCTTCAGTACTATGTGCTGGTTCCGCTGGGCATTGAGTTTATGCAAACTGTAACTTTCATTGTGGTTATCGCCTCTCTTGTTCAGATGGTTGAGATTATCATGAAAAAGCTGAGCCCGTCGCTGTATCAGGCACTTGGTATCTTTTTACCATTGATCACAACCAACTGTGCGGTTCTTGGAGTTGCAATCCTCGTTGTTTCGAAGGAGTTTACATTCGGAGGAGATCCGCATATGTTAAATATGGCACAATCTGTTGTTTTCGCCACTGCAAATGCACTGGGATTCGGGCTTGCAATGATACTTTTTGCAGGTATCCGTGAACAACTTGAGCTTAACAATGTTCCTAAAGCATTAAAGGGTGCTCCTATAGCACTTATTACGGCTGGTATTCTTGCTCTTGCCTTTATGGGATTTGCAGGACTTGTTTAATATAAACTTTTTGGAATGGTTAAAACTTTAAAGGAAATTGAGCAGATTTTAAGAGAAGAGGGTGTTGCAAAAGCACATGAAGAACTTGAAAAATTCCTTCAAAAGGAGCCTGATAATTCTCAGGGGTGGTATCTTTTAGGGGGGATATACAGAAGAGAGCAGCAGTGGGGAGAGGCAATCAACGCTCTTAACCGTGCAAAGTTCCTTGACCCGGCAGGCCCTGCAGCTCATGCAATTGAACATATTTATGAGATTCTGAGTTTCCAGAATACCGATCTGATGAACCCTTGAGTCTCTAAAGTTCCTCACTTTTATAGAAATAACCTATGGGATCTCCTATCTTAAATGTAAGAGATTCGATTGGAGTATTCACACCGGGGAAAAACTCAACTTCAATTGATCCTGCACCATCTACATTTATAGAAAATGTATCACCTTTTTTATGACGCATCTCCGATTTTACAGATTTAAGGGAGAAAAAGAGTTTCCCCTCTTTTTGTGTAATTAACACATCTCCGAAATCCTCTTTGTGGTATGTTCCGGTATAGAGTTCCCCTCTTTTTGGAGGGAGGGTATCCTTTGTCTCCCGCTTCGGAGTGGTTGGAGATGGTTTCATAAATTGCGAAAGATAGTGTTGCCTCCAGTCTCTCTCATCGGTTCCTCTGTACATATCAATCAGCTCCCTTGCTATGGCCAGATGTGGATTTGTGGTATTCCCGGCATTTGTCAGAATTGCAAATCCCATCTTTAACTCAGGGACAAAACCAACAAGGGCAGTATAACCATATGCAAGTCCGGTGTGGCGGATAAGCCTTCCGGCGACTCCCTGCTCTATTGTCCAACCCTGAGCATAATTGCTTAAAGAGGTTGAATCCCATGCCGATATTGTTTGAGGTACAAAAAGATATCTGTGATTCTCTTTTGAGATTATTGTTTTACCGTTAAAGACTCCGCCATTGAGATGCATCTTAAGCCAGTTACCCATATCTCTGGCAGTTGACATAACAAATCCTGCCGGAGCTACTGCCGAAAGCCATCTGAATCCATTAAGAGTGTCTGTTCTGAGCGAGAATTTAATGGAATCCCCATCTTTGTAATGTCTGTGGCCGGCTGCGAGTTTTGCAGATGTTTTAAATGCCTTGCCTCCTGTGGTGGTTGAGTTCATCTCAAGTGGTTTAAAAAGCCTCTCCTTTATGGCATCGTCCCAGCTCATCCCGGTATATTTTTCGATAATTTTAGCGCTTACGGTGTACATAGCGTTATTGTAGGCATAAGTCGTTCTGAAACTGTAGGTAGGTTTAATATGGCGGAGCAGCCTGTATATCTCATCCCGGCTGTAACCAAAGTGCGGCAGATCGTCGGCGGCATATGCATTGAAGCCGGTCTTGTGAACCATTATATCCTTCACCAGAAAATTTTTGGTAACCCAGGGATCATACAGCATAAAATCGGGAAGGTGGTTAACCACGGTATCACTCCACTTTACCTTGCCCTCGTCAATAACGGAAGCAAGGAGTGCTGCTGTAAAAGCTTTTGAAGTAGAAGCAATTACAAATTGTGTATCGGGTGTTATATTTTCACCTTTTGAGGTGTAGTCGCTCTTTCCGTAGCCGTTCAGAAATGCCACCTCGCCATCTTTAACGACAACTATGGACATACCCGGCAGATTCCACTCCCTGAATACTTCTTTGCATAGTTTATCAACCATCTCCGGGGTAACCCTCTGTTGACCGGTTCCCTGCACCGAGATTAGAAGAGCAAGCAAAAGGGATGATACTCTTAAAAAGCATTTAATACTTTTCATAATTATGATTTTTTATTGTTAAAATGGACCATTTCGGTTGCCAGCCCCTCAATCTCCTCTTTGTTGTGAGTTACATGGATAATTGTCCTGCCACTCTCTTTAATAATCTTTAGCAGCTCTGAAGCATCTGCCCTAAGCTCGTGATCAAGAGCTGAGAGGGGTTCATCGAGTAAAAGTAATTCCGGATCACCGGCAATTGCCCTGGCAAGTGCAACTCTCTGCTTCTCCCCGCCGGACAATCCCTCCGGCACTCTGTGAAGCAGGTGCTTTATTGATAAAAGGGCAGATAGTTCTGCTATTTTCACGGCTCTGTTGTCTGAGGATATCCCCTTCATCCTGAGCGGAAAAGCAATGTTTTCAAAAACTGTCATATGAGGGAAAAGGGCATAATCCTGGAAGAGCAAAGCTACCGGTCTTCTCCTTGCCGGTAAAGATGTATAGTCTGTTCCATTGATTATTACCGACCCCTTATCTGCCCTTCTGATTCCTGACAGGAGCTCCATAAACAGAGATTTACCCGATCCGGAAGGTCCGAAAAGTGCAAGATAACCACCCCTATCCAGCGTAATATCCACCGGACCCAAGGTGAACTCTCCAATTGAGTAGACAAGATTCTTCACCACTAAAAACTTGCTGTCTTCAAACTTTTCCTCCATCCTATCTTTTTTTTGAATACAATCTCAAAACTATAAAAACGATAAGGGTTATTGTTACAAATATTGCTGCTACCGGTCTGGCATAGTCCAGCCCGAATGAGTTAAAACGGTCAAAAATCATTACAGGGGTGGTCATAGGGTGGTAAGCTACAATCACGACTGCTCCAAATTCACTCATCCCCCTTGCAAACATCAGTACCAGACCTGTTACTATAGAGCGACAGGCTAATGGAAGCGAGATCTCCCGGAATACTGTAACCGGTTTTGCACCAAGAGTCTCAGCAGCTTTTTCAAGCCTCTCGGGGACAGCCGCAAATCCATCCCGGGCCGAATTTATGAGAAAAGGAATGCTGACAAAGGCCATTGCCAGCCCTATTGCAAATGGAGATCCAACAAGTGTTAACCCTGCAGAAGAGGCCATTGACCCCAGAAGCGAATCCCTGGAGATAAAACCTAAAATGGCAATCCCGGCAGCAGAATGGGGGATAACGACGGGAATATCAATGATTGCCTCAACCACCCTCTTTAATGGAAACTGCTTTCGGGCAAGAACATATGCAAGCGGAAGAGCAAAAATGGCAGCAACCATCGTAGCAACTGCAGATATTAGTAAAGTTCTTATTATACTTGCACTTACAAGTGGATCTCTGATCGTTTCAAAAAGCTCAGGGGATTTGACCGAGAGAAACATTCCGGTCAGAGGGGCAATAATAAAGAGCAGAACCAGGGCAGCCAGGATTATGAACACAATCCGGAAGGTATTATATGATCCATGTTCTCTCATCAAAGCAAAGATAGACAATTTTTATATCTTTGTTTTCAGTAACATATAAACCAGCCACTTTTATGATTAAATTTAAAAAGTTAACCGTGCTGGTAATCACACTGTTTTTGATATCTTCAGTCACAGTTTCGGTTGCCCAGCCAAACCGCACCAGGGTTGCTCCTCCGCAGGAAAATCCCAAAGAGTCTCAGGACACAGTAAAAAAAGCACCTGAAAAGGGAATTCCTATTATTGAAAAATTTATTAAACCGGGAACAACCTCTATGAAGGGGCTTACGACAGTCTATTCACAGGAGGGACGCTTCTTTATTAACATCAACGACTCTCTTTTCGGGAGAGACATCATCATGGTTACAAGAATTTCAAAGGCAGCAGCCGGAATCAGATCGGATTTCGACGGATATGCCGGTGACCAGGTAAACTCAGCTATGTTCAGATTTGAAAAGGGTCCGAACAATAAAATCTTTTTGAGAAAGACTCTTAACAGAGAGCGCTCCAAGGATAGTACCCAGGCGATGTATGCAGCACTTGAGAGGTCAAATCTTGCAGCAATAACCGCATCATTCGAAATTAAGGCGCAATCTCCGGACAAGAAGGATAATATTATTGACGTAACAGACTTCTTTAACAGCGATTCTGAGTCTCTCTTTTTCAGAAAAAGGACCAAAACTAATTTCAGACTTGGTGCACCCGTAAAAGAGAGTACCTACATAGCATCAATAACAACATATCCAATAAATACCGAGGTTAAGACTCAAAAGACCTATATGCTTGCAGATGGAGGTGAGACCGCCACTTATGAGCTAAACAACTCGTTTGTTCTTTTACCTGAGGTGCCTATGGTTTCCCGTTATGCCCATGAGAGAGTAGGTTATTTCACAACAGGTTATACCGATTTCGATCAGAATCCTCAGGGAATTAAGAAAATTCAGATGATCACCCGCTGGAGACTTGAACCAAAACCGGGTGATATTGAAAAATATAAAAAAGGGGAACTGGTAGAACCAGTAAAACCGATAGTTTTCTACATAGACCCTGCAACTCCAAAAGAGTGGGTGCCATACCTTATACAGGGTGTGAATGACTGGCAGAAGGTCTTTGAAAAGGCTGGCTTCAAAAATGCAATTTACGCACTTGAAGCTCCTACCAAAGAACAAAATCCGGAATGGTCGCTTGAAGATGCAAGGTTTTCGGCAATTGTTTACAAACCATCTGATATTCCAAATGCCAGCGGCCCTCATGTAAATGACCCTAGGTCGGGAGAGATTATAGAGAGCCATATCAACTGGTATCATAATGTTATGTCTCTGTTAAGAAACTGGTATATGATTCAGTGCGGACCCGTTGATCCTGCTGCCAGAAAGATGATGTTTGACAAAGAGTTGATGGGACAGCTAATAAGATTTGTCTCTTCACACGAAGTTGGACACACACTTGGGTTAAGACATAATTTCGGAGGAACTGCCTTTTATACAGTTGATCAGCTGAGAGATAAAGAGTTTCTGAAAGAGAACGGCCACACCACCTCGATTATGGACTACTCCCGATTCAACTATGTTGCACAACCGGAAGATAGCATTCCGAGAGAGCTGCTATTCCCAAGATTGGGACATTATGATGATTGGGCTATTGAGTGGGGTTACCGTCGTTTCCCGGATATCAACTGTCCTGTAAAGGAGTTGCCGAAAATTAACAGGTGGATTATTGAAAAAACAAACGATGACAGATATTGGTTTGGTACTGAGAGCAGTGCAAACGATCCAAGACTTCAGGCCGAGGATCTTGGCAGTAATCAGATGGAAGCCAATGAACTGGGTATAAAAAACCTGAAAATCGTTATGGCCGGCCTTGGTGAGTGGACTAAGGAGCCGAATGAAGATTACGAGAATCTGAGGACAATGCATTCAGAGGTAAATAATCAGTTCAGAAGATATATAGGACATGTGGCAAAGTGGATTGGAGGTATTTATCTGGATCCGAAAACCGTTGAGATGGATGGTGATGTTAACATTCCTGTTGAGAGGGAAAAACAGATTGAAGCTATGGACTTCCTCAACAGAAATCTGTTTGTAAACACCCCTTTGTGGATTGTACCCCAGGAGTATATGAACAAATTCCCAAGCAGGAACGAGCTATTTTTTGAGAGAGCCTATTCAACTGCATTAAGTTCGATCCTTAGCCGCCGCGTATTGATGAATCTTGTATCTGCCGAGGCAGCAATGGGTAAAAATGCTTACACCGTTGAAGAGATGTTCAAATCCCTGAACGATGTTATAATGCCGAATCTTGGAAGTTCAAGGGCGGTGGATAATTATAAGAGGGTGCTTCAGAAGGTCTATGTAACAACTCTCTGTGATGTATTTACAGGAGCTGCGACTGCAGAGAGAATGGGGCCGGTCATAAAGCCAACTTCAAATCCTAAGGATATGACGGAGTGTTCGGCTATAACCTACAAACAACTTAACTGGCTCTATAACATGCTGAACAAAACTTACTCAAGAGACTTTCTCACATCGGCGCACAATAAGTATCTTACTCGTTATATCGAGAAGACACTCAATTCCAATCCTGCAGAGTAGTTTTTAAGGGGAAATTAAAAGATGGGGCCGGTACTTTCAATGGGTATCGAGCCCCATTTTCATGTAAAAGAGGTGCTCCATCAATGGAGTTATCTCATTCATATACTCTCTGACCGCCTTTACACTACCCGGGAGGGTGAAGATAAATGTCTCTCCCATAACACCGGCTACCCCTCTGCTTAAAAGCGCCGCCGGCATATTTGTCCCATATTTGACCCTGATATACTCCATTATGCCCGGAATCTCATAATCAATCAGAGTTTTTACAACCTCCGGAGTGATATCCGACGGCCCCACTCCGGTACCGCCGGTGGTGAATATGAAGTTGTAACTCTCCCCGGTAAACTCCTCTATAAGCTCTTTAAGAAGCTGGGCATTATCAGGTATAAGTCTGTAAATATTAACACACTCCCGACAGTTCTCAGAGCTGTAATTGGTGAGCAGATTCAGAATCTCAGGACCGCTTTTATCGGGATATTCGCCTGCAGATGCTCTGGTGCTGAGTGTTATAACGGCTATTTTGAATTTGTATGGTAAATAGCGTAGTGTATCTCCTTCGGAGATTTCACCGGTAGTTACAACCTTTGCAAAAACTCCCTCTTTGGGCATCACGCATGCTCCAGTCTCCCTATAGATTGCACAACCTCCGCCGTGACACTTTTTACCGATTTGGGTAATCATCAGTTTTACACCGTTACCTTCAATTGTATCCCCGGGGCGGCACTCATTCATCTTCATTCCGGAAACGGTGAGGTTTTCGGCAAACTCTCCGGGCAGATACTCTCTGCCGTTTGTTAAGGCAAACTCATCGATACTCTCTTTGGAAAGAAGACTTATCTGCCTGTGCCAATCTCCCGAATGGGCATCATTTACAATACCGTCCCGCCTCACTTTCACACTCTTGCAGGGCCTTTTTACGGTTCCTTTTTCTTCGGATATATTTACAGATATTACCTTTAACTCTTTCATCTGATCATTTTGATTTAATACTCTTTTTCTCTTTGGAGATTAACCTTACATTGGTTATTACCATTTGCTTATCTACAGCTTTGCACATGTCGTAAATGGTTAGCAATGATCCGTTTACTGCACTGAGAGCCTCCATTTCGGCCCCTGTATTTCCGTCACAGGAGATGAAACTTTCAACTATGATGCCATTATCAACAATTGTGAATGAGATGTCGGCAACATTGATAATGAGAGGATGACACAAAGGGATGGATTCGGAACACCTTTTAGCGGCCATAATTCCCGCCACCTTTGCAATTGTGAGTACTGACCCCTTTTCGATATTATTTCCGGCAATAAGTTTTATTGTATTATTATCCAGGGTAATTTTTCCCGATGCGCGGGCCTCTCTCCTTTGTATCGGTTTACCACCGACATCAACCATCTTTACCTCACCTTTTGAGTCAAGATGTGTAAAACAGGATTCTTTGTTTTGTTTCATGATCAGAGGTTTTAGTTATCCACCTATGTTATAAAATTGGCCGGAGTTGTTGTGACCCCCCTTTTCGGGTTTTCTGTTTACAGCCATCTCTATCGCTTTTCGTGCTCCGAATTTTGTTGTGTCTATCTCTATGTTGCTGAACAGGCAGGGCTTTAACATTCCGGTAGAGGTAAGTCTCAATCTGTTGCATTTGGTACAATCTCCTCCCGACCCTCCTGAAACGATCCCGAATTCACCCCTCTCAAGATCCATTTTTGGAATGAATCTCACCTCACATCCTCTCTCCAGGGCATAACGTGCAACATCTCCCGCATCAGGTTCATTTATACTTTTATCAACCACACAGTTTATCTTTACCGGATTTAACCCTGCTTTTTGAGCAGCCTCAATACCTCTGAATACCTGATTAACATCACCTCCTCTGGTTATCTCCCTGTAATGAAGAGGGTTGGTAGCATCAAGACTGATGTTTACCCGCATTAATCCAGCTTTTTTCAGATCATGGGCAAACTGAGATAGAAGTGTGCCGTTTGTGGTCATTGAGAGGTCTTTAACTCCTTCAATCGAGGAGAGCATTGAGATTAAGTCCGTAATTCCTTTTCTTACCAGCGGTTCCCCGCCCGTAATTCTGATCTTATCTATACCCATTGAGACCGCCTCTTTTGTAAACTCCACAATCCGGGAAAATGAGAGAATCTCCGAATGGTCTACCAGCTTTACACCATCTTCCGGCATACAGTATGTGCATCTGAGGTTACATCTGTCAGTTACGGATATCCTCAGATAATTTATTATGCGCCCATTACAATCAACCATTGTTAACTCCCCTCATCTTTTTTACAATATCCCACAGCACTACTCCCACAGATACCGAGACATTAAGCGAGTGTTTTGTCCCGTACTGAGGAATCTCAATTGTACCATCACCGAGATCGATAACCTCCTGCATAACACCCTTTACCTCGTTGCCGAAAACCAGTGCATACTTTTCGCCCCTTACAGGAGAGAAGTTTTCAAGTGAGGTGGAGTTCTCGGTTTGCTCAACCGACCAGACTCTGTAACCATCTTTTTTAAGAGCTGTTACAGCATCGGTACTCTTTTCGAAATAGACCCATTCAACACTCTCCTCGGCCCCAAGGGCTGCCTTTCTGATTTCGGCAGAGGGGGGTATGGCACAGATTCCGCACAGAACCACCTTTTCAATTGCAAATGCATCGGCAGTCCTGAAAGATGCCCCGATATTATGCTGGCTCCTTATGTTATCCAAAACAATTACCAAAGAGGTTTTTTCTGCATCGCGAAACTCTTCCGCCGAGCTTCTGTTAAGCTCGCAATTGTCCAATTTCCTGTACAAAATCTTATATTAATTTATTATATTTGCAAATATAGGGAATAAACAACTCATCTAAAACTGAAAAATATGGAAGCAAAAGTTTCAATCAAGCTTATCCAGAATGGACCTGCCAAAGTTGAGGGACCTGTTACAGTAATTCATCCGGATGGCAGAGAGGAGCAGAAGAGCAGCTGCTATATATGCCGTTGCGGGAAATCCCAGAATAAACCATGGTGTGATGGCTCACACGCAAAATAGTATTAAAAAATTCAATCTGTTGTTAAACTTTTTTCATTTATTGTTGTCAAAGGTTGGATAAATATGACCATAAATGAAAAGGATTCAAAAAACTCTGCTTTATATAAGCATACCAGCGCTGTTGCTGATTTCGGTATTAGTTTATAATTCGATTTCCCGCAAACCTGTTGCAGAGCCACAGGCTGCAAAACCCTCTGTTCAAATAGGACAGCCACCTGCATCTCGTCCCGGCGGCGGAGCCAGAACTCTCCCTGTTTCGGTTTACATTGCAGAAGAGATGGACAAGGAGGATGGGACAATGAGAATCGGAAACATTGTTGCAAAAGAGCGGGTAGAAATTGTAAGCGAGTTATCCGGCAGGGTCATCGAAATAAATTTCACAGAGGGACAACATGTTAAAAAAGGACAGGTACTTATCAGATTAAATGATGATGAGTTACTTGTCCAGCTTACTAAGGCCGAATATCAGTACGCCTTGCTTGAGCAAAGGCTGGGCAGACAGAAGATCCTTCTTGAAAAAGATGCAGTCAGCCGCGAAGAGTACGACAAGGTTTTGACTGAGTACAACGTTCTCAAACAGGATATTGAACAACTCAAAATCCGGATTGAGAAGATGAAGGTGAGGGCCCCTTTCGACGGAGTTGTCGGGTTCAGGGATATCAGCCTGGGGGCTTTTTTACAGCCAGGATCAAGAGTAACAAATCTGGTGGATATAGCTAATCTCATTATTGAAGTTGCAATTCCTGAAAAATATGTGAATAACAACCTCTTTGGAAACGAGCTTACATTTACCGTAGAGGGAAACAGCAAAAATTACAGAGCAAATGTTTATGCAGTGGACCCTCAGATAGAGGTGAAAACCCGTACAGTTATGATAAGGGCCAGATATGTGAACAATGATAATAAATTACGTCCCGGAATGTCTGCCAGGGTCACCCTTAATACAAGTGCAGGTACAAGAAATGTATATGTACCTAATCAGGCTGTTGTTCCTGATGTTAAGGGGCGTTCGGTCTGGGTAGTTAAAGAGGGTAAGGCTAAACTTATTCCGGTTATGACCGGAAGCAGAACAGCAGATATGCTGGAGATTATCTCAGGAATAAGCAGAGGCGATACTGTGATAACAACAGGTCTGATGCAACTTAGAGATGGAATTACAATTACTCCGGTAAACCTTTAATTATTTATCAATGAGTATATCTACAACAACAATAAACAGACCTGTACTAGCAACAGTTATGAGTCTGCTCATAGTAATTTTCGGCGCAATAGGATATACATCACTTGGGGTCAGGGACTATCCGAGTGTAGATAATCCGGTTATATCTGTCAGATGTTCTTTCACTGGAGCAAATGCCGATGTTATCGAAACACAGATAACCGAGCCGCTGGAGGCAGCTGTAAACGGGATCCCCGGAATCCGTGCAATTTCAAGTACAAGCCGGGATGGTTCCAGCTCCATCAATATCGAATTTAACCTCGAAGTTGATCTCGAGACTGCAGCAAATGATGTAAGAGACAAGGTTTCGGGTGCAATGAGAATGTTACCTCAGGATGTTGACCCCCCTGTTGTCGAAAAGTCGGATGCAGATGCGCAACCTATCTACACGATAACCCTTTCCAGCAAAACGAGAGACATTATTAATCTAAGCGAGTTTGCAGAGGTAAATTTTAAAGAGAGGTTACAGACTATAAGTGGAGTTAGCAGCGTAGGAGTTTGGGGATCAAAAAGATACTCTGTACGTATGAGAATGGACCCGCTTCTTCTTGCTGCTTATAAGATTACCCCGCTGGATGTAAGGCAGGCTGTATCGAGAGAAAATGTCGAGCTTCCTTCCGGAATGATTGAAGGATCGACAATGGAGCTTACAGTCAGAACATTGGGTCGCTTACGCTCAATTGAAGATTTTAACAATCTCATTATTTCAAGAAGCGGTGACAGAGTTGTCCGATTCTCCGATATAGGAACTGCCGAGGTTGATGCAGAGAACACCAGATCAATTCTAAAAAGAAATGGTGTACCAATGGTTGCCATAGTTCTTGTTCCGCAACCGGGTGCTAACTATATTAATATTGTTGATGCTGCAAAGGCTTCAGTTGCAGAACTTCAGAAGAGTTTGCCTGAAGATATTGAGGTAGGGGTGGGATTTGACAATACCATCTTTATAAGAGACTCTATAAGTGAGGTAAAGATTACCATACTGCAGGCATTTATACTGGTTATCCTTATCATCTTCCTCTTTTTAAGAAACTGGAGAACTACTTTAATCCCAATCCTGGCAATTCCGGTCTCCCTTGTAGGCGCATTCTTTATAATGTATCTTGCGGGATTCTCTATAAATATTCTTACACTTCTCGCAATTGTTCTTTCAATAGGACTGGTTGTGGACGATGCAATTGTGGTTATGGAGAATATTTACACCAAGATAGAAAGGGGGGTTAATCCTAAAGAGGCGGCAATTGAGGGGTCAAAAGAGATATTCTTTGCAGTAATTGCAACTACGATCACGCTGGTTGCTGTATTTTTTCCGATTGTCTTTCTTCAGGGTGTAACCGGCAGGTTATTCAGAGAGTTTTCCATAGTTATTGCGGGGGCAGTTCTGATATCAAGCTTTGTTGCTCTAACCTTAACACCAATGATCTCCAGCAAACTTTTAAAGAGGGGTTCAACGGAGGGTTGGTTTTACACCCTTACCGAGCCATTCTTTAAAGGGTTGAACAGTATCTACAGCCGTTCGCTTCAAGCATTTATGAGAAAAAGATGGATGGCAATAGTTTTTCTCATTGTATCCCTCGGCTTTATTGTATATATGTGGTTGACAATTCCTTCCGAAATGGCTCCCCTGGAAGACCGATCAATGATTAATGTTTCAAGTACTGCTCAGGAGGGTGCAACATTTGACTACATGAGAAGGTATACCGATGATTTGCTAGATGAGATTGAGAGCTCCGTGCCCGAAACCAACGGCGTTTTGCAGATGGTTGGCATGGGAGGCCGAAACAGGGCAAACTTCCAGGTATCACTGGTGTCACCTGATGAGCGGAGCAGAAGCCAGCAACAGATTGCCGATGATCTTACACCAAAGGTAGCTAAGTTTACAGGCGCAAGAAGTTTTGTTAATCAACAACAAACATTTGGAGGCAGAAGAGGAGGAATGCCGGTGCAGTATGTAATACAGGCAAAAAATCTCGATTCCCTCAAAGTTGTAATACCAATCTTTCTGAATGAAGTGGCCAAAAGCGACGTTTTTGCAAACTCAGATATTAACCTAAGATTCACAAAACCTGAAATCAGTATAAGTATTGACCGGGATAAAGCATCTCTGATGGGGGTTTCTATTCAGAATATTGCCCAGACACTGCAACTTTCAATGAGTGAACAGAGAATCGGATACTTTATCAGAAACGGCAAGCAGTACCAGATAATGAGCCAGATAGACCAGAGCATGCGAAATAAGCCGGTCGATCTTGCAAATATCTATGTCAGAAACGATGCAGGAGAGCTGGTTCAGCTGGACAACCTTATAAAAATGGAGGAGAGCAGCACGCCACCTCAGCTTTTCAGGTATAACCGTTTTGTTTCGGCAACAATTTCTGCTTCTTTGTCAAAAGGTTACACTTTAGGACAGGGGATAGAGGAGATGGACAAAATTGCCGACAGAGTTCTCAATCCGGATGATTTCTCTACAACTCTCTCCGGTCAATCCAAGGATTTTGTAGAGAGTACCTCAAGTTTGCTGTTTGCTTTCGTACTGGCACTAATTCTCATCTATCTTGTTCTTTCGGCGCAGTTTGAGAGTTTCCGCGATCCTTTAATTATAATGCTTACTGTTCCGTTAGCACTCATTGGGGCACTTATCTCCATGAAAACTACAGGTCAGACCCTTAACATCTTCAGTCAGATTGGTCTCATAATGCTGATAGGGCTTGTCTCCAAAAACGGTATTCTTATGGTTGAATTTGCCAACCAGCGAAAACTGTCGGGTTTAAATAAGTTTGATGCAATTCTTGATTCGGCAGCATCCAGATTCCGGCCAATTCTTATGACCAGCCTTTCAACCATACTTGGTATCCTCCCGATGGTATTCGCCTCCGGTGCCGGTGCCGAGAGCCGGATCTCAATGGGGGTAACCGTTGCAGGAGGAATGATATTTTCGACATTCTTTACCCTCTATATCATCCCGGCGATGTACTCCTTTATATCTTCATCTAAAGCTAATTTCGAAGAGAAAAAATGAAAATAAAGACATTTTTAACCATATCGGTCCTGATATTAACCACAACTCTTAAGGGCGAACCTCAGCAGGAGTTGAAGAAGAGTCTCTCACTGGAAGAGTGTATAAGTAAAGCAATTGAGGCAAACTACTCGGTTGTGATTTCTGAAAACAACCTTGAAATAACCCGCAATAATGTAACGCTGGAGCCTTTTCTCCCCTCTTTATCATTAAGTTCAAGACAGAGCGACAGCAGGACAAATCAGAAAAACTACCAGAGTGACGGAACTATTCAGAACTCTGTTGTAAAGAGCACCTCTTTTATAAACGGAGCATCTTTGAACTGGAGACTGTTTGATGGATTTTCAATGTTTGCGACCAGAGAGAAGCAACAGGAGCTTCTGGCTCAGGGTGAGTATAACTTCCGCTCGGTTGTTGAGAATCTTATAATGAAGATATCTTCCCAGTACTATTCGATAATAAGTCTGCAAAACCAGGTAAACCTTCTAAACGAGCTGGTTAATATATCCCAGATTAGGTATAACCAGGCTCTTACACGCTACAATATCGGAAGCGATTCGGGGCTTGAGTATAAACAGGCAAAAATCTATCTGAACAGCGACTCTTCAAAATTAATGCTTCAGAAGGAGAACCTTAAAAATGCCTATCTTGAGCTTTATGCGATGATGAATATCTCTTTTGAATCGGATTACATAATAAATGATTCGATTATTCCTGAGTCACAGTTAGATCTCAGGAATCTGCTTGAAATGGCAAACGAGAACAACACCTCCCTGAACGCACTTAAGGCAGGTGAAAGAGTGGCGCAACTTGATACTAAAGTGGCTATCTCGTCAAGATATCCTACATTAGACTTTTCGGCAGGTTACAATTACAACATTAACAGAAGCCAGTTAATACCTTCAAAATTTAATGAATCGGATGGTATGAACTGGGGCTTTTCTATCTCTTTCCCGATCTTTAACGGTAACGAGATAAACAGAAAGATTAAAAATGCCAGACTTGCCCAGGAGAATGCCAGACTCTCACTGCAAAAAGCTCAGCAGGATATGGAAAGCGAATTGAGACAGCTATATAACCTTTATTCGAATAGTTTAAGATTGATAGAGTTTGAAGAGGAGAGTCGTGAGAGCGCATACCTTAATCTTGAGGCTGCAATGGAGAAGTACCGCCTGGGATCACTCAGTGGTATTGAGTTCAGAGATTATCAGTTATCATATCTTGATGCTTCGGACAGAAAACTGAGGGCTTTGTACCAGACAAAGATTTCGGAGATAACGCTGCACTTGATGGCAGGAGAGCTTTACAATATAAAGGACAAATAGTGAACCTTTTTTAGCAAAAACTGTTCTTATAGCAATCCAATTTATTGTTATGAGAACATTTTTTAATTTATATAAATACAGAACTTTAAAAGTAGTTTTTACACTGCTTGCCTCTTTGACGTTTATGTCAGAAATATTTGCAGAAGAGGTTGCAAAGGAGTTTACCCTCAATGGAGTTGTAATTGATAAAGAGACAAGGGAGCCGGTGGCTTTTGCCACTGTATCTATCTGGAAAGGAACTAAATATGCAATAAGCGACTCTGAAGGAAAGTTTCAGATCAGTAATGTTCCGGCAGGGGCATACAGAATACAGGTAGATATCCTCGGTTACAATCAGTACATCTCGGAGGAGTTTATGATTTCAAATGCAGGATATTTTGTAAGGGCGGAGATTGAGCAGGAGAGTCGCCTTCTGAATCAGATCACTGTCAAGCCAAAGGCCGATCCATTCAGGAGATTTCCTGAAAGCCCTCTTTCTCAGAGAAGCATTGGAGTTCAGGAGATTGAGCGTAATCCCGGAGCAAACAGGGATATTTCCAGAGTAGTAGGCTCACTGCCGGGTGTAGGTTCTGTGACCGCAGGAGGTTACAGAAACGATCTTTTGGTGAGAGGAGGGGGCCCCTCTGAAAACAAATTCTTTCTGGACGGAATAGAGATACCTACAATTAACCACTTTAGTACACAGGGTTCATCGGGAGGTCCTGTGGGAATAATTGATGCCGACTTTATAAGAGAGGTCGATTTTTATGGAGGGACATTCCCTGTCAACAAGGGGGGTGCAATTAGTTCAGTGCTGGATTTCAAACTTAAAGATGGCGACCCGGTAAACAATAATTACAAGTTTACCCTTGGCGCTTCGGAGGCGGGAATCAGTTCAAACGGACATCTTTCAAAAAGAACAAACTATATTGTATCTGCAAGGACCTCCTATCTTCAATTTTTATTTAAGGCTATAGGACTCCCATTTTTGCCATCATTCACCGATGCTCAGTTTAAAGTTGAGACCCGTTTCGATAATAAACACGAGCTTACAATACTTGGCCTGGCAGGATTTGATAATATGTCCCTCAACAGTGATACCGGAGGAAAAGAGGAGAATGAGTATATTCTTGCATATTTGCCTGTTATTCAGCAGGAGGTCTTTACACTAGGTGCAGCCTACAGGTATTTCTACGGAAAAAACAATCTGAATCTGTATCTGAGCCATAGTTATCTCAATAACAGAAACACAAAGTACAGAAACAATGACGAATCAACCGAAAGTAATTTAACCCTCAGATATAAATCTGTTGAACAGGAGACAAAATTCAGACTGGAAAATATCTCAAGAATGTCGGATTTCAGACTAACAGCAGGCTTTGGGGCCGATTTGCCTCAATATTCAAATGATACATATCAGAAGGTTTTCTTAAGTCAACCGGTAACAATTAACTACAATAGTGATCTTAGTTTTGTAAAGTACGCGCTCTTTACCAACGTCAACTATACATCACCGAATAAAAAGATTTCGGTTAATCTTGGAGCGAGGGCAGATGGAAACAGCTTTTCATCCCACATGTCAAATCCGCTGAATCAACTTTCACCAAGACTCTCATTTTCATATGAATTTGCAAGGAATCTCTATCTTAACTGGGCAATCGGCAAGTATTATCAGTTGCCTCCGCTAACGGCAATGGGCTTCAGAGATAATGCAGGAGAGCTAGTTAACAAAGATCTGAAATACATTAAATCGTATCAGGCGGCTTTGGGTGTTGATTTCAGAAACAGTGAAGGATTTCAGTTTGGAGTAGAGTTTTTCCATAAACTCAATTATAACGGACTATACTCGGTCAATGACTCAATTCCGGTTGAGGGGAAAGCTACTAATTACGGAGTGGTTGGAAATGAAGAGATCTCATCACAACTTGAAAGTAAGGCCTTTGGGGCAGAGTTCTCTTTCAGATGGTTTGTTTCCGATAAGTTTAACCTCATAAGCTCTATTACATTATTCAGAAGTCAGTTTAAAAACAATGACGGGCAATGGAATCCAAACAGCTGGGATAACAGAAGGCTCATGACAATTTCCGGAGGGTACAAACTTCCGGGAGAGGTAGTGATTGGTGCAAAATTCCGCTACTCAGGGGGAAGCCCTTACACTCCGCTCGATGAGGTGAGATCTTCATATGTTGCCGCCTGGGATGCTTCCGGAAGGGCCTACAGAGATAATTCGCAATATAATTCACTATATCTGAAACAATTCAATCAACTGGACGTGAGAGTTGACAAGGAGTTTTACTTTAAGAAGTTTGCATTAAAGGTCTATCTGGATATTCAGAATGCACTTAATAAAAAGTACAAAGAGTCAGATGTTCTGGTAAGTACCGGAAGAGTTATCAACCCACAGGCACCATACAGTGAGCAGAGATATGAGATGAAGAGAATTTCGATCGAGAATGGGGTATTACTCCCTTCAATTGGTGTTACCGTTGAATTTTAATTCAAAAAGATCTCTCTCAGGCCACTTTGGAACCTTTTGAAGCGCACCTCTGAAGAGGGCATCAATATAGTTAGGAAACCGGGCTCCCTTCCAGGAGCTCGTGTTTGTTATAAATACCCACGAGTAGCCATTCGGGCTGTACTTTATGAGTGCACTTGTACCGGATAATGTGCCGCTTCTTGTCCAGTCACCTGCTGCCGTACATTTTGCCCATCCGATTGGCAGATTGGATGGGTCAGATGTGGTCATAATGCGTACACTCTTTCTTGAGAGGATATCCGTAACACCATCACGGCCATCTATAGCCGCCACCAGTTTGAGTAACTCGGAGGGCGATGCTACCCATCCACCGGCTCCGTAAAGTGCTGTTATATTATTCCCGCCGTACCACCGGGGCATCATCTTCATACTCCCGTCAAAGGCCTCTACCTGCTCCTCATCGGCAGGACCATAATACTTTACCTCATTCGGGAATTTTTCTTTGTAACTATTACCTGCAATATGCATATCATAGACCCCGGCAGGAATCAGTATTTCTTCTTTAACATAATCTTCGTAATCCAACCCTGTTACCTTCTCAATTACTTTGGAGAGTATAAGGTATCCTACATTGGAATAGCGGGTCCCTGAACCTGGTTTGTAGCCCAATCGTTTTGTCAGGACATATGAAATTATCTCATCGGTATTCATGGCTCTGTTAAACCCCTGCTCCCGTGCAATCTGCCCCAGACTAAACATCGGATCACCCGCTCTTACAGAAAAGCCCCCTTTGTGTCTGAGAAGCTGTTCTATTGTTATCTCTTTAAATCTGACATCTTTGAAGTTGCGGAATTTGGCATCATCCAGAATGGAGTTCTCTCCGAAAACTTTTGAGTTAAGTGAAATCTTCCCCTTTTCACAAAGTTTCATAATGGCAGTTGCAGTAATAAGCTTGGATACCGAGGCAATTCTGAAAATATGTCTCACCTCTGTCTTCTCCTGTCTCTCTTTATCGGCCCATCCGTAACCTTTTGCATAGATAAGCTTCTCGTCTTTCATAATTGCAAGCGATGCCCCGTTGATCTCCCATTTTCTCATGAAACTCTCAATCTGAGTATCCATCTTCTGGGTCTCCTTAAGGTCTGAGAGTTCATTGCTCAAAATGTGATTTAGTGCCACGGGGAAATCATCCTCATCACCTGGTTGTATTGCCTCTATTAAACCAAAACCGCCTGTCGAGACTATTACAACAGCGCTTAAAATGACCAGAATGAATATAAATAAAAGATGTTTTTTTCTTTTGGATGAGCCTCTTTTCATTCTCCAAATTTAGAAAAAAGAGTTTAATCTCCCTTAATTATTCAAGAGAAAACCTTACGGTAACCTGGTGTTCCAGCTTGATCTTCTGGAAATCGGGCTGACTCTCGGATACTGACAATTCGCCGGCAACGTTACTGTCCAATGCTCTTTTATAGCTTGTTGTCAAATATAAACTTCTTGGAAAACTTGCATAGCTTTGGATAAAGATTGCCTTCCCAACCTTCCGTCCAAGGGCTTCAGCAACTGCCCCGGCACTCTTTTTTGCATTTACGGCAGCCATTGCCATCACCTCCCGTCCTGCCTCTTCAAAGTTGGAGAGTTCTGCTTTGGTAATGTTTATATCGGTAATTGCAGCCTGCTCCATCTGTTCAAACAGGGATATCAGCTGAGGAGTTCCGTTTACTATAACTATGTAGGATTTTGTCATTAGGATGGAGTTTTTCCTGAGCAGATATTTTTCCAGAGAGGTGTTTATATCCTTAATCTGCACACTTTTCTGAATATCAATTCCAATAGCGGTAAACCGCTTAAAAAGATCCCTCTCTTGTTTCTCGATTGAAGATTTGCCTTTACTATCCCTTTCCGTGATTGTTATCTCCAGGAATATTTTGTCGGGAGCATACTCTTTTTCTGCCCTTCCGGCTACTTCGATGTAGTTTTCATCAATAAAGTTCTTCTCCTGAGCCACACCGGCCGACAGGATAAACATAAATGCCGTAAATAAAATCAATCTTCTCATCTCTTTAATCTTTATTTAAATTAATTTTTTGTTTTCTGTAAATACCCGGGGTAATTCCGGTCTCTTTTCTGAATACTCTCATGAAAGAGCTTAATGATGCAAAACCCGATTGTTCTGCAATATAGTCCAAAACATAACAATTCTCATCAAGAAGCAGCTTTTTTGAATACTCAATGCGGTACCTGTTAACAAGATCGGAGAAATTTGTTTTGAATTCACTGTTCACAATTGACGATATATATGACCTGTTAGTTTTTAATTTATCGCATATGTCTGTAATCCTTAGGTTGTTATTGCGGAATATCTGCTCTTGCTCAAGCAGAAATATAAGTTCGCCAGATAATTTACCCCGTATTTCATCGCCTGCGTACCTGTTAGAGTTTACATTATCCTTAAGCAGATCCCTTTCATAATTGACAATCGAGTAGCGTTGCCTGAATCCCAGAAATCCAATGGAGTAGAGCACGATACTGAAGAGCAGGGAAGGAATCATAAGCAACATCGATTCCTTTATAAAGAAAGCTTTTCCCAGGGTATTTACAACAAGGGAAAAGAGTGCCGCACTAACCATAGCAACCATAATGTCCCTTGCCCATGCTAATGTTTTC
This sequence comes from uncultured Muribaculaceae bacterium, assembly GCA_964521685.1. Classification (GTDB taxonomy): domain Bacteria; phylum Bacteroidota; class Bacteroidia; order Bacteroidales; family UBA932; genus Bact-08. Next base: position 56,983 of record CAZFTS010000004.1, read on the forward strand.
TCTTCGGTAGATGAGTAGAACTCCGCTATTTTCTTTTCATAAGCAGATATCAGCTTCCAGCTTTGAAAAACCGAAGGTATTATCTGAATTGTAAAAACCACCCTGCTCATCTTATAAAGAAATATCTGCATTTTACCTATTGAAGAGAAGGTGAAACTAATGTTCTCTTTGTACTCCATCCTGAGGATGAAAGCCTCCAGCTCTTCCGGACTCATAATAACAAAAGAGAGTGCAGATGTTATGCCAAAAAAGAGTGCAGGAGTAAATATCAGCAGATCTTTCAGGGATGCTCCTCCCTCTTTGGCAACCGCCTTTATATAGATGTAAAACATCGGGAAAACAGAGAGGGATGTTAAAGTATAGAGGGGATCCAGAAATGCATATAGCCAGTAGTTTTTTGAAAAAAATATGGCATGTGAAGCATATAGTATTGTTGCGAGAAACATAAATAGAGCAAGAATAGACCTTGGCTTGTCTGAAGAGCGGGAATCTAACATGAGAGCGACGGCCCAGAAAAGGGTTACAAACATCGGGAGTGTGAATACAATCTGCTCTAACATCTCTAAAAATTTTATTCACAAATTTAAGCAAAACATTTATCTCTGAGATTTTTTGACAAACGCCACAAATACAGTAACTTAATTTCAAGCTCGGTTCTGTTTAAGTGTTTAGATATCAATGTTTTGTCAAAAAATCTCAGAGATATATGTTTCACCCGCCTTTAATTATCTCATGTAAAGATTGGAAAGTCAATCCATTTCAATTACACTGCAAAAAGTTCAACTATGTAACTTAAAATTGCTATATTTGATTGCAATTATTTTAAAATTGCAACTTACACCTGTGAGAATGTAATTAAAAGTGTGAAAAGGTTAAGTGTGGCTTTACAAGTTCCTTGATTCCCAGAGATTTCAGTTGAACTAGATACAAACCAAAAAACTTAAAGGAAGCCTATGAACACAAAAGACGAGAACTATGTCGATAGATCTTCTATCGACGAGATTATCTCCAGGCACAAAGGTAAACCGGGTGAGTTGCTTACCGTAATGGAGGAGATCCAGGAGGCGAGTGAATTCAAATATCTGGATACCGAGAGTCTGGATTATCTCTCTGCCAAAACAAAAGTGCCGCTTTCACAAATTTACAGCGTTGCCACTTTCTACTCATTTTTTAACTTAAAACCTCAGGGGAAACACACAGTGATTGTGTGCAGGGGAACTGCCTGTCACACTAAGGGATCCAAAGTGCTGTTGGATGACCTCTCTGCCCTTCCGGGATGTAAAGATGCGCTGGAGGCAGGAGAGACCAGTTTCACTACCGATGACAGACTCATTACCGTAAAAACAGTTGCATGCTTTGGCCAATGTGCCCTGGCTCCAGTTGTTGCAGTAGACGGAGTTATCTATAGCAATGTAACATCGGAACAGATTAAGAAAATTTTACAAAACTTACAGGAGGATAATAGAGATGAGAATATCAGACTTTGCTAAGCTAACGGAGTTAAAGGAGAGAGCGTCAAAGAAAATCCTTCCTGATAAACCTTATGTTGCTATAGGAATGGGCACCTGCGGAATCGGACGTGGTGCCGAGGTGCTGTTTGACAGTTTCGAGAGGATAATTAAAGAGAGAAATCTTGATATAATTCTCAAAAAAACAGGATGTTTCGGCTTTTGTGCCGAGGAGCCGCTTATAAACATCTACATACCCGGCAAGCCCCTTATAATAATGCACAGAGTCTCTGAAAATGACGTTGTCCCAATCGTAATCGGAATAGAAAAGGGGATAATGCCTTACAGAAATATAATGTGCAGAATTGAGGAGTGGGACTTTATCACAGGTAAATTTAAATTCGGAGAGGGCTTGACCGAGTATCCGCTCTGGAACGAGGTTCCTTTCTTTAAATGGCAAAAGAAGATAGTTTTAAGAAATTGTGGCCTTATTGTTCCGGATGATATTGAGGAGTATATTGCAGTCGGAGGTTTCTTCCCTCTTTACAAAGCCCTCCATGAAATGAATCCGGCCTCTGTAATTGAAGAGGTTAAAGGTTCAAAACTAAGGGGTCGCGGTGGTGCTGGTTTTCCTACAGGAGTTAAATGGGAGCTTATGGCTAAAGTTGAGGCCGATCAGAAGTACATTATTTGCAATGCCGACGAGGGTGACCCGGGAGCTTTTATGAACAGAAACGAAATCGAGAGTGATCCGTTTATGTTAATCGAAGGAATGACAATTGGTGCTTTTGCAATGGGAGCTTCAAAGGGCGTTGTCTATATCAGAGCAGAATATCCGCTTGCAGTTCAAAGACTTAAAGGCGCTATAAAACAAGCAAAAGAGCATGGTCTGCTTGGTGATAATATACTTAATTCGGGATTTAATTTTAATATTGATATTGTTGAAGGTGCCGGAGCATTTGTTTGCGGCGAGGAGACTGCGTTGATACACAGTATTGAGGGTCGGTCAGGCCGTCCGACTCCACGTCCACCTTATCCGGCACAAAAGGGTCTGTATGGGAAACCTACTAACATCAACAACGTTGAGACATGGTGCAATGTTCCAGTAATTATCTCCAAAGGTGGCGAATGGTTGACCGGAACAGGTACAGAAAAAAGCCCGGGAACAAAAGTATTTTCACTGGTAGGAAAGGTAAGAAACACAGGTCTGGTTGAACTCCCGCTGGGATCAACACTTGAGACGATAGTGTTTAAAATCGGAGAGGGCACCGGTTCACACAAGAGGGTTAAAGCTGTTCAGACAGGAGGACCATCTGGAGGTTGTATTCCGGTTGAGTATCTGAATACTCCAGTTGATTATGAGTCTCTGAATTCGCTTGGGACCATTATGGGTTCGGGAGGTATGGTTGTCATGGATGAAGATAACTGTATGGTAGACGTAGCCCGCTACTTTACCGAGTTTTCTAATGGTGAGTCCTGCGGTAAATGTACACCATGCCGGGAAGGTCTTGCCCAGACTCTCTCTATCCTTAACAGGGTTACTGAAGGTAATGCAAATGCCGAGGATATTGATAAACTAATTAAACTGGGACAAGTTATTAAAAGCACTGCTCTGTGTGGTCTTGGACAGACAGCTCCGAATCCGGTTCTGACAACTTTGAGATACTTCAGGGATGAGTACGATCACCATATGATTGAGAAGAAGTGTGAACCGGGAATCTGCCATTCACTCTTTACTGCATTGTGTATCAACAGCTGCCCTATGCATATGAATATCCCGAGATATCTGCAGCTGCTCAAGGAAGATAAGATTGAAGATGCATTTGAATCGACACTCAGAGATAATCCGCTTCCATCAACTATCGGACGTATCTGTCACTTTCACTGTCAGATGAAGTGTCTGCGCGAAACTATAGATGCTCCTGTTTCACAGGGCGATATCCACAGATATATCTCCGATACGGTTTATAAAGAGGGTAAGGCTCAGAAGATTTATAACAGGCTCATTAAAGAGAAGCTTTCTCCGACTTATAAGAAGATTGCAATTATCGGAGGAGGACCTGCCGGTCTTACTTCTGCTTTCTACCTGGTGAGGTTGGGTCATGACGTTACAATATTTGAATCTGAGAGTGCAGCCGGAGGTATTTTACGTTGGGGAATTCCAAAATACAGATTACCACTTGAAACCCTGGATAGTGAAATTCAGTTTATTAAAGATTTGGGTGTCCATTTTGTGTTTAATACCACCGTTGGAAAAGATATTACTTTGGAAGAGCTTGAAAGAGACTATCATAAGGTAATAATTGCTATAGGTGCGCATAAGGATGTAATGCTCAACATTGAGGGTAACCACCTTGAGGGGGTAATCTCCGGAATGGATTTCCTTAAAGATGTTTCAAAGGGTGTAAATCCAAATATCGGTAAAAATGTGGTGGTTATAGGTGCAGGTAACGTAGCAATCGATGCTGCCAGAACTGCTCACCGATTCGGTGCCGAGGTAACTGTGGTATACAGAAGGTTAAAATCTGATATGCCTGCAAATAAGGACGAGATTAAAGAGGCCGAAATTGAGGGTGTTAACTATCTGTTCCTGAGTAACCCTAAAGAGATCCTGGCAGATGTTAACGATAGAGTGAGAGGTATTGAGCTTACAAAGATGAATTGTGGCGATATTGACCTTTCGAACCGTCGTAAACCTGTACCTACCGGTGAATCGTTTATTATTGGTTGCGATACAGTTATCATGGCTGTCGGTGAAGAGGTTGAGGCTCCGTTTATTAAGGAGTTCGGCATAAAGGTTCACTCAGATGGTACCATCTACGCCGACCACTTTACATTTGAGACCAACCATCCTAAGGTTTATGCAATTGGTGATGCAGTAACCGGTCCGGCAACTGCTGCCGAGGCTATGGGTATTGCTAAGAAGGCTGCCGAGATGATTGATTACAAGCTCATGAATAAGAGACGTTTCCATAAATTGTTCAGAGGATTTGATTATAGCGACGATGTTCCGCTCAAACCAGAGGGAGGCAACCGCCACTATTCAATCAAACGACCACTCGAAGAGAGAATTGGTAATTTCAAAGAGATTAATCTTGGTTATTCAAGAGAGCAGGCTTATGCCGAGGCTTCAAGGTGTCTGCGTTGCGATGTCAGGGTAACCGTTAACAATGAGGAGGAATAATTATGGAAAAAAAGAAAATAGGTGTAAAAATTGACGGAAGGGATTACAACGTGGGTTCGGGTAAGACCATCCTTGAGGCCTGTAAAGAGGTGGGGATTAAAATTCCCTCACTCTGTTATCTGAAAGATGTTTCGCATAACGCCTCCTGCGCTATTTGCGTGGTTGATGTAAAAGGTGCCAAATCTATGGTACGTTCATGCGTTACCTCTGTAGGAGAGGGGATGGAGATTACGACCCACTCTCCGGCAATAAATCAGGCCAGAAAACTAAATCTGGAACTTATACTTGCCAACCACCCGAAAGAGTGTCTAATCTGCGAGAGAAACGGCAATTGTGAACTACAGACTCTGTGTTCCGACCTAGGTATGACAGAGACAGCCTTCCCTCGTACCAAACCGAACGAGGCTATGGATGAGACATCACTCTCTTTGGTAAGAAATCCGGACAAATGTATACTTTGCGGTCGTTGTATTGCGGTTTGTGCCGATGTTCAGACTGTTTACGCAATCGATTTTGCCGGAAGGGGTTTGAGAAGCAAGGTATCTACCTACCAGCACAGAGGACTTGGAAATGTTGCATGTACAAACTGCGGCCAGTGTGCACTGGTTTGTCCGACAGCTGCAATTGTCGAGAAGGATGATACTGCTGCCGTATTTGCCGATATCTACAATAAGGATAAGGTAGTTGTTGTTCAGACTGCTCCTGCAATCAGAGTTGGTATCGGTGAGGCTATGGGTATGGCAGAGGGGGCTCTGGTTACCGGGAAGATGGTTGCCTCCCTGAGAAAGCTTGGTTTTGATAAAGTGTTTGACACTCAGTTTACAGCCGACCTCACAATTATGGAGGAGGGACACGAACTCATAAGCAGAATTAAAAATGGCGGAACCCTGCCTATGGTTACCTCATGCTCGCCGGGGTGGATCAAGTTCATCGAACACTTCTTCCCTAAATCGCTTAAACATCTCTCTACCTGCAAATCGCCGCAGCAGATGTTCGGTGCGGTTGCCAAGACATACTATGCCGAGAAGCTGAACATCGATCCGCGCAAACTGGTAGTTGTCTCGATAATGCCTTGTACTGCAAAGAAATTTGAGTGCAAGCGTCCAGAGATGAACTCTGCATTCCATTACTGGAAGGATAAACTCAATCTGACAGAGAAGGAGAACTTCTATGATGTAGATTATGTTCTTACCACCCGCGAACTGGCCAAGATGTTCAAAAAGACCGGTGTTGACTTCAGCTCTCTTAAAGAGGAGGAGTTTGACCATCCGCTTGGAATCTCAACCGGGGCCGGAGTTATCTTCGGAGCAACCGGTGGTGTTATGGAGGCTGCTGTGAGAACCGCATACGAAGTGCTTACCGGTAGACCGCTGGAGAAGATAGATCTGAACATTGTCAGAGGATTTGAAGGCATTAAGGAGGCCGAACTTGACATAGACGGTACAAAAATCAAGGTAGCCGTAGCTCACACCCTGAAAAATGCAAGAGCGCTGTTCGATCAGATAGAAGAGGGCAAATCTCCGTATGCATTTATTGAGGTGATGACCTGTCCGGGCGGATGTCTGGGAGGTGGTGGTCAGGCAATTCCAACTACCTGGGAGATCAGACAGAAGAGGGCAGATTCAATCTATAAAGAGGATACCCTTCATGCAATTCGTAAATCTCATGAAAATCCGGCGATTGTAGCTATCTACAAAGAGTTCCTGAAAGAGCCTCTGGGACACCACTCACATGAGCTGCTTCACACAGAGTATGTAGAGAGAGGGATCTATTAACAGAATCCTACTGTTTTAAAGTTGACCGGTCCGGTATTTTTACCGACCGGTCTCTTTTTTACTTGCATATCAGGGATTATCTTTCTAATTTTGAGTAAAATTCGGGCCCGTTGCAAACTCTAATACCTCTAAAAATGGAAATCGTAAGACTAACATCATGCAGTACATCATTTGATGCAAACATAATAAAATCGAAACTTGGAGATGCTGGAATTGAGTGCTTTATCACAAATGAAAATTTCAGCACCATCTATCCCTTTCTTACAAGTGGTATTGATATAATGGTCAACGAGACCGATCTTGAGAGGGCTAAAGAGGTTATTTCTGATATTCCTGAAAAAGAGATTGTTTGCCCGAAATGTGGTTCGAAAAATGTAAAAATGGGTCTCGGTTCAAATCCAATAAAAAAGATTTTCCTGATTCTGATTGCAGTACTATCTTTCAGCCCTGTCGGGAATGTGAAGGCGCAATACAGATGCAAAGATTGCAAAACCCTGTTTTAATAAAAAAAGGTGGCTTATCGGAAGCCACCCTTTTACTTGAATACTGATTTGTAATTATTTACCGACGTTTGCGCAGGGTGTATTTTGTGTGCAGGAGCTTGTGGGATACTTCGCCGCATGGTTTTACAAGGAAGTCCTGGTAAATCTTAACAACTTCGGGGTTGAGGTGTGACTTTCTGAGCGGCATGCCGGCGTCTTCGGCGTAGATGGCTGCTGCTCTTTTTGCACGTATCTCAGGGCTGGTTGGCAGTGGTTGACCGCCGCCACCGAGACATCCGCCCGGACATGCCATGAACTCGATGAAGTGGTAGTTGGCTTTTCCGTTTTTTACATCATCCATCAATGTTTTTGCATTGGCAAGCCCGTGTGCTATTGCACATTTTAGTTCGACACCTTCAAGGAAGCTCCACTCTTTGAGGGTGTTCTCGATTTTGATGGTTGCCTGTCTCATACCTTCAATACCGCGAACAGGGGTTATGTTGAGGTTTTCAAACGGTACTTCACGACCTGTAACCAGTTCATAAGCAGTTCTGAGTGCAGCCTCCATAACACCACCGGTTGCTCCGAAGATTACGCCGGCTCCGGTAGATTCTCCCATAAGCCTGTCATAGTGGGCATCTTCAAGCTTAAGGAAGTCAATTCCTGCCTGTTTAATCATAATTGCAAGCTCGCGGGTAGTAAGAACATAATCTACATCCCGGTATCCGCTATCGTGCATCTCAGGACGGTTTGCCTCAAATTTCTTGGCGGTACATGGCATTATAGAGACAGAGATTATGTTTGCAGGGTCCAGATTTCTGGCTTTTGCATAGTAGGTTTTAACCAGCGCACCAAACATCTGCTGAGGCGATTTGCAAGTCGAGAGATTTCCGAGATACTCCGGATACATATGTTCGATGAACTTGATCCAGCCTGGTGAACAGGATGTAGCCATCGGAAGTTTTACAGTAGGATCTTTATCTACCAGAGCCTTTTTAAGTCTGGTCAAAAGCTCTGTCCCCTCTTCCATAATGGTGAGGTCGGCTGTAAAGTCTGTGTCCATAACGGCATCGAATCCAAGCCTTTTCAGTGCAGATACCATCTTGCCGGTAACTCTTTCACCCGGGTCGAAACCAAGCTCTTCTCCCAATCCGACACGCACTGCAGGAGCTGTCTGAACAACCACATGTTTGGTTTTATCGGCAATAGCACTCCACACCTCTTCAATGTAGTTCTTCTCTACAAGTGCTCCGGTAGGGCAGTGGTTAATACACTGTCCGCAGTTTGTACAGACAACATCGTTCATCGCCTTCTCAAAGAAGGTTGTGATTTTTGCATGCTCGCCTTTGTATGACATTGTGAGAGCATTTACCCCCTGAAGTTCGGCACAGGTGCGAACACACCTCTGGCAACGGATACATTTGCTGTCATCCTTAATAATGGATGGAGAGAACATATCAATTGTGTAGTTGTGGTATGGAACAAGATTTATAAAATCCTGGTTCATTATCTTATACTCAGATGCCAGATTCTGAAGCTCGCATTTTCCGTTTTTGTAACAACTTGTACAATCGGCATTGTGTTCGGAAAGGAGCAATTCAATTATATGTTTCCTTGAATTCCGAACCTTTAAAGAGTTAGTAAGAACCTCCATACCCTCTTCACAAGGGGTAGCGCAGGCCGGTGAAAGTCTCTTTTGACCTACCAGTTCAACAACGCAAACCCTGCAGTTTCCCGATACACAAAGATCTTTGTGGTAACAGAGAGTGGGTACGATTACTCCTGCCTGACGGGCTGCCTCAAGAATAGAGGCACCTTTAGCAACCTCTACGGTCGCTCCGTTTATAGTTATTTTCAGATTTTTTCCCATAAAAATAATTTTTGCAGATTAGTAAATCATCTCCTCTCTGAAGTTTTCAACAATTGATGAAAACGAGTTACCTACCGATTGGCCCAGACCACATTTGGCAGTAAACTGCATAGTCTCGGCAAGTTTAAGCATTTTGTCCAGATACTGTGCATTCTTCTCTCCTCTCTTAACGGCCTTAATCCCTCTGAGAAGCTGCTGGCAACCAACCCTGCATGGGGTGCATTGGCCGCAGGACTCCTCTGCAAAGAAATTGAGATAGTTATCGAGAACATTGTACATAGATCTGGAACTGTTGAACAACATCATAGAGCCCCCGGTAGGAAGTGAAATTCCCACCAGTTTACCCTGGAATCCTATGTTTGTCTCTGCAAACCGTTTTCTTGGAACAAGGAATCCGGAAGCACCACCAACCTGTACAGCTTTGGTATCATCATCGCCGAACTCCTCAACGAAATCGGCAAGACTCATACCTAACTCAAGCTCATAAATACCAGGTTTCGGAGTATCTCCCGACACCGAAAACAGTTTTGTTCCTCTGGAGTACTGAACTCCAAGATCGTAAAATCTTTTGGAACCATATTTGAATATTGTATAGGTGTGCGCAAGAGTCTCTACGTTGTTGATAACGGTTGGCCTGCCCATATATCCCGAAACTGATGGATAAGGAGGTTTGTTTCTTGGCTCTCCACGTTTACCCTCCATCGATTCGAAAAGTGCAGTCTCTTCACCGCAGATATAGGCACCGCTTCCCATGAAAATTTTAATGGTGAAGTCGAACTTAATCTCTTTGCAATAGTATTCAAATTCTTTAATTGCTTTTAAAAGCTCGGGCTTCAGGAAGGTATACTCACCTCTGAGGTAAATGTATCCCTCTTTCGCTCCGATAACATACCCGCATATTGCAATAGCCGTCAATACTTTAAAAGGCACCTTGGATAAAATTTCCCTATCTTTGAAGGTTCCAGGTTCTCCTTCGTCGGCATTGCAAATAACATATTTAACACTACTCTTCTCCTCTGCCGAAACCTTCCACTTTAACCCTGTCGGAAATCCGGCTCCCCCTCTTCCTTTTAGTTCGGAGCTGATCAACTCGTTTATCAGCTCTTGTTGCGGACGGCTGATACTTTTGCTCAGCACCTCTTCCCAATCATTCTCATTATTGAAAATGAAATCGGCCCTCTTAAGTTGATAACTAGTTGACATTGTTTACATCCTCATCTTTTCGATTCATGTACATAGTAAGAATTTCACGAACCTTCTCAGGTGTAAGGTCGGTGTAGGCCTCGTTGTTTATGAGCATTGCAGGAGCTTTATGGCAAAGTCCCAAACAGTTGGTCTGTAGTAAAGAGAATAACCCATCCTGGGTTGTCTCCCCGATTTTAATCTTTAACATATCTTCTATTGCAAGCAGAATCTGCTTTTCTCCCTTCATGGAGCAGGTGATGGTTTTGCACACCCGAATGATGTTTTTACCCATCTTTTTGTAATCCAGAAAAGAGTAGAAGGTTGCGGTTCCATAAACTTCAGTCGCCGGAAGGTCCAGCTCCCTTGCAATTTCGATCATTGAATATTCGGAAAGATATCTCTCCTGTTCAACGACCCCCTGCAAAATCGGAAGCAGATTATGCCTCTCACGACCGTGCTTGTCGGCAAGCTCTTTAATGAGCTCAATAATTGGTTTCATCCAAAAAATATTTTGGTGGATAGTAATTTTGAGAAACCCAATTAAGGGTCTTTTGAAATCAACAAACCCCACATTGGAAGTTTGCAGAAGAAGGTCTTCAAAGTTAAGTTTTAATAAACGCAGCTCCTCCTTTGGGAGCAGACTTTAATTCCAACACAAAATGTGCAGTTCAAAATTTACAGGTGTAAATATAAGAAAAAAAAAGATACCTGACTTACAGAGCAGGTCAACGTGAGTTGCGTGGAAGAGTGAATGAAAAACTACTTCCCTTTCCTTTAATACTTTCTGCATGGATTTCGCACCCATGTTTTGATATGAACTCTTTGCATAGTATTAATCCCAAACCTGTTCCGGCTTCATTCTCGGTACCGCGCGTAGAGTAGAAGCTATCCAGCCGGAAAAGATTGTCAATCTCCCTTTGTGACATTCCGCTGCCGTTATCGGAGACAGTTATAAGAGTGTGTTCGTCTTCGTTCATGGCCATTATCTTTACTTCTCCTCCTCTTGGAGTGAATTTAAGCGCATTTGAAACCAGATTTCGAAGGACTGAACTAACCATGGCCTTATCGGCAAAGCAGATTATGCTCTTCGGAACATGACTGACTATCTGGATAGATTTTTGATATGCATTATAGCGTGAAAGCGCAACAACTTCATCTACAATCTGTGAAAGTCTCATAAATTCCGGATTGAACTCCATCCTTCCAGTCTGGGATCTTGACCACTCCAGCAGGTTTGTAAGCAGATTCATTGCTTTTACGGAGGAGTCCTTCATAATTGAAGTATACTCTTCGAGGGTATCGTACTCTTTTTTGCGTATCTGTTCGCTTAAAAGCTCTCCAATACCAATAATGCTGTTGAACGGACTTTTAAGGTCGTGTGCAATTATTGAGAAGAATTTGTCTTTTGTCGCATTAAGTTCGGCAAGTCTTGCTTCGCTCTCACGGAGCGCATCTTCGGCCTCTTTACGAGAAGTGATGTCTGTTATAAATCCCTCCAAATGTGTGAGTTCTCCGTGCTTATCGAAAATTCCCCGACCCTGCTCCCATACCCATTTTACCTTACCGTCTGCCGTAATAATCTTGTACTCTTCCTGAAAAAAGGTGCCGGGGATAAGTGAGCTTTGCCATTTATTCCAAATGGCCTCCCTGAAATCGGGATGTATTATATCATTGTATGAGAGTTTATTATTCATCGTAAGCTCTTCAGGTCTGTATCCGGTCACTTCGAGGCACTTCTCACTCAGGTAAAACATTGTCCAGTTAAGATCGAGTGCACATTTATATACAAACCCAGGAAGATTATCTATCAAAGATGCTTTCTCTCTCTCGCTCTCAGTTAATCTCTCTTCAGTCTGACGTTTTTTGGTAATATCTCTCCAGGTTGCAATAAAACCGTCACCAAATTTTGAAGCCTTTATCTCAAAAGCTCTTTTAAGTCGCCGACCTGCATAGTTGTCTTCATAAACGACAGATTCTTTCTCAACAACATTTCCCGTCTCTACCAACTTAACATATTCGTCAAAAAGTCCCGTTGGTTTGTGTGCAGGGAGCAATTCACATAAACCTTTTCCAATTTGTTCCCCGGCACTCATATTATTTAATTCGCACCCCTTGGGATTAATATAGTCAATTCTGAAATCAACAATCCTGTTTTTGTCATCCCTGATTGAGGAGTACATACCGAATGCATCCAGAAGATTATCTATTGAGCTTTTGAATTTTCTTTCAAAGGCAATTAGTGCCTCAGAGATCTTTTTATACTCGCTTATGTCCTGGAATGCTCCGTGTACTTTTACAATCTTACCGGTCTCATTTCTGACAGCTTCGGCATTAGTTCTTACCCATTTTCTCTTACCGGCAGATGTTATTATCTCCATCTCGAGGTCGTAAGGAGTTCCGTTCACGGAACATTCGCGATAAGCTTTTGCAATTTCTGACCTCCACTCAGGCGCATAAAAATTAATACCTTGCTCAACTGTAGGAGAGAAGCCCGGTTGAACTTCATGTATTTCGGCAACTACATCGGACCATGTAACAATATTCTCCTCAATATTGACTGTCCATCCGCCAAATTTAGCTGTTTCTCCAGCAATTCTTAAAAGGGTGTAGTTGTTTTTTAACTCCTCTTCCGCTACTCTTCTTCTTGTTATATCTTTGGAAAAAACTGCAACACTTTCTACTTTTCCTTTGAGAGAGGTAATGGGGTGGATAGAGTATTCATTCCAGAATCCACCTCTGGAATCCTCTCCATAAACAGGCTTTCCTGTTTTTATTACCTCAGATACACTTTTAAAACGGAGTGCACCTACCTCTTTAGGAAGCAGTTTAAAGACATTTTTCCCGATAAGATAATCCCGGGTGGTATTCAACCTTTTGGCATGTGCTTCGTTACAATCTATAACCACCCCGTTCTTGTCCAGAAGAATAATAATATCGTCGGTTGACTCCATAATGGCTCTTACGTTTGCTTCGGAGTTTCTGAACCTCTCTTCGTTTCTTTCGGCCTCCAATCTCTTAAGGGTGACTGATGCTTGTCTTACAAATGTTTCAATAATCTCACGGTGAGAAAGATCATTCCCTTTCCTGAAAATTAAAACCGCATTTGCATACATACGATTTTCAATCATAAATGCAACTCCGTAGATTGCACTAAGATTGACTAGCTTTTCCAGGGAACGGGATATTGTTTTCGGAATGGTCCGGAAAGAAAGTTCGTGGATTCCATTATCAAATTTATGTATATATCCGCTTTTTAATTCAAGAATAGAGGAGTCGACTTTGTAAGTTTTTCCTATTGGATTGTAACCAAGTATGGAGATGATTCTATCGATTAAGCCGGGAGGAGAGATAAAAACCTCTGTTCGACTAGTCTCCTGTTTGTCATCTAAAGAGTTGACAATAATAATGGCCTCGGGATTTAATTCTTTAAGGGAATCTCCAATAAACCGATAAATAGAATCTCCTATTTCGGAAGAGGCGAATTTTATCGCTGTTCCTGATAGAAAAGCCAGAGCGCTCCGGGTGTTATCCTGATTCTGATTGGCCGGCTTCATAACTGAATATTTTATCCCCGCAAAGTATAAGATAAATTTAAGAAAATTTTACCACATTACAGCATGAATGCTCTAAAAGGGGGTTGAATTTTTAGTTCAGATTATCAATTAAGTCGCAAATTTCGATAAAGTTTTTTTCTATTGTGGTGTTCCCCTGAAATTCATAGTAGTTACCCCTTTTTTCAAAATACTCTATAAGGGGCTCGGTTTGTTGCCGGTATGTCTCAATCCTCTTCTTTACGACATCAATGTTGGCATCATCGGCCCTACCCTCTATTTCGGCTCTCCGGAGCATTCTTTTGATTAACACATCCTCTTCTACAACAAGAGATATGACGGCATCTATTTCCAGACTGTGCCTCTCCAGCATCTTGTCAAGAGCAAGTAACTGGTTGAGCGTTCTCGGGAACCCATCGTAAAGGAATCCGGAGTATTGCCCGGAGTGGTCAATTACACTTTCAATAATCTCCATAATAACCTCATCGCTAACCAGCACCCCTTCGTCTAAAAGAGTTTTGACTTTAAGACCTAGTTTAGTGCCGTTTTTTATCTCTTCCCTGAGTATATCGCCGGTAGAGATGTGTTTAAGATTGTATTTTTTTGAGAGAATTACAGCCTGGCTTCCTTTGCCGGCACCGGGAGGACCAAAAATAATGTAGTTCTTCATAGAGTTTGTTTTACCAAATATACAAATTTTCTTACCGGGATGTTGATTTATTACTTACTTTTGCGCGATTTTTCTCAGTATGTTGGTAACGACATTTATGCCATTTCTGAACATACTAAAACAATAGAGTTTTTAACATTTTGGCCCTTAATGAGTGCGTTTGAATAATTTCAGGTGTATGAATGAACTTTTTTTGCTTGTTGCCTTTCTATCTGTATTGATTCTGGTTGTTGCAGGTTATGGTGTATCCAGACTTTTTGCACCCAGATCTTTAAACCCCCAAAAGGGTGAACCCTACGAGTGCGGAATCCCCACCAGAGGAAACTCCTGGCTCCCCTTTAAGGTGGGCTACTATCTGTTTGCAATCCTGTTTCTGATGTTCGATGTCGAGACCGTCTTTCTCTTTCCATGGGCAGCGATTCAGAAGGATCTGGGCCTTCAGGGGCTGATTGCGGTTTTGTTGTTTATTCTGATTCTGGTACTGGGATTGGCCTATGCGTGGAAGAAGGGGGCGCTTGAATGGAAATGAAAAAGATTGACATTAAAAATATCAGGTACGAACATTTCAAGGATAATGAATACCTGGAGAGATATGTGCAGGAGCTGCAGAAAAACGGGACCAATGTTATTGTCGCGAAAGTTAACGATATAATTAACTGGGGCAGATCAAATTCGTTGTGGCCGCTACTTTTTGCAACAAGTTGTTGCGGGATTGAATGTATGTGTGTCGGTGCAGCAAGGGCCGATTTTGCAAGGTTCGGATGGGAGATTACAAGAAACAGCCCCCGGCAGGCCGATGTGATGTTTGTATTCGGAACTCTGGTCCATAAGATGGCCCCTGTTCTTAAAAGATTGTACGACCAGATGTCGGAACCGAAATATGTAATTGCAGTCGGAAGCTGCGCAATATCCGGAGGTCCATTTAAAGATTCATACAATGTTGTAAGAGGGATAAATGATATTATTCCGGTAGATGTCTATGTTCCGGGGTGTCCTCCCAGACCCGATGCAATTCTGTACGGGATGATGCAGCTGGAGAGAAAGATAAAAGTTGAAAACTATTTCAGGTTACCTGAAAAACCGGAAATAAAGGAGATCCCATGAAGAATTTAGGAGAAAGATTAAAAGCTCTTGTACCAGATGCACATATTGAAGATGGCAGGGTATTAACAGCAGAGATTCCTTACAACAAACTAAGGGAGGCAGCCGCTTTTCTTAAGAGTGAAAGCGACCTGAGTTTCGATTACCTTAACGACATTACCGGTATGGATTGGGGTGAAAGATTAGGAGTAGTTTACCGTCTCTTTTCTACAAAATTCCCGGAAAACCATATAGTTCTCAAAACCGGAACTGAGAACAGAGAAAATCCTGAACTCTACTCCGTGGCGGATATTTGGAAGTCGGCAAATCTTTATGAAAGAGAGATTTATGACTTTTTCGGAATCAGGTTTATTGGCCATCCCGGAATGAGAAGATTGTTTCTGAGATCGACATGGAAAGGGTATCCACTCAGGAAAGATTATGATCCCTCACTTAATCCGCTCATTATGGATAATCAGTCAATTGAGGAGATGGAGACTGCAACTACCCTGGATGTGACAGAGGAGGGAGAGGTAAACAGCTCATTCCAGCTCTTTGGCGATAAAGATTATGTGATAAATATTGGTCCGCAACACCCTGCCACACACGGGGTACTTCACCTGAGAGTCTCTCTGGACGGTGAAACAGTAAAAAAGATAGACCCCAATTTCGGTTATATCCACAGAGGGGTGGAGAAGATGTGCGAAGGGTACACATATCCTCAGATTTTGCACCTTACCGACAGACTTGATTATCTCTCGGGAACTATGAACCGTCATGCAATGTGTATGTGTGTTGAGAAGGGGCTGGAGATAGAGGTTCCGGAAAAGGCTGTTTATGTAAGAACAATTCTGGATGAGCTCACCAGAATCGCCTCCCACCTGCTTGGATGGGGGAGTATGTGTATGGATATGGGATCCATCACAGCATTTGTTTACGGGATGCGTGACAGGGAGAAGATAATGGATATTTTCGAAGAGGCAGGCGGTGGAAGGCTTATGTGCAATTATAGTGTAATAGGCGGTCTTTCAAAGGATATACCTCAAAACTTCCATAAAAGGGTAAAAGAGTTTATTCCCTATATGAGAAAGATGCTTACAGAGCACCATATCCTCTTTACAAACAACCCGATTGCCACCGGAAGGATGGTTGATTGCGGATTATTAACAATGGAACAGGCAATTTCGCTTGGGGTAACAGGACCTTCGGGCAGAGCCTCCGGTTGGAGAAACGATGTGAGAAAAGTTGAACCATATGCCTCATATGATAAGGTATCATTTAATGAGGTTATCCGCACCGGCGGTGGAACATTCGACAGGTATATGGTAAGACTGGATGAGATAGAGGAGTCTCTGAAGATAATAGAACAACTTATTGACGGAGTTCCGGAGGGGGATTTCAGGGCAAAAACCAAAGCTGTCATAAAACTACCCGAAGGGGATTATTTCCAGAGGGTAGAGAATGCAAGGGGAGACTTTGGAGTCTACATCAACAGCCGTGGCGATAAAACGCCTTACAGGGTAAAATTCCGCTCACCATGCATGACTCTGGTATCTGCGCTTGATCCAATAACATGCGGCGAAAAACTTGCCGACCTTATAATGATAGGGGCTTCACTCGATTATGTAATTCCATGTATTGACAGATAGATATGTTTGATTTCAAGACTATAACCGGTTGGATAGACCACTTTCTCCGGGCAGATGCAGGATTGTCCGATCAATGGACTTTAATTGCAGAGATGGTTCTGGCAGTTATACTTATCCTGGCCAGCTATGCAGTTTTAGCACTGATTCTGATATATACCGAGCGGAAAGTGTGTGCCTTTTTTCAGTGCAGAATAGGACCCAACAGAGTAGGTAAATGGGGATTACTCCAACCAATTGCCGATATGATTAAGATTCTTTTAAAGGAGATAATCCATATAGATAAGAGCGATAAGTTTCTCTTTGTGCTTGCACCTTTCTTTGTTATTGCAGGTTCAATAATGGCCTTCTCTGCAATACCCTTTGCAAAGGGGCTGCATGCAATAGACTTCAATATCGGACTTTTCTACATTATTGCAATCTCTTCATTGGGAATAATCGGAATTCTGCTTGCAGGCTGGTCCAGCAACAATAAATACACAATGATAGGTGCAATGCGTTCAGGGGCTCAGCTTATCAGCTATGAACTCTCGGCAGCGATGGCTCTTATGGTTATCGTAGTCCTTTCCGGCACCTTAAAACTCTCGGAAATCGTAGAGCAGCAGGCAGATTTGTGGTTTATCTTTAAAGGACACATTCCGGCCTTTATGGCATTTGTGATATACCTCATTGCAGGACACGCCGAGACAAACCGTGGGCCATTCGATCTGCCCGAAGCCGAGTCCGAACTTACTGCAGGTTATCATACAGAGTACTCCGGAATCACCTTTGGCTTTTACTATCTGGCCGAATATATGAATATGTTTATTGTGGCTGCGGTTGCAACAACTGTATTTCTGGGTGGGTGGATGCCGTTTCATATCCCCGGATGGGAGGGGTTCAACCATGTTATGGACTTTATCCCGCCATTAATCTGGTTTTTTATGAAGGTCTCATTCTGTATATTTCTGGCCTTGTGGGTCAGGTGGTCCTTCCCAAGACTCAGGATAGATCAACTGCTTAAGTTTGAGTGGAAAATACTTATGCCGGCTGCACTTCTGGCGCTGCTGCTTATGGCTATTAATGTGACAATTTTTTGATTATGAAATCTTTGATTACATATTTTAAATACATATTCAAAGGGATAGTAAACCTGATGCTTGGTATGAAGATTACCATGATAAACCTCTTCAGACCAAAGATCACCGAACAATATCCTGAGAACAGAGATACGATGGTTATGTTCGACCGGTTCAGAGGGGCTCTTAAAATGCCTCACAATGAGAAAAATGAACATAAGTGTACCGCCTGCGGGTTGTGTCAGATGAATTGCCCCAACGGAAGTATAACTGTGATCTCTAAGAGCGAAACAGATCAGGAGAGTGGGAAGACAAAGCGGGTACTTGATATCTACCGGTATGATTTGGGGAGCTGTATATTTTGCGACATATGTGTCCAGGTTTGTCCACAGGATGCAATTGAGTGGTCGCAGGAGTTTGAACACTCCGTTTTTACAAGATCAAAGCTTGTTCAACAATTGAATAATGAAGGGTCGACACTATGGAAATGACGCTTAACCATATGATATTTTACCTGTTATCGGGCATAATTGTAATATGCTCGGCTATGACAGTGGTAATGAAAAGACTGCTCAGGGCAGCCATCTCTCTTCTCTTTGTACTGCTTTGCACTGCAGGACTTTTTCTCTTTATGGACTACCATTTTCTGGCTGCAGTTCAGGTTTCGGTCTATGTTGGGGGTATCATGATCCTCTTTGTCTTTTCAATATTTCTTACCAGTCAGGTGGGGGAAAAGATGCCTCAGATTAAGATTTCAAAAAGGGTGGCCGGATTGATTGTCTCAATGTTCGGGGCTCTTTTATGTACATATGTACTTGTAACAAAAAAGTTCCCATATGCCGAAGAAATTTATGCGGGAGAGATTGATATACATGCTATTGGCCAGTCACTGATGGGTGGCGGGAAGTTTCAGTATCTGCTCCCTTTTGAAGCGATAAGCGTGCTTTTACTGGCATGTATTATTGGTGGAATTATAATAGCAGGTAAAAAATAGGAGATTATGGATATACCAATGCAATATTATCTTGTGGTAAGTACGGTGATGTTTTTCACCGGTGTTTACGGATTTATAACAAGGCGGAACATGATAGCAGTCCTGATGTCTATTGAGCTTATACTGAATTCGGTAAATCTGAATTTTGTTGTATTTAACCGCTATCTCTTTCCCGGTAAAATGGAGGGGATGTTCTTCTCTCTTTTTATAATTGGAGTTGCAGCAGCCGAAACTGCAGTTGCAATTGCAATCATAATCAACGTCTTCAGGACAACAAAACGGATTGACACAAGTAAAGTAACAAATCTGAAGTATTAATATGGAGGCACTTATTATTCCATCGTTGTTAATATTGGTAATTCCACTCTTTACCTTTCTTCTGCTTGGATTATTCGGAAAAAGATTTACCCACCGGGTTGCAGGGTCTATCGGAACTACTGCACTTTCAATAGTTGCAATGCTCTCACTGTATGTTGCTTATAACTACTTCTTCAACATTGGCAGGTCAGCCGGTATCTACCCGACACTTCAAACCGGGTTTGAGTGGTTCAGAATAAGTGAAACGCTTCATATCGATATCGGGGTTTTGCTTGATCCTATATCGGTTATGATGCTGCTTGTTATAAGCCTGGTTTCGCTGATGGTTCACATCTATAGTCTGGGATATATGAACGGAGAGAGGGGTTTTCAACGCTATTTTGCTTTTCTCTCACTCTTCACCTTTTCGATGCTGGGACTTGTGGTAGCTACTAACATATTTCAGATGTATATCTTCTGGGAGCTCGTAGGTGTGTCATCATATCTGCTCATAGGGTTCTACTATACAAAACCTTCGGCAGTGGCGGCAGCTAAAAAGGCCTTTATTGTCACAAGGTTTGCCGATCTTGGGTTCCTCACCGGAATCCTGATCCTCTCATTCTATACCAAAACTTTCGATTTCTCTGTTCTGACAGATACTGGGAATCCTCTGTATCTTAATCCTATAAAAGATACCTTCATGGGGTTTTCGGTTATTAGTTGGGCAACACTTTTGATATTTACGGGTGGTGCAGGCAAATCTGCAATGCTCCCCTTGCACATCTGGCTTCCGGATGCAATGGAGGGCCCGACTCCGGTATCTGCACTGATTCACGCTGCAACAATGGTTGTTGCCGGTGTATATCTGGTTGCAAGACTCTTCCCTGTTTACTATTTTCTGACACCTCAGGTGTTGCTCTTCATTGGTTTCCTCGGGGCGGCTACAGCTCTCTATGCTGCTATTGTGGCTTGCACTCAGACCGATATTAAGCGTGTTTTGGCCTTCTCGACTATTTCGCAGATTGCATATATGCTGGCCGCATTGGGTGTTTCGGGTTATGTCTCTGAACATGAAGCAGGTCTTGGATATATGGCCTCCATGTTTCATCTCTTTACACACGCTTTTTTCAAGGCTCTTCTATTCCTTGGAGCCGGAGCGGTAATTCATGCAGTTCACAGTAATGAAATGGGTGATATGGGCGGATTGAGAAAATATCTGCCTGTTACCAATATAACTTTTCTGATTGCCTGTCTCTCCATTTCGGGAATTCCACCTTTTTCGGGATTTTTCAGTAAGGATGAGATTCTGGCAGCAGCTTTCAGCCATAACACGGCCATCTTTATCTGCCTTCTTTTAGTTGCAGGTTTAACCGCTTTTTATATGTTCAGACTCTATTTCAGTATATTCTGGAACAGAGAGAGGGAGTATCATAAAAAGCCGCATGATCCTGGCGTCTCCATGCTTATTCCGCTTCTGTTTCTTGCGACAATTACCGTTGCCGGAGGTTTAATACCATTCGGGAATTTTGTTTCGGCCGACAGAATGGTTTTTGAATCTGAAATTAACTGGTCGGTTGCAATCCCGGGTGTTCTTATTGCCATTGGAGGGATATCACTTTCTGCGCTCTATTATTTCAAGGAGAGCAGGCTTCCTGCAGTTACTGCATCTGCTCTGGGAAGATTTTACAAGGCTGCATCTGCTAAATTCTATTTCGATGAAATCTACCTTTTTGTTACAAAGAGGGTGATTTTCGGTATGATCTCGACTCCTGTTGCCTGGTTTGACAGACATATTGTGGATGGATTCATGGATCTGCAGGCAACCTGGAGCAACGCTCTTTCGGCTAAGATAAAAGGATTTCAATCCGGGAAGTTCCAGGAGTATGCGTGGATTTATGCACTCTCTTTGATAGTGATTGCTTTTATTTTGGTTATCTATTTGCAAATGTAAGACTTAAACGATATGAATTTTCTCTTTATATTCATTCTTCTGCCTCTGATCCTGATGGGTTTTGTTGCTCTTTTAAAGGACCCGCGAAAGATTAAGCAGCTTATGATTGCCGGTTCGGGGCTTTTGCTGGCTGCCTCGTTTATTCTTCTTCTCCTTTTTTTAGGCGAAAAGGGGGCCAACCCGGGTTCGGCAATGTTCTTAAGAAGTGATCTAATGTGGTACCCTGAGTTTAATATCAAACTCTCTCTTGGGGTGGACGGCATCTCTGTTCTAATGATAATTCTCTCCTCGGTAATTGTATTTACAGGGTCACTCATCTCATGGACAATAGATCATCAGGTGAAGGAGTATTTTCTGTGGTATCTTCTTCTGGCTACCGGGGTTTTCGGATTTTTTATCACAATTGATCTCTTTTCGATGTTTCTATTTTATGAGGTGGCGCTTATTCCAATGTATCTTCTTATAGGTTTATGGGGCACAGGGCGGAAAGAGTACTCTGCGATGAAACTTACGCTGATGCTTATGGGTGGGTCTGCCTTCCTGTTGCTGGGAATTCTTGGAATCTACTTTAATACCGGAGCCGATGCGGGGGTGAGGACAATGAATATTCTGGAGCTTGCAAAGCTGAACATGCCGGTATCTGCCCAGAACATATTTTTCCCTTTAACATTTCTGGGTTTTGGCGTCCTTGGTGCTCTTTTCCCGTTTCACACATGGTCTCCCGACGGACACGCATCTGCTCCGACAGCTGTTTCGATGTTGCATGCCGGCGTTCTAATGAAGCTCGGAGGTTACGGATGTCTTAGGGTCGCAATCTTCCTGATGCCTGAGGGTGCAGAGACATATACAACTCTATTCCTTGTACTTACAGGCATAAGTGTGGTCTACGGAGCCTTCGGAGCAATTGTTCAGACCGACCTCAAATATATCAATGCCTACTCATCTGTAAGTCACTGCGGGCTGGTTCTTTTCGGAATTCTTATGCTAGGGAAAGGGGCTATGTCGGGAGCGGTTATGCAGATGTTATCACACGGGCTTAACACTGCGCTCTTTTTTGCTCTTATTGGGATGATTTATGGCCGAACCCACACCCGAATGATAGGTGATATGGGCGGATTGATGAAAATTATGCCGGTGATATCGGTTCTTTGGGTAATCTCCGGTCTGGCCTCTCTCGGTCTTCCCGGGTTCAGCGGGTTTGTTTCAGAGATGGCAATCTTTGTAGGGGCTTTCGAACACACCGATATGTTACACAGGGTGTTTACAATAATCGCTTGCTCCTCTATCGTAATCACTGCTGTCTATATCCTGAGGGTAATCGGCAAAATGCTTCTTGGCCCGGTTCAGGACAACCACCATTTGAACCTCTCCGACGCAACATTGCAGGAGAAGTTTGCAGCCTATACACTTGCAGGAGGTATGATATTAATCGGTATATTACCCTTCTTGCCGTACAACCTCATAAATGACAGTCTAATCTCAATTATTGCAAAACTATAATATGAATCCGGAGACAATATCACTCTTAAGAATGGAGATACTTCTGGTTATCCAGATTTTTCTGTTGATAATCCTTGACCTGTTTGCATCGGAGAGGGTTAAAAGCAGATATGATTTAATTGCCCTTCTGATGTTTTGCGCGGTAACGGTGGTTGGATTCATACCTCAGACTCCGGGTGAGGCATTTGGTGGAATGTTCAGCTCCGGCAAATTGGATCCGGTACTGAAAAGTATCCTGAACATAGGGGTGATTCTCATCTTCCTTCAATCCAAAACCTGGCTTAACGACACCTTTACCAAACACAAAAAGGGGGAGGCCTATGTTCTTATTCTATCTACGCTGCTGGGAATGTACCTTATGATATCTGCAGGCCACTTTCTTATATTTTATATAGGACTTGAACTTGCCTCGCTTCCTTTGGGAGCATTGGTAGCCTTCAATAAAAAATACAGAGGATCGGCCGAAGCAGGTGCAAAGTTTATTCTGATGTCGGCATTTTCGGCTGGGATCTTGCTTTTCGGGGTTTCACTCATTTATGGATCTTCCGGGGCAGATGGTCTCTACTTCAGCTCGGTTGGAGATATAATAACACCAGGCCCGATGGAGCTTGTGGGAATGCTCTTTTTTCTTGCCGGGATGGCATTTAAGATCTCACTGGTGCCGTTTCACCAATGGGCACCGGATGTATACCAGGGAGCTCCCGTTAATATTACAGCATACCTATCTTCCATTTCAAAGGGTGCAGCCGTTTTTGCCCTGACACTTGTCCTGTTCAAAGTATTCGGACCACTTGCCCGTTACTGGGAATATGTTGTTTATGGGTTGATTATAGCCACAATCACAATCGGTAACCTTTTTGCGATGAGGCAACAGAACATAAAACGGTTCCTAGCTTATTCATCAATCTCCCAGGCAGGTTACATTATGCTGGGAACACTATCCGGCTCACCTGAGGGGATGACAGCCGCAGTCTACTATGTGGCGGTTTATATAATGTCAAATCTGGGTGCATTCACAATAATTTCGGTAGTCGGAAACATTACTCAGAAATTCCAGATAACCGACTATAACGGGTTCTATAAAACAAACCCGAAACTGAGCGTTGCAATGATGTTCTTCCTCTTCTCACTGGCAGGAATACCTCCATTTGCAGGATTCTTCAGTAAATTCTTTGTCTTCATGGCCGCAGCAGGGGAGTCCTACTACATCCTGGTCTTCATTGCACTAATCAATACCGTTATTTCACTCTACTACTATCTACTCATTGTCAAGGCAATGTTCATCAGCTCAAATGATGAACCCATCGAAAAGATAGAGACCGACTCCTGGTCAAAAGCAGCCCTTTTGATCTCCCTTTTTGCAACAATTTTTATAGGAATTTTAAGCAGCGTATACGGTTATATTGGCAACCACTCATCAGGAATCTAGCAAGAATTTTTTCTACCATTTGTTATTTCTCCTGTTTTTCCAAAACAATTTAAAAACTCCTTAGAAAAATGTGTATATTCGCACAAAACTCGTTTGAGTTATGTGATTTAATGCTATTTTATATGGAATTGAGAAGAGAAATAATGGATTCATTGATCCGCTGGAAGGAGAGCGAATCGCACAAGCCTTTGATTATACAGGGTGCCCGTCAAATAGGCAAGACATGGATAATGAAAAAGTTTGGAGAATTGCATTTTGATTATGTAGCATACTTCAACTTTGATGCGTCTGAGGAGCTCTGCCGCGAATTTGATAATACCAAGGATCCGTCACGCCTCCTGGGTATATTGAGACTATACACCGACCAACCTCTTGAGGCCGGCAGGACTTTGATTATTTTCGATGAAATCCAGGAGAGTAATAAAGCACTTAACAGTTTAAAATATTTTTATGAGGATGCCCCTGAATATCACATTATAGCAGCTGGTTCACTGCTTGGGGTATCTTTGTCTCATGGGGACTCTTTTCCGGTTGGGAAAGTCGATTTTCTAAAGATGTATCCTGTTACTTTCAAAGAATTTTTATATGTTGATAACTATCAGATCTATTCTTTTTTAGATGGGATTACCTCCATTGAGTCGTTACCGGAAATTGTAATGAGTAAGTTGTCTGAATCTTTCCGTCGATATCAAGTGTGTGGAGGAATGCCGGCGGCAACTACTGCTATGCTGGAGAACAAAGGAGTAGAAGAAATAAGTATTATTCAAAATAGTATTCTCACAGCTTTCTCGTTAGATTTCGCAAAGCATGCCCCATCAAGAGATATACCTCGTATATCAGCTATCTGGAAATCCATTCCATCACAACTATCCAGAGAAAATCGCAAATTCCTCTATAAATTAGTAAAACCGGGTGCACGTGCAAGAGAATACGAAGATGGATTACTTTGGTTGCAACACGCCGGACTGCTCCACAAGGTGTTTTGTGTCACTAAGCCGGGATTGCCAATTACTGCTTATGATGATCTTACCGCATTCAAAATATACTTATGTGATGTAGGTCTTCTTCGGTCCCTGGCAGGACTTCCTGCAGAGATTTTCCTGACAGACAATCCGTTATTCTCTGAGTTCAAAGGAGCTTTAACAGAGAATATTATTCTTCAATCACTTGTTGTAAAATTTGAAGTATTGCCAAGATATTGGGCATCGACAGGCACAGCTGAAGTTGACTTCCTTTTGCAATCCGGCGTTTTACTATTGCCAATAGAGGTTAAGTCCGGAGAAAATCTGAATGCAAAAAGTTTAAAGGTATATACTGATAGTTTTAAACCTGAAATAGCCATCAGATTTTCTATGAAAAACCTGAAAAAAGATGGGAATATCCTAAACATCCCTATTTTTCTGGCCGATTGGACAGACAAGATATTATCAATTACAGCGAAACCGCTATAAAAAATTAGTCCCTTTACCAGATAGCCTGTATTCCCAATGCCAATTATGGGTTTTGAAAAACCACAATTGAAATTAATTGTTCCAATGTCAGTTACGTTATCCGGAATATTTACAGAAAAATTACTATGAATTTGATAGTCTCTTTCATCAAATGAGTATCAAATAAAATTTTATGCCCAGAATTGAATATAACAGACGTATCTTTTACAATTTATCATTTCTTATTCAGTTACATTATCGTAAAATTCCTGTAGTTGCTTTTGTAATATCTCTTTTGGTATCATTTAGTGGCAATTGTAATTGTGGTGGCAAAAACCCACAAATTCAGGAATTGAATAAGCCTCATAAAATTGCACCATTCTGTAAATTGCTCCACAAATATATGAAAATTAATATAATATAATAAAATTTCAAATCGGATATTAATTATTTTTTCTTACATGTTTTATCGTGTTTCAATACCAGTTTTTTAATTATTACTTTAGTGATTATTTTAAAATGCGCTAATGTTTAATTTTTTCAAACATAACAGATGGCTGGTGGCCATTATGGGGACAATCTATATGGTTGTTTTGGGTACTGTTTACTCCTGGAGCTTCTTTCAGAAGCCTATAGTTGATACTTACGGGTGGACCAATTCGGGTGTGGCCTGGGTCTTCAGTACAAATATCCTGTTCCTGGGGCTGTCGGCAGCATGGAGCGGGATCAATCTGCCCCGGTTCGGTTCGTCAAAACTGGCTTTAATAGGGATAACCCTCTACGGAGCGGGTTTTGTATTGGGAGGGCTTGCGTTAAGGGCTCAAAGTCTCCCTTTTCTGATTCTGGGTTTTGGAGTTATAGGTGGTGCCGGGATAGGGATGGGTTATGTTACTCCGGTAGTATCGGCATCCAAATGGTTTACGGACAAACAGGGGTTCGTGACAGGGATGGTTGTTATGGGTTTCGGATTCGGGGCGTTACTTATGTCGAAGGTTATTGCTCCCGAAGTTTTGAGAATAACGGATGGCGATATGGTTAAGGCATTTTTTATGATTGGCGCTATAATTCTGATACCCGGTTTGTTATCGGCACTCTTTATCAAGCAACCACCAGATGTTCAATCTGCCTCTAAACAAATTGAAGAGGTAGAGCAGATTACCCCCCGTAAGGCTCTGCTCTCCTCAAAATTTATGATGATGTGGTTGGTTTTCTTTGTAAATATCACGGCAGGGATAATGTTCATCAGCTTCCAGTCACCCCTCATGCAGGATTTGTGGGGCAGATTCCGACCGGGCAGCGATACTTTACAACTTGCTGCCGTTGGCGGCACACTCATCGCAGTAAGCTCTCTCTTCAACGGTGCCGGAAGACTTTTCTGGGGAGGATTGTCTGACAGGATCGGGCGCATAGAGACCTTCCGGATTATCCTGGGAAGTGAGATAATAGTATTTATTACACTACTTTTTGTATCTAACCCTTACGTTTTTGCAATTCTTGTCTGTTATGTCCTTCTTTGTTACGGTGGCGGATTTGGTACAATCCCCGCTTTTGTGAGAGAGGTATTTCCCGGGAGGCTCATGTCCGTCGTTTACGGAGCACTTTTGACAGCATGGTCGGCAGGCGGAGTTCTGGGCCCGCAGATAGTCGGATTTATGAAAGACAACTACCCCGAAAATGCATCAACTTACGCCTTCATCGCGGGAACCGTTCTGCTTACTATCGGATTCATCATTACCCTTCTTCTGAACAACAAACCCATTCAATAAAACATTCTGGGCAAAATAATCAGATAATTCTGATTCAAATCCAAAAAAATATGGTAATATTTGGATTCAAATCCAAAAATATTGTATTTTTGTGATAAAATAAAATTGTTATGATACATAGAGTATTAGAAAATACAGTCCGTAATAAGCTAAACACAGGAAAAGCCATAATACTAATGGGAGCCAGACAGGTTGGAAAAACGACTTTAGTCAAAGAACTCTTTAAAGGCTCCGATGAAATGATTTGGTTTAATGGAGATGAATTAGATGTACAGAATCTTTTTGAGAATGTATCATCAACTCGTTTGAAGTATATTTTAGGTAATAAAAAATATGTTGTAATTGACGAAGCTCAAAGAATCAAAGATATCGGATTAAAACTAAAGCTTATCACAGATGGTTTACCGGAAGTCCAACTTATTGCAACCGGAAGTTCTTCTTTTGAGTTAGCTAATAAAGTCAATGAACCTCTCACCGGGAGAAAGTGGGAGTACAAAATGTATCCTCTCTCTTTTGCAGAGATGGTACAGCATCATGGAGTGTTAAATGAAAAAAGGTTATTGCCTCATCGTTTACTATATGGGTATTATCCCGACGTTGTAAACAATCCAGGGAAAGAAAGAGAAATTCTTAAACAGCTTTCAGACAGTTTTTTGTATAAAGATATTCTGATGTGGGAGCAGATTAAAAAGCCGGAAAAACTGGTGAAATTATTGCAAGCGATTGCTTTCCAAATAGGCAATCAAGTATCTTATTTTGAGTTGGGTCAGCTTTGCGGATTAGATAGTAAAACAGTAGAAAAGTATGTGGTTTTATTAGAGCAGTGTTATGTGATATTTCGATTAGGCTCGTTTAGTCGTAACCTAAGAAACGAACTGAAAAACAGTAAGAAAATATACTTTTACGATAATGGGATCCGCAATGCCATCATTGCAGATTTCTCTTTAGCAGAAAGTCGTTCTGACATTGGAGTTTTATGGGAAAACTATATTATAGCTGAAAGACAGAAAAAACTGGAATATGATAAGATGTGGCGCAATAGCTGGTTCTGGCGGACTACCGACCAGAAAGAAGTTGACTATATTGAAGAAGGAGACGGCCAAATACAAGCATTTGAGTTCAAATGGAACTCAAATGCTAAATATAAAAAGCCTAAGCAGTTTCTGGAGAGTTATTCAGGTAGTACTTTTTCTGTTGTTTCTCCTGAAAACATGGAAGAATTCCTGTAATTTTATTGAAACTATCAGAATCCGAAGATCTCTTCAAGTTTTTTATCGAGCTGGTCATTATCTACCTTCCCGATGATTTTTCCATCTTTATCAATCAGATACTTAGTTGGGAGAACGTGAACAGCATATCTGTCGGCTATACTGTTGCTTCTGTCAAACGAATTCCCAACCCTCTTCAGACCTCTCAGGATATGATGAAACATCTCGATTCCATCTTTGGCAACGGCATCTCTCCATTTATCATGATTTGAGTCATCATCGGCGACACATATCACCTCAAACCCCTTGCTGTTGTACTTTTTGTAAAGTTCCTTCAGATGAGGATTGCCTTTCCGGCAAGGGACACACCAGCTTGCCCAGAAGTCAACCAATACATATTTACCTTTGAAATCACTAATTGATAGTTTTTTACCATTTATATCAATTGATGAAAATTCTGGCGCATGTTTTCCAGGTTTCAGTGAATTTATAAGGTCGATTTCTACCTTTATACTTTTACCCCAGCTGCTCTCTTTCACATTGGAAGTAAATGCTTCATAATAGCCCGCAAGTTTTTCCGGAGAGATCTGGCTCTTTTTCATGTCGACCAAATATGCAGGGTAGTACGAGTTCAGATTACCCATAATAAAGTTATTATCCAGATCATCAAACTCTCTTCTTAACTTGGTCATTTCAAAATTTGCCTTAACCTTTTCCAAAGAGTCTGTGGCTGAATTTATCGTTTTATTCAGATAATCTCTCTTCTCAATCAGGGTTTTTTGAAGTTCATTATATTTACTTATAACATCATTCAGAGGTGATCCTGAAACAGAAAAGTTTTTAAAATTTCCCCATTCAAGAGAAACTTCCATTACCGAGGCATCGACAAAAATACCTGTTGCATTGGGGTTATTGTAATTTTTTATATCTCCGTCGGATAGAGCAGCATAAAAGGCATCTTTCAGATCACCCTTAAATGTGCACTTCCCGTTAACAATAACGGCGCTGTCTCTTTTTCCTGTACCAGTTTGCATATCAAATCTGTCCAGAAATAGTTTGCCGGAATCTTTACCCTTTACAGTACAATTTAAAGTGAAACCATCGGGAGAGGCCATTAACAACCCGGAATTAATAATGGCAAACAGGATCAGCAAATTTTTTAAAAGTATTTTTTTCATCTGTATAATAGTTTGGATTAGCTCAAATTCTGTTTTAAAATCGAAACATACCCTGTATGATAACAAATCAAACAGGGTATATCCCTAAAGTTTTTTATTGTTTTGATTAATATGTGTTTTGCTTTATTTCACCGTTTCCTGCCAGGATATCGTCAGCAGGTATTAATGCTGCATACTTTCTGTCTCCAGGTTTTAGCTGATATTTTTTTAAAGGAGATGACAAATCTACGCTAAGAGCAGAATATGAATAAAACTCCTGTTCCACGGTAATATCATCACCGGCATATTCGTTGCTGTTATAACGTCTTACATCAAAAAGTCTGTTAAACGGACCAGTCTCCCTGCGTCTTTCACGAATTACTATTGCAATAGCCTCATCTTTATTTGATGCTGTGAGGTTAACAGTTCCGGCTGGGTCAATTCTTTTTGCACGTAATTGATTTACAAGCTGTATTGCCTTGTTGAAGTCTCCTGCCCTAGCTTCGCATTCTGCTACGGTTAGAAGCATTTCAGGAACTGTTATACAATAATTTCTGGGTTTAAGATAAGCAGGAACATCAATTGGCTTATTGTTGAGATAAAAATAGTTTTTAACATAAAAGTATTTCCATCTTGCATCGAATGCACTGCCACCATCAGTTTCAAAATTAGCGATCAGTGATTTGGAAGGTATAATATCAATAAGGGATGATGCTGAGAAACCTGTCATTGTCGTACTGATGAAATAATCTTCAGTCCATTGATTTATAAGGTCATAATTGAATTGTGTGTTTGGATATTTTACCTGGAAAGGAATTACCCTGCCATCAATTGTTATTGAACCATTATCAACTCTTGAAGAATATCCGATCTGGTTGTAATCCATTATATTTGAGATTCCGTATTTATCAAGTGCGGCTTGGGCATGTTTTTTTGCATTAGCGTAATCATGTTTCATTAAGTAAAACCTTGCTGCCAAAGCATTTGCCGATGCGTTAGTTACTCTGTAATTAGATCCTTGTCCGAATTTTGCATTAAGTTCAACAGAAATTTTAAGAGCCTCTTTAATGTCTTTTTCAATAAAATCATAAGTTTCTTTCAGTGAAGCTCTTTCGAGGGAGTAATCAAACCCGATCTTATCGGTTAATACCAAACCCGGTTCGCTAAGATTGGCCTGATTATATGGAAGTGTATAAATATTTAACAGTTCCATATATGAATACCCTCTTCTGAAAGATGCTTTTGATTTTATATACTGTCGCTGTTCTTCAGTGGCACTAATATTGTCGATATAATAGAATACCATATTGGATCTGAATATATTCTGATAACGGTACATCCACATATAATCTTTATTTGTACCGCTTATCTCTCTTTCCCAGGTTCCTGCCTGAACAAAATATATCGGATATGATCCTGGCACTCTTCTTTCGAGTTCGGCATTAAGTTCAATATCGCCACCTCCGAAAATATGGTACGGAGATACATTATCTGAGCGCCATATTCCGACCAGAATGGTCTCCATATCGGCAATTGTTGAAGGAACAATAGATGATGATTTTGTAGGTCTTTCACTCAGGAAATCATCGCAGGCATTCAATATGAGGAGAAATGCCAAAAAGTATATATTTAAAAATCTTTTCATATCTGCTTTGTTAAAAATTTATTTTTGCTCCGAATGTGTATGATACTCCGGGTTTATATGAACCCATAGGGTAGAAAGGATCCTGTCCGTACTTATTGAACAAAATTACCCCAACGTTATTCAATTGCCCATAAATAGAGACACCATTCATGTTTATACCAGCAAGTACTCTTTTAGGAACATCGTAAGTAAGATTAATCTCCTGAATACGGATATTTGCAGCCGAAACAATAATATTGCTCAAATAATCTACATAGCTGGCTATTTGACTTGGATAGGTACCGTTGGTAGGAAGAGGAATAAATTCATTCGGATCGCAGTTTTTGATTTCACCATAGTATTTATTGATATTGCCGTTACCTCTTGTCATTGTAGGATAGTTAAAACCAAGTCTTTTGAATTTATGGCCAAAATATCCTGTTAAAATAAATGAAAGATTAAAATCTCCGTATCTGAATGAATTGTTCATGCCAATAATCAGAGGTGCAACATAGGTTCCGCTACCAATCAGATAGTTGTATGAGTCAAAAGAGGTGTTACTGGAGGTCATTGTCCTTGGATTATTGCCATCTTTGTCTACGATAACAGGTTGCATTATCCCCCCGATATTTTGAACTCCTCCGTATTTAAATGCCCAGTATGTATTTGCATCATACCCTTCTGCATACTGCCATCCTGACCCGGGACCGTATATACGATTCGCAAGTGTAGATTTACTTTTAAAAAGTTTGGTAATCCTGTTTTTGTTGTATGCAACATTCAAAGTTCCATTCCAACTGAAAATACCTTTACGAAGATTGCTGCCAAGAGTCAGTTCAAAACCTTTATTGTACATGGAAATCGCATTAATGCTCTGATAATCAGAGCCATATACATTTGCTATAGAGACTGTTGAAATTAAATCCCTGCCCTGTTTGTTGTAGTAGTCAATTTTACCGGTAATTTTATTATTGAATACAGAGAAATCTATCCCGAAATTTAAAGCTCCTGTTTTCTCCCAGCTTAAATAAGGGTTACCATAGTTTGAAATGGTTCCGTATCCGGTACCATAATTTGGATTCTGACCCCAAACTGAGATAAGTGGTGTTACCGATGTGGATTTGTCAACATTGCCATTGAACCCATAAGTAGCCCTTACTGCCAACCTGTCAATAAAATCAATGTCGTTCATAAACTCCTCTTTTCCCATATTCCAGGATAAACCTACACTCCAGAATGGTGAGTACCTTATAGATGGGTCTGAAGAAATAAGGTTTGAAGCATCTGTCCTGATACTGCCTGAAAAAGTGTATTTATCATTGTATGTGTAAGAGGCGTTTCCATAAACAGAGAAGTATTTATCTACAGAATAGGTTCTTGAAGGGGTAGGATAGCTTATACTAGCAGAACTTCCGAACATATTATATATCGGGTTAGATGGAGAGGTAATTCCGTTTATAGGGGGAGTAACACTTAATAACTCGCTGTTAAAACCATACATTACAGGGTATGAAACGGTTTGATATACCCGTTCGCTCACCTCTGTTCCTGCAATAACTGATACTGAGTGTTTGTCGTAAAATGTACGATCAAAATTTATCTGATTTCTGAAATTCCATGCATCAAGCTTATTATATGCTTCAGATATTGCTTTTCCACTGGCGTAGTTCTGTTTAACAGCAGTAGTTGGACTTCCATTCCACTGACTGTTGTAGTTTACATTAAATCTTACCTGATATGTATCTTCTGAATAGAGCTTCTTATTGTTGTCGTTCATTATTTCATACTGAAATTTTGATTCGTATGTCAAGCCTTTGATTATTTTAAATTTTAATCCGGCCTGAACTCTTCCATAACTAGAAATAGTTGAAATATCACGACCTCTCATCTCCTGCAAAGGATTGTAAGTCCAGTCATTGTATGGGAATTTAACACTTTTTTGAGTGATATAGCGGTTAATAATAGGGAGGTATAAATCTTTCTGTACACTAAGATATTTACCCTCTTCATCCAGAAGCATATCATACGGAGACATAAGTGCGATTTCGGCAAGGGTCAGGCCATTGTTGTTGCTTTTGTTATATTGATACATTGAACCAACGCTAAGTTCAAGCCACTTGAAGAGATCTATTTTTGTCCTGTAATTAAACGTATATCTCTGTCTGTCATTGCCTCTAAAGTCATCAATATTCTTGTCATACATAATGGTGAGAATATTTGTAAGTTTTTCGGTACCACCGGAAATTGACAGATTATATTGTTGTGTTACAGGAGAGTTTAAAAGATATTTTTTTATCTGATCTCTGTTATCCAGTGATGATAATCTTTGTAGTTCTGTGTTGAGGTTTCCGTCAAAAAAACCAAGTCGACTTTCATTCATAGCAACTACAGCCTGTGAATACATTCTTGCATAGCTGTAATAGAGAGAACTTGAATAGTTGTTTCCAATAGGAGATCCAAGTTTGAAGAAATTTGATTCAAACCCCATCTTTTCATATTCAATAGTCTCTGCGCTTGATGCGAGAGGATTAGCATAGTCCAGATCCATCTTCCCCGAAAACTTCACAAAGGCATTTAACTCAACATTGACCTTGCTTTGCTTCCCTTTTTGTGGATTCTTGGTTGATACGACAATAACACCATTTGCCGATCTTGCACCCCAGATAGAGGCTGCAGAAGCATCCTTAAGTACAGTAATTGAGGCAATGTCGTTTGGGTTGATAGATGAGATTGATCCCTCAATTGCAAAACCATCAACAATTATAAGCGGATTTGAGTTTGCGCCAAGTGACGTCAAGCCACGAATTATAAACCCCTCTTCCCGTCCTCTGTATGCTTTATTAACCACTTGAATACCTGACACATTGCCGATTATGCTTTGTTCCAGCGAAGTTGATGGTTTATTCAGAAGTTCTGCGCCAACTGTGCTGAAAGAACCCGGAGCTCTCTCTTTAGAAATTGTCTGATAGCCCGTTACAACTACGTCTTTAAGGTCTATAACATCAGGTTTTAAGAGAATGTTTACCGTGTTATTTTTTCCTACAGGAAGTATAAAGTCAGTCATCCCCATAAATGCAAAAAGAATCTGATCGCCCTCTTTTGCGTCAATAGTATATGAACCATCTATTCCTGATATTGTAACCTTGCCGGTGGATCTGTTCTGAATTGTTACTCCAGGAACCGGTTCGTTAAGGTCATCTTTAACAATTCCTTTCAGTAAAAATGATCCTGGACTTTTGCTCTCCTCCTTTAGACCGCTCACCAGTGCGATCTGTTTTCCGATAACATTCCAGGTTACTTTGGTCCCTGAAAAAATCTGCTTAAGAAGCGGTTCTATACCCTCATCTTTTTTTGAGTAGTTGATTGAGATTTTATTTTCGACCTCTTTTAGCAGATCGGAATAAACAAATGTAAACCCGGTCTGTCGGGTAATTTCTTTAAGAATACTTTTTATGGGAGTATCCTTGAATTTGACACTAATGTTTTGTGCATTAACCGACAAAGTCGTCACAAAACAGATCAGAATTAACGGCAAAAGCCTCTGATAAAGTTTTTTTCTTAGTAAATTCATAATTATGTTCTTTGGTTATACAATAGTTAAAGAACCCCAAAAAACATTATCCCTAATATTTTTTTCTTAGAATAACTTTTCTGTTCTGAACCTCATACTTTATTAGTGAGGTCAGTTGGATCAGATCCATGATCTGAACTATTGATTCAGAATTGAATGTTGCTGTAATTTTATAATTCAGGATCTCCTGATCTTTGACAATAAACTCGACTCCGTGCCACCTTTCGAGAGTTTTTATTAACTCTGAAACAGGAGTTGAGTCAAAGATAATTTTACCCTCTTTCCATGCAGATTCGTCGGCAGGTGTCTCCTTCAGTACTTTTGAAACATTGATTCCGGCAGGTTCGGTTTTAATTATAATTGTTTGATTTGGTTCAACTTTAGTGCTAACAATTTTATTGTCTCTTTCCCTCAGGAGGTTAATCTCTCCGCTATATAGAGTTGCTTGTGCTCTGTTGTCATCTTCATAAGCTTTTACATTAAATTCTGTACCTAAAACCTCTATCGAAAATCCTTTTTTAGTTTTTACAACCATGGGACGTTGCGGATTTTTAACTACACTAAAGTAGGCTTCACCCGAAATGGTAACATTCCTTACAGATAATTCGAAAGTATCAGGATATTCTATTCTAGTATCTGAATTAAGCCAAACCTGAGAGCTGTCGGGCAAAGTAAGGTGGGCTTTTACACCTTTAGGAGTATATAGTACTTTAGACGAGGAGTAATTTTTATATGTAATTGATTTTATTGAATTTTCGGCCAATGGGTCAATTCCTTTTCGGTTCTGATTAAGGAGGTAGAGGCCGGTAAGAATAAGCAAAAGGACTATGGAAGCTGCCCTCCATACCACTCTTTTACTTAAAACAAGATAGTTGTCATTTTTATTCTTTAATCCCCGGATATCAGATTTGTTAATTAATTCAAAAATTTTATTGATCTCCTCCTCAGAGGCCTCCTCTTGCGGTAAACTTTGAGAGATATAAAGGTTCTTAAGCCTGGCAATATAGAGCTCGTTGGCTTTACTCTTGGATGCCCATTCCAGAACAGAAATTTGTTCCCTTTCATTCAGCTCGCCCTTTATATATTTAAGAATTGTACTTTTTTTCATAACCTATTCATTAACAAAAGAATTTTGTTGATAATAACAGAATTATATTTACATAATCCCTTAATATCTTCCTTAATACCCGGAACGCAAACGAGATCCTGTACTCAACCGTTTTTACAGAAATGTTCTGTAGAGTAGCTATCTCCTTGTTTTTTAAATTTTTAAATCTACTTAATACAAATGTATCCTTAACTTTATCCGGCATTTTTTTTAATGCTACTTTAACCAGTACCTCAATCTCTGTTTGATAAAGCGAAGTTGAACTTTCATCAGTCAAAGCGGTAATAGAGATGTCATAATCAGTAAGAATGTTGTTTCTAAATTTCTCTTGCCGTTTCTCCTTGCGTAGCCAATTAAGACAGCGGTATTTCGTCATAATAAAGAGATATGGTAAAACATCTCCGTTCGTATCTAAAATATCCATCTGACCCCACAGAGCCAGAAAAACATCCTGTGCAATATTGTTAGCTTTCTCCTGGTCATTCAGATAGCGGAAAGCAAAAAAGACCACCTTCTTGAAGTGTCTCCGGTAGATCTCTTCAAAAAGCTTTGCATTTGGCAACTGCTCTGCTCTGCCAGGTTTTAAAACCATATTCTGAATATATAGAACATAAAAGGGGTCTATCCCTAACAATACCCGTGTAAATTTAATAATAAATACAAACTAATTCCTTTGGCTGATTAATGCATGATATTATTTCACTAATTTAGAGCCTCAATCGAAGGGTATGATATTCACATTCAAAACGGAGATAATATTCATCATAATTTCTGCAATATTTTGCCAATGCATTGAGCCTGAGGATTATGTTGAAGATATTGAAGGGAATCGCTACAATATTACAGAAGTTGGTGATTATATCTGGATGGCAGAGAATCTTAAAGTATCTCACTATAATGATGGAAAGCCAATTAAAAAAATAGGCGATGAAAATTTATGGAAATCTTGCGTTGAGGGACTTCATATTGCTTATGCAGATGATAGCAGCAATCTGAAAAAATACGGGATGCTTTATAACTGGTATGCTGTTAACTCGGGCAAGTTGTGCCCTGCCGGCTGGCATGTGCCGACCGATGAAGAGTGGAAAATTCTGGAGGGTTTTGCCGATTCTAAATATAAATATCCATCCGATATTTGGGAAAGACAAGGGGTTCGAGGATTCGATTCAGGTTCAAATCTTATGGCTGTCAGTGGATGGCGGGTAAATGTGGGTGCAGATAAATTTGGATTCAAAGCTTTGCCCGGTGGTGAGATGACAGATAAATGCAAACTTGAGGGGATAAACGGATATTGGTGGACAAGCACCCAAAAAGATTCTTTGAACAGCTGGTACAGAAGCCTGATTTACGGCCTTGAGCTTATTTCGAGGAATTCACATCCCAAATTTTGCGGATTTTCTGTCCGCTGTGTGAAAAAGTAAGTTTCTGCTAATATGTTGTTATAATTCAATTTATAATGATAATTATCTAACCAAAATTTATATTTGAATATTAAACGGGAACTTAATTAGCAGAAACATTATTTTATATTAATCCCCAAATCGTACAAATTTAATTTTCATTTCAATTGTTTCTTTAATTGGAGGCAGGCATCCATTTTCATTACATGTTTGATATGTTATTATTGCAAATATTGTATATTCACCTGATGGAATACCATTGTTAAATTTATTTGAATTTATTCTGAAAGATTGGTTGAAAACCAAATTTTTACCACTATACACTTCATATCCCCCTTTAACTTTGGTTTCAGGAATTACAAACTTTTCTATCTTTTCAAATCCATCAGGAAATTGAAATTCAATTTTTGTCGGGATCAATCCCATTGAAATATTTGCTTTTGAATCGGCATAACTATACCAACCGTCATCATAACTTAAGGTAACTTCAATATTTCCTACTTGACCTGTTCTTAACATTTCTGGTGCTCTTACATCAAATAAGACTGGAGTGCTCTCTCCTCCGTATTTTATTGTTTGATTTAATTTTTTGCGTTTTACCTCATCTTTTGCAAAAATACTTTCTCTTGCGATAGAATTTACAGGATTTTTTTTACCGGGCATTAAAAATAGATATCCTCGGTGTCTTAGTGTAAGATATTTATAGTCATTTAAATGACCGAGATATTGTTTTTTTTCTAACGGATTTTTTTCAATTAGGTTTTTAACCTCCTCTACACCACCAGCATATTCAATTGCACGGCCAGCATCTTTTCCCGGAGATTGGATATCGAGTTCGTTAAGATAGCTCCATGCAATTAAAGAATCAATTTCAAATCCATTAACAGTTGGAAGTGATATGCCAACTAACAGATCATTAATCCCGTCATGATTATAGTCACATACGCTAATATTAGGTTGACATCCGGGTAATACCTTGGAGTTGTCAATAGAAGTAAATAAAGGCTTTACACCTTCAAATCTTATGCCTTTATCAGTTTTAATCCCTCTGAAAAAATCAACTGGATTATTATTTTTATCTCCATATAAGTGTGTTACAAGTAAATCAAGCACACCATCACCATCCCAATCGACAGGATTTATAAAACTTTTTATTACTCCGGAGTAGTGAGGATATCTGTATGATTTAGCCGCCTTCACTGTCTCCTCCTTTGTGGGCTTTCTTGAAACTGACAGCGGCAAGCCATCTAATCCCAATAAGTATTTTCGTAATCCGAATTTAGGGGTATATCTTGTTCCAATATTTAAAGCTACACGAAGTTCTTTAAATCCACCTACAAAAAGATCAACTAACCCATCCCCGTTAAAATCGGCAAATCCAGCAGAGGAGTAGTTCCAGTAATCAATTGTATTGGGATCTAATTCATCACCCTCGTATAAGAGTTCTTTGCCTTCAATATATCCTTCTTGTTCAATAAATTGTCTGGGTTGAAATCCTTCTTTGGAGCCTTTCCAAAAGGAAATTTTGCCTGGGAAATATTGTCCGGATAAAATGTCAGGATATCCATCATTATCAATATCAACAATTCGTGGATGTATTCCTATGCAGCACCATTGATGAGTAGTAATTGTATCACCATTAATGTCAGTTGCATAAAAATATTCTCCCGAGTAATTTGGAGAATTATTAGTGCCAATATTTAGATAAACTTTTATATTGGAGCCTGTCTCCCCCGTTTCAAATTCACCTGCAAGCAAATCTTGTTTTCCGTCACCATTCCAGTCAAATATGGCGGGATAGAAAAGACCATGTTTTTCGGTTCTAATTTCCTGTTTTGTTCCGGTAATTATTATTGGGTTCCCTAATATAGGAGCACCATCAATAGTGTTGTTAATTATAGGTTTTAAAATTGGTAATCCCTTTGTGCTAATTTTATCTTCCTGATTCTGTGCATTTAAAGTAATTGTTGCAAGAGATAGAAATAACAATATATATCTATGATTCATTTTATATTTGTAAAAATTCATTTAACTTTTTCTATTTATTCTTTTTTGCAATAGCTTCGCCTTCATCAACGGTAAATTTATCATCTCTCAGCAATTGCATTACCTCTTCGTTAAGTTTGTCGGGTCTTGTTATCCAAACAAGTTTATTATTTCTTATAACGAAGGTGCATGGAATACTTTTTATGCCTGCAGGAATACACCATTCTTTATCAAAATCACTTCCGAATCCGTTTGAAAATGAAAACCGTAAATTATAATCATCCCCCCTTTTTTTTACAAATTCTTCTACTTTAGATTTATTCTCTTCCCATACTCCTTGTGCAATAAAAATAAATTTATCATTGAACTTCTTACTAAGTTCATTTAAATGAGGTAAAGCCATAATAC
Organism: uncultured Muribaculaceae bacterium; assembly: GCA_964521685.1. Classification (GTDB taxonomy): domain Bacteria; phylum Bacteroidota; class Bacteroidia; order Bacteroidales; family UBA932; genus Bact-08. The sequence goes on from CAZFTS010000004.1 coordinate 96,761, forward strand.
ATGGAACGCACCACGTTGCCCACAATTCTATAATATAAATACTATCTTTTGAGAAATTAGTTACTGGACTCCCTTTTATCCAGTCAACTTTTGGGTAAGTAAACATTTGACCACCTATTTCATAATTGTTCTTTTCCTGAGAATGTATATTATTTGAAAACGGGATCAGGAATAATACTATTGTAATAATTATTTTATACATTTTATTGTTGTGGTATTAAATTTTCAATTTTTTTTAAAAGAGATTTGTCAGGATATAAATTTCTTTCAAGTATGATTCCGTCCGGATTTATCAAGTAACATTGAGGTAAATTTCTTTCGGATAGATCATATGCTTTCGATAAAGAACCAAATAAACCTCGAGTATCACATAAACTTACACCTTTCATATTAAATTGCTTTATGAGTTCTTTCCATAATTTGAATCCTGAACCAATTTCGAATGAGTCATCCATATTTCTATTATCCAGAGGATACGCTACAGATATGACTTCTAACTCTTTTCCAGAATATTTGTCTGAAATATTATTGATTGTTGATATTTGAGACTGATAATCGCTAAAATTTGGACACCAAAACATAAGTAAAATATATTTTCCTTTCATACTAGATAGAGAAATACTATTATTAAGTGTATCATTCAATATAAAATCAATAATCGGTTGACCAACACTTAGTTTTCTGGCAATGTTAATCTTTTCAGATAATTTCTTTCCAGCATAAGTATTTAAAAGTCTTTTGTCAAAATGGTTTAGTTTTGGTTCAATTTGTTTCAAATCAATCAGGACCCCGGATAGTTCTCTTTTGAAAGACATAAAAAATGCCAGATAACTATCTGGGTTGTCCTTTATAAAAGCGCTATCAATATCTGATTTTTGTTTATTAAGTAGTCTTGAAATTTTCCCTAACCTTACTAACCCTGTATCATTCATCTCTTTTTTGAACTTTATTCCTATTTCCTGTAATTCTCTGCTCTTAATGTTAATAGGCGAGTATTGTGCCATTAGGTTTAAATAATCTTCCTGTGATTTGCCTCCTTTTATAACAGCCTGGGACAAATTTCCTTTGCTTTTTATAGTGATTTTCCCTCCTTCTAGGAAAAACAGTTGTTGATCATCGTTCATACTCTCCATTGTTAATGCTAATGCATTTGGATTTGAGGGATTTAAAACAATAGACACTTGTGTGGGATCATTTATTTTTCCTTTAAGTCTGAATTTTCCATTTTTTACTAATGTAGAATCGATGACATATTTATCAGCATCTTTATACATTATTCTTATTTTTCCCTGTTGATCATTTCCTAAATTACCTTTTATAAAAAAAATCTCCTGAGAATAAACGTATGTTGTTGAAAAATAAACAATTATAACCATAATAATGGTATTGATATTTTTTTTGAATGTCATTACTTTTTTAAATTTTAATTAGGTGATTAATGTAGAATTAAGGCTGTTCACTGAAACATCAGGAACAATAAATTTCCAATTTTATTCTAAGATATACAGGAACAGCCTCATCAAAGATATATTGACCTTATTTACATATTGTCAATATCGTTCTCTATAGGAAATGCTTTTAACTTTACCTAAGCTTGACCATTTTTTTGTTTGAACAATCTGTCCATTTACGGGAGGAACTGAGTATAACTCCAGAGTACCATTGATTCCTTCAGGAGCAGAAGGATTATAGGATGCAACTGTGAGTAATTTAGCCCATTCTGAATATATACCAGAGCGGTTAAAAAACTGCTGGAAAGATAAATAAGTTATCTCTTCATCTCCTTTATTCAACATAAGTTTGCTACTTTTCAAATAAAGATCATATTCATATAGCTTGCCTCCAACACTATAGAAAAGGTACTCTAAATCAGGACTTATTGTGAAATGCGTAGCATTGTTAATTTCGGTTCCTGTTATCTCGTTATAGTAATTCTGTGCTTGCCCAATGATAAATCTTAGAAGGAAAAATTTAGAAGTAGAAGGATCTTTTAAAATAGCATAAGTTCTGCCTGAGTAGTTCCGTTCCATATATACTAATTCCAGTCCTGTTGGATAGTTTAATCCAACCGGGACATCGGTAACATAAACACTGTTATAATCCGCTGCAGTTACAAAGTTCTTTTTATCTTCATTATACATTACTGTTCTTATTCCATCTGATACAACGTACTCAGACACTTTAAATGGGACAGTACTATTTTGATAAATGTTGATGGGTAAATATATAAATGACGAACCATTAACCGCAGTGTAGCAATATACATTACCGTTTGAGTGCATATAAAAAAGTGGAGACATTCCATTTGTTATTTCTCCGGTTATTCTTTGTGCACTAAAATCTAAAGGAACATCTCCAATCATTAAATTACGAATATTATAAGTTGGATCATATGCAAAAGTCTCTTCATTGATCCTGTTTGTTCCTGCAGATGTTAATAAAAAGATTCCGTAATATTTTACAGATACAAATCTGGTTCTTGTATAGTACATACAAAGAACCTGATATGGCTCTCCATCCATAGGAATTGTTGATCCTACTTTTGCCAAAACATCAGTAAGTTGTGTAAATTCATTTGCTGTTTTATTATAAGATAACATATCCAGCCTGGATTTCCCATTTACTTCGTTCAGTAACATATAACCTTCATAAATGGGTGTACTTACTAAAACTGTAGTTCTGATATGAAATGGAACACCTGTTGCTTTATCGGTTACTTTATATTGTAAATAATAGTTACCGGGAGGGAACATGATTTTTGTTCTGAGATTTTTATTGGTAGAAATAATACTGTCAAAAGTTATACCGGGAGATTTAGTTAAGTGAAATGACCATTCATATGAGTATTTATCTTCTGAAGGAGAACTATCTTGCGACATAATCAATTTGGGAGAAACAATAAGTGAATCTCCAAGGTAGGCGTTATAACCATTGATAGTATCAATATTATTAAACGATATTAAATTTATATCGTGATAAGCATAGTTCCCCAAATCTTTATAACACGAACTTAACCAGAACAAAAGGAAACTATATATTATGTATTTAATTTTTTTTCTTTTCATTATTATACTCTGTAATTAATTTAAGAATAATCTACCATTTATTGAAAAAGTGAACCCATTAACATTTCTGTAGTTCCATCCTCTTCAAAAACTGTATTTCCTGATGTTTTTTGATCTCTTAAGTAGCGGCTCATTAAAACTGCATAATATGCACCAGATGCTGTAATTGTTGCAGGATTAAAAGTAAACATAAAATCAAGAGGCATTCCTGTTATTTCATTTAGAAGCTTTATTTTTTTAACGCTGAAGGTTCCAAAATATCTTGAAAGTGTTCCCCAGTTTGGCCCGGCTGTAATCATATCAGAAATCGTAATTTTATATGTCTTTAGATCACGTTCTCCTTGAATTCCAGTTTTAAAATCTCCTCCAGATTTAAGGTTTAATAAAAGATTGACAACTGAAGCCTGTAGGTCTGCTGTCCTTATAACTTTCAATGGGATACTATCTTTTACCTGTCCTGCTTTAACAATAAAAACAGTTGGTAAAATGTAATGTGTATTCTCAATTGCAGATGATAAAGGGTCAACTTCAATTAAGAAAGTTCTGTCTCGTGTTGAAGGGGAGCCTGTAACAAATACGGGGATAAATACAACTGATTCTCTTATTGTGTTATCACTAAATGCAAATGAAACATTTAGACTATCAATTGAACTATCAAAATGAAAATAGATATTATCTGAAATATTATATGTCAGCAAAGGTTCTTTTTTGCATGAATTTAGAGTTAATATTGCTGATAGTGATATAAATATATATATTATTTTTTTCATACTCTTTTCTTTTGTTTAACGCGGTGTTGTTTCTGAAAGAGGTATTGGTACCACATATTCTGGATTAACAGTATCCCAGGAGTAACCCATTGTCCCACTTGGGATGTATTCTAGATTTAGTCGTTTATAGTAGAAAAATATCTGACCCTCACCATAGAACTCTTTTTGATACTCTTTGAGAATTTCACTATTAATATCATAAACATTTGCAAGTGGAGTTAACCCTCTGTTATACAAGGCCGTATTTAAATAATTTAGTGCTGCTGTCGGATTTGGTTCTGTTTCGGCTAAAATGTAATAAATCTCTGTTTTTCTAATTAGTGGTTGGATGAATCTCCATTGCTTTGTTTTATCCTCAATATCGGCAAACTTATGAAAAGTTCTTCCTTTTGCGGTGTTTAGCCATGTTGTTGTATAGCGGTAATCATTTTCATTATTTTCAAAAGTGTTGATAAGTCTTTCCGGTTCAGAAGTTAACAAGTCGTCAGTTATGAGGTCCGAACTGAAGAATGAAGAAAAATTTGAATACATTTTCGGATTATATACTCCAAATAGAACTTCAGGAGAGAATATCCGATCGGGATTTATTTTTTCAGATACAATGTTGGTATAGTCTAACCATGGAAACCATTTTTCACAATCTTCAAGTACAAGTTTGGCAACATTATAAGCCTCTGAATTTTTACCGCCATATAATAAAGCCCTTGCTTGTAAGGTCTTAACTGCAAAATAGTTAAGTCGCTGATTCCGATATCCCGAATAAAAATCAGTTGATGTAACAACTCCGTTAGTTTTTACCGGATCATTTGCTAATAGAGTTGCAGCAACAGATAGATCATTTAAAATACTGTCAAGTATTTGATTTGCAGGGAGAATAGGTTGCGGTTTTGCATCTGCTTTAGAGTAATAGGGGATAGCTTTTTGAGTCGAATTGGTGATAAATACAGGTCCGTAAAGTCTTAATAAATCAAAGTGAAGTAAAGCACGAATAGCAATTGCTTCACCTTTTAATAAAGATGCTTTCTGATTTGTAATAACCCCTTTCTGTGTAGCTTTATCCAAATTTCGGATAAAATTATTTGACTGTATTATAGTTGAATAGGCTTGAGTCCAGATCTCTTCAAAAACCTTTAACACATTATTATTTGAAAAATCATAACCCTGAATTTCAGGATAAGTTAGATTATTTCTATAGCTTGAGTTCGGATAAACAATATAACGTTGTCCTAATAACTCTATTGTTGTTGTACTAAGGTTGGCGCCATATAGGGAGTTATCTGATAAGCAACCATAAAGGCCATTTAATACTTCTATAATAGAATTTTCATTAGAATAAATCTGTTCTTCAGTATATTTATCATCGGGCTGCAATTCTAAATATTTTTGACAACTTATAATAATTAAGGTGAACAGAAATACAATTAGTATTTTTTTAAAAAATCGTTTCATGTTTATTAATTTCAAAATGAAGCATTTATACTCAAAGAAACAGAACGTGAAAATGGATAATAAATTCCACGTTCGCTTTTAACGCTTTCTAACCTGAATAGATCATTCAGATAAAGATTTATACTAAGGTTTTGTAATTTGAACTTCTCAATCCAACCATTTGAGTGTCTCCAGCTAATGTTGAACGATTCACAATTTAGGTGTGAATCCTTTTGAATAAAGCGGGAAGACATTGCTGTCGGAGTCATGTATGAGTCTATCCTTTTGAAATACGCAATATCGCCAGGTTTATACCATCTTTCATACAATGCACGTTTATCCTGATTATATATAAAATCAGAACTCAATATCTGCTCTACTTTATTAAATAAAGCACTATTAAACAGATATGCACCTACAACATAACGAAAGTTGGTAGCAAATACAAAATCTTTATACGTAAAACTAATATTAATTATTCCTTCGGCTTTTGGCCTGGAATTTCCAACTTTTACAATGTCGTCTGTACTGTAATCAAAAGTAAATGAACCATCTTTTTTTTGAAATATCTCTTTACCTGTTGCAGGATCAATGCCTCTGGATATAACTGCCCAAATATCATTTGGGCTATAGCCGTCCTTATAACGGATAAGTCCATTACTCATCATCTGTTCTGTGTTGTATGCTTCTAGTTTGTTACCTAAACCACCATAAATACTGTTGAAGCTGCTTCCTGTTATATTAATAGTTAATATTATTCTTTTTTGAAGGTTATAGATTGGTGATAACCTTATGTTCGCACTCCATCCTTTAGTGGTAAGATTACCAACATTCATTACATAATTAGAGTTAATTCCAGTTGAAGAAGGAAGAGTGCCAGCTGCTGGAATTAGTAAAGGGTCTGTGTATTTTCTAAAATATTCCAGATATCCACTTATCTTACCCGACGATATTGTGAAATCCAACCCATAACTCTCCTGAAGTGTTTTTTGCCAATCAAGATCAGGATTTCCAAGAGAAACCATTCTTAAGCCTCCAATTCCGAAATAATTCATATCTGAAGTTGAAGTATATGTAGAAACAGAAGTAAATTGGCCTAAATTTTCATTTCCGGTCATTCCAATATCGGCTCTAAGTTTTAACATATCGAGCCAATCTGCCTTTTTAAAGAACGACTCTTTTTTAAGATTCCATGCGAATCCGCTTGAAGCAAATGGCCGGAACATTTTGTTAGATCCGAAAACGCTTGTTCCATCAAGACGATATATTGCATCAATCATAAATCTATTATCATAAGAATAGTTTACACTAGCTAAAAGACCGACACTACGAGAAGTAATTGTTGATGCCATTGGCTTACTATAAGGAGTATAACTATATGCAAAAATTGGATTCCCGTTAGTTCCGTAAGGAAATCCAACAGCTGAAAAACCTAAAGTTTGACTATGAGACTCTCCAAAATCAGCACGAACATTAGAGTTGAACTGATGTTTATCATGTACTTTTGCAAAAGTCAGCATAACATTCCCATTGTAAGAACTGCTTTCAAGCTGGGTATTAGAATAACTTCCTTTCTGATGGATTTCAATATTATCAAATAGGGTGTGATCCGGTGGAATAAAAATAACTGAAGTTGAATTACCACTCATCAATTGCAGCCCTCCTTGTAATCGAATATTGTCAGAAATATTAAATATCGCTTGTAGATTATCATTAAATGAGTACCCCTTACTATGATTAATGTTATTTAGAGAGGCATTCCACAGAGGATTAATGACTTTTGTTTCTTTATCAAGATATTTTTCCACAATCCCGTACTCATTCCATTTTCTGTAATATGGATTGGGCTTTACAAACTCTTCAAAAGAGCCGTAGCTTGACTCATCTCCTGTGAAACCGGAAATCGAAAGCATATTATTTATATTTATTTTGCCTTTTCTGTTCGATAAATTAAAATTCGTATTCCAGGGCTTTCTTCCGGAACCTTTCATTACACCAACCTGGTTCCCATAATAAATACCGGCATTAAACAGTAAATCGTTGTTCCCACCTGAAAATTGAACAGAATGTTTATTACTTACACCTGTACGTACAGGTTCACCAAGCCAATATGTATCTACTCCTCGACGGATTTCAGCTAATTTTCGGCTATATATCTCATCAGCTTTCCATTGTTGATCGTTTTTATCTGAATAAAAACCAGATAATTTTTCGAATTGTAATTTTTCTTCGGCATTCATCAGGTTATAACTTCTCAAATCAGGTATTTCCACAACAACATCTCCGGTGTAATTTACTCTCAACTTACCAGGTGTCGGACGTTTTGTTTCAACCACCACTACTCCGTTTGCAGCTTTTGATCCGTATAACGCAGTTGATGCCGCATCTTTTAGTATGGTAATGTATGCAACCCTATTTATATCCAGGTCATAAATTGCCTGTAAAGTGCTTTCAAACCCATCCAGAATAAACAAAGGTTGATTTGGATTATTACTAAACTGGCTATTCAAATTATCTACATTGATAGTTGTTTGTCCTCTTATCTCATAAGTTGGTAAAACATTTGGATTTGAACCCTGATTGTTGTTCTCAATCAAAATAATAGAAGGATCAAGGCTTTTCAAGCTTTTTAAAATATTGAGATTTCCAACAGCTTTAAGTTGCTCACCGGTAAAGGAGGCAGCGGCACCGGTAAAACTCTCTTTTTTCCTTGTATAAACACCCGTGAACACGACCTCTTCCAACTTTGCATTTTCGACTTCCATTACGATGTTAATTACCTGATTTTTACCGTTTAATTTTATTTCAACACTTTTCATCCCGATATATGAAAAGTGTAATAGTTCCTCCGGTTTTTCAAGATTGAGTGAATAAAATCCATCAATATCGGTATAAGTACCTCTGTTATTACTTTTGATATAAACGGTTACACCTATTAACGGTTCTCCTGATAGTGACGTGACACGTCCATTAATTTTAATTGATTCTGACGAAATGTTTTCGGGATCTTTTAATTTAATTACAACAGTTTTATTTATAATTGAATAGCTAAGAGGCTGATTGTTAAAACATATTTTTAAAACCTCTTCAATCGGTGTGTTTTTAACATTGATATTAACAGGATTTGACCTTTTTAGCCATTCAAGATTATAAAAAAACAGATAGTCAGTCTGCCTTTGGATCTCTTCAAAGATCTTTTTTAAATGAGTATTGTTTTGTGAAATAGTTACTTTCTGAGAAAAACTTTGAGTGCTTAGTAATAAGCATCCGAATAATAGCAGTAAAGCTATGTGCTTCTTCATCAGTTGCATTTTGTTAAAACATTTCCATTTGCGGGGTGAAATTATACATAGTACTTTAAGCTTTGTACCTGATTTTTTCATACATTTGTTTAGTTTTGGTTAAATGATTTGAATTCTAGTAAATTTTAAATGTTGACCTTAACACTATCCGCTTCGGCTCGCACCCGAAGCGGTCTTGTTTATTTTATCAACGATGTTTCTGTTTTATAGCATTTCTGTGTTATTCCTCCTTTTTTTAATTAATATTATTTTATAAAAATTGTATTGTCTTCAATTTTAAAACGAACGCCACTTATTTCCAACATATTGAGTACTTGAGATAAGTTACTGTTTCGTGAAATTGATCCACCGAAATGAACTTCAGGGATTGAATCTCCAAATACTACTTTAATATTATACCAACGGGAAATTTGTCTCATTAAAGAGTGGATGTCACTGTTGTTGAACTGAAACTTACCATTCCTCCATGCTAAAACTTCATTAATATCTGCTTTTGCTATTCTGAGGCCATCGGATTGGTTGATAATAGCCTGTTCTCCTGGCGTTAATGTCGTCTCAGCATTCATGTTGGCACTTCTTACTTTAACACTACCCTCTATAAGTGTTACCTTAATATCTTTTTCGTCCACATAGTGATTAATATTAAAATGTGTCCCAAGGACTTTTATTTCAACATCTCCTGTTTTTACTATGAATGGACTATTTACATCAGGGGCAACTTCAAAATAAGCTTCACCTATAAATTCAACTATTCTTGCTTTACCTATGAAGCAAGTTGGAAAAATAATTTTAGATTCGGCATTAAGCAAGACATTTGTCCCATCAGGCAATAAAACTGAGTACTCACCACCCCTTGGAGTTTGAATTGTATTTAGAACTACTTTTTCTTTTTTGTCAGGCAATATATTATACTCAAGAATTCCGTTGTCAAGTTTCATTATTCTTGTATTCCCTTGTTGAGCCAGATAACCATTTTTGATTGAATCAAGAATTATTATCTCACCATCTGATAATGTTAATATTGCTTTGTTTCCACCTGGCGGGATATCAGAACTATATATTGATTTCGGTTTTGTTTCATCATTCTTGTGATGGTTTGTACTACTTAACAGATACAATGTCAGAGATGCTGCAAGAATAATTACTGAAGCGGCGGCAGTAATTTTGGATAATTGGAATTTTCTAGATATAAATATTCTATTTGATTCCCTATTATGAATTATTTTAAAAAATATTTTTTCCTTGTCAGATTTTGAACAAGAAACCCCGGTCTTATGACAATTCTCCCATAACTCTTCAAGTTGATTATCCAGAACTCCTTTTTCTGTCAGGGTTGAAATAATATTCCAGAATTCATGCATTTCATCAGGAGTGCATTGATCATCCAGATATTTACTGAATAGTTTGTAAAAATGTCTTGAGACAGGCATAAATAAATTACATATTTGTTCTAAGACGAGAAACTCGTGTGTCTGGTACTAATCGTAATTTGTATTTTTACAGATTTAGTATTATAAAAACAAAAGAATAGCTATCAGGGAATTTTTTAATTAATATTTTCTGAACAGATGCTATTGCTGCCGACAAAGTATTTTTTACTGTTTGCTTAGAAAGATTAAGTTTTTTAGCGATCTCATCATGAGATAGACCGTCAATCCGGCTTAGTGTAAAAACAATCCGTCTTTGTGGTGATAATTGATTAATTATATCAATTAAAATTTTGTTTGATTCACTACTTAATAACGGATAATCCGTACCTGAAACAGTAATCGGAATTACTTGGTTAGAGATTAACTCTTGTAACTTTTTATTTCTATTGGCAACTCTGAAAAAATCAATAGTTCTGTTATATGCTACTTTAAACATAAATCCATCAAAATTTTGAATATATGGCAATATCTCTCGTCCAGTCCACAATTTCAAAAAAACATCAGACGCAATTTCTTCTGCCAGTTCATGAGATTTTGTTATTCTAAGCAGATATATATATAATCTGTCCCAATAGCGGTTAAACAAAATCCTAAATGAAAGCTCATCGCCATCAGCAATTTTTTGCATTAATCCGTAATCGTTATTATATATATCAGTCACAAGATTGATAAACTAAATTGCGCAATGATAGAAATAATTAATTACACTTGCAAAAGAAAATATCTGTCATATTTTGATATAATATCTTGTAAGTGGTTAATATCAAGAAAAATATAACGAGTATGCTGGGTCTTATCTTTTGTATCTGTAATTAGATTTGCATCTCAGATCACTATGATTCTCGGGGAGAAGGATAAAGACGGTAGATTAGTTTGATGACTAATTTCCTTCTTACTGTCATAAAAATAAGCTACTCTTCAGAAGTCGTTATCTGTTATACAAATCTCATGATATTACTTCCGAATAGAAGAGCCAGAATGTTATCCTTTCCCAGATTAGCTTAAAATTAAGGTCTCAGCTTATCAAGGATTTTTGATGAAACCCAGTAAATTTTTGAAGATGCATTTCCTGATCGGAGTTTTGCAGTGAAAACACTTCCTAAAGTAGTAGTTCCGGGCTTTACCAGAAAATTTGTTGCATCTCTTTTGGCAGAGCTGAAAAACAGGTATTTCTTATCAGGAGATAAGATCATTGAATTGGCATTCTCACCAGGAATATTAACTTCGGGACCGAATTTAATAAGTTTGCTCCACTCCCCTGATGTAGTTTTAAAACTTACATAGTAATCCTGATCTTTGTTTGTTGAGTCAACATTATTTGCGCATACAATTATAAAACTTTCATCGGGGGCGATGAATGCGTTAAATAAGGCTGCTGAATCCGGGACATCAAAATGTAATTGTTCCGGATCCTGATAGATATTGTTTATTAAGGCAGATTTGTAGATTCTGGGGATACTTGTTTTTGAAGATCTGGTAAAATAGAGCGTATTCTCATTTGACAATGAAGGGAAAAATTCGTTCTCTTCTGTATTGATTGGAAAATCTATTGCACGAGGCTCTGTCCAACCGGCTTCAGTTTTTTCTGTCATCCAGATATTTTGGTAAAACCACCCCTTTTGTGGAGCCTGTCCCTCCGGAGGACGTGTCGAGAGAAAAAAAACTCTTTTCCCATCTGAAGAGATGCATGGTTCCATATCCAGAAATCCTATTCCCGAAAAAGGAGCAATAACAGGTTCCGACCACTTATTATTTAAATAATTTGTCATAAATATTCCGGTTACCAATGCATCTGAGATGCAAAAATAAATCTCTGACCCATCACCTGATATAGCAATATCACGGGTATACATTCCTGTGTTGACTATCCCCGGAGCGAAAATTTCAGGGATTATTCCCGGAGGTCTCTGACCCAGATACGGGCCATTGAGTTTTGGGAACTCTCTCCCATCTGCATAAACGACTTGTCCTGTTGCTAACAATAAGAGGCAAGCAGAGAGAATAAATTTTTTCATTTCAGTTTAGAGTTAATTATTTACTGGTTTACTAAGGTCACTATAAAAGACAATAAAGGAGATTAGTTACTAATCTCCTTTATTTTGCTCCTCGTCTAGGACTTGAACCTAGGACCCCCTGATTAACAGTCAGGTGCTCTAACCAACTGAGCTAACGAGGAATTTTTCGTTTTGGGAATGCAAATGTAAATCGAATTTTATAAAAGTGCAAATCTTTCTTAACAATTTTACAGAAATTTAAAATATGACCTTTTTAGTTACATTTTTTTTAACTTTGCAGAACAGCAATAAAATATGGATATCAACCTTTTCTCAAAAATTCTCAGAGAGCTGATACTCGAACACGACAGGGTTTCTCTACCTGGCATGGGAAGCTTCATTGCAGAGATGGCACCATCTGTATTTTCCGACAGAGCCTTGGTGATTCATCCGCCATTCAGGCGAATTCTTTTTCGTACAAGTGAAATATGGAACGACGGCCTTCTTGAAGAGCGCTATGCTAAAGAGAGAGGTGTTTCGGAAGATATTGCAAAACACGAAATATCGGAATTCATCAAAAGACTTAAGATTGATCTGAATACAAATAAAGCATACAAAATTCCGGATTTTGGTTCAATGCGTGCAACAGAGCAAAACGACTATTTCTTTGTTGCCGACAAAGAGCTTTTCAACTATATCGAGGGATTTGGACTTGTACCAATAAATATCAGAATTTTATCTAAGAGGGGAGAGGTAGAGAAACTATCCGGCAAACCGGTTGAACGGTTTTTTAAGGGTATTCCGAAAGATCTCCTTGGGGTCAATAAGGGTACAGATATCGAAAGCATTATCGAGGAGGCCGGTTCAGAGGAGTTTGATCCGATCATCGGGGATTCGGTTGTTGTCGAGGAGCCGCCAAAACCATCATCGGAACCGGAGGTGGAAGAGATTAAAGATGACCTGCTTGCAATTGACGAAGAGGTTGTGAAGCCGGCACAGGAACCAGCTCAGGTGACTCGAACACCAGAGATTGTGATTTCTGAGCCTCAAAAAGTGAAACCAGCATCTGAACCTGAGCCAGTTAAACCAACCCCGGAACCTGTCAAGCCAACTCAACCTGTGCAACAAAGCACTCCGGCTGTACTTCACAACACGCCACCCATATCGCAATACATGCAGCCGGTTGTGAATGAGAAGAGTGGTAAATCATTTGTAAGAAAAGTTGTTACAACTCTTATAATAATTTTCCTTTTACTGGCGTTGGTTGTAGTGATCTATATCTTCAGAGACCAGCTTAAACCAATACTTGAATGGATCCTCTACTCGAAAGAGGAGCGGGAGTTGCTTCGGGCACTTTGATCTGCTGAAGTTCCCCACCAGCTTTGCCAGAGTTTTGTATAATTATTTTAATAACTGTATATTACAAAACGCAATTTTCCAATTTTAGAAATTTGATATTTGCATGTGTCTGTAGATTAGCTATTTGTATCAAACTCTGGCAAAGTGATGTTTTGCCGGAATATCATGATACAAAAAGGAACAATTTGTAAAAGTCAGATAAATAAATGATTAACTCGCATTACTATAAAGCGTCCCAGGTGGGAAACTCTGGCAGATGAATACCTCTAACTGATAGAAGCACCATTTGAAAGGCGCTCTTCGGGTGTGACAATTCTCATTTTGCCACTGACCTCTTTAGCCATAAGGATCATACCTTTAGACTCAATTCCTTTGATCACGCGGGGGGCAAGATTTGCAAGTATGCAGATCTGTTTTCCTACCATCTCTTCCGGGGTGTAGTACTCTGCTATACCTGAGACAATTGTGCGGATATCAATTTCTGTGTCTATTTTCAGACGTAGCAGTTTGTCGGTCTTGGGAACCCTCTCTGCTTCGAGAACTGTTGCTGTGCGGATGTCCATTTGCGAAAACTGGTCGTATGTGCATTCGGCTTTGAGCGGCTCAGCCGGTGAAACGGCCGGTGAAACGGCCGGTGAAGCTGCCGATGCAGTTGCTGATGCAGCCGACGATGAATCTGACTGCAGTGACTCGTTGGAGTTTTTGGTTGCCTCAAGTTTTGCAATCTGGAACTCGATTTCACTATCCTCAATTTTTTCAAACAGAAGGGTGGCCTCATTCAGTTTATGGCCCGGATACAGAACCGATTCGCTTCCGAAATCCTCCCAGTTACTGCTCTTCATATTGAGAATGTAACGCAGCTTTTTGGTTGTGTGCGGCAAAATAGGTTCAAATGCAATTGCCAGATTAGCACATATCTGCAAAGAGATGTTAAGTATGGTGGCAACCCTTTCAGGGTCTGTTTTGGCAATCTTCCACGGTTCGGTTTCGGTGAGATATTTATTCCCCAGACGTGCCAGATTCATTGCTTCACGTAAAGCTTCGCGGAAACGGTAGCTCTCAAGATTATCCTCAATGCTCTTCTTTAAAACCGGGATCTGGGCAAGAACCTCTTCGTCTACAGGCAGGCAATTTAATGCAGCAGGAACCTCTCCCTCGAAATATTTGTGGGTGAGAACAACGGCACGGTTGACAAAATTTCCGAAGATACCAACCAGCTCACTATTGTTTCTTGTCTGGAAATCCTTCCATGTGAAATCGTTATCCTTAGTTTCAGGGGCGTTTGCGCATAGTACGTAACGCAACACATCCTCCTTTCCCGGAAACTCATCCAGATATTCATGAAGCCATACTGCCCAGTTGCGGGAGGTAGATATTTTATTCCCTTCAAGGTTCAGGAACTCGTTTGCAGGGACATTCTCAGGAAGGATATAGCCATTGCCATAGGCCTTTAACATAGCAGGAAAAACGATGCAATGGAAAACGATATTGTCTTTACCGATGAAGTGAACCAGCTTTGTATCCTCACTCTTCCACCACTTTTCCCACTCCTCAGGCATCAACTCAATAGTATTGGAGATGTAACCGATAGGGGCATCAAACCATACATAGAGAACTTTACCGTCGGCACCCTCAACCGGAACAGGCACACCCCAATCGAGATCCCTGCTCACCGCCCTTGGCTGAAGACCACCGTCGAGCCACGATTTGCACTGCCCGTAAACATTGATTTTCCACTCCTTATGCCCCTCCAGAATCCACTCTTTGAGCCATGATTCGTATTGATCCAAAGGCAGATACCAGTGCGAAGTGCTCTTCATCACCGGAGTGTTGCCGCTCAGGGTAGATTTCGGATTGATAAGCTCGGTAGGGCTCAGAGTGCTTCCGCACTTCTCACACTGGTCTCCGTAAGCACCCTCTGAGTTACACTTAGGGCAAGTCCCGGTGATATATCTGTCGGCAAGAAACTGTTTAGCCTCTTCGTCGTAATATTGTTCGCTCTCTTTTTCAATGAATTTCCCCTCAACATAGAGCTTTCTGAAAAACTCGGATGCAGTTTTATGGTGGATTGCCGAGCTGGTTCTTGAGTAGATATCAAAACTGATTCCCAACCTCTCAAATGAATCCTTTATGATGAGATGGTATTTATCAACTATCTCCTGTGGAGTGCAGCCATTCTGCTTTGCCTTGATTGTAATAGGAACCCCATGCTCGTCGGAACCGCAAATAAAACGGACATCCTCCCCGCGCATTCGCATATACCTGGCATAAATGTCGGCAGGAATATAAACCCCTGCGAGGTGGCCAATGTGTACTGCTCCGTTAGCATACGGCAATGCCGCGGTGATTAGGTGTCGTTTGTAATTACTGTTCATTGTATTGAAAATTTTAGGCGACAAAGTTATAAAAAAACTTAAATGGTTAGCCGTTTAAGCTCTTTGGAGAAGGAGTTGCGGATGTGCATCAGAATCTGAATCTGCTGCATAATTTCATCTTTCCTTTGAGTCTCACCACCTTTTTCGGCATCTGCGAGGACCTTGCACAAATTCTGATAAGCGATGGCCGTAATTTTTGCCTTGTAAATAAGAATTGACTTAGGCACAGTGACAGAGAGCAGCTGCTCCTCCGGGGTGATCTCTGTTATAAACTGTTTGATGGTAAGGTTATGCTCCTTGTGCAACAGATCCAGAACAACCTTTACAAACTCCTGATTCTGATGATTTATGAAATGTTTCTGAATCTCCTCCTGACCAAGCTCCTTCACCAGGAAATACTCGTCAAAGATGCTTTTATAAATCAGATTCTGAAATTCCAGCTCATCGTTAGAAAGCTCGGTGAGGATAAACTGCGAGACAGTAATCAGAGATGTGTTATCTTCATCGGCACCGTAAAGCGGCGATTCTCCGAATTTTATAAGATAGTAAAGAAGCTCTTTCTCGGCAGGTTCGCAATAGGTGTTTGTGATAAATTCCGGCAGGCGCTCCCCGGTTTCCAAATCGGGAAAATAGACCGGAAGACCGGGTTCATAGGCAGGTGCCGAATCCTGTGAATAGGCTCCATACTGCCTTTTACGTCTCAGTTTTTTAACCTCTTCACTGAGGATCTCTTCTGAAATATTCAGTTTGAGTGAGCACTCCTCAATATAAACAGCCCTGTTTATTGCATCGGGGATAACTGCAATACTTGCCACAACCTCCTGAATCAACTGAGCCCGTTTTATAGGATCCCTTTTTGTGTCAGAGGAGAGAAGACGGGTTTTAAATGCGATAAAATCCTCCTCGGAATCGGCAAGAAACTGCTTTAGGACCTCCGGAGAATTTTTTCGGGCAAAAGAGTCGGGATCCTCTCCATCGGGAAAGAGCACCACCTTAATCCTCAAACCCTCTTCGAGCAGCATGTCTATACCTCTGAGGGAGGCCTTAATACCTGCAGCATCCCCATCGTAGAGAACTGTAACCTCAGGGGCAAACCTCTTGATGAGCCTTATCTGCTCAGTTGTAAGTGATGTTCCGCTTGAGGCAACCACATTCTCCACCCCCGATTTGTGAAAGGAGATAACATCGGTATATCCCTCTACAAGATAGCACTTCTGAGCTTTAGTAATTGCACTTTTAGCGAAGAAGATTCCGTAGAGTGAACGACTTTTTATGTAGATCTCAGTCTCCGGGGAGTTGATATATTTGGCAATTGTTTTGTCAGTTCTGAGGGTCCTCCCGCCAAAAGCGATTGTACGACCTGAGATGGAGTGAACCGGAAACATAACCCTGTCATAGAAGCGATCGACCAGCTCTCCGTCACTCTCCCGCTCTATAGAAAGCCCTGCAGCAACAAGAAACTCCTTTTTGTAACCCGCTTTAAGCGCAGCTTTGCTCATTGC
This sequence comes from uncultured Muribaculaceae bacterium, assembly GCA_964521685.1. Taxonomy (GTDB): domain Bacteria; phylum Bacteroidota; class Bacteroidia; order Bacteroidales; family UBA932; genus Bact-08. The sequence continues at coordinate 113,986 of CAZFTS010000004.1, forward strand.
ATCCTTTGAGGCAGGAGCCCATCCAAGCAGGAACTTTTTAATTAGGGCCTCGTCGAAACCTCTCTCTTTAAAGTAGCCCAGACCAACTGATTGCCCCTGGTCGGTATTCCATAGTGCATTGGTGTAAAATTCTCTTGCAAACTCTGTTACGGCCAGCAAAGATTCACTTCTGAGCCTGTTTTGCGCATCCTGTTCGCTCTCCTCCTTGTCAACAACATCAATAGAGTACTTCCTGCCCAGGAATTTAAGGGCATCCACATAACCGAGCTGCTCATGCTCCATAATGAAATTGACGGAGTTTCCCGCCTTTCCGCAACCGAAGCATTTGTATATTCCCTTGGAAGGAGATACAGAGAAAGAGGGGGTCTTTTCATGATGAAAAGGGCAGCAAGCCATAAAGTTTGCCCCCCTTCTTCTCAATGCTACGAAATCTCCGACAACATCAACTATCTGAGCCGCATCGAGTATTCTCTCTATAGTATCTTTACTTATCATCAATACGAAGGAAGCTCCTGAATCCCACAGCTTTCCTTACCTCTTTCAATGTTGCCTGCGCACTCTCTCTTGCCCTGTCGGTACCCCTTTTTACCACCTTAGTAAGGTACTCCTCATCACGATAGATAGACTCAATCCGCTCTTTGATTGGAAGAGTCTGTTTGCAGATATCCTCTGCAAGTTGCTTTTTAAGATCACCGTAACGAATTGTACAGTTGTTGTAGCTTTCGGTAAAGTGGGCAACCGTATCGGGAGTTGAAACAATTTTCAGCAGAGTAAAGAGATTTGCAATAGAATCAGGCATTGTGCTGTTTGGCTCAGTAGGGCCGCTATCGGTAACCGCCTTCATAACCTTCTTTCTTATAATTATCTCGTCATCACACAGATATACCCCGTTGCCCTCGCTCTTGCCCATCTTGCCGCTGCCATCCAGGCCGGGCACCTTGATAAGGTCATCTCCGAAATTGAAAGCTTTAGGCTCCGGAAATACAGGTGCATTGTAGAATGTGTTGAACCTGCGGGCAAGTACCCTTGCAATCTCAAGATGCTGCTCCTGATCCTTTCCGACAGGGACAAGATTTGCCCTGTGTATCAGAATATCGGCAGCCATAAGAACAGGGTAGGTGAGCAACCCGGCATTAACGTTGTCGGGCTGCTGTCTCACCTTATCCTTAAACGAGGTAGTTCTCTCAAGCTCCCCTTTGTAGGAGATCATATTGAGCAGAACATAGAGCTCCACTATCTCCGGCACATCACTCTGAACAAAAATTGCCGACTTCTCGGGGTCAAGACCCGAAGCCAGATATTCGGCAAGAATTGTCCTCACTCCGGCGTGGAAATCATCCGGATGAGGATGTGTTGTCAATGAATGCAGATCGGCTATGAAAAAGAAACAGTTATAGTTATCCTGCATTTTTATATAATTTCTTAGGGCACCGTAATAATTACCAAGGTGCAGATGTCCTGTGGAGCGGATTCCGCTTAATACAATTTCCATTTAATCTTTTTACGAATTGTTACTCTTTGCTTTCCAATAATTTCTGACGGATCTTCTGTTCAACCTCCTCCATGAGCGCAGGGTTGTCCAGAATTATCTGCTTAACAGCATCCCGACCCTGACCAAGTTTGGTATCACCATAACTGAACCATGAGCCGCTCTTCTTAATGATTTCGAAGTCAACGCCAAGATCAATTATCTCACCTATTTTCGAGATTCCCTCTCCGAAAACGATATCGAACTCGGCCTTCCTGAACGGCGGAGCAACCTTGTTTTTCACAATTTTTGCCCTTACCCTGTTTCCTGTAGCCTCTTCTCCATCCTTCAACTGAGTGATTCTTCTCACATCTACCCTCACTGAGGCGTAGAATTTAAGCGCATTACCACCGGTAGTAGTCTCCGGATTCCCGAACATCACACCAATCTTGTCACGTAACTGGTTTATAAAAATACAGCATGTATTTGTTTTGCTGATATTTGCAGTGAGTTTTCTCAAAGCCTGGCTCATAAGCCTTGCCTGAAGACCCATTTTGGAATCACCCATCTCACCCTCGATCTCGGCCTTAGGCGTAAGGGCTGCAACAGAGTCAATTACAATGACATCAATCGCACCGCTCCTTATGAGATGGTCTGTGATCTCAAGAGCCTGCTCGCCGTTGTCAGGTTGCGATATTAATAATGTATCTACATCAACACCAAGCTTTTTTGCATAAGTCCTGTCAAAAGCGTGCTCGGCATCGATTATCGCAGCAATACCGCCTGCCTTCTGAGCCTCTGCAATAGCATGAATTGCCAGAGTTGTCTTACCGCTCGACTCAGGACCGTATATCTCCACAACCCTTCCGCGTGGATATCCCCCGATTCCCAAAGCATAGTCAAGTGAAATCGAACCCGAAGGTATTGTAGATACCTCCCATTTTGGCTGCTCTCCCAGCTTCATCACGGTGCCCTTCCCGTAATCCTTCTCAATCTTGTCAAGTGTGGCCTGCAAAGCCTTTAGTTTTTCGGGACTTATCCCGGCACCCATGTTTACCTCTTCTCTCTCCTTTGCCATAATGATTAAGTTTTAAATTCGTACAAAAATAGCAAAACCTTTTCAAATTTCTCTACATTTGCAGAATGAAAAAATGGTTACTTGGTCTTACTCCCCCCGAGCTTAAAGCGATGGCCTCAGGGCTCTCTCTCCCCTCATTTACAGCCTCGCAGATTTCAGATTGGATTTACAAAAAAAAGGTGAGAGAGATTGCGCAGATGAGCAATTTATCGGCAACATCACGAGAAAAAATTTCGGAACTTTATGAAGTGGGCGGATTTGAACCGCTGGAGGTTGCAATCTCGGGTGACGGTACAAAAAAGTACCTTTTTCCGTCGGTAAAAGGCTCTCCCGTTGAGGCGGTAATGATCCCGGACGAAGAGCGCGCCACACTCTGCATCTCATCGCAAAGCGGATGTAAAATGGGATGCCGCTTCTGTATGACCGGGAGGATGGGCTTTCTTGGAAACCTATCTGCAGGTGAGATTATCTCGCAGATAATGAATGTAGATGAGAGAGATTCGCTTACAAACATTGTCTTTATGGGGATGGGCGAACCGCTCGATAACCTTGAGGAGGTACTGAAAAGTACACAAATCATGACATCGGAGTGGGGTTTCGGATGGAGCCCTAAACGGGTAACCGTATCGACAATAGGGGTTGAGGGAAAACTCAGGAGATTCCTGGACGAATCTAAGTGCCATCTGGCAGTATCTCTCCATAATCCCTACGGAGATGAGAGGGCAGAGCTTATGCCTATGCAAAAAGCGTGGCCGCTGGAGGAGACCATCAACCTTATCAAGCAATATGACTTTACCGGACAGAGGCGTGTAAGTTTCGAATATATAATGTTCTCCGGCTGGAATGACACAAAAAGACATGCCGATGCACTCACCAGACTTCTCAAAGGGCTAGAGTGCCGGGTCAATCTTATCAGATTCCACCAGATACCCGATTTCCCGTATAAAACATCTCCCGATTTGATAGTTCAGAACTTCAGGGAGA
>CAZFTS010000005.1:0-73081 GCA_964521685.1 uncultured Muribaculaceae bacterium
GTTCGCTCCTTCCGGCTGATTATGCCCGTGTGTTGTGAAGGGATTATTATTTAACAGCCTCGCGGAGAGAATATGCTTTCAGACTATGGGGCTGAAGAGTTAATATTTGATTGATTCTTTTCAGGAAGGTATTCAGATTCGACTTTATTTAGACACCTCGCAGCTACCGCAGGTCGAATACGAAAATGCTATTGCTGTCTTGTCTTTTCATGTAAAATGCTAACTCGCCCTTCGGGCTCAGACACACGCATTTTTACTATTAAAATCCTACGACGCAATTCACCGCATTTTCTAAAGCCCTGCGGTTGCTGCTCTGTGGTTAAAACCAACCATTTAATTAAGATATAGAAATGCAACAATGAACATCATTAAGCAATGCGAAAAGCGGAGGGATTCATCCCTCAGTGTTTTTTGTAAATATTTGCTTATCTGTGATTTAGCAGGTTAATGGGTGCCAATTCAGATGGGGGATTACGAAGCTAAGTGTCAGAATATATGTTAATTGTAAAAAACACTGAGAGATCAAATGTGCTCCCCACGTCCGTGTATTCATTTAACAGATGAAATTACTCACGTGTTAAGCAGGTGACAAAGAAAATTTTGCGTTTTTTATTAAACTTACCCCAAAGAAGATCTGAGGGTTTTAGATGTTTTTAAAGATGTGAGAAACTTTAGAAGATGAGGAGATCAAATTGAGATTGTTTTGAAAATTAAATTTTTGCATGTAAGTTTACATAACAAATTTTGTTGCATCAAACTTTCAAGATCCATTTACACCATTAACTTATTCTTAGTTTCCTCATTTTATTAAATAAAACTGAATAACAGATTAAATTGCTGTTTTGGAATTTAAATGGGACTGTAGTGATAAAATAATAATTAAAAATTTTAAAATAAAAACCTTGTGAATAATCATGAAAACTCGTATCAATCTTATCACTTTGATCCTATTAATGAGTAGTGCTGTTATTGCTCAGCAACCCAATACAGAATTTCCTAAATTCTCTGGTCCATACTTTGGACAAAAACCTCCGGGGAAAAAGGCAGAACCATTTGTTCCTATCATATTCTCAAAGTATTTAGAACTGCATACCACCATCGTTTTCTCACCTGATGGTAAATAGGCATTCTGGCATGCTTTAATAAAAGGGAAAAAATCAGGAGAATATGATAGCTTTATATTTACGTCTAAAATTGTGAACGGCAGTTGGACAACACCGGAAATTGCTCCATACTCTTTAAGTAACCACTCTGATGACTCACCATTCGTATCTTCAGATGGGCAAAGAATCTATTTTATAACTGCAAGAAAATCCAAAGAATTACCTAACAATTCCGGAGAAAAAATCTGGTACACACAAAAAACCATCCAAGGATGGAGTGAGCCTAAACCAGTGCCTTCTGAACTAAATTCTCTAGAAGGGATACATTGGCAGATTTCCGCAGACAATAATGGAAGTCTGTATTTTGGAGTGTCAGAGAAAAGTGGTTCAAATAGATTTCTAAGTATTTATTGCTCAAAAAATGCAAACGGTAGTTATAAAAATTCAGAAAAGCTTAGTTCAGCAATAAACAAATATGGAACACATAGCCATTCTCCCTTTATTTCACCTGATGGAAGTTACATTCTGTTCACCCGGAATGAATCTAATATTTCACGAATGTTCATCAGTTTTCTCAAGAAAGAAGGTAGTTGGACAAATGCTATTTCTATTAACCATATAATCAAAATGGAAAGTCAGAATATAAACACAATTTGTCCCATCGTAACAATTGATGGTAAATATCTCTTTTTCATTTGTGATAGTGATATAAAACAATTCTATTGGGTTGACGCTTCATTTATTGAAGAGCTGCGCGAAGATATGATTAACTAAACATCCGATTTATAAATAAGTATATTATAGCATTTTATGGTGTGATTACGTTGATTAACTTTTTCTTCATTTTCTCAAAAGATCCCTATTTTTCGTTGTTTGGGTTGAGTTCATCATTAAGTCTAATATCTTCACTGCTAATCTTGGCGGTTGTATTTTTATATCTCTCTTTTCAGGAAAGAGTTGTCAGATGAAGTTTCTCTGCGATAGCCGTGATTAGTTCACGCCCTTTTTTACGTGGTATGCGGATGCTTTCACCGACGATTAACATATCTTCTATGGTGGGGTTTCCCTGATAGTTTACCGAGGTTGCATGTTCGCCGTTATATCCGTTTGTGCTCCGGGTCAGATCGTAGGCCGGGGCTAATGTCCATACTCCCTCTTTGCAGATAAAGCTGAAGTTTTTGGCATGGTCGTCTTTATTCTCTATCAAAACATTGAATACCATGCGTTTGAACATCTCCTCTACCTGTTCGGGATCCTGGGTCAGGTAACCTGTTAGGTGGAGTAGGATTTTATACTCAAGTCTGGGTTGTGATATTGATTCATTCAGGAGAGCTCCTGCTGTGGCGATATGTAATCTGACACCGTTTTCAATGTCAAATCGCCTGGAGGCAAAGTACTTTCCCTCTATTAGTTTAAAGTCGGGAACAGAAATTTTGCATTGACGAGCAATTTCATTGTAGTGGTATTCCATTGACCCCATATCTTTAGGGTCGTAAGTGTGTCTGAACTTTACCAACCATGATCCTTCGGCATCGTTAATTAAACATTTGGGGCGGCATCCGCCTGAATTACCACTTTTAAAGTATAGCACCTCTTCATCTTTATCTGATTTCTCAGACAAGACATCCAGTGCAATTTGCTGAAGTTCATCTAGTTCCAGATGAGATTTCTCATCTCCGATATATGTTTCCGGAATATAGCAAAGTGCTCCCATTCCGGATGATCCCACAATGCTTAATCGTTGAAGAGGAGTAAGTTCTCTATCGTTTATACCCTGTTTCTTTAACATCCGGTGAAGTAAATAACGTCCGTAGCCATCGGGCAGACTATCCTCGAAGATCCCAAAGTTTCCCCAAAATGGCTCCGGTTTAGCAATGAAGAGGTCGGGTTTCAATGGTAATTCAAGGGGTGATATTGAAAACCCATCTGCCACCCACGCCCTGTCATACTGGAAAGCACAACATCGATTGTCCGGAGTCATTGTGAGAATTCCAACAATACGATTTCGATAGGTTACCGTTAGTCTATTTACCAATTTCATTGCGACCCTTCTTTCTGTTTTTATTCTTGTTGATCATCTCAAGCTCCTCCATGGTACTAAACAGTGGTTTGGATAATAGCTCCTTTATGTCATTTGTATACCCAAGTGCCTTTGCCAGGGCTACATATGACTCCAGTGAAATTGCATGCTTTTGTTCAAATTTGGCGATTGTCGGTGCCGGGACACCGCTAAGTCCGGACAAAGCTTCACGGGAGAGAGCCTTCTCCAACCTTCTTTTTTGCATATTGGATGCAAGAATGGTCAATAACTCTTCTGATGTTTCCAAGTCAAAATTGTAAAGTAAAGACATACTATTGTATTTAATTATGTATAACTATTAACCACTCAGATACTATTGTATCGGAATACGAAGATAATGTTTTTGCTTTTTAAATCAAATTCCTTTCTGAAGATATCTATTAAAGAGTTACTCTTGCAGGTATTCAACAAGGGCCTGGGCGTAGCGGAGGAAGCCGAGGTCTGTGAAGTGTACGCCGTCAACGGTGGTTTCGCCATCTTCTCCAAGGAGGTTGTCGCCTCTGATGTATTCGATGTTTTTATAACCTTCGGTGAGGAGGCGGGCAAAGAGCTCTCTCCAGACGTTGTTCTCTTCATCGAGCTCAGCTTTTGTAACTGAGTCGAAGAGCAGATACGGGAAGTTGGCGTTCTCTACCATGTAGATCTTTACATTGGGTTTTGCCTGAGAGATGTGGGTGATAAAGCGGTAGGCACTGTCTCTTACGCTCTGGGCAGTGGTGTTCGGAAGGCAGTCAAGGACAATCGAATGGACATCTACCATGTTAATGGCCTTTGCCATTGAGAAGTCCATCTTGCCGTTGCCAGAAAAGCCCAGGTTGATGGTCTCTCTGTCGAGCATTCTTGCAAGAATTGAGGGGTAGGCCATTCCGGGCCTTGAGGCGCATCCCCCCTGGGTTATGCTTGTTCCGTAAAAGAGGATGGGTTTTTTCTCCGGGCTCTTAACCAGCCTGCCATTCTGAGGCATCCTTATTTGCGACTCTTTGTCCACTCCGATTTCAACCGACTCAACGCCGTCATATAAGGGCAGATATGCAACAAACTCACGGTTTTGTTTTGTCATGTTTTTAACAAATACTGCATAATTCTGCTTGCCGGTTGGCCGTGCGGTTCCGGCGTAACTCCATTTGCCCCCTTCATATATGTAGATGTCAAGGCCTTTGATTCCGGTGGCTGGCATGTGGTTCATACTCACATTCTCCCGGACTGTCCACTTCACCGAGATTACCGGACTGTTCGAATTGAACCGCACGGCCAGCCCGGCACTGTTTGCACCGAGACTGAGCAACTCCTTACGCAGCTCAGGAACCAGCGACTCAGGTAGGCGGCCGTATTTCACATGGCTCTGTGCAAATCCCTGTCCTATAATCATAAGCGAATCAATGCTTACAAACTTCATATCCTCCTGCTTCTGCCCGAAAACTGTGGCCGGCAATAAAACCAGCGCAGTAAGTAGCACAGTGCCAATTACTCTTTTTAATCCATTTACTCTTTTACCTCTTCTCATCTCTATTCAATATTAGTTGACAATTAATTCTATGCTTTCAGGTGTAACCCACTCAATTTTTATGCCCCGTCGCTCCATCCCCCGGAACCAGGTCATTTGCCTTTTTGCAAACTGGTGGATTGCAGTTGCAAGCTGGCTCTCCATCTGCCAGTAAGTGAGAGTTCCTGTAAGGTAGAGGGTTACAAATTTGTATTCCAGCCCGTAGTAGATGAGGTCATCTGCAGGTATATCCCTGTCGAGCAACCCTTTAACCTCATCAATCATTCCCCCTTCAAGACGTTCCCGAAGACGCTTATCAATCCGCTCTATCCGCACCTCGCGGCTCACATCAATCCCTATGAATCGGGTTTTCAGCGGCGGATATGATGTGTAAGCGACCCGGTTTGCTGGGTTGCGACCCATTCCGGATGAGATCTTCTCCTGGTAAATGGCTATCTCAAGGGCTCTTATCAATCGTTTGCGGCTGTCGGTGTCGGTGGTGTTGTGGAGCTGTTTCATTGAGGAGAGCCTCTTCACAAGCTCTTCCGTCTCCATTGACTCAAGCTCAGCCCTGAGTTCGGGGTCGGGAGGAACTTCGGGAAGGGAGTATCCGTTTACGGCGGTCTCTATGTAGAGGCCGCTCCCTCCACAGAGTATTGGAAGCTTTCCTCTTTTGCAGATATCGTTATAGGCGTTGTGAAAATCGCGCTGATATTCGAAGATGTTATACTTTGAACCGGGCTCTGCTATATCTATCAGATGATAAGGGATCTGCATACCATTATAAATGTATTCGGCCAGATCCTTTCCGGTGCCGATATCCATCCCCCTGTAAACCTGTCTGGAGTCTGCAGATATAATCTCTCCGTTATTTTCACAGGCGAGCCTCACGGCGAATTTTGTCTTACCGGAGGCGGTGGGGCCAAGAATGCAAATAAGGTCGGAGCTCATCCCGCGAACGAAATTATGGTTCATTCCACAAATTTACACTATTTTTGCACTCCCATGCCTAAAGCAAAGAGTAAAATAGAGATTAAAAACAAAAGGGCCTCGTTCGAATACGAATTCATCGAGAGCTTTACTGCCGGAATTGTCCTCACTGGTACCGAGATAAAATCTATCCGTGCCGGAAAGGCCTCTCTGGTAGACTCTTATTGCTATTTCGTGAATCGCGAACTCTTTGTAAAGAACATGCACGTTGCCGATTACTGGTGGGGGAGCTTTAATAAACATGATCCGCGCAGGGATCGCAAACTGCTGCTCACAAGCCGTGAATTGAGCCGGCTCTTCCGGGCAACCCGTGAGAAGGGCCTTACCATAATCGCAACCAGGCTTTACATTGCCGAAAACGGCTATGCCAAACTCAACATCTCCCTTGCAAAAGGCAAGAGAGAGTATGACAAACGCCACTCCATAAAAGATAAGGATATGCGCCGCGAGCGCGAAAGGGAATAATCCTTTTATCCCTTTTTATCTGCGACCCTCTTTTTATCTGCCACTTTTTTATTATTCACCTCAATCCCGGCAGGGACTCCCTTTTTGATGCTCCAGATTATGAGCGCAATTGCTCCGATAATAAATGGCACGCTCAGCCACTGACCCATGTTTAGGGACATGGTCTGCTCAAACGCTACCTGAGGTTCTTTGACAAACTCTATGAAGAAACGGGTTCCGAAGATGCCCAGCAGGAAGATTCCGAACATCGTTCCCTTTTTCAGTTTTGGCAGGGCCTTCCAGTAGAGGAACATGAGCAGGGCAAAGGTGAGCAGGTATGCGAGGGCTTCGTATAGTTGAGTCGGATGTTTTGCGAGTGTCTCTCCGCGAAGTGTGAAGATGAATCCCCACGGCAAATCTGTAGGGTTGCCATAAATCTCTGAATTCATGAGATTTCCCAGACGAATAAGTGCTCCGGCAAGCGGTGTTGCCACCCCTATTCTATCCAGTAGCCAAATGTAGTCGAAGTTGTATCTGCGCCCGTATTTACGAACATAGTACCAAAGAGCGATGAGAATTGCAATTGCACCCCCGTGGCTGGCCAGACCACCTTCCCATACCTTGAGAATCTCCCACGGTTTTGCCAGATAGTAATCTGGTTCATAGAAGAGGCAGTGGCCAAGTCTTGCACCCACAACTGCTGCACCAAGAAGTGTATACAACAGGGTGTCCAGAATCTCTACCGGAACCCCCTCCCTTTTGAAGAACTTCACAAAGATGTAGTACCCAATGATGAAACCCGAAACAAAAAGAATGCTGTAATATCTGATGTGAATGGGGCCAATCGAAAAGATCTCCGGTGATGGTCCCCAGGTGATTGCCAGCGGTGCAGCAAGTATTGCCTGTATTGTGCTCATATCTCTCTATTTAAAATTAGTCGTAATCTGTATGGCTTACCTCTTTAAACGTGTAAACACACTTAGCGGAAGTGCCTTTTCAAATTTGTCCGTCAGGTAGAGCTCCCCGTAAGTCAACTCCATCCCCTCAGGCCTTTTATCTCCGATTCTGAAAGCTGTTTTAACAATTGTCTCCGAAAGAAGTGCCGAGTAACCGTTTGAGTAGAGGTTAAGTACCAGAAAACTATCTTTCGGGGCAAGTATTGCAGATACCTCCTGCATCATCTCAAAGAGGAGTTCGTCCAGCTTCCACTTTTCGCCATCGGGGCCGTGTCCGTATGCAGGCGGATCCATAATGATTCCCTGGTAGATATTTCCCCGTTTGGCCTCTCTCTTCACAAATTTCAAAGCATCCTCCACAACCCATCTGATGTTGTCCATATTGCTAAGTTCCATGTTGTTGCGGGCCCATGTAACAACCTGTCTCACCGAGTCGAGATGGGTAACATCGGCACCTGCCGCGCGGGCTGCCAGAGACGCTCCTCCGGTGTATGCGAAGAGGTTCAGGATTTTTGGCTGAGGTAGTGATTTAGTGCGGTTTGAGGCAGATATCTGCACCGTCTTGTCGTAGATATAGTCCCAGTTTGGTGCCTGTTCGGGAAAGACTCCGACATGTTTGAAGGCTGTAAGGCCCAGACGCAAATTGAAGTTGAGCCCCTTTTTTTTGTAAGCGATCATCCACTGTTCAGGCATCTTCTTAAGTTGATGCCATATGCCTGAATCCTCCTTTCCCGATTTTCCGAAACCTGCTCCGGTGGTGAATTTTGTGTGTGCCACGGAGTGCCACTCTTTGTCCGAAAGTCGTTTTTCCCATAAAGCCTTGGGTTCCGGCCTTATAAGATAATAACTCCCGAATCTCTCCAGCTTTTCAAAATCTCCTGAGTCAATCAGTTCATAATCATTCCATTGTCGTGGAGACTCCTGTAGTATCACAAAATTTGGTTTTAAATTGTTAATTATACAGCCCCGAAGGTAGTAATTTTCTGAGAATATTCTTATTTTTGCGGCTCGGATAAACATTTATTTAATAAATTTTCCATATGCAAAGTATTGATAATTACAACTTCACAGGAAAGAGAGCAATTGTGAGGGTAGACTTTAATGTTCCCCTTAACGAATCTTTCCAGATCACAGACGACACCCGCATCAGAGCGGCAATTCCAACGCTTAAAAAGGTGCTTGAAAAGGGGGGATCGTTGATTGTTATGTCCCATCTTGGACGTCCGAAGGGTCCTACCGGCAAATATTCGCTTAAACATATAATTCCTGCTATTGAGGAGAAACTTGGTGTTCCTGTAAAATTCGCCCCTGACTGCATGGGCGAAGAGGCTGCACAACTATCTGCAACCCTGAAACCGGGAGAGGTTCTGCTGCTTGAAAATCTTCGTTTCTACGCCGAAGAGGAGGGTAAACCACGCGGGCTTGCCGAGGATGTTTCGGAGGAGGAGAAGAAGGCTGCTAAGGCTGCCATGAAGGAGCTTCAGAAGGAGTTTACCAAAAAGCTTGCCTCTTATGCCGATTGCTATATCAATGACGCTTTTGGTACTGCACACCGTGCCCACGCATCTACAGCCCTTATTGCCAAATATTTCCCTGAAGATAAGATGTTCGGATACGTAATGGAGGGTGAGATTGTTGCTATTGACAAGGTGCTAAAATCGCCGGTTCATCCGGTTACTGCAATCATTGGCGGTGCAAAGGTCTCTTCAAAAATTGCAATTATCGAGAAGTTGTTTGACGTTTGCGACAACATGATAATCGGTGGCGGAATGGTCTTTACCTTTATCAAGGCTCAGGGCGGGAAGATTGGAAACTCGCTGTGTGAGGATGATCAGATGGAGCTTGCTCTCTCAATTCTTGAGAAGGCATCTGCCAAGGGTGTTAAACTTTACTATTCGGGTGAAGTGGTTGCTGCCGATGCATTCAGTAACGACGCGAACACAATCATCTGCAAGGATAATGAGATTCCTGACGGATGGCTTGGCATGGACGCCGCTCCTTCTACCCTCAAAGAGTGGGAAAGTGTGCTTCGCGCCTCTAAGACTGTGCTTTGGAACGGGCCTGTAGGTGTTTTCGAAATGGAAAAATTTGCAACCGGAACCAAAACCATTGCCACAATACTGGCCGACATCACCTCAACCGGCGTCTTTACCCTGGTAGGCGGCGGCGACTCTGTAGCAGCTGTTACGCAGATGGGCTTCGCCAATAAAGTGAGCTACGTCTCAACCGGCGGCGGCGCCATGCTGGAGTACCTTGAAGGCATCGAACTCCCGGGCATCGCAGCTATAAAAGCTTAATTTTACTTATAAGAATTAACTACAAAGGGCCGCCTTTCCGTTTTGGAAGGCGGTCTTTTATTATGGTAATATCAAAAATGGCTGATAACTTTATGATTCAGCCAAAATATTAAAGAGATCTACATTCAGATAGACAATCTCCTTTCCTATCTTTTTATTTATTAAAACACCCATTCCTTCAAGTTGGATAAGGTACTTTTTTGCAGTGTTTAAGCTTTTCATATTGATATCCAGCATTTTCTTTGGACTTATATATGGCTGTTCAAACAGTTTCTCAATAAACTCTTTCCTGATAGCCGGATTTCCTGAGTTGATAACCTCCTTTGTTCTTATGAAAAGTCTGTCAATCTCCTCAATCTTTCTTATTGTGTATCTTGATGTCTCTTCAACTGCTTTAAGCATATAAATTATCCAATTACTCCAGTTTCTTTGAGATGTCACATCTTTAAGCAGCTCATAATAGCTCTCTTTCTCCTTAATTATGTATGCACTTAAATAAAGAATGGGAACATCCAGTAACCCTTTTTGAATCATCTGCAGTATGGCTAAAACCCTACCAGTCCTTCCATTTCCGTCCCTGAACGGGTGAATGGCCTCAAACTGATAGTGTGAAATTGCTATTTTAAGTAGTGAGTCATAAGGATACTTCAAATCGTCATTTATATATTCCAGCAGATTATCAAGTTTCTCTTTAATAATTTGTGTTCCTCTCGGAGGTGTATAGACAATTTCTCCCGATAGTCGTCCACTTCCTCTCTTTAAAATGACAGTTTCTGTCTGAGGGGGTCTTATTCCATCGTTTACCTGTTTAATCTCCCTATATAAATTGATAATTGTATCAATAGTAATTCTTTTATTTTCAACAACATCACTATACCCTTTCCATAGTGCCTGCCTGTATCTAAGCACCTCTTTTGTGTTGCTGTTTTGCTCCGAGTCGCTTATTACATAGGCCTTGTATAACTCATCGTCGGTGGTAAAGATATTCTCAATCTCTGAACTTGTTTTTGCCTCTCTAAGGATCACTGTATTAACAAGCATTGACTGGTTGGGCAATTTCTTTGCAATTCCTTTAAGTTCGGCAAGTGCCTTATTGGCATTATTTAAAGCCTTAAGAACCTCGCGACTTTCAACTATTTCGTCATCAGGAGGGAGTGGCGGAAGGCTATTATATGGCTTATACCTATCAAACGGATCTGTTAGTTTTGACATCATTTTTCCTCTTTTGTCAAATATAGCGTTTTTTTGACATTTAGACAATTTTCTGTCAAATTTTTATTCTAGCACCTATGTTTTGTCAAAATATCCCATATTTTGACAATACCCCTAAGAACCTTGGCAAGGTTAACGTGGTGGTTCGGCTGAAGCGGGCGATGTTGATACCGGCAAAGTTGCCTTTGGTGTCAAAAACCGGGCCGCCGCACTCTTCGGCTTTTATGTTGGAGTCGTGGGCAAAGACTCCGTTGAAACCGTCGGCTCTCACACTTTTACCCCCTTCGAACTTGTCGGCTGCATGGTTTCCCTTTGGTCTGGCTGTTAGCAGAACCTTAGCACTGAAAACACTATCGGCACGTATGCACTCAACGCTTATGCTGTCTCCGGGGTTATATCTGCGTAGCTCTCCACCATACTCCTCCGGACGACTGATGGGTTTTCCGTTAATTCCGGTGATCTGATCCCCGATTTTTAGTTTCACCGAATCTGCAGGGCTCTTTGGGGCAATCCTGTTGAGAATTATCTTCCCCTCCCTGAATTGGGCCGATGCTCCAAAATATCCGGAACTGAAAAGTTTTAGCAGATTCATCTCCTCCGTACTGATTATACTCACCTTCCTTCCGGATGGTAGCGGCGAGATGAGAAACCCACCCAAATTCCCGAGTCTTACAGAGTCATCCGATTTTTGCAAATCCTCCTTTGTTAACCCACCTTTAAGTTTGCCTTCCGGTCGTAAAACTACCAGGTCGTTCTCTTCATCCCTTCCGACAGGTGTTGCTCCCATGCTCTTCCCTTGCGCTGTTATGAGTACATCCGTTCCGGTTAAAGAGCTTTTGCTTATAATATAATGCTTTGATTTTATGCGGATAAGAGTTCCAAGGGCATTTGTCTGCTCTCCTTTTAAGTTACTTTTTATCGCAACAACGGTTGCAGATAATTTTTCATCCAGTTCAGGGATTGAAAACCCCGGTTTTTCCAGAGAGGCCGATGCAATTAACGAAGCGGCCAATGAGTCGGATCCGGGTTCTGTTACCTCTTGCGGCAAAGATTTGTAATCTTCTGCAATATTGAGCGCATTCCAGTATTTACGATACAGGTCTACAGGCACTTCGTAGTTTTCATCCTCATGCCTTCCACACCTGCTGTGCATTGCGACAACTCTTCCCATATAGTCAAAAAGCGGTCCGCCCGAATCGCCGGGCTCCATCTTGCAGGTAGATTGTACAAAACCCCAGTTATTTAACACATCGGCAATTCTCCCAAATCTTACCGATGGCTTCATCTGGTTTAATGTTGTCGGGTAAGAGATGCTTATGCATGGCTCATTGACCTTTAGACTATGCGACCATCCCATCGCAGCAACCGGCCAGCTCCCCTTATCCCTAATCTTTATCATAGCAAGATCGGGTCTGTTATCCTGGTTAGAAAACCCAATCCTTCCAAGTGAAAGTGCAATCACCTCCTTTCCATCCGGAAACCTCACCTTATAACTTCTGCCTGGCTGAACAGCATGTGCAACCGTTAGTATATGACCCTCATCACTTACAACAACTCCGCTGAACTGCGAACCATTCTGAACATTCCTTACCGTATCGAACCCCCATATCCTCACACTCGCCGCATATGCCCTTTGAATCCCACTCTTTACCAACCGCTCCAGATTCAGTGTATCTCTCCCACTACTCTTTTCAACCCTCTTTTCAACCCCGGCAAAGCTTGTAAGAGTAACAAAAGCAGCCAGTAACGTTATCAATATTTTCCTCATAGCCAATTTTAATAATTAATATAATCTTTGACGTAAAAGTTGAGCATGGGTTTAATAGCTCTGAGCTTTTTTGCCTTTGTGCACATAATCAGACGCTTACGGCATTTGTGATTTTAGCATAACTTGCTAATTATCAGGCGAAGGGCAAAAAAGCTCAGAGCTACAATGCCCTTGGTTTTCACATATTGTGAAATTTTGCACTCACTTTTCACCTATAGCGTCTATATTTTTCATATATTGCGCCTATATTTAAAACAAAAAGATTATGTGCGCCTATTTTTCACACACAGCACCCATTTTTAATGGAAAACAGACTCCGGAAGATGGTTTTGTAGTTGGATATGCCGCTATTGTCAGCTCTCTTAAATTACCGGTGCCAATAACAGGCCCTGTCGCAATAGTGACCAGACAAAACAGAAGGGAGAAAACCGGGGAGTGGGACATCTTTTCTAAAAGGTATCTGCCCGAAGATAACTCCAATATTTCAGAAATTGAGGCTCTTTACAAACACTTGGTTTTTGCATTAAAATACGAAGGAGTCAATCTTTTAGTTTTAAGTTTTCTTACTCGACACTATTCGAAAAAACAACTGACTGAGCTTATAAGTATCGAGCCAACAGGCCAGTATAGCCGAAGGTTATGGTTCTTTATTGAATGGCTGTCAGGTAGAGAATTGGAAATAAAAAACTCAATGAGTAAGAAAAGTTATGTTCCTGCAATAAACCCTAAGCATCAATATGCTGTGGATGGAATCAAATCTCCCCGCCATATGGTTATCAACAATCTGCCTGGAACTACTGAGTTTTGTCCGCTTATCAGGAGAACAGAAAAACTTGATCAATTCATCAATGCCGACTATTCTAAACAGAAAAGCAAGTATTTAGAGGGAATTCACAATGATATTTTGCAACGTACATCTGCATTTTTATTACTGAAAGACTCCAAAGCCTCCTTTACAATTGAAGGTGAAAGTCCTAAGAGTAAAAGGGCAGCTCGCTGGGGGCAGGCAATCGGGCAGGCAGGTTTCGTTGATTTAACAAAAGAAGAGTTAATAAGATTGCAACAATTGGTAATTGAAAACACGCGATTTCTGGAATTAGGATTTCGAAAAAACGGAGGATTTGTCGGTGAGCATGATAGATTTACCGGAGAACCTTTGCCCGATCATATTTCTGCAAAATGTCAAGATCTTGATAGTCTGATGCAAGGGTTAATAAAAACAACTGATATTTTATTGAAAAGTAAAATGGATGCTGTATTATGTGCAACAGTTATCGCATTTGGTTTTGTTTTCATTCACCCGTTTGAAGATGGAAATGGTCGAATTCACAGATATTTGATTCATCATTTGCTTGCAAAGAAAAAGTTTGCACAACAAGGTTTCATATTTCCTGTATCTGAATCAATTTTAAGACGGATAGATGATTATCGGAACGTTCTGGAATCATATTCACGCCCGCTGCTCGATTTTATAGATTGGGAAGAGACAAAAGATCATAACATAGAGGTAAGAAATGATACAATAGACTACTATCGGTATTTTGATGCCTCTCCACAGGCAGAGTTCTTGTATGATTGCGTTAAGGAGACTATCGAAAAAATCATTCCTGCAGAATTGTCTTACTTGAGAAAATATGATGAATTTAAACGATTTATTGATGATGAATTTGAGATGCCGGACAAAATGGTTGCATTATTGGTTAGGTTCCTGGAACAAAACGATGGGAAAATTTCAATCAGGGCAAAAGAAAAAGAGTTCCCGGGTTTGACTGAAAAAGAGATAACAAAAATTGAACATGTTTATCGGGAGATATATAATAATGAAAATTAAAGAGGGAAACCAAAAACATCTTTTTAGTCTCCCCCTTTCCGGATACCGCTAAACACAAACTTAACCTAACTGACCTGTTTAATATCCGGAAATTAACAAGGTATTCCACACAAAACTTATTTCGTATAAAGCTTATTTAGTGTATTTTTTCAGATCCTCTTCATATTTCAGAAGTTCAGGTGCCGATAGAGTGGTGCTCTTTTTTGCCTCCTCTATTGCCCTTCTCTGAGCAGCTGCAGCCTTATCAATATTACCTGCCAGGAATTGCAATTTTGCAATCTCGCTGTATGTTACAGGGATATTCATACTCGTTGGATAGTTATCAATCTGAGCTTGAAACGATTCCGCTCCTAATTCATATATAGCCTTCGGTAGTACTACCCCTCTGCCGACCATGTTTGAGACAGCATCTGTAACAGTTTTCCACGATGGAAAATCGCTAAAGTCAAACCACTCTTTTGCATACTGTATAGCTTTATCGGGATCTGTTTTTATAAGTGACCAGAATGTAAAATTTCCAAGTTTCGGATAATATTTTAATCCCGGATTCTCAGAGAGAATTTTCTCAATCTCTGCAAGTGCTCCTGAAGGGTTGCCGGGATTTCCCATAAATGGATTCATTCTATTAACCACATCATTTCCATCAATTTTCTCCAGGCGTTTACCTTCGACTCTGTCAAACCCGGCCTTTTTAACATCCCATTTACCGGCAATAATCTGAGGAAGAACTCTGTCCAGACTCTTGGGATATCCGCACCAGGCTACAACTCCGTTTTTATCAACTATAAAAGAGTATGGGATACCCCTCTCTCCTGCTCCGTAAAGCCAGTTGTCTCTCATATAATTTGCGCTGTCGGCAGCCACCAGGTATCGCATTTTGTCCGTTGACTTTTGTACAAATTTTTCGACCCTTGCCAATACGTTATCGCCTCTCTCCATAATGCTAACTCCCATAACGGTTATATCATTTCTGTATTTATCTGCCAGATCGGAAAGGTGAGGCATTCCCGCTATGCAAGGATTGCACCATGTAGCCCAGAACTCCACAACATAAATCTTACCCGCTTCAAATCCTTTAACCGGATTCCCTTTAAACCACTTTGCAACCTGAAGTCCTGGTGCCTTATCTCCGATTTTAAGCGTCGGGCCGGCCGGCTGATTTTGCGCCTGGACTGTTATAGAGCTTAATATAAGCACTATAAACATTACTGCTCCTCTAAATATATTTTTTCTCATGTTCAATTATTCTAACATTCATTTTCTTACACTCTCAATCATTGCCGATAGCTCCTCAACAGCAGCCTCATCTCCACCGGAGAATCCTGTAACTTTATAGCGGATATTGCCCTCTCCATCAATAAGAAACTTAGTTGGAATTCCTGTAACCTTGTAAGATGTAACTATGTTATTTGTTTTTGTTACAGGATCCTTCAAATCCATAACTAATTGGAAATTATAGTTGTTTTCCTTCAGATAATTAATTGCAGCGACAGTTGGATTATCTTCCTTTTCCCATGTATGAATAAAGAGGAATTTTACATTCTCATCATTTTTATATTTATTAACAGCCATCTGCATTGCAGGAAATGACTTTTTGCAAGGTCCGCACCATGTTGCCCAGAAGTCCACAATCACAATTTTGCCTTTTAACCCGGCAAGGGATACTGTGTTACCATCTACATCTTTAGCTGTAAAGAGCGGTGCTGGAAGATTAATAATCTCCTTTGCCAGTTTTTGCTTAATCACTTCGGTTTGTTTTTTACGGGCAATCAACAATAACTCATTTAAACCCGAATCAGAACCATTCAATTTAATATAAAGCTCTTTAAAGTGGGTCAAATCGGAAGTTGACCCTAATCCTTCTTTAATCTGGTCATTAAGAGTGAGGAATGCCTCAAGATTCCGACCTAGTGCAATAAGCAAATTAATATAAGTCTGTTTTTCAGAAACGTCAAAAGGTCTACCTCCCTGCTGTTTTTTAAGAAGGTAACTAAGAGACTCATCATATCTTTTCTGCCTGTAAAGTATATCTGCATACATTCCGCAGTATGTATAGTACCCGGTAGAAATAAAACGTATATCATTACTTTGACTGTTGCTTTTCATGGCGTTTTCAGCATTTGTTATTGAATTCTTAATCAACACCCCTGCATTCTCAAGGTCTCCATTTCCTTTTAGTGATGCAGCAATAACAGCCCAGCCCTCTCCTTTCCAAACGGTAGATTCCAGCTTATTGGCATACTCCATAGCTTTGGTAGAATTCCCGGCTTGAGCATAAGCCGATGCAACGTCACAATAACCATAGTCAAAGACTATTTTATCGGTAAATTTTTCAGGCGGGAATTTTTTAAGATATTTCTGAAATTCTGCCTCCTTTTTTACAGGATCCTTCTCATTGTATACAGCATTTATTTCTGTGTTCTTTGCAAGATTACCTTTCGGGAATCTCTTCTTAATTACATTTACAAGCGAGTCTGTTGTTGCGTTCATCTGCAATTGATCAAAGAATCTAAGAGCCATAGTCAGACTCTGTTCGTCTTTGCTTTTAGTCAATTTATAAAGCTCTTTTTTGAGCATCTCTTTCTGAGAAGAGTCATTTGAACGAATCATGGCAGAGAATCTTCTTTGCAGAGAGTCTGACGGGGAGGCAGTACGTTGAGCCTGAGCATTAACCAAGGCAGATAGAGCTAGCATAATGCTCAATATAAAAGCATTCAGAACAATTTTTTTCATTGAAAGGATTTTTTTAAACTCCCTGTATGTTATCCCAACCGGAATTCAACAGGGAGTCTGATTTTTAGTTTAAATTAATTGTATCCAGTTTAACTGGCAATGAAATCAACATCACCAACTTTTCCTGCAATAGTATAAACTGCGGCAGGTGTTGGAGAGATGGCACCACTGGCAATATCTGATTCAAGCAGATAAAGTTTCCCGACACCGGTAGAGCTGTTATAGGTTCCCACCATCAAATACTTGTCTTTGGCAACGGCCGAAAGACCTATTCCGTTGTACTTGAAAAGTTTCATAAAGGTTATCTGCTCTGAAGAATCAAATGTCCAGGCCTCTGTAGCTCCTGTAGCTCCTCCTGCAAGGGTGTAATTAAGTCTGTATATCTTCTGCTTAGTTGCATAGAATACGATAGGTCCCCTCTCTCCGAATGCCCAGAACTCGGCGTTGGCAACCTGTGGCGCAACACTTATATCTATTGCCCCCTGAGTCAGATATCCTGAGTGTGACGAAACATGAGTTCTGAACGCATACAAGAAACGACTTCCGTTATCAACAGGATTTTTAAACACGCAGAATGATACATATGTCAACCCTGCGTCATAACCGGCAGAACCGTAAATCATCTTTTTACCTACATTTCCAAAACTGAAATGTGTGCCAAGTGCCGATACCGGCTGAGCGAAACCATCCCACATTCCTGCATATAAAAACCTCATTTTAGTCTGATCATAGAACACTCCGTTTGATCCATAAGCTAAGGTAGCAAAAGGGGCAGCATAGTAGGTGTCATTATCCTTCATCTCATGCGGCCCAACAAAAACAGGCAACCCCCAGGTTGTAGTTTTATAAAACTTTCCATCGTTTATAATCATTTCCGATCTTGGCATATAATAGTCCTTATTAGCAGGCTTTTCCTGGAAAATTCCATCAAAATCACTTGCAAGCGACATATCAATACGTGATAGTTTTTTCGCATCCTTATCTGTTGCAACATAGACAAGGCTTCCCGAAGAGACAAAGAGGCATGAACGAGGATCTCCCGGGAATGAAAGAGACGGATTTGATCTTGTAAACACATTTTTTGAATGAATAGTTTCAGTGACATTTGCATTCAGAAGCGGAGTACTGATTACATCCATATCAACCTTGCTAGCACCTTTATAGAACACCAGAAGTCCGGTGCTGATGGTGCTCTCGATTGTTACAGAATACCTCATCATTGCAGTAATCCCTGTTTTTGAGTCGGTAGCTTCAAATTGTAAAGTGTAGGCACCCGGAATAGCAGTAATATTTTTTGAGAGATTTTCTGTCTCTGCTATTATAAAATTCTGGAAGTCATCTTTGTCGTATCCGTGTGCTTCGGGAAGCGGATATTTTGAAGGTCCTACCTTATAGCTGACAGCCCTGTACAAAGACCACTTATATGTTAAATCGCTTTTATTACCTGAGTACTTAAGGTTAGAATTAACGGCCAGATCCGAAAACTGTTTAACCGTAAAAGAGACCTGCTTTCCTACAGTATCTACATAGAATTCATCCAGTTTCTTATAATCGTAGTTTCCCTCATCTACAAGACAGGAGGTTACGTTTAATGCACTTATTATGACGGCAAAAATTATTATTAGATATTTTTTCATAACTGTTTCCTTTTTAATACATTAAAATGGCAATCCCGAACCGAACAGTAGTGGTTGTCCGTTATCATTAAGATAAGGTGCTCCCGGATGTTCGGCATTGTATTGATTCAGTAGCTTTATAAGTTTAGCCTGGAAATTAAGTACCATATTGTAATCGGTACTTCCCCCCGGAGCAAACTCCGAAAATGATGTCATCCCTGTAAAGTCTATGATGAATTTGAAGCGTGCCTGACTGAATGGCCCTACATAATATTCTACAATAGACCATGTTGTAGGCTTTGTCAGATAGTCGCACCAGGCAATGGTATAGTCGGAATATTCAAAAGCACCGACTGTAAAATTCTCGTTTGGTTTAACCTTAAATGTTAACCTGGCAGGAACAGATAGAAGATTTAGTCCCGGGACAGTCCGTTTTACGTTTACTGGTATTACCGCTTTATAAGAGTTAGCAGGGATTACCAGAGTTCCTATAGTATAACTCTCTGCTGTTACATTTGTCCTGGCAGGATCAATCTCAAGTTCGAATTTCCTCTCTTTGTCTGATACCTGACCTGCTATTTTAACTATAAGATTTACATTATAATTCGTAACTGCAGGTCCAAAAAGTTTAAAAGAGAAGAGAACAGAGTCAACTGTGGCATTCTGAGCCGGATCTCCTGCAAGGTAGATAGTGGGAGCATCGCTGAACGTGTTTTTTTCGTTTTCACACGCAAAGAGGATCACTATTGCTGCTGGTATTAGTATATATTTTAAAATTTTCATATCAATTGAATTTTACAGATTATTTTCTGGATCCGAATTCAACCTCCTGCGGAGGTATCGGTAAAACATAATTTGTCTTTTTGAAAGAGCTATATCCGTCTAATGTGGTGGCATCTGTCCGTTTATAGTAGTACCAGGCAACACCTTCACAATAAAATTCTCTCAGATACTCCTGTTTTATTTCATTATTAATCTGAGCTTCGGTAGATGTTGGAGAGAATGTTACAGTTATTCCCCTGTTAAGTCGGATTGTGTTGATTACCCCGATAGCCTCGGCAGGACGACATTCGGCTGCAATGAGGTACATCTCGGGAAGTCTTATCAAAGGCATTCTGCGTTTATATGCTACAGGCATTGTAGAAAATTGCCACAATTTTGTACAAACTCTCTCCGAAGAGTAGCTGCCGGTTACAATATCACTCCAGAAGTAGAGAGTATTTACTCCCCGCCAATCTGTTGAATATGGATATACTCTTGTAAAATATGTTTGGTTGACTCTCATATAACGGCTTGACCATCTTGCGTCCAGACTCAAATTGTACTGAATGTTAGAGGCCATATTTTCGATATAGAGTGCAAAAACCTGTTCCGGAGTAAAGGTTCTGTCTCTTTGCTCGTTGGTTGTCGCAATATTATCAACCGAAGTCCATTTGAATTTACCACTGTTAATAACCTCCATTGCACAGGTGTATGCATTGGTTTTATCCCCTTTCCACATATAGGCTCTGGCAAGTACGGCTTTTACGGCAAAATAGTTCATTCGCAGCTGTCTGTTAAGAAGATAGCCATTATCGGTAGTGGTTGTGATAACTCTTCCTGTATAGATTGGATCCGATTGTTTAAGAAGAGCGGCAGCAGCCTCCAGATCGGATATTACCTTTGCAATAGCCTCTTCAACTGTTGATTGAGGAGTTATATTATAGTTAAAATCCTTTACGTATGGTATTGATAATGTTGCAGGGCTCACAACATATGACGGAGCAAAAAGTCTTAACATATCGAAGTGAAGAAACGCCCGAAGAGCAAGAGCCTCTCCATAAATAACATTGTAGTTATCCTGTGAAAACATAGATTTATCGGCACCCTCTATATTGGCTACCAGATTATTTATGTTTGCGATTGTGTTGTATGTTGCCGACCACATATTCCCGATTGCTGCCTGGGCATCACTCCCTGTATAATTGTAGTTATGCAGTTGGTATGCTGCCCCCATTGATCCGGAGCTTGAGTAGAGTCTTGCCAGAGCATCCAGATAGACTGTCATGTTAAGTCCATACATTGAGGTGCCAGTCATTAGTGTGTAAACTCCCCAAAGCGCATCCTTATAGCCTATCTCACTTTGAAACAGATCTGAAGATTCGACCTTTGTTTTCGGTTGCACATCAAGCCACTTCTCACATGAACTAAATAAAACCAAAGCAGCCAAAAGTGTTATTATTATATTTTTCAGTTTCATAATCATAAGTTTAAAGGGTTAAAACATTAACTGAAGTGAGAATGAGAAGGTCCTTGCAAACGGATATGAGGTTCCTCTTTCAATCCTTACGGATGATAATTTTGCAAAGTCAGCCATATCAAATGATAGTTTCAGACGGTCTATACCCTTCATTTTGAATTTCTTTATTTTATTCAATTCGTAAGAGATATTCAGAGATGATATTCCGAACACATTGTCATCTTCAACAAACCGGGATGTCGCACGAGTGGTTGCGGTATTTCTGATATCTTTATAAAGAGAAACATCGCCGGGATTTACCCATCTGCTTTCAAAAATTCTACGATCTACATTATAATGCAGATCGGCATTCTCGACTTTATCTACAAGTGTTTGGTTATAAAGCTGCCCTCCAAAGCGATAGGCTGCACTTAAATTGACGCTTAATCCTTTATAATCGAAGTTAAATCCAAGATTTCCCTGTAATGTTGGTTCGGTATCTCCGCAAACTGCCAGATAATCGGAGTGCCAGGTGTATGTTCTGTTTCCATCAGGCTTTATAAACAGCTCCATACCCGATGCCGGATCGATTCCATAAGATGGAACTGCCCAGATTGCAGTCATTGACTGTCCCTCATAATAACGTACAACCGGCTTATTTGAAACAGTAGATGTCTGCGTGTTGTTAAATGACTGAAGATAGTTGGATATCTGCTTAATTCTGTTTTTATTATGTGCTCCTGCAACAAATATGTTAAAGAATGATTCGTTTTTCGGATCATTCCATACACGATATTTAATGCTGAATTCATATCCCTTATTTTCAACCTCTCCAAGGTTCTCTTTATAGGATGTAAATCCTGTAGATGACGGAATTGTAACATCTGTTAAGAGGTCATCGGTATTGGCTGTATAGTAATCAAATCTCAAAGCGATTCGGTTTTTAAGCAGGGAGATGTCCATACCAATGTTCTTATCATACTTTCTTTGCCATTTAAGATTGGTGTTTGGCATTGCCCCCAGAATTGCACCAATATTCCCGTTATAAAACTGAGAAGTATAGTAATCATAAGTTGCCAGAGATTGATACGAGTTAAAGTTTTGAGATCCTGTAAAACCAACAGATGCACGAAGTTTTGCCAGGGTAACTACTCCTTCATCTTTAAGGTTCTTCATAAATTTCTCATTGTGGATATTCCAGCCTGCTCCAAGCGACCAGAATTTTCCCCAGCGGTTATTGCTTCCGAACTGAGAAGAGCCTGACATTCTGAACGATGCATCAAAGAGATATCTGGAGGCATAGGAGTAGTTGAATGAGCCGAGCACACCCACATCCCTTGTTGTGGACTGACTTACCGATGGTCTGCTGTTGAGCAGATATTGCCTTGCAAATGAGATATTATCCAGCTTATCATTTGGAAATCCTTCTGCTGCAAAAGTTACATATTCCGAACCGGCGCTGTTTATGCTCCATCCGGCGTTTGCAAAAAACATATGGTTCTTTCCTGCCATAAATGAGTAATTTGCAAGGATATCGCTTGACACTGTCAAATCTTTACCATCTCCGTATGTATATCTTCCTCTTCTGTTAACCAATGTTGTATCTGACTCCCATCCTGCAAAATCGGTATGGCTTGCTGGGTGAAAAATCTCTGCCCCGTTATCTTTTTTAACAAGACCCACCCTACCTGTGAATTTTAATCTCTCAACCGGTGTCCACTCAATATAGAAGTTATTTACAAACTGCATATACTCCGTAAAATCCTTAGTGTTAATGGTTGTGTTGTATAGTGGATTTATATCATTTGCACGTCCATAGTTGATACCCGGCTGCTTGATATAGTTGCCCAGCTCATCTATGTATCTGTAGTAGGGATTCATTCTGGTATACTCTATAAATGATCCGTAAGCAGAGTTAACACCTTTATTATAGGTCGCTGTCAGGCTGTTTCTTATTGAAATTGTTTTGTGACGGTAAGAGAGTGAAATCCCTCCTGCAAATGTGTTACGTCCTGAGCCTTTCATCACTCCGACAACATTATTGTATGACAGATCCAAACCATATCTGAAGTAGTCATCTCCTCCGTCAAGGTATACAGAGTGTTTCTGGCCCACTCCGTTTCTTAATGGTAGTGATTTCCAGTCTGTGTTTACCCCGGCAAGTACCTCTGCAAGGATTGAGTTGTAATACTGATCATAGAGGTATTGGCTTCCGGGATTTGTTGTAACCTCAACACCATTATCTGAAAAATAGAGAAACAGGCCTCCGTCTTTCTCAACTTTCAGCTTCTCTGCAGCATTACAGAGATTATAGCTGCTTAAGTCCGGAGTCTGAAAATTCATGCTTCCTGTATATGACACCTTCAATCTGCCCGCTTCTGGCTTAAGAGTCTCTATAACTACCACTCCATTAGCTGCTTTAGAACCGTATATTGCCTTGGCTGTTGCATCTTTCAAAAGTGTAACATTTGCAATCCGGTTCATATCCATATCCATTACATAGGTAATACTTGTCTCAAAGCCATCTACTATAAATAGCGGTTCATTGGGGTTGTTTTTATACTCTCCCTTAAGATCGGGAAACCCTGACTGGCCTCTTAGTGTAA
This sequence comes from uncultured Muribaculaceae bacterium, assembly GCA_964521685.1. Lineage (GTDB taxonomy): Bacteria > Bacteroidota > Bacteroidia > Bacteroidales > UBA932 > Bact-08. The sequence continues at coordinate 23,338 of CAZFTS010000005.1, forward strand.
TCTGGTATGTCTGGTTCGGATTTGAACCGTTTGAGAGGCTCTCAACTATTCTGAAAGATGGATCGAGATTTCTTATACTTTGGAGTACATTAGTATTTCCCACCCTTCTTATCTCCTCTCTGTTAAATGTCTGTACCGATCCTGTAAAGCTCTCTGCTTTACGGGTAAACATCCCTGTTGCAACAGCACCTTCGATAACAAGAGCCTCCTCTTCCAGAGATACGTTAATCGTAGATTGTCCTGTATAGAGAACCTCTACTGTTTTAAAACCAATGAAGGAGTAAACCAGTGTTACATTTCTGTTTGTAAGTGTAAGTGTATAGCTTCCATCCTCTGCTGTTGCCACACCTGTTGTTGTTCCTTTTACGAGAACTGCCGCTCCAAAAACAGGAGTGCCGTTTTTCTCAGTCACCTTACCTTTGAGGGTGTATTTCACCGGTTGCTGCTGAGTCTGCTTTGCCTCCTCTTTAGCTTTGATAAGAACGGCATTATCTACAATGGAGTAAGATAAGTTCTTACCTTTGATACAAGCCTCAACGGCATCCTTAATTGTGGCATCTTTCAAATCTACCGTCACATTACCCTCTTTTGCAAGAAGATCGTAGAGGTAAAGAAAGTCATAGCCACTCTGTTTTTGAATCTCCTTAAACACTTTTTGCAGAGGCTCATTGGTTGCCGAAACGGTAATCTGTGCAAAACCTTTTCCGCTAACCTGAATACATGCAAAAAACATTAAAATCATTGTCAGTCTCATAGTCAGAAACAATTTTTTGTAAATCCTTCGATTTACAGTGAATTTTTTCATAATTTCGTTTGTTTAGGGTTTGTTAAATTAATAGGCATATTCGTTTAATCTTTAACCCCTTACACTGCCGGATTCAATCCCCAAATTGAGTCCGGCTTCATTATATAATGATTATATAAAGGGTTAATCGAAGTTTCTGAGTTGTTTTCTGTTATTTCACCTCCTTTTATTTATCATAGATCGTTACTAAACTATCTTTTAATTCAAATTTTATATTCCCGGTATTTTCGAACAATTCAAAGATTTTTGAGATATTGACCTTACGGGAGATTGCCCCTCCGAAGTATTGCGGGAACTCTCCTTTATAATCGACACTTACATTATACCATCTTTCCAGTTGTCTCATTATGGTCTTAATATCTGCCTTCTCGAATATAAACCGGCCATTCCTCCAGGCAATTGCCTCATCTACATCTACCTCTTCAACGGTTAGTGAGCCATCGTTTCTGATAGCGGCCTGCTGCCCCGGGGTAATGATTACAGAGCTGTTTGTGACTGATGAAGATACCTTTACCGAGCCCTCGACAAGAGTTGTTTTAATACTCTCTTCATTCTCGTACGAGTTTACATTAAAGTGTGTTCCCAGAACTTCAATCCTTACTTTGTCGCCGCACTCAACTATAAACGGAATATTGCCTGCTGTTTTCGACACCTCAAAAAAGACCTCACCGGTTATCATCACCCTTCTCTCCTTTGATGAGAATTTATCCGGGAATCTGATACTTGACTCGGCATTTAACTTTACGTTTGTTCCGTCGGGAAGCTCCATCTGAAACTCACCGCACCTTGGTGTGGAGAGTAGGTTGTATTTTATATCTCTCTCTTTAGTTTCGTTTTTATACAGAAGCTTATTATCCTGAACCTTAATTGTTAAACTACCATCTTTCTCGAGCAGTGTGCTGTCTTTTGAGTTATCCAGTCTTACTACAGACCCATCGGCAAGCTGAAGAACCGCCTTTTCACCTCCGGGAGAGATGTCGCTTAAAAGTTTATTCTCGCTAAACCTGAAATCAAAATATTTGTCTGCAAAATAGTATCCCGATACAAGTAGTAAAATTGAGGCAGCTGCAGTAATTGAATATCTGATTAGTAAGTGTCTCCGTCTTTTTACAACTTTAAGAATCCGTCTGAAAACTAAATCAGAATCAGCCTTACTCAGCTTGTGATCTATCGGTAATTTCTCAATAAATTCAGCGATAAGTGATTCCCTTTCAGAATCGGGCATCTTATATATATAATTATAAAACTCCTCCTTCTCATTTTCAGGAAGTCTGTTCTCAAGATGGAGTTTAAAAAGCTCCAGTAACCGATCTCTGTTCATAGGTGTAAATGTGTTAGGTGTTACCCCATAGTATATAAAAGACAAATATCCCTGAAAAAGGAGGGGGATATTTTGGGGAATTTTCTCAATTTATTTTAAAAAGATGTTCAGCGCCAGGATTACCATCAGTTCAACTCTTTTGCCGACATAATCCCTGACAGTTTTTGAAGCGATTTTGAGATACTCTTTTACAGTGTATACAGAGATTCCCAAAGCATCTGCTATCTCTCTGTTTTTTAATCCTTTTATGTGGTGTAATGTGTAAACCCTCTGTTGTTGTTGTGAAAGAGTACCAATTGCCTCGTGATGAATCTTCAGAAGAGTATCCTCCTGCTCTCTATCTTCGTTTATCTCATTAACCTTTTCACTTTTTTCAGCAATTTTTCCCGCAATTATCCTCTCCAATGCATATCTCTTGAGATGGTTACTTGCCACATTCTTCGCTATAACAATCAGATAAGAGTTAAACGATTCAACTGCCGCAAGTCTCTCCCGGGTTGTCCAGATATTGATAAAAACCTCCTGAGTGATCTCCTCGGCCAGAAATTCGGCATGTGTAAGATAGATTGCAAAGGAGTAGATTTTATCTTTATACCTCTCGTAAATCTCATGAAAAGCGTTCTGGTTCCCTTTGGAAATCAGGCACAAGAGCTGCTTCTCTCTGAGTTTTTCCGACATTATGAAGTGTCCGGGTTAAGTTTTAAGGTATTTACAAATATATTAAATAACCAGTTTATCCTATTTTTCCCAAAACTTCCTGCTTTAGTGATTCCAGATGGTTTTTGATAATTGTCTCTGTAAATAATTCAATTAACTCAATTGAATGCAGAATATCTGCCAGGTATTTATTTCCTCGATCCATCATATATGAGTTTTTTTGTTGATTCTATTTCTCTTTTCAGATACGGATTTCTAAGAGAGGCATTTGTCAACAGATCAATTTCCCGGTTGAAAAAGAGTTCAAACTTATCCCATAATGATAACAAAGTCTCTCCTTTTTCAATTGGATCGGTAATATCTAATTCAACTAAGAAATCAAAATCACTTTTTACAGGGTCAAATTGAGATGTTACTCCAGAACCGAAAGCAAAAAGTTTTTTTACCTTATGACTCTTACAAAGGGTATTAAACTCTTTTTTGTTTTTCTCTATTTCCTCTCTTATTACCATATTTCAAAGATACAATCAATTTTTAAAAAAATACTTTGCTCACCCAGTAATAGAGCATCACAAGAGAAAGGATTAGTTTCAGACCGGTTCCAAGCAGGAAGCCTATGAATGAACCTATGGCAGACTTCAATGCGAATTGTCCGTTCTGCCCGCCAAGCAGTTCGCCTATATATGCACCAATAAACGGGCCTACAATAAGCCCCAACGGACCGAAAAATAGTCCGGCAATCATCCCCGCCATTGCACCTCTGGTGCCATATCTGCTCCCCCCGAATTTACCGGTGGTCCAGGCCGGAATGAAATAGTCGGCAATGGTTACAAAAAGGGTTAACAATCCCAGAACTACCAGCAGAGTGGTACTGAACTGCGCATACTTTGTGATCTGAAGGAGAATAATCCCCGCAAAAGCGAGTGGCGGCCCCGGCAAAACCGGCAACACCGACCCTGCAATACCTGCAAGCAGCAGGATGATTGACAATATGAGCAGAAATATTTCCATGGAATATCCTTAATAGATATTTCGTGCTATTCTGTATCCAGCTTTGTTTATATACCAGTCGGGATACTGCACGCCTGCAGATTGAGCCCATGATGAGAATTTGAGGTATGCATCTGTTATCTCAATCCGTTCTACCACATGTTCGAATCCGGAAATGATGTTTATTGCCCATGGCAAATTTTCTGCTGTCTTGTAGTATCTGCCTTCACCTAAAGAGGAGTTATCGGCCCCGGTACCAAACAGGGAAGAGGATGCCTTCGGTGTAGGAGGATAGTCAGGCAGATGAACCTCCCGGCCTCTGATGCCGTTAACAAAAATGAAAGGGTTAAACCCGGAGATGTTCAGATCATTAAGCGTATACAAATGTTGTGGTAATGTTATATTCATACTCACATTAACAGGTTGAACATAGGGGTCCTCTTTATTTACATTTACTCCAAAACTTCCTGAAGAGCTCATAAGCGAATTTGCATTGTTAAACACAATAAATGTAGGCAGATTTTGCCCCTGTTCCAGAGTTCCTCCGTTGACCTGAATCCCGGAAATATTTATACCGGGGGAGTTTAGCTGAAACCCGAACCCATTTGCATAAGCAGCTCCAATCGCTTTTATTGTAAAATCACAAGAGATTGCCGATACAAAATTTGATGCATCTGTAGTTATTTTGAATCTGTAGTCGATTACAAGATCATTAAAGTCATAATCACCCTTTGATGGCCACATATCTTCAAAAGCAAGGGTTCCAGGACCGGCCGATGGATAGTAATTATCAAATGCCATCCCTGCATCGGAAGGATATGCATCATCTTCATTGGGGATCCCATCTCCGTCGGTGTCCGGGTTATTCGCAATCTGTATAACACTCTGTATCTCTTGTTGAGACAATGCACTTCCGTATAGTACAACCTCATCTATCTTTCCCTTGAAGAATTTTTGTGTTGCATTATCCGATCCTATGGAGAGATTTCGTGTAGTAACCTTTAGCTTTCCTGTAACATCTTTACTATTCCATAATTTTCCGTTAACATAAAATGACAAAAGAGAGCCGTCATAGGTCATTGCGAGGTGATACCACTCGTTAAGGATAGGCCTTCCGTTATTCCACTCCAATGAGTGTCCGGTATCGTCTTCCATTCTGATGCCACAACTCCACCCCTTCCATGTATCCTGCCTCAAACCATGGCCATCCCAGTCTCCCTTCTGAAATATTTTGGCCGTTTTGTTCTCCTCCGAACAGACCCAGGTCATCATTGTAATTGCATCCGTGGGACTTAATTGTGGCGTGCTGTTAATGTTAATATTACCATTTGTTCCGTTAAAATAGAGCGCTCCTCCTTTTATGCCTGAAGTTCTTGAAGCATTGACAATTGTTCCATTATTCACTCCGAAGGAATCGAATGCCACATTTCCGGATGATTCATCAAAACTCCAGGACCCTAATAGATTTGCTGCGGCATGCCCTGCAAAGAAATTAATCTCTCCGACCCTGTTTTCTCTCACAGAGAGTAGCACCGCAATTTCGGGTTTATCAATTCCAAACTCTTTACCGTTGATCTTAACTGAAGTAATGTTTGAAGGAACAGTTATTGTAACCTCATAGTTTTCCGGAGCCTTATTATTGAGCCCTTTATGATAAATGATTTTCCCGTCTGTTGAGGTTATTTTTACAATAGTTGTTAAGTCGGAATATATTGATAATTTGACATCCTTTGACGTTTTCCAGTCAAAATCCGGAGATATGGTCATCTCTTCAAAGCTTTTAGTTGTAACATCCCCTGTGCCCCCCGGCATCTTTACGCATGCAACCACTACCTGCAACATCAGTATAATTAAGAGGTTATTTTTCATGCGGTTAGTATTACTGTTTACATCAAGCCATTTCGATACGTAAATGTAAGATTTTTTGAGAGAAAAACACTACTCCTTCTGCTTTAAGATCACCTCCAATCTTTCTATAATCATTGATCTGATATTGCCATCTATATTATGAGAATCATTAATAATTTTTCTGATTATGTCAATGTCTTTTAATCTCTCAATAGCTTTAATCTTTATTTCGGAATTAATCTGGGGATTACAAATAATATAAGCCAGATGTTTTTGATTATCTGTTAATAACACATCGAAGGACTCTATTTTTTTCCATGTATAAAATTTTAAATAACTACTTTTTGAATTAATCAGAATATCTACATACTCATTCTCGCTGAAATTTTTCAGAATGAATTTACATAACTTACTGAAGTCTATCTCTGCATCATTTATGATATTTTTGTTAGATTCGGAATATACATAATAAGGAAGGGAATAAGAACCTGAAATGTCAGTATAAATGGTATCGCCCTGTGCGTTTATTAAAGAAACAGTTATTTTATGGCTAATTACCGATAATTGATTTTTTCTGTATTCCATAAGTGTGCTCTCATTATAAATTCCTGATTTTGTGCTCTTCCTGTAATCAAGTTTTATTTTACCTAACTTCGAAACAATGATTGAATCTAATAAAAGAATTTTAAGATGACACAAGGGATTAAGATAGTTATCATACCATAATGAGTCTGCAATTCGATTAAGATAATTTATATCATCCAACCTTAATATTGCAGACTGTTTTATCTCTTTATTAGTTGATTTTAATGATAGTAGATAAAGGTATCGCGTGTCAGAAATTCTTGCAGCAGCCGCTTTTCTGATTACGTCGGTTTCAAACCCCGGAAATGTAGCAAAATATAATAATAACTTATTGTTGTTAATTTTTTTAATAGCTCTCACCCTTCTATCGTGACCTTTGTTCTGATCCAGCAAAATCTTTTCATATTTTGTATATCCCTTAGATTTTTGCCAATCATTTGTTTGAGCATTAAGTCCTACTAAGCAATGCAATAGCACTGTTACAGCAACAAAGAAAATTGCAGTTTTATAAAAATTTTTTTTCATTTAACTGCCAAGGATTGCATAAATATAAGAATATATATAATACAATCTTTATTTTTTATGTACCAACTGCAACTCCGAGTCTGAAATAAAGTATATTTAAAATAATGCGATCAGAATCTGTATCCAAATCTGAGAGAGAGGCCACCATAACCATATTCCCTGCACTCCTTTCGATAACCTATTAGCAGGAAGGGCTTTGAAGTTCTCTTTTTAGAAATGAAAAGTAAGCCTATCTGCGGGTTTACAAAAAATGTCGATTCGATCCTCTCCTGACGAAAATGGTATCCGCCATCTAAACGGGCTATAAAAGATCGCTTATTGCTAAGTGGAATATTGTAACCGGTGTATGCATAAACCGGTAGTGTAAAATCTCTTATCGTTCCCCCGTAGCCGGCCATTACATTATACCCCCCACCAATTCCTGCCCCGAAATGAAACGCCTCCTTTGAGATCCTGCCAATTTCGAAACTGATATCCCCTCCAATTCCATTTCCACCAAGAATTACCCTCGAGACCACCGCAGTCTCGGTTCTGAAGTTGCTTTTTGCCTGCTGCCCGTAAGCAGATACCTGAAAGATGGCAGATAAAATCACTGAAATGATAAATACCTGAATAAGTTGGTTCTTTGACATGATCATATAATTATACTAATTTCAAGTAAATATATAAAAAATATTCACTCTGACAATGTTTTTAACCCACTGTCAGAGTGAAGTCGGTTTTGCTAAAGTTCCCCACCTGGAACGCTTTGTGCTAATGTGTGTTAATCACTTATTTACCTGGCCTTTACAAGTTTCTCCTTTTTGTGTCATTATAATATGGCAAAACATCACTCTGCTAAAGTTCCCCACATCTTGGCAACAGAATTTCGCTTTGCCAGAGTTTGGTATAATAATTTGAATAACTGTATATTACATAACGCAGTTTTCCAAAATTGGAAAATTGATGTTTGCATATACCTGTATGCTAATCATTTGTATCAAACTCTGGCAAAGCCCCTTCTCTTTCGCCGGGAAGTGCTTTTCAAACTCCAAAAGGTGCTCCCCGGTGGTGAAAAAGCGGTCATCTTCAAAAAACTGGCCGGAAATTCCTTCAAGTGCGCCGGGGTAGAGTTCAAGCGCCATAAATGGGTCAAAATTCTTGCCTTCCCTTGTGGTAATGCCATATTTTTGGGCATTCTCAAACCCGAAGCGGCTGTAGTAGGCCGGGTCTCCGTAGAGGATTATAGCTTTGAATCCCAATGCTTTGGCAGATGCTATTGTTTGGCGGATAAGTTGTGTGCCTATCCCCCTGCCCTGCAACTCTGGGTGAGCCGATACCGGTCCCAGGCAAAGCACTTCATCGGGTGAATTGTTCCGGGACACTAAATCGACACCAGCTTTTTTAGTTTGCATTCCTGATCCCGCAGTTTTCACTCTGGCTCCTGAAGTAACAACTCCGGCTCTCGTTGTAATAACGTGCCCGATTATCTGCCCGTCAAGCAGAGCAACAAGGTCAAGATCCGGGATGTAGCACTCACCCTCCCTTAATTGATGCAGGGCGAGGTGTTCGTCGCTGCCGGGTTTGTAAAGATTCCAGAAGGCCTCACGGGTGAGGTTTTCTGTGATATGGAATTCGTTAAGATTTGTTTTTCTTATGGTTGTGCTTTGTATTTTGTTATTAGTTGTATTCATGATTTTTTCATCTGACAGAATTATGTGTATAATGTTGAATTAGAGTGGTATACAGATTAGGATTTTAACAGAACAGAAAAGTCCCAATTTTATCATTCATATTATCTGCTAGTTACATAAGATTCTGTTAGATGAAACTTTCCTCACGATAAAAAACATATATCCGAAATACTCTCTGTATTTCTCAAACATGAAAATCTCTTCCCGCTGGCGCTTGACAAACTCAATTGCCCCGGCACTGTGGTTCTGCGAGTCAAGAAATTTTTCAAACAAGGCCTCCATCGGGCGCAGATAGGTTTCGCTCCAGCAGGACCAGGGAAGGAGAAAACTTGCGACAGGTGTATAACCGGCACTCTCGATCTGCCCCATTTTGACAGAGGGTAGCGATATCTCCGGAACATTGTCGCTCAGATACTTTTCGAATGCAGCAGGCCTCTGTTCCGTAAGCCAGACCATCTCCGACACGGCAATGTAGCCGCCATCCCGGAGATACTCTCTCCAGAGCTTCAGACCATTTTCAAACCCGATGTGGTAAATTGACCCCTCCGACCAGATTATGTCAAAACCCCTTTGAAAATCGGCTATACTGCCGGGTAAGTTGTTATCCAACATGTTATTACCCGTCAGGTTGTGACCTGACGGAATTTCGTCATGAGGGATATTGTCCATAGAAGCAACAACTCCCCTGACTCTGTCATGCAGTCCTCTTTCACGAACTCTCCGGTTCAGGGTCTCTATCATCTCCGGGAAGATGTCGAAAGCTGTAAGCCGGGCAGATGGATTTCGGGCAAGAGTCATTGATTGCCCGCCGGTTCCACAACCCATATCGGCTATCCGGTAAAAAGGGGCAGGAGAAGATCCCTCCTCTTTAAATGACTCTTCAATAATGCTTAAAGCTCTGAGGGTGACCTCGTCACTGCCGGGACCCTGCCGCTCCATCTGCCTGAAAAACCCGATAACAACCGAGATATCCAGATTTTCAATTAGTAAAGTTTTATCGTTAAAATTATTTTCGATGCTGTTGTTCGGAATTTTGTTAAATTCTTCCATTGTTGTAAAAAATGAATTGTGTTAAAAATGAAATGGTTAAATATAAAATAAATAACGACCCGGAAGAGATCCGGGAACATTTTTAATAGCCGAAAAGAGACCGGCTATCGCTTAGACACGCTCCGAAAATGAGTTAGATAGTACTTGCATAAGTCATTTAAACCGCTGCAAATATATAAATTATTATCAATCTTTAATATATTGACTTTCTAATTTTTTGTGCCAGTTCAATGCAGTGTGCAGATGTAATCTCATCTTTATAAGACTGGGATTTGCGTTCAAGATTCTTTACCAGAGCTCTGAGAGATGATTTTGCTGCTGGAATAAAATCAGAAAACTTCAGATCATTGGTGAAGCTACCATAACTCATGCTCTCCAGTGAGATACTCTCGTCCTCCTTTTTGATCAACTCCAAAAGTGAAGCAATATATAACCTTTGCAGATTTCTTCTGTACTGGTCTATTGGCCCGGAGATACTAATCTCACTAAACAGAGACCCAGTCAAAGTTGCAATCAGCTCATTTATAGCAAACCCTGTCTCATCACTATATGCTATAATCCTACCCAATCTTTTGATGTCGAATAGTCCGGCAATTATTTTACTTTGTACTCCCAAAATAACATCGGACGCTGTAAGTTTGTAAATATCACAAAGAATAGCATTATCGATTAGCCAGACAGGCGATTTGAACAAATTATCACACAAAAACTTAACCGCCTCTCTTTGTTTGTCTGCCGGGACCGGGATAAAAGAGGCTCCATCCATTTCAGGAGTATTTGGCTCACAATAAAGTCCGCCAATATTTGTAAGAACATGTCCCATATAGCGCCCGAATTGAGCAACTATAGCATTATATCGCCGCTCCAATAGCCTGAAATCATTTTGATTCGCCGTACTCCACCCCCTCAAACCGGATATTATAAATTTCAAGTTATTAATGCCATACTCAGAGGCTTTCATTGGGTTATCTCCAAGGTCTTCAGTTTGATTACGAGGGTCTATACCATCAAGAGCCTCATGTGTATATCTTAGTCTCGGATTTTTAAATGCTTCTGTAACCCAATTGTCAAGAATAATATTCTGTTCTTCGACTGTTTTATCATAGAATGTTGTGTATCCCCATTTAATTGTCCATTTATCGTAATCATTTATTCGCGGGAAATAACTCTTCACACTATCACCCGGCTGGGCCACATAGTTAAAGCGACAGTAATCCATTATGGATGATGTGTGTCCATATTTTTCAACCCATGAAGGATCTCTCAAACTTTCGACGGGAGTGGAACTACTTGCCCGCATATTATGGATCAGGCCCATTGAGTGACCCACTTCGTGTGATGAAACAAAGCGGATAAGCTCTCCCATAAGCTTGTCGTCATACACTTCGGACCGAGCCTCTGTATTTGACGCTGCGGTCTGAGTAAAGTACCAATCATGAAGTAGTTGCATAACATTGTGATACCAACCTATCTGAGTCTGAACAATCTCTCCCGAGCGTGGGTCAATGATATTAATGCTGTATGCATTTGGGTTTGAAGACGCCAGATAGCGAATTACAGAGTAGCGGGCATCTTCCAGAATGTTAACACTGTCCGATTTATCCGGAATTATACACTTGACAGCGTCTTTCCACCCTGCAAATTTAAAAGCTTCATTCCAGTCCTCAACACCTTGTTTGAGATATGGTCTCCACTTTTCCGGTGTAGCCGGATCTATATAAAAAAGAATCGGCTTTTTAGGTTCAATAAGCTCTCCATTAGATTGTAAAATAATATCCAATTCCGACTTAGGCTCAAGTCTGTGCCGGTTAATAACCTCATTTTTTGGAACATTTTGAAGATTATCGCTATAAATTTCGTTTGAAATGCTAAAATAGCCCAATCTACGGTCGTACCTACGACTCTCCATTGGAACCTTAGGCAACAATAAAAGGGAGGTATTGAATTCCATACTCATAAAGCCGCTCTCCCTGGCAAGTTGAATTTTAGAGTCGGATTTTACGCTAAAGTTTTTAACGGCAGATACCTCAGTATTCTGAGGATAACTTCTGACCGATGTTATATAAGAGTTTTCCGGATCAATTGAGATTATCCCAAAAAGTATCTTCATCGGTGGTTTCATCAGAAAAGGCAAATCAGATGCAAACAGCTGAGTAACATCTATCAAATAAGACTCTTCTGAAAACGCAATTATATCAAATGACTTAATTATGGGTTGGTAATTTGAGTTTTCAACCGCAGTAAATAATGAGGATGTAGAATCAGGACATGATACCACCACCCCGACAGACCTTAGGTTAATCCGGCCGTTTTTGGCCTCTTCAAAACGTATCATCTGCTGATTTGAGAGCTCGCCTGAATAGAATGGCGCTCCCGGAGGCATCCTGGTGAATCTGGTTACACTCATAATCTCTCGTCCAAGAAGTGAGTCAGGTATCTCAAAGTACCATTTGTTCTCCTTCCTGAACACATTGAACAGGCCGGGACTCCTTGAAATACCGTCTGTTATAAACTCTTTTAACGTCCTGGCTTTTAAGGGCATTTTAATTCTGTTACAACTCTGTCTTTGTCCGTACAGGAGTGAATTTGACAATATTAAAAAAATTATCAGAACTCTTTTCATGTGGTTTCAATATTTTTAATTAGTGATCTCCAGTGCCCTTTCATAAGAACGCTCCCACTCCTCCGCTCCATTTTCTCAAAGCCTCTTTTGAGTTTATCCAGATATGAAGTTAAGATCGGTGTTATATCAGAGGCATCTTCTTTAAATGTTTTTGAAATCTCGCAAAGGGTTTTTATATAGATTTTCTGCAGATTTCTTGTAAACAGATCCGATTCTGCGGAGTTAAAAATGTGATTATTAAGAACATTAACCATTGACTCCAATGGATACTCTCTTCCGGATGAAAGGTTTGAAACTCTGTTTTTTGAAAACAGTTTCTTCAATATATCTGTCTGCAAACGTTTTATGGTCTCAACACCTCCTCTGTTATCCAAATTGCTAATTACGGTAGGATCAATTAACCAATCAGGAGTTTTAAAAATATTATCGCAAAGGAATTGTATAGCTTTCTCCTGCATACCAGAAGGTACCTCTCTGTAAACAGGAGCATTCATCTCATATGTGACATTATCCTGATAAACTCCCCCTATATTAGTACATACATGTTCTATGTACTGCTTGAATTGTGTAATTATTTCACTATAGAGCCGTTTCAGATTTGAAAATCCCTCCCCTTCACGGCATGTCCATTCAATAATATGGGACATTATAAACTGTAGATTTTTTATTCCGTATTCAGATGCCAGCATTGAATTATCTCCCAGGTCCTCCATTTGACAACGTGGATCTGTATCGCTGAATTCTGAGTAAAATACAAGTCTGGGGTCTTTTATTGCCTCCCGGATCTGTTTATTACTGAACTCGCGTTCATTTAATTCATTATAGCTATCACCCCTTGGCCCATATCCCCATTTTACGGCCCAGATATCGTAATCATTGACCTTTGGCATTAACTCTCTTATGCTATCTCCAGGTTGTGCCACGTAATTAAATCTTGTATAATCCATTACCGAAGCAGTATGTCCATGCTTATTTATCCATTCCGGATCACGCAGCTTTTCAACCGGCGCAGAGTAGCTTCCACCCATGTTATGAACCAATCCTATGGCATGACCAACCTCATGTGTTATCACATAGCAAATAAGTTCTCCCATCAGCTCGTTGTCATATTCAATTTCTCTTGCCCGGGTATCAGAGGGAGAAGCCTGAACAAAATACCAATCATGAAGTATCTTTTGAATATTATGATTACAAATTATATGACTGCAAAGTATTTCGCCTGTTCTGGGATCAACCACCGTCGGACCATAAGCATTTGCTACAGATGATGCAGTATATCGGATTACTGATCTTAGAATATCTCCTTCTCCAGAGTCTTTAGTCAGATATTCGGCTCTTATTGCACTCTTCCATCCTGCTGCCTCAAAAGCCACTTGCCAATTCTCGACAGCTTTTTTAAAATATGGTTTAAACCTTTGTGGAGTTGCACTATCAATATAAAAGACAATTGGGTCACGTGGTTCTATAAGCTCCCCGGCAAGTTGTCTCTTTGCATCATTTTCGTCCTTGGGTTCCAACCTCCATCTGTAGATAGCCGATTTGTTCTTCACAGATTGAAGATTCTCATCATAAAATTCATTAGAAATATTAAAATAACCTACCCGGGCATCATATTCTCTTTTTGTCATAGGTCTCTCAGGCAATAAGATTAATGAGTAGGAAAATTCCATTGTAACGGCACCGGTTGTCCTCGCCGAAACAATTGCAGTGGCAGAAGCCGAAGAGTAGGTCTTGACAACCTTTACTTCACTCCCGTTCAAATACTGTTTTATATCTGAATAGTATGATCTCTCCGTCGCAAGACCTCCTAATGAGAGGGCAGATTTACTTTTACCATTGTAGAAAATTGTTGCATCACTCAAGAAAAACCTGGTTACATCAAATTCATAAAATCCATTTTTGTAATCAGATATCTCAAATGCTTCAATTATCGGCATCATTCTGATATTCTCGACAGAGCTGAAGAAATTCTGAGTAGAATCGCCCGGTTCCACTCCTTGTACAACAGCCTTTAGAAATATTTTATTGTTAACTCCTCTCTCAAATTTTATAATCTGGTTATTTGTCTCTTCGGCAGCAGTAACCGGTGATAATGGAGAGACTTTAGAGTATCTTGAGATTAATAATATATCCCTTCCGAGTTGATTTTCTGAGATTGTAACAAACACCTTTTCGCCTCGTCTCTCTATTTTAAAATGGTCGGCTAAAGCAATCTGTGAGAAATAAATAAAAACAGCAAAAAATAATAGAACTCTTTTCATAGAAAAAATTAAGTTACCCGGAAATCAAAGGTCCGTATGAAATCCGGGTAACAAGTTAGTCAAACCCAAACACTTAATTACACACCAACAGAAGCAACTGCTGTGATTTTATCAAATCCGGAGAACTCTTTCTGATTTGCCTTGTCAAGATTTCCCTCTCCAAGGTTTATTATTGGAACAGCAATAAGTTTTCCGGCTTTAGAACTGCTATTATATGTAGATATCAGAAGAGTCTTATTATGAGCAGCTACCGGAGTCGCCACCTTTTTGCGTGCTTGTTGATACCATGCCTGCTGAAAAACCTGCATTGTAGTAATCTCTTCTCCTGCATTTACTGTGTATTTCTGACTTACAACAGGTGTCCCGGTCTGAGTATTGATCGCATAAATTGCAGTTGATGTGAAATAGTAAATTACCGGTTGATTATCACAAATAAAGAACCCTTTTGCATTGTTAATATCATTTCCGGCAGGAATATCAACACTGGTAACTTCATCAATATTTGCCGGCACCGGAGTCTCAGTACCATTATATGCACGGTAAATTGTATGAATATTTGTTGTTTTATCCTTTAAAATAAGTGATAACATCTCATTATTATTGGTCCCAGCTGCAACTGATTTCTTATTTGTTATTCCTGTCTTTAAATCATAAACTTTGGTATAAAGAGGGCTTTGTGTAGCTTTTAAGACTTTTATAATACCACTGTTAGCATCATAAAAAATCCCTCTTGCCTTGTCTCCCGTATTGTATGTATAGCATACTAAAGGTCCATCCACATAATATGGAGGATTACTATTATAATGAATCGCAGTTGGAAACTTATGTACATTTGCAGAGTAAGCTGCATACACAAGACCTTTATCTACCATATAGATATTCCCTGAATTTCCAAAGTACATCCCTGTAGCATTTGATGTTGTGATTGCATCATATGAAAAGAGTTGCTTCCCATATCCGTAAAGGCTGAAGTCATTTGCATTAACTCTGAACGACTCTTTTGTATCCGTAACTCCAAAGACGCTCCTTTGTGAAGCATAGTAAACCATATGTGTTACCTGACCTGTCATTTTTACACCCTGTGCCGCAGAGAAGATATTCTGGTCAACATAATCCTTCACGGTAGCCTCAGCAAACATCTGAGAGCTTACAAAAGCCATATCTGAAGTTGCATTGTCTTTAGTTTGTGCAATCACTATACCTTCAGAGAATTTTCCTGAAACAAAAAGTTTCCACTCTTTAAAATATTTTAATCCTGTATCATTATCGGTTATTGTGATCGACAATCTATACGGGTCTGTAGTACTGATTTTTAACCCAACCTTATATACTAACTCATTACTCTCTCCTAAATCAAGTGATGGTAAAAGCCAGGGTGCTGCATTAATTTTCCATCCGTATGTAACATTGGGATTGTTATTACTCCCTTTTGTTACCTTAATTTTTACATTCAGCACCTCAAGAGTCGGTATAATAAACGCTTTAGTTGACTCATCGTAAAAGTTTGCCGATACTACCTCAATTTTAACCTCATCTATCTTATTGGTGTCAAATGTGCTTTTGTCCTGGAAACATCCCGCCAGTATCAGAATTGCTGCCATTATCGGGAATATATGTAATATTCTTTTCATTTCTCTCTTTTTTAAGGATTATAAAGTAGTTATTTCCCATCCAAGGCACTGTACCGTACCATCATTTGCATCGTGACGCAGCGGTTCTCCACCGTGATCGGCCTTCCATTGCTGAAGATATTTGAAAAGCTGACCGGCATAAATTTTATTCACAATCTTAGAAACATCTTTCGGATCATCTTCTCCTGTAGCTGCAACCAGTGCCCTGTGAAGGTTTGGGCTATAATACGGAGTAGTAAACATTGAAAGCAGAAGCCATTGTGAAAATTTTACTAACTGGTCATTCCAGGTAAGTTTTGCAATACTATACTCTTTCGCTCCTGTGTCAAAAGCCTCATTTTTGACTATTTGTAAAAAGAGTGTATCTGTTGCAGTTCTTAACTCCGGCCGGTTAAATATTTTTACTTTTAATATCCCATTGTAACTCTTTGCCGGAATCACCCCTTCAATTACCTGATAATTGGATGAAGTTGTAGTTGACCTCAATACTTCAACTTTAAATTTCCTCTCAACATCTGAAATTACTCCGGTAATTCTGACCGGAATCTCTGCAATCATTTCATTACTACCAATAACACGTGTAAAAGAGAAGTGAAAGATATCGGGTTTTTTTGTATCAACCGGAGTAAAGTTCACAGCCGTATAGTTTTCATCGAAGCTGGTCAGTTCACTCTTAGTGCAACTGATAGTAAGAATCAGAAATAATACAATATATATCAATTTATTCATGGCCTGTTATTTTTAAAATTGTACTCTGTTACCGTAAATAATCTCCTTATCCGGATAAGGCAAAATGTAACTGTTATCACTCATGGATGATGGTGTTGTTACCGGAGAAGGAAGTGTTGCGACACCAAGACGTTTAAAATAGTAGAAGAGCTGCCCTTCAGAAATAAACTCTTTTCTGTACTCTTTTTCTATCTCCTTGGCAATATTGACTCCGCTCAGAAGAGTTGTGGTTATTCCCCTTTGAGTACGAACAGTGTTCAGATACTGCAGGGCATTTGACGGATCACATTCTGCTGCTATATAGTACATTTCGGATATTTTAATAAGAGGAACAATATTCCAGTACTGTTTTTTGTTATTATTCTGACTCTGATAAAGTTTTATTGGGGTTATGTTACTCCCTTCTGTCCTGGTAACATATGTATATCTGTAGTCGGCAGCTATACTTTCGAAAAGCGTTGCTGCATTGGAGGTGGTTATTGTGTGTGCGGTATAAAGATTCGTCACCGAATTAAAGATATTGTTAACTATTGTTGCAAAGCTCGTACTTCCTATCATCTGAACGTCGAGAGCAAAGAGATGCTCCTGCCAAAAGGTGAGATTCCTGTCCGTCTCGGTTATTGCAACCTCATTTGATGGTACCCAGGAGAATTTTGAAGGTATTACATTAATTACAGCTTTTGCAGCATTTAATGCTAGTGCTTTCATGTTCTCACTTCCTTCCCAAAGACAAACTCTTGCTTTAAGTGCCTGTACTGCATAGTAGTTCATTCTTTTATGCCGGTTGTTATAGAAACCATCAATATTTACCTCTGCATAATAACTCATCGGATTTGTCCCAACAATCGGGTCAGAGACTAAAAGCAGATCCAGGGCCTCATTAATATCTTTCAACATTAAATCAATTGTTTTAGTGTATGACAATTGGTCGGTGTAATCCTTTGAATAACTTATTACATATGGTATCGTTGGTTTTTCCAGCAGTGCTCTCCTGCCTCCAAGGTTTCCATATCCGAACTCTCTCATAAGATCGAAGTGGATAAAAGCTCTCAGACCAAGTAACTCACCCTTTATTAATGAGTAGTTGATCGGATTCAGGATTGATTTTTTTAATTCAAGGTATTTAAGAGCGTTATTGATATTTGCAATTGCCACATATGATTGTTTCCACATTTCATCTATAATATCACGAATCTTCATATCGGTATATTTTCTTGCCTGTATATTTGACTCCAGGGGAGCAAGAGATGTACTGAGTGCCTTATATGGCTGACAAAGCAGATCCATAAAATACCATGTTTTATCTTGTCCGTAATTGCTTTTGTGAGTCAGTTGAAGATATACTCCTATGAGTGCATCTCTGAATCCTGCCTCTGTTTCAAACTCCATATCACTGGATATGTCTGTCTGGGATGTAATATCAAGCCATTTACTGCAAGATGACAGAAATAAGGCAGATATTAATATTATTGAATATATTTTTTTCATGGCAGATTTTTTAGAATGTTCCAATAATGTTTATAGAAAGGGTTCTTGCAAAAGGATAGTAAATACCCCTCTCAATACCTACCGACGAGAAAGTTTGAGCATCATTCATAAATGCTCCTACTCTCAGACGTGTCAAGCCGGATTTTTTAAGAATTTTCTCATTAAACTCATAATATACAGATATTGACGAAAGAGTAAGCTCATTTCTGTCCTGAACAAAACGTGTTGTTGCCTGTGTTGTTGCTTTAACATACCCATCGGTATATCCAAGAGCGCTTTGTAATGCATCTGCAGGTAAATAGGCTGTACCGAGTCTTTTGAAGAGAGCCTTCTGTCCCTCATATTTCCATCTGCCCGATAACACTCTTTTATCTACATTATAAATTGGATCAATATTCTCTACTCTGTCTACCAGCGTTTGGTTATAAATTTGTCCACCTCCGAGAAATCGTAGTACGATGTTAAATCCAATCCCCCTACTCTCACCGGTGACCCCGAATATGCCGTTAAATTTCGGGGTTGATACACCTGCCATAACCATGTCTGAAGCACTCCATTTATAAGTTGGAACGCCATTCCTGTCAAGATAGATCTCATTTCCTGTAGATGGATCTATCCCGAGAGATCTGACTGCCCATATTGCATTCATTGGCATTCCGTCAATATATCTTAAAACCGGCTTATTGTAACGGGGATCGGATGCTAAACTGTTCTGACGGTCGTTAAACTGTCGCATTTGCTCGGATATCTTTGTTATTCTGTTGTCATTGAGAGCAATTGCTCCATTTACATTGATAAATGAGTTCTTTGTGCGAATAAGTGTATAGGACACTTTTGCCTCAATCCCTTTGTTAAGTATTTCTCCCAGGTTGTCTTTTACTGTATTAAAACCTGTAGAAGGTACAATATCAATATCTGCTACCAGATCCTTGGTAACCCTCCTGTAGAAGTCCAGATTAAACATCAGGCGGCCCAGATTCATGTCCATCCCTAAATTGTAATCCAGAGATTTTTCCCATTGCAGATTTGGATTTGCCATACTTTTAAGAAGAACTCCAATCTGACTGTCATAATACTTTTCTGTAACATAAGAGTAGTAAGAGACCGATCCGTTATTTACAAAATTCTGATTACCTGATGTTCCGACAGACCCTCTGATTTTCAAATTTGTCAGGTTTTTTATTCCTTTCATAAATTTCTCCCTGTGAAGATTCCAACCTAAACCGAAACTCCAGAAAGTTGCCCACAAGCTTTTAGAACCGTAAAGTGATGATGCGTTTCCACGGATTGTCAAATCTGTCAGATATCTATTATCGTAGGTGTATCCGCCTACAGCCAGTATCCCAACCTCTCTTGCAATTGATGAGTATCCGGAAGGTTTGGAATTCAGTGCATATTGACGTGCAAAAATTACATTTTCAAGTCTGTCACTCGGAAATCCTTCTGTCCTGTACAAGAGGTAGTTATACTTGTTTTCTCTTAGGTTTGTACCAATATTTGCAAATATTGTATGTACCCCTGATACTTTATTATATTGCAGATTAAGGTCTCCGTTAAGATCACTGCTGCTTTCGTAGCTAATGTCATAAGAACCGCGTCTTAAATAGTCATCTTTAGAATAGTTGATAAATCTGGAGTGTTGAACTGGGTAGTATGTGTCAGATCCGGAACGTTTTACATCTATTCCAATTCTTGTTGTAACCTTAAGATTATTTGTGATTTTCCACTCGGCATATAAATTATTTGTAAAATTTATATAATTGCGACTCTTCTTCGTATTTAAAGTTGCATCAAACATTGGATTCGGAATAGGATTCTGAGATTCTATCTCCTCAACATAACGAAGAACATTGCCATCAACATCAGTTGCCCTCCAGTAGGGGTTCATCTTTGCATACTGATCAAATGTTCCATATGGCGAGTCCGAGTTTTTGTTGGAACTGAAAGACATTATATTTCTGAAAGTAACCTTGTCAACTACATAAGAAAGATTCACATCTCCTGAAACCGTACTTCTGGCAGATCCTTTCATAACCCCTTTTGTATCATTAAAAGCAAGATCGGCTACTGCTCTCAGATTTTTCTCTCCTAGTTCGAAAGATACGGCATGTTTCTGTCTTACCCCTACTCTTAACGGCTTAGATAGCCAATAGGTATCAAGACCTTCCAACGCCAGTTTGAGCCGTTTATTGTATAACTCCTGTATTTTCACATAACTGTCTGCCACCAGAGGTTTATATACATCTTCATAAACTTCAACCTCAAGTTTCTCCATTGAATTAGTAAGGTTGTAACTCGTTAGATCCGGCATTTCCAGATCAAAATTTCCGGTATATGTAACCTTTGCTTTTTCCCCGGAAAATCTTTTAGTCTCAATCACGATAACTCCGTTTGATGCCTTTGAACCATAAATTGCTTTTGCGCTGGCATCTTTGAGAATAGTTATGCGATCAATTCTATTCATGTCCATATCAAAAATTCTTTCCGGACGGGCCTCAAATCCATCCAAAATAAAAAGAGGCATATTTACACCTGCCTGATTTGCAGCAATATCTTCACGTGGAAAAGTGGAGATTCCTCTTATTTGCATATCTGGAAGAGCATTCGGATTTGATCCGTTTTGAAAATTATCAAGTATAAAAAGGGACGGATCAAGATTTTTCAGACTTTGAAAAAGATTCTGGTTACCTACCTTTTCTATCTCCTTTTTTGTGAAAGTTTGTGAAGATCCGGTAAAACTCTCCGCTCTTCTCGTAAATATTCCTGTTACAACAACCTGATTGATATCCAGTGCTATTTCGTTAAGTACAACTACAATATCCTTTTGACCTGAAAATACTATCTCTTTTGTAGTCATACCAACATATGAAAAAACCAATACAGGATTTTCAACATCTATCTCAAGCCTGAACTCGCCACCTTCGTCTGTTATTGTCCCTTTCTTAGTTCCTCTGATATACACAGAAACTCCTGTAAGTGAGTTTCCCTTTTCATCTTTAACCCTACCGGTTATTACACGTTTTTCTGTCTTTTTTTGATAGAGAATTGTAATTGTTTCACCATTAATGTTGTAAGTAAAATTTGTCCCATTAAAGAGTGTTGTGAGAGCACTCTCGACTTTTACATTACTTACGCTCAAAGAAAGTTTTGTTGAAAATACCTCATCTGTTCCTCCTCTGTACATAAATCCTACACCTGTCTGATTTGATATTTCATAAAGTATCTCCTTTAAAGGAGTATCCTTTACTGAGATGGTAACCGGCTTATCACTGTAACGTTGTGCAGCTTTGGTAATACCCGGAAACAGAATGAGAACTGCAATCACCCCGCAGAGAGCTATTACAAATCTCCTGTTACATGAAATGTTACACATAAAAGTTTTAGTTTAAGTTTATAATGTCAATAGTTATCGGATCTGTTTTGTTGATACTACTTCACCTGATAGTCTCCATCTATTGTTTTGGTGAATTTCACGTTTGTAATATCTTCAACTGATTTCAGAATTTCATCTATAGGTCTCTCCACACTGAAGTAAGCATTGACAGGAATAGCTAAATTAACATCCTTGTCAATAATAAATCTGACATTATACCACCTTGAAATTTGTTCAAGCATCAGTTTAAGCGGCTCTTCATCACAACACACAAAGCCGTTTACCCATGTCAGGAATTTCCTGGTATTAACGGCTTTAATCTCCTTGTCTCCAGTAATGCTGTTTAGTGTTATAAGTTCTCCCGGATGTATGATTGTTTCATTAATATTATTTAATGATATACCTAACGATCCTTCAATCAGAACTGTCTGAATAATATCCGGGGCATAATGGCTTACATTGAATTTCGTTCCGTATACTTTTATTTTAGTGTTATCGGTAGCAATCTCAAATTGTTTGTCGCTTTTGGCAACTTCCAGATAGGCTTCTCCTCTGTGAAGAAAGATTCTTCTCGTTCCTCCCTGAAAACTTATAGGATATGAAATTTCTGAGTCTGCATTAATAAATACTATTGTACCATCTTCAAGCTCCAGTCTGAATTTACATTTTGGAGGAACAATAAGTTTATTGTATTGAACCGGATCTGTATTTTGACTAACTAATCCTATTTTTTCATCATAATTTTTCTCATCCAGCTGGACTCTCTCTCCCGATTTGAGTACAAGAGTAGGTTGTTTTATATCCTGCTGAACAGCGAAAGATTTACTTTGTGGTATTAAAACTGGTTTTTCATTTGTAATTGTCAGATAAAATGAAAATAATGCCAATGCAGCCACACTTCCGATAGTGATTACAAATTTTGATATTTTTCTTCTTAACCTCTTCTTTTCAATGCTATCATAGAACCTCTTAACCTGTATTGAGGAATCTTTGCTTAAATAGAGTTCATTCATTTTTGTAAACTCCTCCTCACTGCAAAGCTTCTCCAAAAGATCCCCTGCACCCGGATTCTCTTTAATCCACTCTACAATCTCGGGCAAATTCATAAGATCTGTTTTCTCCGATCCCGATCTCAAAACCGACAAAAGCTCCTGTGCCAGTTTAACCCCCTTTTCGTAAGACAGAATCTCATCTTTATTTTCTGGTTTCATTTAAAAAAGTTCTTATGTGAATAAAACAGTACCGGCTATCCTTTTTATTATACTTAAATAAAAAAAGTAAATATTTTTAGATCCAGGTTTTTCAATTTTCTTTTTAAAATTGTGATTGCCTTTTGTTTTTGAGCATATACAGTACTCTGGGCTTTTCCCAGTCTATCTGCTATCTCTTTAACCTCCCACTCTTCAACATGAAGTCTGAATATTTTTGCACACTCAGAAGGTAGCATCTCCATTGCATTATTGATTGAAGAGAGGATTTCTATTTCGGCAATATCTGTAATAAAATTCTTATTATTATCGGTATAAAACTTTACATACCGCCCATTACTTCTTTGATGATCAAGATAATTCTTAAACCTGTTTTTAATTGAGATTATTATATATGCTTTCAGCTTTTGAACACTCTCAAATTTTATGTTTTTTGAGCCCCAAAGCGAAATAAAGATATCGTGAATGGCATCATCGGCAGAAACCTCAGTCTTTCTGTATAATTTTGAGGTATAATAATGCAGATCATTGTACAGCTTTTCGTAGAAATAACCGAACGCTACACTATCTCTGTCATTAAAACGCTCTAAATAAAGACGTTCATCAACCATGCTGATTTTTCTCCCAATAACAATTAATACATATAAAACAGATAAACTTCAAATTTTTATTACTTACTAAAGAGGACCTGAAAATAATAAAAAGGGTGACCAAAATATTTCCTTTTTAGTCACCCTTTTCATAAAAATGAAAGCTTTAACGATTATACTGTCATAATCTCCTTCTCTTTGTGAGCAAGCATTTCGTCTACCTTTT
The DNA here is from genome assembly GCA_964521685.1 of uncultured Muribaculaceae bacterium. Classification (GTDB taxonomy): domain Bacteria; phylum Bacteroidota; class Bacteroidia; order Bacteroidales; family UBA932; genus Bact-08. The sequence goes on from CAZFTS010000005.1 coordinate 46,921, forward strand.
TATTGAAGAGATCGGTCTCTTTCTGAACGGCTGTTTCGCCATCTTTCACAATATCTTCGGGAAGACCCTCTTTCTGGTATTTTTTCAGAAGCTCAACAGCATCCCTCCTGGCATTACGGATACTGATCTTTGCTGTTTCTCCCTCATTCCTTGATCTTTTAACCAGGTCCTTTCGTCTATCCTCTGTGAGAGGCGGAACATTAATGCGGATATGCTCTCCGTTGTTCTGAGGTGTGAAACCGATATTTGCAGCCATAATAGCCTTCTCAATCTGAGGGATCATCTTCTTATCCCAAGGCTGGATGAGCATGGTTTTGGCATCAGGAGTGGTAATACTTGCTACCTGAGGTATAGGGGTCGGAGTACCGTAGTAGTCAATAGTAATGCCGTTGAAAACAGCCGGATTGGCCTTACCTGCACGATAGCTCTTAAGCTCCTCGTCCAGATGGTGGATAGCCTTCTCCATTCTATCCTTTGCCACTTTAATTACCTCTTTTTGTGCACTTATATCCATAATTAAAAATTTAAAAATATCTATTGCAATTTCTGTTCGTTACGATATGAGGGTGCCTATCTCCTCTCCCTTAATAAGTTTAAGCAGATTGCCGCTGCAGTTAATATCAAAGACAACTATTGGAATTTTGTTCTCTTTACATAGAGCAAAAGCTGTCATATCCATGATTTTAAGATTATCGGCCAGCGCTTTGTCGTAGGTTAGGGTTTTGTATTTAATTGCCAGCTCATCCTTTTCAGGGTCAGAATCATATACACCATCTACCCTTGTTCCTTTAAGCAATACCGATACACCAAGCTCTGCAGCTCTGAGGGCAGATGCCGAATCGGTTGTAAAGTATGGGTTTCCAGTGCCCCCTGCAATAATTGCGACACCTCCTTTATTCATAACATCCAGAGCGCGATCTCTCACATAATAGCGACCGAAAGGCTCCAAAGGCGTAGATGTGAAGACCTCCGACTCAATACCGATAAGCTTCAGAGAAATTGAGAGAGCAATGCTGTTGATTACGGTTGCGAGCATCCCCATCTGATCACCCCTGACTCTGTCGAATCCCTTACCGGCACCCGATAATCCCCGGAAAATGTTCCCGCCGCCAATTACCACTGCCACTCCAACCCCCGAAGCAACAATTTCTGAGATCTCCTTTGCATAGCGACCGAGTACCTTTTCATCCAGACCTCTCCCATCTTCACCACCCAGACTCTCTCCGCTCAACTTTAGCAAAACCTTGCTGTATTTCATCTGATAATTACATTTAACAACCCCTTATCGCAAGGAGTTTGATCAAACAAAAATAGCTAAAGATTATGAAAATACCAAGCAAGAGGTTATCTTTGCAACACTTTTAAAAGAGGCAGCTTTTTCAAAACCAATCTACATCAAAATGGCAAACATCTTTACTTCATCAATAGGCAAAAAGCTCATAATGAGCATTTCCGGGCTGTTTTTAATTCTTTTCCTTCTAATCCACCTCTTGGCAAATTCTGCATACATTTTTGGTGAAGAGGCCTTCGATGCCGTGATTGAATTCATGGGTTCACCATTTATTGTGATAATGGTTCCCGTGCTTGCCGCCGGTTTCGCTATCCATATTATCTATGCAATGATCCTTACCATTTACAACATGAGGGCAAGAGGTTCACAAAGATATGCTGTTTCCAACAGAGGGGAGGCCGATTCGTGGGCGTCAAGGAATATGCTGGTAATCGGGATCATAGTTGGTGGCGTTCTGGTTTTTCACCTCTCCCATTTCTGGGCAAAAATGCAACTTGCCGAATTCACCGGCGGCCACGCTCAAAACGGCAATGAGTTGATGCAACTCACCTTCGGAAATATTTGGATTGTAATTTGTTATATCATATGGTTCGCAGCTTTGTGGTTTCACCTTACACACGGTTTCTGGAGTGCATTCCAGACAGTCGGTGCCAACAACCAGAAATGGCTGGGAAGATTAAAGGCAGTCTCTTATATTTATGCAACATTTATTGCGCTAGGTTTCACAACAATTGCTATATTTGCCTATCTGAAAGCAAATTCAGTTATATAAACACAATAATAATCCGGAAATCGACAACCTCAGATAAAAAGTTCCCTGATAATCCCGTCCGACATAAAGAGTTTTCGTGACGGGATTTTTATTTGCCCACTCTCTTCAATGAGATTTCCATCTTTCAGATTTTTTGAGAGCGTTTTAAAGAAGGACTCCGGTATGTCAATAGAGGTCTCCTCATTAAGATACTGAATATTCATGCCTTCAATCTGCCTCAAAGAGAGCATTATATACTCATTGAACCTATCAACGGGAGACAGGATCTCTTCCCCAAGACAACTCTCACCACCATCCATTGCCTTCAGATAACGGGAGAGAGATGGAAGATTCCACGACCTCTTCTCTCCATCAAAGGAGTGTGCTGCCGGCCCGAATCCGAAGTATGGTGTGAAATTCCAGTAGTTACTGTTATGCAGGGAATTTTTCCCTGGCCTTGCAAAGCTTGAAATCTCATACTGGATATACCCGGCGCTCTCCAGCATCTCCTGCAACAGGGTGTACTGTTCGTAAGATACAGCGTCGGGCAGATGGTTATACAACCCGTTTTTAAATTGCTTGTAGAGGTTTGTCCCTCTCTCAAGGCTCATCTGATAGGCAGATATATGTCCGGGATTAAGTTCTATCGCTTTGCAGATGTTCTCCCTCCAGGTCTCTATTGTGAGCATCTCAAACCCGAAGATGAGATCAAGGCTCAGGTTTTCAAACCCCGCCTCCCTCGCAACAGATATTGAATGAATAGCCTGTGATGCATTGTGGCGGCGGCTCATCCACCTCAGATGCTCGTCGCTGAATGACTGGACACCAAGGCTTAACCTATTGAACCCCTTTTTGAAGATCTCGTTTGCAAACAGAGAGGTCATATCGTCGGGATTGACCTCAATCGTCACCTCCCTTTTATCCGGGTTGGCAGCCGGATATAGTAGGGTAATCCTCTCCAGAATATAGCCCAGAGTATCAGATGGTAAAAGCGAAGGGGTACCGCCGCCAAAATAGATGGTATCTGCAGTAAACCCCCTCCGGTTAAACTCATCTGCCCGACTCTCCAGCTCCTTTATGAGCGCATCTGCAAATCCTGCCCTTCCGGATTTGGATTTAACAGAGTAAAAGTCACAATAGGTACAGAATTGCGAGCAGAACGGAATGTGTATGTAAATTCCTGCCAAAGTGTTACCTCAGAAGCAGATCGGCGCTTCCGAGTTTTGCCTCTTCCGTATAGACATCTACGTTGTATACACCCTTAACAAACTGTTGGTTGCTTGCAAAGAAGATACACACCTCAAGCTCGCTCCCCTGGTAGTCGACCTCCCTCACGGCAGAGTAGATCATCTGCTCACCTGCCGATGTGAATATCTGCTGTTGTGAGTTGGTCATCAGGATTCCATCCGGACCTTTAACCCTTATGTAGATCCTTCTCAGACCCTTTACAGCTATTGAGTTTTCTACCAGATTGAGACAGGTTTTGAGCTTTGCGGCACGGCTGCTACGATCGGTATCTTTATCCGATGAGTTTATTGCTGTTAAGACAAACCCGCGACCTTTAAGTACAGAACCCACCTCAACCTTTTTTGCATACTCATCGGTTGTGGTTTTAAGCTCATCGTAACGCTGCAAAGACTGTTTTGCCTCATCACGAGCCTGTGCTGCATCCTTTCTTAAAGAGATGTTTAATGTGTTAAGCGAGTCAATCTGAACAATATAGCTGCGCATTATACTTCTGAGTGTCCCCAGCTCCTTCTCATAATCTCTCAACTTGATTCTGTTTGTCGCCTCTGTCTTTTTAACTCTGTCTATAAGTTGCTCGACCTTCTCTCTCTCCCTTGCCAGTTCGGCGTTCAGACTGTCATTGTTGGTGGTTAGTCCCTGGTAATCCTCTTTCAATTTGAACATTGCAGTTGTGAGCTCATCCTTCTCCACATTGAGTTCTTCAATAATTCCGCTCCTGTCTATCCAGATCCAGGTGAGAACCCCGGCCAGAACAACAGCGATTGCTGCAAGTGCGATTACCAACCCTTTTAAATTTTTTTCATTTGCCATTTCTAAACTTTTTTGACCATACTGTAGCTACAAAAATAGGAATTTTATTGTTAGCTTTGCCTCAATAATACTAATAATTACACATTTTAAACACAGTTATCTCCATGAAAAAACTTGTTGCCGGAATTGACATTGGCGGGACAAATACAGTCTTCGCTCTTGTAGATGAAGTTGGAACAATTTACGGAAGCGGCGCTTTTCCTACCGATCTTCACAAAGATTTTGACGACTATATTGTAGCCCTGCGCGACGGTATTCTTGAGGTTTCATCCAAACTTGCCGAACCGCACAAAGTGATGGGAATCGGAATCGGAGCGCCAAACGGGAACTACTATACTGGATGCATAGATTCGGCAGCCAATCTGCGCTGGAAAGGGAATCTCCCTTTAGCCGAGAAACTAAAAGTTCTGTTCGGCGGGGTTCCTGTTGTGCTTACAAATGATGCCAATGCTGCAGCAATAGGTGAGATGATTTACGGAGGAGCCAAGGGGATGAAAAACTTTGTGGTGATTACCCTCGGGACTGGTCTGGGAAGCGGATTCGTGGTTAACGGAGAGGTGATGTACGGCCATGACGGTTTTGCAGGGGAGTTCGGTCACATTGCATATATGCGCAACAGCCGCCAGTGCGGATGCGGCCGTAAGGGGTGTCTGGAGACATTTGTATCTGCACCCGGTCTTAAGAGAAATACTTTCGAACTTCTCTCATCCGAAAACCATCCAAGTTCTCTAAGGGATATTCCTTTCTCTCAGCTTACGGCTAAAGATGTTGCAGTTGCGGCGCAGGAAGGCGATAAGATAGCCCTGATGGCCTTCGAGATGACAGGCCGCATCCTTGGTGAGATGCTTTCGGATCTTGTTGCCATTACCGTTCCCGAAGCGATATTCCTTTTCGGTGGTGTTGCCAAAGCCGGAGACCTTATTCTTGAACCGACCCATCGCCACATGGAGGCTAACATGCTAAGTCTTTGGAAGGGAAAGGTAAAGCTGCTCATGTCTTCCCTTGATGAAAACAATGCAGCAATTCTCGGAGCCAGTGCCCTTGCGTGGAAAGAGTTGAATTCTATTTAATTACCAGACAGTCACCTTAAACAGATACATTAAAAAACGATACCCATAGTTTTAACAATTTCTAAAATATACTGACATGAAATTCAATTTGAAACAATACCTTACAAGAGTGGTTAAGTACCTTGTTTACCTTGTAATAGTGTTTGTACTAGTGATTGCGATCTTCTCCCTAACCTCAAAGAGCAGTTTCAGCTTCTCTAACCTTTTCCGTGAAGGCACCGAATTGCAGATAGTTATATTTCTGCTTGTTATGTCTGTTATCTACCCATTCTTCGGATATGCACGCAAAAAAGTCTATCTGAACAAGAGTTTTACCGAAGACAAAATAAAGATTCTTGATGTGATGGAAAAAAGTCGCTTTGAGGTAGAGAGCGAGAGCGGAAATACTTTGTCATTCCGCCACAAATCATTTGTTGTCAGAATGTTTCGCATGTTTGAAGACAGAATCATCCTGGACTATTCAGACAATCCCATCGCAATTGAAGGTCAACGCAAAGAGGTTTACCGCATTGCCCGTATGATCGAGTACGCTGTACGTGACGACAGAAATGACGGTTAACTGACGGTTAACGATTTAATAAAGTAATCCGAACATCCACAAAGGGATTTGGTTTAAGTATCCGATCTCTATGTTATCTTTTACAATATAGGCCTCTTTAAGGCCGTAAATCTGCTTTTGTTTTTTCTCTTTTCCTCCGATTTCAAAATGGTATTTGCCATCAACTATGAAGTCAGTATTATCGGAATAACTGACCCTGCTTGTTGTATTCAACATTGAGTAAAAAAAGGTCTCTCTCAAATTTCCCATGTTAACACTATCTCCGGAAAAGGCATAAGCAAAATTGGTATTAGCCAGATATATTTTTTCCGGTTTTACCAATCTTTTCAGTCCGGTAGCCTCCTTATCCAGCATCAATATTGCCTGAGCCTTGTCAAGTGCCTCAAGGTAAGTCAAAAGACTTGGTCTTGTGGTCCCGGTTAGATCTGCCAGTTTACTGATGTTTGGTTTAAATGGAACACTGGATGCAATAATGGAGAATAGCTTCTTTATTTTAATTATTGTCTGATATTCAATCTCTATGTTTGACGGTAAATCTACCTCAATTATCGTGTTAACCGTTTGGGCAACCCTGTTGAAATACCCCTCTTTATCCTCTTTATAGTACGGAAAATATCCATACTTAAGGTATTCTCTGAAAACGGCGACCGGTCTGAAAGATTTGCTCAGCTCTACCGCAATCCCGATGTGATTCGTAAGCAGATCGCTTAGAGAGACCTTTGATACTTTAATCCCATATTCAAATTCCAAATACTCTCTCAGGGACATTCCGTTCAGAGTATATTTTATAGCCCTGCGACTCAGATCTGCACCGGAACGGAATATATCAAGCATAGAAGAGCCTGTAAAGACTACTTTCATCTCCGGGTATGAATCGTATATGTTTTTTATCTCTCTTGACCATCCCGGGTATTTGTGCACCTCATCAAGGAAAAGAGCTTTTCCTCCGTTTTTGTGAAACTCATCGGCAAGCTCCAGCAAGGAGTGACCAGCAAACCATAAATTATCCAGAGAGGCATACAGAACATCCTGAGAATTGATGTCATAACTCTTCCTGATGTGCTGAAACATCATTGTAGTTTTACCAACCCCGCGGGTTCCTATAATGGCAATCAGCCTGTTGTTCCAATCAATTTCGTTATATAGATAACGCACAAAATCCAATTGTGCTCTTGAGACCAGGTATCTGAAGCTGGCATACAATTGTTCCATATTGTAATATTGTTTTTACAAAGATAATTGTATTTTCTAATATACAAAACTAATAACCTTGGCAAGGTTACCCTCGTGCAAATGCAAGGAGGTGAATTTTGGAGCCGAGGGCCAGGAAGTGTGATTCATAACGGGTTTTGACCGAGAGGATTTCGTCGGCACGGCCCGTTCCGTAGATGTCGTCGTTTGCCTCAAGCAGTGTGAGATCGTCCCGGGAGTTTACAAGATCAAGAGAGTATTCGTACAGGAATGAGCTGTCTGTTTTTAAGCGGATTATGCCCCCTGGTTTAAGAAACTTTTTGTATCTCTCTATAAATGCCGGCGATGTTAGTCGCTTGTTTTCGCTTTTAGTTTGCGGATCGGGAAAGGTTATCCATATCTCCGATACCTCTTCCGGGGCGAATGCCCACTCGATGAATTCGATTCTGCATCGCAGGAATGCAGCATTTTGCAACCCCTCTTCGGTTGCCGTTTTGGCACCTCTCCACATTCTGGCACCCTTAATATCGACACCTATGAAGTTCTTACCGGGTTCACGCCTTGCCAGTGCAACTGTGTACTCCCCTCTTCCGCAACCCAGCTCAAGAACAACAGGATTTTCGTTTTTGAAATGGTCACTCTTCCACCTCCCCTTCATAGAGTAATCTTTTCGAAATATCTCTGAAAACTCCGGCTGATACAGACATCCGAAGCTTTTATTCTCTTCAAACCTCTTTAATTTATCCTTTCCCATCTATTGCTTGTTAATTATAAACCCGATCTCACCTGTTCCCGTGCTGTCGGGAGCAATCGGATATCTTCTGATGTAGAGTCTCCACAGACCTGTTGATGAAAATTTTACATTCTCCCGGTAACTCCATTTCATATCACGCCAACGACCACTGTTAACTCCGGTATAGTAGTATCTGCCCGACTTTACAGGAAAAAGCAACGTATCGGCATACCTTACACCGGCAGGGATAACCACATCGACAATTACCCCGAAATTTTCCTCTGAGTATTTATGCGGAAGGCGTGCAAAAATCTCCACAGAATGGAGGGCAGATGTATCTGCCGGGGTGAACTCTTTTAAAAACCTGTGAGAGGCCGGATAGGTGCCCACAGAGGAGCATGAGATTACCGAAAAATTGAGAATCAACACAAAACAGGCGATCGGCAATTTTCGGAATGGTTGAGTTGTATTACCTTTTTTCAGGTTCATTTCCCCCGCGTTTTCTGTTGTTCCGGAAATTTTTACCCTTTTTCCCGCCCCTCTTCTCTCTCGGAGATGCTCCGTTATCGTCGAATCTTGAGATACTATCTTCTCCGACAGCACTCATAAACTCAGGCATCTTAGGGTCCTTCCTCGGATTAATGCTCCCAGCTTTAGCCCCTCTGCGGTTAAGGTTTATAACCTCTTTAACCTTTTCGGCGCTTAACGGAAACATATTGGTCATACTGTTTTGCTCATAAGAGAACCACATAACCCCCTTAAGGGTATCTGTCTTAACAAGATATGCAGGACCTTCCTCAGTCTCCAGCGGACCTCTTACCTGAGGTATGTTTATATGGGCATCAATGTAAGCGGCAGCTTCATAGTTGATACAGCACTTCAATTTACTGCACTGTCCGGCAAGCTTCTGCGGGTTGAGTGAGAGATCCTGAGTACGGGCGGCCTGTGTTGTTATTGACTGAAAATCGGACATATACCTTGAACAACACAACTCCTGACCACAAACTCCAATGCCTCCAATAAGACCCGCCTCTTGTCTTGCACCAATCTGCCTCATCTCAATTCTTATTCTGAACTCATCGGCAAACACCCTGATAAGCTGACGGAAGTCAACTCTCTCATCGGCAATGTAATAGAAAATTGCTTTTGTGCCATCTCCCTGAAATTCAACATCCCCGATTTTCATATTAAGATTAAGAGAGGCCGCGATCTCCCTGGAGCGGATCATTGTTTTGTGCTCCCGTGCAATTGCCTCCTGCCAACGCTCAATATCGAGCGACTTTGCCTTTCTGAATATCTTCCTGAATTCGTAACTCTTTATATCAATGTTATTTCTGCGAAGCTGTGAGAGGATAACCGGACCCGACAGGCTAATGATCCCGACATCGTGGCCATTCACCGCTTCAACCACCACCACATCACCAACCTGCAGCTGTTGTCCTGAGGCATTCCGGAAGAAAAGTTTACGTGTATTCTTAAACCTGATTTCAAAAAGATCACTGGTCAATTCATCAGGAATATCTCTGAGCCAGTCATTTACGCTTAATTTGCAACAGCCTCTGTTATAGTCGCATTTTAGTTCACCCTCAGGTGTCCTGTAGGTTATGCTGCCTCTGTTACAATCGTATTTTATATCAGTTTTTTCCATATAATTCCAAATTACAAAGATAGAAAAAAGCGGTTACCCAGGTCTGCAAAGATGTAACGCGAGTTTACATTCCTGTCAATGTCGTCAAGAGCCTTGTTCACAATTTCGTATGCTTTCGGGTAAAAAGAGGGTTTTATCTTTTTACTCCATGCAGATATCATCTCTTTTTGACCATACGGAGTATTTGAAATCTGCTCCACCCCCTGGGATGTGATCATACATCGACGCAGAAACTCGAGCAGATATTCACAGAAGCGCCTCTGGCTCTCTCTCCCGAGAGTAGAGATCTCCTCCCAGAATGAGATAATTCTTTGCAGATCCTTCCCGGCGCACCCCTCCATAAGATTAATCAATGACTCTTCAAAAGTGCTGCTCTTCTCCCCCTCTGCAATAAGCAATCTGGCACGTCCGAGGCTTCCCCCCGATATTCTGGACCAGAAGAGCGCCTCCCCGGAATCTATCTCCAACTCTTGAACAAGCTTTTGCGCAAGTGACTCTCTGTCAATTGGCGGGAGTTTAAAAACCTGGCATCTGGAAAGTATTGTAGATATAACATTTTCAGGCGACTGACTTACAAGGAAGATAAAAGTAGCCGGAGGTGGCTCCTCTATCAGTTTCAGCAGCTTATTTGCAGCCTCCTGATTCATCCGCTCTGGTAACCAAATAATCATATACTTATTGCCTCCCTCAAAGGCTCTCATGCTTAACTTTCTTACAATAAGAGCCGCCTCATTCACCCCTATTATTCCCGACTTGTTCTCAATGCCTATTTTATCGTACCAGTTCTGTTCAGAGAGATAGGGGTCAGATATAACTGCCTCTCTCCAATCCTGTGCAAAACTGTCGCTTACAGGTTTCTTTTCGGCCGGAACAGCTTTGGTAGAACTCACCGGCATAGCAAAATGGAGATCGGGATGGATGAGTTTATTAAACTTATTGCAGGCCGGGCAGGTACCGCAAGAGTCTACCCCGTCCCTTACCTGGCAGGTCATAAACTGAGCAAAGGCAATTGCCATTGCCAATGCCCCGAATCCCTCCTCTTCATAAAACAGTATTGCATGTGACACCCTCTCTCCAAGAGCCATTGATATCAATTGCTCCTTAAGCCTGTTTTGACCCGCTATCGCCGAAAATTGCATTCTCTTGAACTATAATTAATATACTATCTCAAAAAATTATCCAAAGATAACCATTTCACAGTTTTTACAGTCAAAGGTTACTTTGAATCTTCGCCCTCCGTTTTCCAGCCAGAGGGGCTCATTGTATTTTACACGGCTCCCCTCAGATGGGCATGTACCAAGCTCATATTTAATACAATACTTACACCTCATCAACTCTGCCTCTGCCGGAGCATCTATTTCAAATGCCTCTCCCTCTATTTTGGCGCCCTCTTCCAGATAGAGTTTACGGGAAAGAGTGTTGGAGATGTTCTCCCTGTAGTCTGCCACTTTTCCGTCAAAGAGCTTTGTACTCTTCTCCTTTTCATTTACCCCTGTTAATACAGCCTGATTCCTGACACCTTTTGTATCTCTGACCTCCGTTCCATCCAGTTTATCGGCAACAGCTCTTCTCAACTCATTCAGAACAGATGCGGGATAGAAGAGAAACTCCTCTTCGTTATTGCTGTTTAATGAATTGAGTGTCGAGAGCTCAAACTTATAAATTCCGGAGAGTTTTTCCAGCTGTTTAAAGATATTACCTTTCGCAAGCATCTGATCTCTTGCAGCATCAAAACTGTTTTCGACAGAGACCTTACTATATCTTCCATCTTCTGACATTGCTCTCACTCTGGTTTGAAGAGAGTCTCTTTCAAAATCAAGTTTTACTGTTATAAGCCTCTTTGGCATATTGTTTTGCAACTCCTTTTCGAAGAGTTGATTGTAATTACGGAAAAGCTCCGATCCCGGTAAAACTTTTGCTTTTTCATTTGTAAACACCTCGTTTGCAACCGTATGGCTGGCTCTGATTCCAACAGGCTGTCCATCGGGAGGTATGATAATCAAACCATCTCCATTTTCAATCTTAAACTGAGAGTCATATCTGAAAGAGAGGTTTCCACGGCTGTCAGGCTTTGATTTTAAAACTCTTCCAATATACTCACCCCTCGATTTTGCACTCTCCCCACTGTTCCACTCCCCTCTGTTTCCCTCAATAAAAAGCGTTGTGTAGCCTCTGCTGAAGGTACTCTCGGGTCTGGGTGTAAAGCCTCCGTAAATTTTTCCGTACGATGATGCTTTAAAACTTTTATCGCTTGCCAGAAAATTATCCACAACACCTCTGTAGAACCGAACGATATTCTTTACATATGACTCACCCTTTAGCCTCCCCTCTATTTTAAATGAGGTCACTCCGGCCCTGGCAAGTGCCGGAATATAGTCGGACAGGTTGAGATCTTTCAACGAGAGGAGTGGTTTCTCCTTAATGATAGTCTCCCCCTTATTGTCAACAAGATTCCATACCGAACGGCACATTTGAGAACACTCTCCCCTGTTTCCGCTCCGGCCTGTCACCCTGCTGCTCATATAGCATTGACCGCTGTAGGATACACACAGGGCTCCGTGAATAAAACTCTCAAGTTCTATCGTTGTATTTGACCTGATCACAGCAATCTGCTCCAGAGAGAGCTCTCTGGCCAGAATAAGTCTTTTAAAACCAAGATATTCAAGTCTCTTTGCCTGTTCTACGGTACGTATATTGGTCTGAGTCGATGCAAAAAGAGGAATAGGTGGCAACCCGGCTTTCAGAAGACCCAGATCCTGAATTATAAGAGCATCACAACCAATCTCAAAAGCTTGTACGGCAAGCTCTCTTGCCCGCTCTATCTCGTTATCGTACAATATGGTGTTAATAACTATATATACCCTGGTTCCAAACCTGTGAGCATACTTTACCAGCTTCTCCAGATCCTTAACAGAGTTGCCGGCCGCCTCCCTTGCACCAAACGAGGGGCCTGCAATATAGAGAGCATCGGCACCGCAGTCAGTTGCCGCAATGCCGATGTCAATGTTTTTTGCCGGGGCTAATATTTCGAGCTCCCTTAGTTGCACTTCAAAGTTGTTTTCACTTTATATTCGGCAATCTGCTTATATGTAGGATCGTTTAACAGCTGTTTGTAATAACCGCAAGCCTTTGCATTATTACCTTTCCCTTCAAAAGCTACCGCCAGATTGTATATAGTGTTGTTTTTATCTTTTGCATTAGGATCTTCCGCCAGATATTTTTCCAAAGCTTCAATTCCCTCATCAAACTTCTTCAATTGAATTGCAGATAGACCAATAAGTTTGTTTCCGTTTGCAGATTCACTGTATTCATTTGATTTTTTAGCATTTGCAAATACCTCCGCCCAGTTTTTGGTTTTAATTGCACCTGCCGATTTAGTCAGATATATTACAGAAAGTCTCTTTGGCGATGTTTCAACGTCACCAAGCTCGATTGCCTTCTCGTAAGCCGCAATTGCAGCAGGCTCATTGTTAAGTTTTTGCTCTGCAACTCCTGTGTAAATATATGCCTCCTTACTCTTCGGGTCAATCTCAATTACCTTTTTGAATCCTGCGATTGCCTCGGCTGCCTTACCTGCATTAAGGTTATTGGTTGCACTTGCCATAAGTAGCTGAGGAATAAGCTCTGTTGCCTCTTCACCAACCTCTGCTACCGAGTATGCTTTAGCTGTCTCAATAGCCTTTTTGAGCTCTGTCATTGCATTGTCAATCTCTCCGGATGTAGCAAGGGTCTTCCCGTAACGAAGATGGATCTGAGGTATAACTGCTTTTGTCTCTTTAATAAGGTTTGCACCCTCCTCGCCTCTGTCTTCAGGTGTCAGAGCTTCAAGCATTTTAAGTGCTTTGTTGAATGAGTCCAATGCAACGGCATAATTGCTCTCTCCCAGTGCTTTTGCTCCTGCATTGTACAGGTCAGTTGCCGATGCCATATCCTGTCCGTTTAAAATTGTAAACGAAAAGAGGGATAATATGCATACGGTAAATAAAGTTCTGATACTTTTCATTTGTGGTTGTTTTAAATATTTAAAAATAGTTTTCTGAATTTGCAGTATTGGCATTCCTGCAAAATTATAAAAATCTAAACTAGGATGCAAAATTATTCATTACATTTGTACTACCTTAAAAATCAAATCAAGTAATATTTTTTATGAAACGACTATTTCTAATTGCGGCATCGCTCTTCACCTTTGCGGGTTTGTTCGGGCAGATGCCTCAGCCACTGCCGCTCGATCCAAAAGTGAGAAGCGGTAAACTTGAAAACGGATTGACCTATTTCATCGTAAAGAATGCTGAGCCAAAGGGTCAGGCAGAATTCTTTATTGCACAGAAAGTTGGTGCTATTCAGGAGGAGGAGAACCAGAGAGGACTGGCCCATTTTCTGGAGCATATGGCTTTTAACGGATCCAAGAATTTCCCCGGGAACAAGATGATCTCTTACCTTGAGACTATCGGAGTTAAATTTGGTGAAAATCTTAACGCATATACAGCTGTCGATCAAACAGTTTATAACATCTCGGCCGTACCCGTAAAGAGACAGGGAATCATTGACTCCTGCATGCTCATCCTTTACGACTGGGCTTGCGGGCTTAATCTCAACGATGATGACATTGATAAGGAGAGGGGGGTAATCCGCGAAGAGCTTCGTACCAGAAGTACTTCTCAACTTAGAATGATTGAATATTTACTTCCGGAGGTAATGCCTGGCAGCAAGTATGCACACAGATTACCGGGAGGTCTTGTAGATGTTATCAACAACTTTACCTACAAAGAGCTAAAAGACTATTACAAAAAGTGGTATCGTCCCGATCTTCAGGGAATAATTATTGCCGGAGACATCGATCCCGAGGCAATTGAGAAACAGGTTATTAAACTTTTCGGATCAATACCAAAACCTGTGAATCCTGCAAAAAGAGAGGAGTATGAAGTTCCAAATTCTAAGGAGCCACTAATCTCCGTAGCAAGCGATAAAGAGGCTACATCTACCGGCATAATGCTAATGTACAAACAAGATCCTATGCCAATGGAGTATCGCCCAACAGCAGTATCCCTTATATACGACTTTATGAATAATATGGTTGTATCTATGCTTAACTCCAGGCTTGCTGAGATTGCCCAGAAGGCAAACTCTCCGTTCACGGGAGCTCAGGCCTCTTTCGGTGATTTTATCACAGCAAGAACCAAAAAGACATTCGGCATAAATGCCGGCGCAAAAGAGGGTGGTCTTGATGTTGCTTTCAAAGCTATTGTAACAGAGGCAGAGAAGGTAAAAAGATATGGTTTTACCGATGCCGAATACGAAAGAGCCAAAGCAAACTATATGAGCCGTCTGGAGCAGATGTACAAAGAGAGAGAGAAGCTTCAGAGCTCTTTCTATGTAGATCAGGTTCTGAACCACTTCCTTACAGGTGAGGCTTTACCGGGAGTTGAGATGGAGTACACCATCATGAAACAGAGTGTACCAAACATCTCTCTTGAGCAGATTAACACCTATGCAAAACAGCTCCCTACCGAAGAGAATGTTGTAATTGCGGTAATGATGCCTAAGAAAGAGGGTCTTGAGATTCCTTCAAAAGAGAAGATGCTCGAGATGTACAATACCACAAAAGCAGCCCAGGTTGAGGCATATAAAGAGACAGTTTCAAATGAGCCGCTCATCTCAAAAGCTCCGGTTGCAGGGAAGATAGTTTCCGAGGTTGCCGAGCCAATGAGTAACGGTGTTGTGTGGAATCTCTCTAACGGAGCTACCGTTGTTGTTAAGAAGACCGACTTCAAAGAGGATCAGATCCTTTTCAATGCAGTAAGCCGTGGCGGATACTCTCTGTTTGACATCAAAGATGTTATAAATTCAAAAGTTATTGCAGATGTTGCTTCTTTGGGAGGCCTCGGCAAATTCAGCCCTACCGACCTTAGAAAGATGCTGGCAGGTAAGAATGTAAGCATTAAAAACTCAATATCACTTGCATCTGAGGGAGTAAGCGGAAGCAGCTCTCCGAAAGATCTGGAAACATTTATGCAGCTTGTGTATCTCAGCTTTACCGATCTCAGAGCTGACAATGAGGCCTATCAGTCATTTCTGGAAAGAGCAAAGGCAGGTTTGAAGAATATGGATGCCGATCCTAAAACAGCATTCAATGACACCCTCAATACAGTTCTTTATAATAAAAACCCTTTTGCACAAAGAATAACTTACAAATCAATTGATCAGGTAAACTATGAAAGAACACTGCAGCTTGCAAAAGAGAGATTTGCAAATGCAGCAGACTTTACCTTTGTATTTGTCGGAAATGTCGATCCTGCACAACTCAAACCATTTGTTGAAACCTATATTGCCTCATTACCGGGTAACAAGGGCAAGAGAGAGGATTGGAAAAATGTCGGAATGGTTCCTGCCAAAGGTAAGATTGTTAAACATTTCGAGAGAGAGATGCAAACTCCTAAATCGACTGTTTACACATTCTTTACCGGTAAAATTCCTTATACCGTTGAAAATGCAATTATGGCAAATATGACAAAACAGGTGTTTGACCAGGTATTTACAAGGACTATCCGCGAAGAGGAGCAGGGTACATATGGTGTAGGTGTGAATATGAGTCTTACCACAATTCCTGAGGATCGCTTTACATTTATGTTTGGTTTTGATACCGACGTTGCGCTTAAAGAGAGACTTCTTGCAAGAGCTCATAAAGAGATTGCAAATGTTATGCAGAATGGTGTTACAGCCGATGATTTCAACAAGATTATTGAGTTTATGAATAAAAACTATACTCAAAGTCTCAGAGAGAACAGCTACTGGTTAAATACCATATCTAACAGGTATCTTTCAGGTAAGGATCTTCATACAACCTATGAGGCAGCCCTTAAGGCAATGACACCTGCCAAACTGAACGCCTTTATCAAACAAACCATGTCCCAAGGCAACCAGTACGAGCAAATTATGAACGGAACTGCTCCGGCAGCCAAATAATTAAATTAAACCGTATTTTACATGACATCCCCAACGATCATTGAAATAGACAACATTCTGGTCTCCTCCGAGATTCTGACAGAGAAGTTTATCTGCGATATCTCAAAGTGCCGCGGAGCCTGTTGTATAATAGGTGACAGTGGTGCGCCGCTCGAAGAGAGTGAATGCAATATTTTAAGGGATGAAAAGGGTAAAATTTCGGAATATCTGAGGATTGAAGGGATCCGCTCCATAGAGGAGCAGGGTCCCTTTATCCGTGATATTGATGATGATCTGGTGACTCCTTTGATTGCAGGCGAGGAGTGCGCATATACAATTTTCGACAATAACGATGTTTGTCTCTGCGGTGTTGAGTTGGCACACAAAGAGGGTAAAAGTTCGTTGAAAAAGCCGGTTTCATGCTGGCTCTACCCGATAAGGGTATCAAAACTATCAAATGGTATGACAGCTCTTAACCTGCATCGCTGGCATATATGTATCGATGGATATACAAAGGGTAAAAATGAGGGGGCACCTGTATTCAGATTCCTGAAAGAACCTCTTATTCATTCATTCGGGGAAGATTTCTATAACAGTCTTGAGATTGTTTACGAAAAACTTACTAAATAAGTCTTGTACCCACATAGTTTGCAATATCTGCAAGCTCTTGTTTAAACTTAGATTCTCCCAATCCTGTAAGCGCTCCTATGGCTATCCCGGAGTGTTTTGTCAGTGCCTCCTGGGCACTTGAAATTCCATTATATTTTTTTACGAAATCCAGAGTTTTGTTCACCAGGGAGTCGTCATCATAACGGGACTCCTTAATGACTCTTAACATCTCCCCCTTCTCATTCTCGCCTGCTGTATTGAATGCACAGATCAAAGGAAGTGTTATCTTCTTCTCCCGGATATCGGATCCTGCATTTTTTCCGGTATTGAGATCGGGCATATAATCGAAAATATCATCCCTTATCTGAAATGCTATGCCAAGATGATAGGCATATTTACCCATATCTTCTATGATTTTGTCTCCGGCTCCGCAGGAGTAGGCGGCACTGGCGACTGCCGCAACAAAAAGACTTGAGGTTTTACGTGTTATAATGTGGAGGTAGTCACTCTCCGATGTGTCTAATTTTGAAGCTTTCTGCATCTGGAAAAGCTCCCCCTCCGAGAGCTCCTCGACCGCTCTTGTGAAGAATCCAAGCACTCTCGGATTATTCTCCTTTACAAGAAGTGACAATGCTTTTGCCAGCCAGTAGTCGCCTGTCAGCACAGATGCTGCAGGGCTGAACTTACTCTGCACTGTAGGAGCTCCTCTTCTTACCGAAGAGTTATCGGCCACATCGTCGTGCATAAGGGTTGCTGTGTGGATCATCTCCGAAACAGCAGCACAGCTGATTGTCAGATTATTTATCTCTCCGCACGCTTTGGCTGTTATAAGACTTATCAAAGGCCTTATCTGCTTACCCTTAAGGTCCAGAAGATAACTGTTTATGGTATTAAGGTAATCTACCCCACTTTCAAGGTTCTCTCTTATCAGTGAGTTTACTCTTGAGAAATCCTCTGCAATGGATTCCTGTATTTTGTTTAGCTCCATATAAAATTATTCGGGCAGATAGTGTTTTGCCTCCACTCTCTCTTTTTTCGAGTTTTTTACAGCCACTATCAAATCTTCAACACTGTTAACAACAACAAGAGAGTCTCTGTAGTTCGAATTTAAGAATTTATTTTTCACAAAGTGTTCGAAAAGATTCAGAAGCTCGTTATAAAAACCATCCTGATTGAAAAGAATCACCGTACCGTCGTACTGACCAAGCCTCTTGAGTGTGAATGTCTCCATAAACTCCTCCATTGTACCCAATCCTCCCGGGAAGGCAATCACAACATCGCTGTTTTGCCGGAGCAACTCTTTCCGCTCACTCATTGTCTCTACAACCCCCAACTGCTTTATCCCTTTATGGTGAATCTCCATATCCTCCATAAAGCCAGGAATAAACCCCTCAACCGGAGAGCCCCTATCGATCATGGTATCTATGATTACCCCCATCAGACCCATAACACTGCCCCCGCAAACAATAGTGTAGCCCAAAAGAGAGGCCGCCTCAGCGAACTCCTTGGCGGCCTTTACATACTTCTCTTCAAGAATGTTACTGGATGAACAGTAAACGCATATTCTTTTTGACATCAGGTTTTTAAATAGTTAAAAAAGAATAGCAACCGATAGTTGAAAACCCTCATTCTTAGCATTTCTCAACGTTGTCCCGTTAATAGGAGTCGAGCCTGCATCCTGTAGTTTTCCAAGTCCCCAGTTATACTTTCCTGTAATCTGCAATTTCCACAGGTCAACGCCTACACCAAGTCCGTAACCATAGTCGAATCTGTTGAGATTATCCCAGTCGGTATTACCCAGCATATCCCCTTTGCCAATAGCATAAGAGATGTAAGGGCTAACCATAATAAATGGGCGGAAGAGCAACAGGTCGAGTCCAACCTGCAGATTCAGAGGCAGCGTCAGATAATCCAGATAGAAATTGTTTGTAGGATCTGTCTGATTCTCCACCCCTTTCCTTACGAATAACAGCTCAGGCTGGAAACCAAGACCAATAATTGGAATCTTGGTTTGTACCAGCAGTCCGAAATGGTATCCGGTCTGTCTGTTCCATGTGTCATTCACGCTTCCGGAAATATCCTTATAGGAGTCGAAATTCAACCCGCCCTTAACACCAATCTTGCCCTGAGCCAGAGCAGCCGATGATACAAGGAGCATAAGGATGATGATGGTTGCAAATTTTTTCATCTTATTTTTACATTAGTTCATTAAGCTTAGCTACGATAGCCGCTTTAGTAGTAGAACCTACAATCTTATCCTTTAACTCTCCGTTTTTGAAAAAAAGAATTGTAGGGATATTGCGGATTCCATACTTCACGGGAACACTCTCACTGGAGTCAACGTCACATTTAGCAATAACTGCCTTCCCCTCGTATTCATTATAAAGCTCATCGATAATTGGTGAAATCATCCGGCATGGACCGCACCATGTTGCCCAAAAGTCGATTATTACCGGTTTGTCCGATTTCAAAACTATTTCGTTAAAATTTGAATCATTAACTGCTATTGCCATTTTCTTAAGATTTTTTTAAAATTAAACATTTGTGACTGCTAAATTAATATGTTTTTTTCTAAAAACCTATTCAAAAAAGGGTCCAAACTTTACACAACCGAGTCGGCATCCCAGACAAAGGCTCTCAGCCCCTGCTCAATCGCAGCCTCATTTGCCTTTTTAAGCTCACCTATAAGAGTGGGCACAACTTCGGCATCGACAATTGCGAGAGTTACCATATTCTTAGAGGGCCATGCATGTGTACCGTAGTGTGGCTCACCCTTTTGCGAGCCCCGGCCCTGCACCTCGGTCCACTTGGTAAACCCCCTCACTGAGAGGGAGTCCAGAATGTTCATCACAACCGATGAGTGGGCCTGATTATATATTATCATTACAGCTTTCATATTCTACTTTTATTAATTATTAGCATTGAGAAGAGCATGTTTTTTTCTCATCTTCTTAATATCCCTTGCATGGAATGAGCAGTAAATGGTTGGAATTACAATCAGAGTCAGGATTGTCGAGACTGTAAGACCGCCAATGATTGAGATACCCATCGGCTGCCATATCTCAGAACCCTCTCCGATACCCATTGCCATAGGGAACATACCGAGAATAGTTGTTATTGTAGTCATCAGCACCGGACGTAACCTTGAACGCCCTCCCGATACAACCGAGCGCACAACACTCATTCCCCTCTCCTTGTTGAGGTTTATATAGTCAATGAGCACAATACCGTTTTTCACAACAATACCTACCAGCATGACAGCACCAATCAGTGCAATCAAACTCAGAGATGTACCTGTCATCCAGAGAGCAACAAATACTCCGGTAAAGGCAAACGGAAGTGAGAACATTATTATAAACGGATCCCTGAATGATTCAAACTGGGCTGCCATAACTATATATGTAAGCATGACAACAAGAAGCAGCAGTGTAAACATATCTTTAAATGAATCCTGTTGTTCTTCATAAGAGCCGGAGAGCTCAACAGCGATATTTGAAGGCAGGGTTATATCTTCTACCTTTGCTGTAACCTCTTTTGCAATATCTCCCAGTGCTCTTTTGTAAATAGAGCCGGTTACCTTAATAACTCTTTCCCTGTCAAGGTGTTCAATTGCAGGTGGTGCAAAATCTTCAATGACTCTTCCAACCTCACTTAGTCGCACACTTTTGCCTGTGGTGCTGTATAACATTATCTCTTTAATATCATCGATACTGGTTCTGAACTTAATGTCATTCCTGACTACTATGTCATACTCTTCGCCATCCTCTCTGAAACGGGTTGTAATTACTCCATTGATCCTGTTTCTCACAATTGTTGCAGCATTGGTGAGAGAGATTCCGTTCATGGCAAGTTTCGCCCTGTCGAACTCAACCCTGAGTTGCGGCATGAAATCTTCTCTGCTCAGTTTTATGTCGCGCAAACCTTGCGTATTACGCATAATATCGGCAACCTGATCGGCAACCTTTGCTGCATCATCCATATTATAGCCCAGAACATCCATCTCAAATGTAGATCCACCGGTACCCATTCCCGGATTGGATCCACCCGGAATTACCTCATATCTGTAAATCTCCGGAATGCCAATGAGATCTTCCCGCATAAGGTCGGAGATTTCAAAAATATCCCTTTCTCTGTCTTTCAGGTCTTTAAGCCTTGCTGTATAAGATATTATATGGGTTCCTGAATTTCTTAAAGACATAAAGACATTTGATCCGTCCGATTGTCCCATCGAGGTTTGAAGCACCTCAATTTCAGGATATTTCTCTTTCCACTGGTTGAAAAGATAGGTATTAAGCGTTCTTGCCTGCTCTATTCTGGTTCCTACCGGAAGCTCTACGTTAATAGCTATCTGCGAGTTATCCGATTCAGGGAAGAAGTCGGTTCCCACTTTTGCAAGCAACATTACGCTGGAGAGAAATAGTACAACCGCTCCGGTAAATACTGTTTTCCGGTGTGAGAGAGCCCATCTTAAAAGGTTTGCATACCACGAATCCAGATTGTCAAGGCCGCGCTCAATTGGGGCATAGAAGAACATAAATGCTTTGCTTCTCTTTGCATCCTTTTTTAACATTCTTGAGCTGAGCATTGGGGTAAGTGTCAATGCTGCAATAGTAGAGACTACTATAATTATTGTTACAATCCATCCAAGCTGCTTGAACATTATGCCGGCAAGTCCGGTAACCATAGTCAGTGGGAAGAATACCGCCACAATTGTAAGTGTAGATGCAACAACTGCTACAGCCACCTCATTGGTTGCATAAATAGCGGCATCTCTCGGTTTGCTACCCCGCTCAATGTGCGTCGTTATGTTCTCCAGTACCACAATCGCATCGTCCACCACCATCCCTATCGCAATTGACAGTGAACTCAATGATATGATATTGAGTGTATTTCCCGTTATCATCAGGTAGATAAAGGCCGCTATGAGCGATACCGGAATTGTGAGAATAATTATGAAGGTCGCTCTCCATCTTCCCAGGAAGAATAGTACAACAATCATTACAAAGATACCTGCAAGCAGTACCGTTTCAGTGAGTGAGTTTATACTGCTTTTTATAAAGTCCGATGTATCGAGAACCATCTCAATTTTCACATCGGGAGGAAGTGACGCCTTAATAGCAGGAAGCTCTTCGTTAATCTTGTCGGCTATCTCCACAACGTTCGACCCTGACTGCTTCTGAATCACAATCATAGCCGATCTCTCCCCGTTTGTAAACACCTCTGTAGATCTCTCCTTTAGTGTGTCTTTTACGGTTGCCACATCTTTAAGGTAGATGTTTCTGCCCATAAAGCTACCAACCACAATCTCTTTAAGGTCGTCGCTGGTTTTAAACTCCCCGTCTACCTTAACTGAGTATGTCTCTGATCCTATATCTATGTTACCTCCCGGTATGTTTCTGTTTTCCAGAGCAAGCAGACCAGAGAGCTGTTCTATTGTAAGCTTGTAGCCCTCCATCTTTTTTGGATCTACCAACACCTGAACCTCTCTTTGAGGAGCTCCCGAGATTGATACCGAGGCAACTCCGTTAATACGGTTGATAGGGTTTGCAACCTTCTCTTCAAGAATCTTGTACAGCCCCTGAGTATTCTGGGTTGTTCTTGCAGAGAGGAATGCGATAGGCATCATTGTGGAGTTAAATTTCAGGATAACGGGATTCTCGGTCTCCTCCGGAAGGAAGTTCCGTTGCATATCAATCACTGCCCGTATATCGTTCACCGCCTCATCCATATCTGTTCCATACTCGAACTCTATGGTTATAAGGGAGATGTTGTCCTTTGATGTAGAAGAGATACGTTTAAGGTCCGATACGGTACTTAGTGCCATCTCCATTCTTTTGGTAACGTTCTGTTCAATATCGGTTGCGCTTGCTCCCGAATAGGTGGTCATAACCGTTACCGCATTGAGCTCTATTTCGGGATAGAGGTCAACCGACAATCTCGAGAACGAGAAGAGGCCGAAGACTACGATCCCTATGAATATCAGGGCGGTTGTTACCGGCTTCCTGACCGCGGTTTCATATATTTTCATAAGTTAATTCCGGTTTATTTTGTTAAATCAAGTTCTGACTCGGTTACTTTAACCTTTAATTTATCGGATAGTGATGTGTTTCCTGCAACAACAACCTTTTGTCCGGCCTCAAGTCCGCTCAACACCTCATATATCGAACCAACCCTCCTGCCAAGTACTACTTTTGTATATGTAACCACATCTCCGTCCAGTACATATACATATCTGTCATTTGTTCCGGTCTGTTTGATAACAGCTCTGTCGGGAACTACAACTCTCTCTTTGGCTCCGAAACCAACCTTTGCTCTGGCGAACATTCCGGGACGGAGCAGAAGTGATGGGTTGTCAATTCTTACCTCAGCAATAAATGTCCTTGTGTTGGCATCAATTGTTGGGTGTATCATCATCACCTTGCCGCTGAATTTTTTGTCGGGGTAGATATCGAGAGTAACCTCAACAGGTGTTCCCTGTTTTGTCTGTGGGAAAAACTCTTCGGAGATTCCAATCAGAATTTTCACAGGCTGCATCTGCATAACCACAAGAATAGGTTGTCCGGTTGCAAGGTCTCCATTGAAAAAGTTCTTCTGAACCACCACACCATCTATAGGCGATAAAAGTTTGGTGTTCTTGTCAAGGTTTGCAAGAGACTCCTCGGCAACCTTAACCTGTGTTCTGAGCTGGTCATATTGCTGGGCAGCAGCTCCGCCGGCTTTGTAGAGGGCCTCTACCCTTGCAAGATCAAGCTTAAGGTTTTCAATCTGCAGTTTAGCCTGCAGGTAGTTAACATTCTCCATCTCAACAAGAAGCTGACCCTTTCTTACCCTTGAACCTATCTCCACGTAGATCTTATCTATTCTTTGTGCAGCAGCACTTGATATAATGTTCTTTGCTACCGGCTCAATGTTTCCTGTGAATTCGTACTCCTGATTAACCATTGCTTTTTCAATGGCAGATACCTTTACAGGGAACTCTTTTTGTTTCTCCTCTGTTACCGCCTCTCCCGAGCAGGCAGAAAGTGCCAGAGTTGCTAATACAATTAATGTTGCTATCTTTTTCATATTCTGATTATTTATTTCTTAGTTAGATGGTTTTTAGTTGTTGCCAAGAACTTTTTCATATTCGTTTCTTGCCTTGATATAGTTGTATATTGTCTGGTTCAGGTTAAGCCTTGCTCGTGTAAGCGCAACCTCTGAATCGTTAATTTCCAGTACGGTACCGGCTCCCGTGTTGTATCTCACCTTTGAGATCTCAAACCCCTTCATCGCCTGCTTAACCGCCTCTTTATCCGATTCGAGCTGGATTTTTGCCCTGTTCATCTCATTTAAAGAGTTCCTCAAAGCGAGGCTCAGGTTGTTTTCCAGAAGCTCTCTCTGGTAATTAAGTTGATTTAAAACAACCCTTGACTGCTTCTCTTTAAGCACAGCAGACATTTTGTTAAATATTGGTATCTGTAGAGCAAGCCCTACCGAGAATGAGTTTGACCACTGTTTATTAAAGGTAAACTCCTGACTCTGCATCTGAAGCTGATAGTTTGCAAAACCTGCCAGAGATGGTAATCTTTGGGAACGTATAAGTTCAATGCTCTTATTCAGCCTCTCCTCCTGAATAGCAAGAGATTTAAGATTGGTGTTATTCTCCAGAGAGAAGGATGCCGAACCGTTGAATGCCATTATCTCTTTTTCAAATGATTCAACCTCCCCCTCAATTACAAACGGGGTATTTATATCCAGTGAGAGGAGAACCCTGAACTGCATCTTTGCAAGTTCAAGCCCGTTTTCGGCCTGTGTGATGGTTGGTGTTATATTCCTGACAGCCACATCAGTTCTAATCATATCGTACTCCGATGCAAGACCATTTTCATACATTCTTTTAATGTTATCGGCACTCTCCTTTGCATTTCTATAGCTCTCATTCAGAACTATAAGAGATTGCTCGAGCATCAGGATTCCATAGAATGAGTTTTTAACCTGTGCCACAAGATCAATTTTTGTACTTCTTGCCGACTCCAGAACCGATTTCATCTCTATCTCGGTCATCTGTATGTTTTTCAGAAGGGCAAGAGAAAAAATGGGAACCTGCATTGTTCCGGTTAAAGCATAACTGTTTGTAGATCCAATCTCCATCTTCCCTCCCGGGAAAAAGTCAGAAAAGAAAACCGGCTTGAGGACATTGTTAGTGTACTGTCCGCTGGCACTTACAGAAGGAAGCAGGGTGTACCAGTTCTCCTTAAGAAGCCAGTCAACTCTCCTGATCTCCTCGTCGGCAACCTTAACACTAAGGTTCCGGTCCATAGCTATCTCCAGCGCCTTCTCTATACTGAGGCGGAGAACCTCTTTTTGCTCCTGAGCATTAGCGATTGGAGCAATGGTCATTGTAATAAGTGTGCAAAACACCTTTACGTTTTTCAGAAATTTCATAAACCTTTCTATTTGTTTGTTTTGTCAAAATAATTATCTATTGTCTCTATACCCTTCATCGTAGATATGCCCCTGAAATATGTTATTATAACATCTTTAAAAAGCTCTTTACGAGAGTGTTCCTTACTTGTAAATATCTCTGAGTTCTCAATCATATTCGATATCTCAATTATGATTTTTGAGATCAAATCCTTATTAATATCCTCTTTAACATACCCCTCTTTCTGTCCTTTTGTGAGATAGTCCTTTATCTTTTTCTCATGGTACTCCATGAATTTTTCGTAGGTCTTTTTGTAGAGCGGGAAGTAGTACCTCTTAAGCTCCTGGAAAAAGTTCCTTTTGAGGTTGATTATTACATCTGACTGTGTATCGTGAAGCTTGAAAAGGAGGTCAAGAATATCTACAGACTCCTCCTCCATCTTCCCTGCATACTGCATCATATGGCAGTGCAGATATGCTATGCTCTGCTCCAGAAGATCTGATTTGTCGGCAAAATGCTCATAAAGAGTTCTCTTAGAGATACCGTTCTCTCTGGCAACATCGTCCATGGTTACAGCCTTACAACCCCTCTGCAGAAAGAGCTCCAACGAATTCTCTAAAATTGTAGTCTTTAAATCCATTAATTATAAATTAAATATATGTGCAAAATTATGTGTAGAAAACTTAAAAAACAAAAATAGTTTTCAAATTACATGCCATATTTAAAAATCTTCACATTTTTTTAAAAATATTTACCTCAGAATCCTCTTTTGTAAATATTAGTTGTACTATTTCTTATTTACTTTTTAAATTTGTATTTCAATTTTTTACAGACCTTCAAAGTTGAGGGCATTTTGTTAAGACATTATTAAATATTTAAAATTCAATTATATGTATCAAAATTTT